>NZ_JBEXXC010000015.1:0-124068 GCF_040630175.1 Nocardia sp. NPDC005825
CGCCCGCGTGACATGCCCCTCCCCCGCGGCCGCGTCGAACGCCGCGAGCAACGGAATCAGGGCCTCCACCTGCGACGACGTCATGTGGCCGCGCGGCCGCGACCTGTTACTTGAACGGGCCGATGCCGTTGAGCGGGTTGCCGCCGTGCAGGTAGATGTAGACCAGGATGGCGGCGGCCACCGCCGCGACGAAGGCGGCCAGCGAGCCCAGGAACGGGCGGGTGGACCAGGCGCGGTTGCGGTCGAGCGAGTAGCGGCCGGGGCCGGTGAGGATGAGCGCGGTGGTGATGCCGACCAGGATCGACTCGATCTCGACCGAGTTGGTCTTGGCGGAGTACTGGAAACCGGGAACCATGCCCTGTTTCCACATCCACGCGTCCAGGATCACCGCGAGCAGCGCGCCCGCGGCCAGCGGCGTGGCCAGGCCGATCAGGACCAGCACGCCACCGCCGAGCTCGCCGGCGATGAGCATGGGCGCGGCCAGGTCGACGTGCTTCCAGCCACCGCCCTGCATCGCGGTCTTGATGCCGTCGAAGCCGGGTCCATGGAACCAGCCGAAGGCCTTCTGCAGGCCGTGATAGGTGAAGGTGCCGCCGATGACCAAGCGCAGCAGGAGGAGTCCGAGGTCCACGGTGCCGCGGCGGTCGTCGCGACGGCGGCGGCCGTTGTTCTCCGGAGGCGCGGCCGGGGCCGGAGGGATGCTGGCGAAGGAGTAGGTCGAGGACGGCTCGGCGGCGGAGCTGTCGGCCGCGCCCGGGACGGAGTTCTTGCCCTGCGAGTAGAGCGGGACGTCCGGATCGAGGCCGAGTTCCTCGTCGGTGCGCGGGAGGTTCCGCTCGGTGCCGTGGCCGACCTTCTGCGGCGTGATCTTCTCGGTCGCCTGGCCGGGCTGCCCGGTGCCCTGGCCGGGCTGCTCGGCGGCCGGACCGGAAGGGGCGGCGGGCGGCGGTGTGATCTTCTCGGTGGGCTCCGCGCCGGACGGGGCGGCGAACTGCTCGGTCGGCGAGTCGAAGGGGCTGCGGACCGGGGCGCCGGCCGGGCGCGGAGCTGCGGGCGTGGCGTCGCCCGCCGCGGCGGACGGCTGGTTCGGCTTGTTCGTCACCCGGGTCAGAGTATTAGCCGCAACCGTCCGGCACCCCGCAGAACGTGGGCGTGTCCGCTGGCCGATTCGCGCCACGGTGGAGTGTTTCGCCACGGCACGCCTTTTTGCGACACCCCGTCCGAGCGGTGACGGCAGGTTTTCCGTAACGTCTCCACCATGAGTCTGGTTGCCGCTGACCGTGTCGGGGTGGGTGCACGGATGGTCCGCGCGGGCGCCGGGCGGATCGTGCTGGGCATGACGCTCGGCGCGGTGCTGCTGTCGGGGTGCGCGCGCTTCGACGATCGCGCCTCCAGTCCGTTCACCACCGAGCCGACCTGGCAGGACGCCGAGCCCAAGACCAGCACCCCCAAGACGCCGCCGACCAATGCCAAGCGTCCGGATCTGCCGTGTGTGGATCCCGATCTGGCCGTGGTGGTCTCGTGCCTGGACACCACCGGCGGGCTGGTCGCGTTGCCCGACGGCGGCAGCGCGCTGGTGGCCGAGCGCACCACCGGGCGGATCCTGAAGGTGGTCGCCACCGACGAGGGTGAGCCGCCCGCGCCGGTGGAGGTGGCGAAGGTGGATGTCGACCCGGCCGGGGACGGCGGCGTGACCGGGCTGGCGCTGTCGCCCACCTACGGTGAGGACGGCCTGGTCTACGCGTACGTGACGACGCCGAGCGACAACCGGGTGGTGCGCATCTCCACCGACGGCGGCGCGCCCAAGCCGATCCTGACCGGAATCCCGAAGGGCGCCAACGGCAATCGCGGGTCGATCGATTTCACCGCGCACGACCGCATGCTGGTGCTCACCGGCGACGCGGGCAACCCGGCGCTGGCCGCCGACACCGGCTCGCTGGCGGGGAAGCTGCTGAGCATCAACGCCCCCGCGCCCGGTGCGGCCGCCGATGTGATGGTGTCCGGAATCGGGGTGGCGGGCGGCGTGTGCTCGGACGGCAAGGGGTCGATCTGGTTCACCGACCGCACCGCCACCGAGGACCGGCTGCAGCGGGTCGGCGCGGATGGCGTGCCGGTGAAGGCATGGACCTGGCCCGATCACCCGGGGGTCGCGGGCTGCGCGGCCGCCACGGACGCGGTCGCGATCTCCATGACCAATCAGAAGGCGCTGGCCATCGCCATGGCCGACAAGAACACCCACGCGGTGACGGCCGCGCCCTCGCTGCTGGCGCAGGACAAGTACGGCCGCCTCGACGGCGCGGCGATCGGCGGCGACGGCAATATCTGGGTCGGCACCGTGAACAAGCCCGACGGCAGTCCGAACCAGTACGACGATCGGGTGGTGCGGATCCCGCCGCCGAGCGCCGGTCAGGGCAACGGTCCGGACTAGCCTCCGGCGCACGCTGCGGCGCACAGCACTCGCTGTGCGCCGCAGCGCTTTCCGGCTCAGGCTCGGGCGGCCTGCGTGACCGGCATCTGCAGTTCGATGACCCATTCGGCGGAGGCGGGGTCGCCGGGGGCGTTGAGGTAGACCTCGCGGATGGGAGCGCAAGGGGCGTAACCGTTCTCGTCGGCCCAGCGGCCCATGGCCTCGAAGGACACGCACAGTTCCGACAGTTTGCCGCGGTGGGCGAGGGTGGCGGCCTGCGTGATCGCGGGCAGCTCACGCAGCTCGAAGGGGGTGCCGGCGGTGGCGGCGCCCGCGACCTGGTGGGCGACGTGGACGCGCAGACCCGCTTCCAGCTCTTCGTAATACACGACCGGCGCACCGGTGATGGTGAGTCCCGCCTCCGGGATCGACTTCCCCAGCCGCTGGTAGAGCCGCTCGATGATCGGGCCGACGGCGGCCTCACCGGATTCGGCCGCCACATCGCTCATTTCGGCGACGAGTGTGGGGGCCAGGGATTTCACGACGATTTCCTGCTCGGGCATGACGCCCTCCCTTTCGATACGCAGGAGCCTCGCCTCGACGGACTGGAGTCGCGCGGTGTCCGCGGCCACCTGATTGGCCAGCTGGGCGCGACGCAGTTGCAGCATGCCGTGCAACCGTTCCGCGGATAGCTGACCGTCGAGCATCTCGGCCACCTGTTGCAGGGTGAAGCCGAGATCCTTCAGCGCGACGATGCGGTTGAGCCGGGCGAGCTGATCGGCCGCGTAGAACCGATAGCCCGAGTACGGGTCGACCTCGGACGGCGGTAGCAGCCCGATCTCGTCGTAGTGGCGCAGCATTCGCACCGACACCGATCCGAACCTGGCGAAGTCTCCGATACTGAACATGACTCCTCCAGGCTCGGGCCTAACACGGTGTGAGGGTCAAGCTCAGCCCTCGACGCCGCAGGCGGCGAGGACGAGTTCGCGGACGCGAGCGGCGTCGGCCTGGCCGCGGGTGGCCTTCATGACGTCGCCGACGACCTTGCCGGCGGCCTGGACCTTGCCGGAGCGGATCTTCTCGGCGATGTCGGGGTTGGCGGCGAGGGCCTTCTCGACTTCGGACTGCAGGGCGGAGTCGTCGGAGACCATGCCCAGGCCCTTGGCCTCGACGATGGCGGCGGGCTCGCCCTCGCCGGCGAGGACGAAGTCGACGACCTGCTTGGCGACCTTGTTGTTGATGGTCTTGGCCTCGACCAGCCCGGCCACCTCGGCGACCTGCTTGGGGGTGATGGTCAGGTCCTCGAGCGAAACCTGGCTCTCCTTGGCCTTTTCGGTGAGGTAGGCGACCCACCAGGAGCGGGCGGCGTCGACCGAGGCGCCCGCGTCGACGGTCGCGATGATCAGGTCCAGCGCGCCGGCGTTGACCAGGTCGCGGAACACCTCGTCGGACAGGCCCCAGTCGGACTGGATGCGGGCGCGGCGCAGCCACGGGTACTCGGGGATGGTGCCGCGCAGTTCCTCGACCCAGGCGGCGTCGGGCGCGATGGGCTCGAGGTCGGGCTCCGGGAAGTAGCGGTAGTCCTCGGCGGTCTCCTTGATGCGGCCCGGCGAGGTGGTGCCGTCGGTCTCGTGGAAGTGGCGGGTCTCCATGAGGATCTCGCCGCCGGAGGCCAGCACCGCGGCCTGGCGGCGCATCTCGAAGCGCACCGCGACCTCGACGCTGCGCAGCGAGTTCACGTTCTTGGTCTCGGTGCGGGTGCCGAATTCCTTGGCGCCCTTGGGCATCAGGGACACGTTGGCGTCGCAGCGCAGCGAGCCCTGCTCCATCTTCACGTCCGACACATCGAGGGACTTGAGCACCTCGCGCAGCGCGGTCACGTACGCGCGCGCCACCTCGGGGGCCCGCTCGCCCGCACCCTCGACGGGCTTGGTGACGATCTCGATGAGCGGCACGCCCGCGCGGTTGTAGTCGAGCAGCGAGTGCGAGGCGCCGTGGATGCGGCCGGTCGCGCCACCGACGTGCAGCGACTTGCCGGTGTCCTCCTCCATGTGGGCGCGCTCGATGTCGACCCGGAAGACCGAGCCGTCATCGAGGACCACGTCGAGGTAGCCGTTCTGCGCGATCGGCTCGTCGTACTGGCTGATCTGGTAGTTCTTCGGCTGGTCCGGGTAGAAGTAGTTCTTCCGCGCGAACCGCCCCCAGGGGGTGATGGAGCAGTTCAGCGCGAGCCCGATGCGGATCGCGGACTCGACGGCCTTCTCGTTCACCACCGGCAGCGAGCCCGGCAGGCCCAGGCACACGGGGCACACCTGGGTGTTGGGCTCGGCGCCGAATTCGGTCGGGCAGCCGCAGAACATCTTGGTCGCGGTGCCCAGCTCGACGTGTACCTCCATGCCGAGCACCGGGTCGTACCGGTCGATGACATCGGAGTAGTCCATCAAGTCCACGGTCGCTGCGCTCATGCGCTCCATCCTATTTACCCGCCGATCAGTCCACGGCGATGGCCTCCACGATGGGCATCCGGGCGGCGCGCAGGGCGGGCGGAATCGCCCCGAGCAGAGCCAGTCCGAGCGCGACGATCGCGTACACCACCAGCAGTGGGCTGGGACGATAGGCGATGTCCATGGCGATGGCGTGCCCGAGGGCCACGGTCGCCAGATAGTGCACGCCCGACCCGATCGCCAGTCCCAGGGCCGCGCCCGTCAATCCGATGCCCGCGGCCTCGGTGAGCACGGTGCGCAGCAGGAAGCGGCGGCTGGTGCCCATCGCCCGCAGCACGCCCAGTTCGCGGCGGCGTTCCAGCACCGACAGCATGAGGGTGTTGAGCAGGGCGATGGTGGCGACCAGGACCACGATCCAGAGGATGGCGGCGCTGATCGCGGTGCCCTGCTGGACGCTCGACGAGATCGCGTCCACCGCTTGCCGTCCGGTGCTGACGTGGATTTCGGCCGGCACGGCGGCGCGGACTGCGGCCATCACCGCGGCGTGGTCCGCGCCGGGCGCGAAGTCGATGCCGATGATGGTCTCGCCCGGCCGCTGGTACCACTGCCGCATGATGTCGAGGTCGAGCACGACCACCCCGGCGATGGCGGAGAAGTACGGCACCACCCGCAGCACCTGCACCCGGTGTTCACCGGACGGCGTGGGCAGGGTGACTTCGGAGCCTTCCTCCACGCCGAGGGAACGGGCCACGTCACGCGAGATGACGATGCCCTCCCCCGCCGCCATGCGCGCCTGCTCGGTCTTGCTCACCGAGTCGAGCGCCGAGGTGCGTGCGACGCCGTCCTCGTAGCCCTGCAACATGACGCGGCCGCGGCCCAGGGTCGCGAAAGCCATTTGCGCCGAGCCGACTCCGCCGACGCCGGGGATGGCGGCCAGCTTCTCCTTCAGATCGGCGGGCAGCAGCGGCCCGGTGGGGAACTGCTCCATGGCGGTCGGGCTGACGAACACGTCGGTGCGGCCCAGGCCCTCGAAGCTGTCGGTGGCGGCGCTGACCATATTGCGGCTGGCATTGCCCATGGCGACGATGGCGGTGATGCCGATCATGACCGTCATGACGGTGGCCCACACCCGGCGCGGCGCGCGTTCGATGGTGGTGGCGCCCAATGCTCCCGGCGCGCCGAAGAGTCCGGCCACCGCGGCGACAGCGCGCACGATGGGTCCGGTGGCGGCGAAGCACAGCACCACCGATCCGCCGATGGACAGCGAGATCGCGCCGATCGAGTAGCGGCCCAGATCCAGCTCGGCGACCGCGATGGCGCCGCCCACCATGGCCAGGCCGAGGGCGGCCGCGGACCAGCGCAGGATCGGGCTCACCCGGTCGGCCGTGCCGACGCCGACCGGGGCCAGCGCCTCGATGGGCGCGACCTTGTACACCTGCCGCGCCGCCAGGGCCGCGGCCGCGACGCTGGCCAGCACGCAGGCGGCGATCGCCACCGGCACCGCGTATCCGGGCACCTCGTATTCGGTGCGCGATTCCACCGAGTTCACGATGGCCGCGGGCAGCTGATGGATCGCGGTGCGGCCCATGAAGATTCCGATGATCGCACCGATCAGGCCGCCCACCAGGCCGAGCAGCGCGGCCTCGGTGAGCAGGTCGCGCACCATGGGTCCGCGCTTGCCGCCCATGGCCCGCAGCAGCGACAGCGTCGGACGGCGTTGCGCCACCGCCATGCTCATGGCGTTGTAGATGAGGAAGGTCGACACGATCAGCGCCGCCGCGGAGGAGGCGAGGGTGGAGAAGCGCACCAGCATGATGGCGCCGCCCGCCTGCGCGGTGCGCAGGTCCGGATCGGCGACCACGGCCCGGCCCGCGACCGCGGTGGTCAGATCCGAACGCAGCTGTCCCGCATCGATGTTCGGCGCGGGCACGATCTGCACCGAGTCGATGTGCCCGGCCCGGCCCGTGATCTTCTGCGCCACCGGCAGCAGCGCGAACACGATGTGGCCGCCATTGATCTTGGCCGCGGTGGCGTCGTCGATGACGCCCGCGACCGTGGCGGTCACGGTGCCGAGCTGGAACCGCTCCCCTTCGCCGTGCCCCATGGCGGCGCCGACCAGCACCCCGTTGGGGACGGTGAGCAGCTTGCCCGCCTGGTCTTTCAGCGTCCCGCCTAGATCGCTGCCCAGCTGGGCGATGGACTGGTCGACGCCGATCAGCAGCGCCCGATTGTCGTCGGCCCCGATGGACTGGCGCAGCATCGGCGCGGCCGTCTCGACCCCGGGCACGGTCCGGATCTGTTGCAGCAGTGACTGATCGAAGCCGGCGTCGGTGACGCCGCTGACCTCGAGCGCGGCCTTGCCGCCGAGGCTGTGGGTGAGTTTGTCCACCGAGCCGGTGATGGAGCCGGAGATGCTGAAGACCGAGACCAGCAGTCCGGCGGAGACGCCCATCACCACCATGGCCATGATGGTGCGGGCGCGGTGGGCGAGCAGCTCACCGATATTGAACAGCCGGAGGCGGTCCCAGGCAGCGCGGATCATGCGCGCACCGCCCCGGCGCCGTTGGCGGCACCATTCGCGGCGGTCTCGGCGCCGGTGGCCTCGGCGCCATTCACGGCGGGTTGGGCGGCGTCGGTTTCGGGAACCGTCCGGACCTCCCCGTCATCGCCCCGCTCGACCCGGTCGATGGACCCGATCCGCCCGTCGCGCAGGTTGATCACGCGATCGCAGTACCGCACCGCCCCCATGTCGTGGGTGACCATGACCACCGAGTTCCCCGCCTCGGTGATGTCGGCCAGCAGCCGCAGGATCGAGGCGCCGGTCTTGGAGTCCAGGTTGCCGGTGGGCTCGTCTGCGAGGATGAGCGGCGGGTCCATGATCAGCGCCCGGGCCACCGCGACGCGCTGCATCTGCCCGCCGGATAGTTCCGCGGGCCGGTGGTCGGCGCGTTCACCGAGGCCGACCAGGTCGAGCAGTTCGAGGGCGCGCGGCTTGGCCTTGCGCAGTCCGCTGCCGTCCAGCAGTTTCGGGATGGCGACGTTCTCCCACGCGGTGAGGGTGGGCAGCAGGTTGAAGAACTGGAAGATGAAACCGACACGCTGCCTCCGGAATTCGGACTGCGCATCGTCGTCGAGGTCGCCGATCTCCTTGCCCTGGAAGCGAATCGACCCCGAGTCCGGCGAGTCCAGCGCGCCGAGCAGGTGCAGCATGGTGCTCTTGCCGGAACCGGAGGGCCCGATGATCGCGGTGAACTCCCCCGCCCCGATCCGCAGGCTGACGCCGTCCAGGGCGCGTACGGCCTGCTCACCCACCCGGTATTCCTTGGTGACGTCGGTCAATTCCAGCATTGTCTACCCCTCGAAGATCAGTGCATCGGTGTGGTGCGGTCAGCCGGCCAGCGCGCGCAGGCGGGGACGGCGGTAGTACAGGCTATCGGTGTCGCAGGCATCGAGCAGGGCGCGCAGCGCGGGCTGCTCGGCGCAGAGTTCGGCGTACGCCTCCTGCGCCAGAATGCCCTTCTCCATTGCGTTCTCGAGTTTCACGGTCAGATGGTTCTCCCAGCGGTTCCGCAGCGCCAGCAGCACGCCCTCGGGTCCGCCGAAGAGCCGGTCCAGGTCCGGCAGGTCGTGGAAGAGCGTGGGGTCCAAGGGATTTCGTGCGAAGTCGCGGCGCGCCGCCCGATCCAGGACGGTGTGCAGAATGTCGGTGCGAGCGTGAAGATCTGCCCAGGACATGACGCCAACCTCTCGTTGAACGCCCGCTGATGGCGAGCGTGTCGGCTGTTGTCCCCAAACTACGATCGGCCTCCCGCCGCTGTCTTCGTGCCGCGGACGCGACTTGACCTCCTACCCCGGTAGGAGACGGACCCCTGCCGCCGGACGATGTACGCCGTCTGATTCCACGGATAGCCTTGCAGAATGAACGTGACCAGCGCCACCCCCGCCGCCCTGGGGCAGGAGTTGCTGGAGGGACTGCGCCGCGCCGGCGCGGGGTTCCGGCGATTCGCACGCAATCCGATCGCCGACTATCAGCGCTGGGTGGAGGCGACCGGGTTCGACTACCCCGCCTCGATGGCCGTGCTGGTGGATTTGATGATGTACATCATCGCCACGACGGCCTTCGCGCAGCGAGTGGCCGCGGGCTATTTCCCCAGCGCCCTCGCGACGACCGCCTTGGCGGTGGTGCTGGTGACCGGCCCGCCGTGCATCATCTTCGACTTCAAGCCGCGCCCGGTACTGCTGGCCGGGCTGACCATGATCTCGGTGGCGCTGTTCCTGTCCCAGCCGGTCGCGCTCGACGCCGCGCCGCTGATCCTGATCGTCATCGCCGGCGAGATCGCGGCCATCTCCCGCACCGCGGTCAGCCTGCCGGTCGGGCTGGCCATGTTCGCCGAGCTCGTGTTCTTCGAATCGGTCGGGCACATCGACGGGTTCACCTGGTTCGCGCTGGGCATCCTGTTCGCCTGGTTCACCGGCCAGCTACTCAACTATCAGCGCCGCTACCTGTATCAGGAGCGCGACTACCAGGACATTCGCGCGCAGGCGGCGGCCGACGAGGAGCGCCGCCGCATCGCCCGCGAGGTGCACGACGTGATCGCGCATTCGCTGAGCATCACCCTGTTGCACGTGACGGCCGCCCGGCACGCGTTGCAGACCGACCGGGACGTGGACGAGGCGGTCGATGCGCTGTCCGACGCCGAGCGGCTGGGACGCCAGGCGATGGCCGACATCCGGCGTACGGTCGGCTTGCTCGGCGAGCGGTCCGCACCCCTGCGGCCGGAACCGGGCCTGGATGACATCGGGGGTCTGGTCTCGGACTTCGTGCGTGCCGGCATGGAGATCGACTTCCGCTCGGACGGCGACCCCGCCGAGATCTCAGCCGCCCTGGGCCTGGCCCTGTATCGAATCTGCCAGGAATCTCTGGCCAATGTCGCCAAGCACGCGCCGGGCGCACGGGCCCGAGTCCGAATCATGGTGTACCCCAGGAACATCGAGCTGACGGTGACCAACACCCTGCCCGCGGGTGCGGTGTTGCGGCCCGGGCTCGGCATGGGCATCTCCGGTATGCGCCAGCGTCTGGCGGCGCTCGGCGGCACCCTGTCCTCGGGTCCGCACGACGACGGCTGGCAAGTACACGCCAGAATTCCGACCACCGGCCAATGGCCCTGCGTGGCCGCCGCCGAACACGGACTGCGCACCGCCATGCAGGCCGTGACCATGAAACAGCCGCAGCAGGAGGGTTTGTGACCGACCGTCCGGACGAGGAACCGATCGGCGTCCTCGTAGTCGACGATCAGGAGCTGGTACGCGGCGGACTGCGCCGAATCCTGCGCCGCCGCGACGGTTTCCTGGTGAGCGAATGCTCCGACGGGGACGAAGTGCCCGCGGCGGTGGCCGCGCACCGTCCCGACCTGGTCCTGATGGACCTGCGCATGAAACGGATCGGCGGCATCGAGGCCACCCGGACGCTGCGCGCGGACCCCGGCGCGCCCCCGGTGCTCGTGCTCACCACGTTCGACGACGAGCAACTGTTGTCCGGCGCGCTGCGCGCGGGCGCGGCCGGGTTCCTGCTCAAGGACTCGCCCGCCGAGGACCTGATCCGCGCGGTCCGCACCGTCGCCGGCGGCGGCTCGTGGCTGGATCCGACCGTCACCCCGCGTGTCATCGATACCTACCGTTCGGCGCGCCCCACTCCGGCACCGGCCGGCAATCGCCTGTCCGAGCTCACGGTTCGCGAGCTCGAGGTGCTCGAACTCATCGGCAGAGGCCGGGTCAACGCCGAGATCGCGACCGCCCTCGGCATCTCCGAAGTAACGGTGAAGAGCCACGTGGGACATATCTTCGGGAAGCTTGGGTTACGCGACCGCTCCGCTGCCATCGTCTTTGCGTTTGACCACGGCGTAGTCGCACCGGGAGAATCCACCTCCTAGAGGGGTGGGTCGCGGGTCCTCGTCTGCTTCCCTCCCAAGAGTGTGGAGGTTTGACGGGGTGGATGCGCCATCGCGGGCCGGGAGCAGGTTCGGGCCGTACGAGTTGCGCTCGCTGCTCGGCAAGGGCGGCATGGGCGAGGTCTACGAGGCCTACGACACGTCCAAGGATCGGGTCGTCGCGCTCAAGCTGCTGCCCGCCGAGCTCGCAAAAGATCCCTCCTACCAGGAGCGTTTCCGGCGCGAGTCGCAGGCGGCGGCCCGGCTGGCGGAGCCGCACATCATCCCCATCCACGACTGGGGCGAGATCGACGGCGTCCTCTACATCGACATGCGGCTGGTGCGCGGCCGCGATCTGCGTTCGCTGCTGGACGGTTCGGGGGCGCTGCCGCCGCTGCGGGTCATCGGGATCATCGAGCAGGTGGCGGCGGCGCTGGACGCCGCGCACTACTCGGGGCTGGTGCACCGCGACGTGAAACCCGCCAACATTCTTGTCACTGATGCGGATTTCGCATATCTCGCGGACTTCGGCATCGCGCGCGCCGAGGGCGACTCCACCATCACCATGACCGGCACGGCCGTGGGCTCCTACGCCTACATGGCCCCCGAGCGGTTCGACGCGGGCCCGGTCTCCGGCCGCGCCGACATCTACTCGCTGGGCTGCGTGCTGCACGAATGCCTCACCGGCGACAAGCCGTTCCCGGCCGACAACATGAGCGTGCTGATCCGCGCGCACCTGTCCGAGACGCCGCCGCTGACCAGCATGCTGCGCGGCGGGATTCCGCCCGCCCTGGACGCGGTGATCGGCAAGGCGCTCGCCAAGGACCCGAACGACCGCTTCTACACCGCGGGCGAATTCGCGCGGGCCGCCCGCGCGGCGCTGGCCGGTCAGGGCCCGCCCCCGAACCTGCAGGGCGCCGCTGGCCAGGGTGCGCCGGGGCAGCCGCCGCGGCCGGGCCGGACCGTGCCGCCCGGCCCGCCCGTGGGCGCGCCCCCGACCACCGTGCTGCCGACCGGCGGCCCGGCCGGTCCGGCGACGACCATGCTGCCGGGCGGCACCCCGCCGCCGCCCGCCCGCAATACCGATCCGACTGTGCGGCAGACCAATCCCGGTCGCCCGAACACCACGTCGATCCCGGCCTACATCACCGGCTCCTTCCCGGCGGCCGAGGATCCCTCGCCGTCGAGCGATCTGCCGATCATCACGCCCTCGGACCCGACCCGGGTGCGGGTCAGCGACTTCCACTACACGCCGCTGCCGCCGGACGCCCAGCAGCAGGCGGTATGGGGTCACGCCCAGGCGCAGCAGCGGGACTTCCCGTACGCGCCGGCCCCGGATCCCTCGCTGTATCCGACCTCCGAGCACGCCATCGTGCAGCCCGAGCCCCGGGAGCCGGGGCGGCGGCGCAAGCGGTCGGTGGCGGCGCCGGTGTCGATCGCCGTGCTGGTGGTGGCGCTGGCCGCGATCGCCGGTGCGATCGGCTGGCAAGTCCTCGACCGCTCCGGCAACGAAACACCCATAACGACGGCAGCACAGGGTGTTCCGGGAACCACGCCTCCGCGCTCACAGCAGACGAGCCCGGTGGCGCCCACCACGACATCCGACGCGGTCCAGCTGCCGCCGGGTGCTACGCCGTGTCCACCGACGTATGCGGCGCTGGGCGGCTTCGCCAATTCCGCGATCGGGAACACGGTCACGTCCTGTCCTTTCGCGGAGGCGGTTCGCCGGTCTTATGCCGATACGGCTACTGGCCGGCCGGGGTCGCCGGTTACTGTGGTGGCAGTGAGTCCGGTGACGGGCCGGTCTTACACGATGAACTGCACGGCCGCAGGCAAATTGGTGACCTGCGCTGGTGGCGAGAACGCGGTGGTGTATGTCTACTGATCCGATCCCGGCCTGTTGCAAGGGTTTTGTGCGCGGGCTGGCGGTGGCGGCTGTCCTGGCCGTGTCCGGGTGTGGTGTGAATGTCGGTGCGGTGCACCATTCTTCGGCGCAGGCGGATGAGATCAAGCCGGTCGGGGACAGCTCGAAGCTGCAGTCCCCGCCCCTGATCGCGCCCGAATTGCCCGAACTGTTCGGTTTGCCGAAAACCATTGCGTTCGCGGCGGATTTCGCCGAACTGAAGGCCGGACTGGAGGGCCGGATCGGCCTCGCGGTGATGCCGGTCGGCGGCGGCGAGATGACCCAGCTGGGCGACTGGACCACCGGCATCGCGTGGTCCACCATCAAGGTGCCGCTGGCCCTGGCCGCACTGCGCCACGACCCCACCGGCATGCGCTCCACCGCCGAGGCCGCCATCACCTTCTCCGACAACGATGCGGCGCAGACGCTGTGGACCTCGCTGGGCACCGGCAGCGAGGCCGCCGAGGCGGTCGAGTCGATCCTGCGCGAGGCCGGAGACGTCGCCACCGATGTCGCCGCCCGCCACACCAAACTGGCCGCGCTGGAATCCGACGATCTGCTCGCCTTCGGCGCGACCGACTGGTCGCTGGCCGACCAGGTGCACTTCGCCTCCCGGCTGCCCTGCCTGCCGCGCGCCAATTCCGTTGTCTCGCTGATGAGTGAGATCACCCCCAGCCAGAGCTGGGGCCTGGGCCGGCTGATCGGCGCGGAATTCAAGGGCGGCTGGGGTCCCGACGACGACACCGGCAAATACACCGTCCGCCAGTTCGGCCTCGTCCCGACGCTGAACGGACCGGTGGCGGTGGCGCTGGCGGCCGAACCCGACTCGGGCAGTTTCGATGACGCCACCGACATGATGGACAAGCTGGCGCTGCTGGTCGGCGACCACCTGCCCGACCTACACGGCGGACTCTGCTCGCACTGACCCGTTTCGGCCGCGCACCACCGAAAACCACCCATACCCACGGCATTTGACCCCCGTCGTCCGGGCACACGACAATCCCTGAGATTGACGGGGTTCCGGTGCGTCCGCTAGGAACAGGGAACGCGCCGGACGCCGGGGCAGATGGAGGTTGACGGGTGCACGCACCGATTTCACGCGGACGGCGGCGGCTCGCCCGGACCGCCGGTCGCGGCGCCCTGGTGTTGCTGCTCGGCGCCTTGACGGCCTGCAGCAGCAAACCCGTACTGGTACCGGACAAAACGAGCACCGTGGCGACGCCCGGAGCCACCGTCCCGGCCACCGCGGTCGCCCTGCCGGGCACGCTGGCCTGGGATTTCGTCAACGAGCTGAAGCCGTCGCTGTCGGGCAAGGTGGGGCTGGCCATCACGCCGGTGGGCAGCGATCGCACGGTGGCGCTGGGCGATTGGAGCTCGGGACCGGGCTGGTCGACCATGAAGGTGCCGCTCACCCTGGCCGCGCTGCGCAAGAGCTCGTCCAACCAGACGGCCGCGATCAATGCCATCGAGTACTCCGACAACAGCGCGGCCGACACCCTGTGGCAGGCGCTGGGCTCGCCCGATATCGCCGCCCAGACCGTCCAGGACGTGCTACGCGAGGGTGGCGACACCGACACCACGGTGCCCGCCACCCGCACCCGATCCGACTACTCGGCCTTCGGGCAAGCCGACTGGTCGCTGGCCAATCAGGTCAAATTCGCGGCCAAACTGCCCTGTCTGCCCGAATCCGACGCGGTCACCTCGCTGATGAGCAAGGTCAGCTCCGGTCAGCGCTGGGGGCTGGGCACTCTGGACGGGGCCGAGTTCAAGGGCGGCTGGGGCCCCGACACCAGCGGGAACTACCTGGTCAGGCAGCTGGGCCTGATTCCCACCACCGGCGGGCAGATCGCCATCGCGATTGCCACGCAGCCCAATTCGGGCTCCTTCGACGACGGCACCGTCATTCTCACCAAGGTCGCCACCCTGATCGGCAAGCACCTCGACGAGCTCCGGGGCGGGGTCTGCGCGGCGGGCTAGCGGCCCGGCCGAACCGCCGCGAACCGTAACCGGCGGTTCACGGGGGTGCAGCCCACGAACCACCGCTCTCAGGGCAAGATGGGGTCCATGCGCATCGGAGTCTTGACCGGAGGCGGAGACTGCCCAGGCCTGAATGCCGTCATCCGTGCTGTCGTTCGCACCGCGAACGGCCGCTGGGGGGATGCCATCGTGGGATTCCAGGACGGCTGGCGCGGACTACTCGAGGATCGCAAGATCCAGATCCTCAACAACGACCGCACCGACCGGCTGCTCACCAAGGGCGGCACCATGCTCGGCACCGCGCGCACCAATCCGGATGTCCTGCGCGCCGGACTCCCCCGCATCAAGCAGACCCTCGACGACAACGGCATCGACGCGCTCATCCCCATCGGCGGCGAGGGCACCCTCACGGCCGCCTCCTGGCTGGCCGACGAGGGCGTCCCCGTGGTGGGCGTGCCCAAGACCATCGACAACGACATCGACTGCACCGACACCACCTTCGGCCACGACACCGCGGTCGCCATCGCCACCGAGGCCATCGACCGGCTGCACACCACCGCCGAATCCCACCAGCGCGTCATGCTGGTCGAGGTGATGGGGCGGCACGCGGGCTGGATCGCCATCAACTCCGGCATCGCCGCCGGCGCCCACCTCACCCTGGTGCCCGAGGTGCCGTTCGACGTGGACGAGGTCTGCGCCATGGTGAAACGGCGCTTCCAGCGCGGGGATTCGCACTTCATCTGTGTGGTCGCCGAGGGCGCGCACCCCGATCCGGAGTCCATGACGCTGCGCGACGGCGGCATCGACGAATTCGGGCACGTCCGCTTCACCGGGGTCGCCCAGCAGCTGGCGCCGGAGATCGAACGGCGCATCGGCAAGGAGGTCCGGGTGACGGTGCTCGGACACGTGCAGCGCGGCGGCACGCCGACGCCGTACGACCGGGTGCTGGCCACGCGATTCGGCGTGCACGCGGCGGAAGCCGTGCACGCCGGGCAATTCGGGCAGATGGTGGCGTTGCACGGCACCGACATCGCGCTGGTGCCGCTCTCGGAGGCCACCAAGCAGCTGAAGCTGGTGCCGCAGGACCGGTATCGGGAGGCCGCCGCCTTCTTCGGCTGAGCCGGAACAGCTCTCACGGCCCTCGCACGCGACCGTGCGAGGGCCGTTTCGCGTCCCGGGGAGAACCGCTCAGTCGTCGCGGTGCTGGGCGTAGTGACGGGCCGCGCGGGCGCGATTGCCGCAGGCCACCGAGCACCACTCCTGGCGTGGATGGGATTTCACGAAGTACCGCACGCAGCGCGGGGCGGGGCAGACGCGGATCTGCTCGGCCTGCGGCCCCCCGAAGAACTCGATGACGGCGTCGGCCAAGCCGGCCTTGACCGTGTCCAGTTCGGTCTTCGTGAGCAGCCGGTATTCGAGACGCTGCCCTTCGCTGTCCCATTCGAGCTGCCGCAGCGCCGGGGCGGCGGCGTGGTTGATCGCGGCCAGCGACTCGGGGAAGGGCGGCAGCACGGTGGCGTCGGCGGAGCTGGGCGGATGCGGCGCAACGTATTCCGCGAACAGCGCGCGCACCTGCTGGCGCAGGTCCACCAGGGCGGAGCGGTCGTCCTCGGTGGGCAGGTAGGCCTCCAGGTCCACGTACATGCCGACATTGGCGGCATGGGCGACCAGCCATTCCCGGGTGGATTCACGGGTGCCGAAGGCGTCCGTCAGACCGCGGCTGGTGGCGCGGATGGTGTTCGCCAAACGAAGTGCCAAGGGATCGACCATGACTCGATTCTAACGGGTATTGATTTCCGAAGCCATGATGTTCTAACGTGTGAAAGCACGATCTTCCGTTAGAAAGTTGAGGACGTCATGATCACTCCGATCGAGCAGGCTCCCCTGTTGGACGAGGTCCGCAAGCGCATGGGCCGGGTGCCGAACATGACCAAGGTGATGGCGAACGCGCCCGTGGTACTGGAGGGTTACCTCGGGCTGGCCGGCGCGCTGAAGAAGGGCACGCTGCCCGCCCCGACCTCGGAGCGCATCGCGCTCACCGTCGGCGCGGCCAACGACTGCGGCTACTGCGTCGCCGCGCACACCTTCACCGGCAAGCGGGTCGCCAAGCTCAGCACCGAGGAGATCGAGGCCGCCAAGCAGGGCACCTCGGCGGACGCCAAGGAGGCCGCGGCCGTGGCCTTCGCCCGCGAGCTGACCGAGAGCCGCGGCAAGGCCGATCCGGCCGAGGCGCTGGCCGCGGGCTGGACCCAGGAGCAGGTGCTCGAAATCGTGGCCCTGGTCGCCCTGCAGACCCTGACCAATTACGTCAACAAGGTCGGCGAGACCGAAAACGACTGGCCCGCCGCGTAATTTGTCCCATTCATGGCGTGATCGGCCCCCTCGGGGGCCGCACGCGAATACCTAAGGTCGACACTCATGAACGGCGTCAAGTCCCCCAGCCTGATCGACGCGCAGGTGCTGCGCTCCCTGCTGCACAACGGCATCGTGGTCCGCGCGGTCGCGCTGGCCGTGGCGACCATCGTGCTGCTCGCCATCCACCACCCCACCTGGGTCCCCTACGCGGTCAGCGGTTACGCCATCTGGAACGCCGCCGCGGTCACCCTCAACTCCGCCCGCGCCGCCGCGCGCGCCGCCTGAGCGCGGCCGAAAGCGGTCCGCGCGCAACCTCAGTGGTCGAACCGCCCCGCGGCCACGGCGGTGGTGAAACGATCCCAATCCGCCGGCGGGAACACCAACGCCGGACCACCGGGATTCTTGCTGTCCCGCACCCCGACACCGCCGGCCAGGAACGCGATCTCCACGCATTCCTTGGCCCCGGTGCTGCGGGCGCTCTTGAACCACCGGACGCCGGGTTCGACGGTCACGTCGCGTACTCCTTCGCCGCCCTCCGCAGGAGGTCTCTGCTCGTCGCCTCGTCCAGCGCGGCGCGCTGAATCGCTTGGTAGGCCTCGCGGTAGCGATCGACCGCGGCCTGCTTCTCCAGGTAGAGATCGCCGAGAAAGTTCTCCAGGTAGACGACCGTGGGTTCGACGGGCCGATTACCCGCGTCATAGCCGAAATCCAGGATCACGAACGGGCCCACGGTGTGGCCGATCGGCACCCCCGCCGAAAAGGGTAGTACACGAACAGCGATCGTCGGCAGAGTCGACATGTCGGCCAGCCGCCGCAGCTGCCCCGCCATCACGCGCGGACCGCCGACAACGCGACGTAGTGCGGTTTCGTGCACTACCACATCGAAATGCGCGGGACTTCGCTTGCGCGTCAAGAGGCTTTGACGACGGGTCTTCAACTGCACCCGGCGGTCGAGTTGGTCACTTGCAGCATCCGGCCAGTAATCATTGATCAGGACCCGTGCGTACTCAGCGGTCTGCAACAGGCCGGGAATGATCTCCGGCTGGTAGGAGATGAGGCCGCGGGCCGAAGCCTCCAGGCCCACATACACATTGAAACCCTCGGGTATCAGATCGTCGTACTCGTGCCACCACGACTTGACGCTGGTCTGTTGCGCGAGTCCGGTCAGGGCCGAACAGAATTCGTCGTCGAAGTCGTAGATCCGACACAATTCACGGACATCGAGAACCCGGATCTTCTCGGCATTTCCGGTTTCCAGACGCTGCAGTTTGGACTCGCTCCACTCCATCAGGGCGGCGGCCTCGGCAATCGTCATATTGCACTGCATCCGGCCTTCCCGCAGGTACCTCCCCAGCTGCCGGCGCGGCAAAGTCGAACCATGATCGGACATCGAATCCTCCCCCACGAAGGCTGTTTTCGGTCACTGCGAATGATGCTCCCACGCGATATGAATGCCGACCTGGAGCTTTCGGAAAGTTTCCCACCGCGGGGCGGGCAGTGATTGTCGGTTCGCCGAATCGGTGCTGGACTGGAGTCGCGCCCGGTGAGAACCGGAGCCCTGATATCTCTGGACCCACTCGTCCCCGAGCCGGGCGCACCCAATCCCCTCTGTGCCGAACTCCGCGATCGGGTGCGGCAAGGACCCGATTGCGGCGTGGCGGGCAAGGAATCTCGGTAGGCTGGGGTCGGCCCGGCGCACCACCGCCGCACGCCGAGCGCCAGCGCCGGACCGCGAACTGTCCAGCCCCCTGCGCTGCCCCCGGTGGACACCATGATGTATCTGTTCGACTGCACAATGGACCCCGGCGACCTGGGCCTGCCCCAGGCCCATCAAGCCATGCAGATCCACAAGTTCTGCACCGTGGACAACTGCCTGGTCCGCCGCCGAGCCCGCCAAATCCTCGTCGACAAAGGGCAAATGGTCCTCGGCGACCGCGCCCGATATCCCTAGCCCGACACCACCACGACGGCCACGGCCACCAGCAGCACCAGCACCAACACGGCGAGCCCCAGCACCACCAGCGCGGTGGTTTGCGAGGCTGCGGCCCGCTGCCCGGCCGCGGGAACCGCCGGCGGCCGCACCGGTCCGACCCCGAACGGCGGCGGACCGAATCCCTGCTGCCCCGGCATTCCCACCGGTCCGGCCGCCACCCTCTCGACAGCACCACTCGAAACCGGCTCGGCCACAACGAACTCCGTCGCGGGCGCGGCCCGCACCGCTCCTCCGGCGGCCTGATTCGCACCCGCGGGCACGAACGCGCCCGAATCCGGGTGCCGCGACATCCCGCCCGCCTCGTCCTCACCGCGGACCACCGTCTCCGGCGCATGCTCGGGCGCGCCGTCACCGGCCGACTCATCGGGACGGGTCGCCGTGTCGCCGCCGGTCGATCCGGGCTCCTCCCCGACGGCGGTCGGCGAATCCTCCACCACCGTCTCGAGATCCGTGGAATCGGATGATTCCGACGCCGACTCCAGCACCACCGGTTCGGGCTCCTCCCCCGAAGGGGCCGCCGAAACCACCGGCTGCGGAACGACATCGGTCGGCCGCTGCCACACCTCGTCTCCGGAAGGCTGCGGCCGATACCGCGGCCCCGACCCGACCTGATCGGCGGCTCCGGACGGCGGCACACCCAGGACCTGGGGCGGCGGCGTGGAACCGCCCGCGGCGGCGGGTTCCGACGCCTGCGGGTAGGGGCGAACGGTGGGGCCTGAGCCGACGCGGTCCGCGTCCTGCGACACCGGGGGGACCGGTGCAGCCGGCGCGGGATACGCGGAGGGCCCGGCCGGGGATGGCGACGGTACCGGATAGGCCGGTCCCACCGGGGGCGGGAGGACGGGCTGGCCGGACTGGGGTTGCGGGGCCGGGTAATTGGGAGCGGCGGCCGGTTGCGGGGAGTTCGGTGCGGCCGGCTGGGGTGCCGGGTAGTTGGGTGCGGCCGGCGGGGGCTGGGCGGCGGACGGCGGCACCGGGTAGGGCTGCTGGTTCGCCGGGACCGCCGGGGGCGGGTAGGCGGCCGGCGGGGCCTGGTACGGCGGGGCGGGGTAGGGCTGAGGCTGGGCGTAGTTCGGTTGGGGGGCGGGTGGGTTGGGGTAGGCGGGGTGCTGCGCCGGGGGTCCGGAGAGGGCTCGGCGGGCGGCCTTGGCGAAGTCGGTGCAGGTGGGGAAGCGGTCGGCGGGGCGTTTGGCCATGGCCTTGGTGAGGACGGCGTCCATGGCCGGGGAGAGGCCGGGGCGGCGGAGGCTGACCGGGGGCGGGAGCAGCTGGAGGTGGCCGCGGATCAGTTCGCCGGGATGGGGGGAATCGAAGGGGCCCATGCCGATCAGGAGCCAGTAGAGGGCGCAGGCCAGGGAGTACTGGTCGGTGGTCGGGTCGAGGTGAGCGCCGGTCATCTGTTCGGGCGAGGCGTAGGCCAGGGTGGCGGTGAACATCCCGGCCTGGGTGAGGTGGGTGGAGTCCTCGCGCAGGCGGGCGATGCCGAAGTCGGTGAGGAAGACGCGTTCGCCGTGGCCGGCGACGGCGCGGGCCAGAATGATGTTGGCGGGCTTCACATCCCGGTGCAGGACGCCCATGCCGTGCGCGTAGTCCAGGGCGTCGGCGACGCCCTCGATCACCTGCACCGCGCGCTCCGGGGGCAGCGTGGCCACGTTCACGCCCGCCGCGTCCACCCCGTCCACGTACTGCATGGAGATCCAGAGCATCTCGTTCTCGGTGCCGCGGTCGTACACCTCGACGATATTGGGGTGGTCCAGGCGCGCGACCAGATCCGCTTCGCGCTCGAATCGGGCACGGATCTCGGTGTCCGCGTACAGTTCCCGGTTCAGCAGCTTCAGTGCCGTCAGCTTGCCCAGGCGCGGATGCCGGGCCAGATACACCGAGCCCATCCCGCCCTGACCGAGCAGTCGTTCGATGGTGAACCCGGCGAACACGTCACCGCCATTCAGCACTGTCCACGACCCCCTTCCGGTGACGTACAAATCCGTGAGCCTACCCGCCGAAACGCTGTCGGGGCAGGTCAGCCGGGGGTCACCAGTCCGGATTCGTAGGCCAGCACCACCGCTTGCGCCCGATCGCGCAGGTTCAGTTTGGTGAACACCTTCGACACGTGGGTCTTCACGGTTTGTTCCGCCACGAACAGGCTTTCGGCGATCTCGGCATTGGACATGCCGCGCGCCACCAGTTCCAGCACCTCCCGCTCACGCGGGGTGAGCACCGACAGTTGCGGGGCGGGCGCGCGCCGGGTGCGGCGGCTGGTGACGTCGGCGATGAGCCGGCGGGTCACCGTCGGCGCGAGCAGCGCGTCCCCGGCGGCCACCACCCGCACGGCGCGCACCAGTTCCTCGGCGGGCGCGTCCTTGAGCAGGAAGCCGCTGGCGCCGATGCCGAGCGCCTCGTACACGTAGTCGTCGATGTCGAAGGTGGTGAGCATGAGCACCCGCACCGGCGGGTCGAATCCGGCGTCGAGAATCACCTTGGCCGCGTCGAGCCCGTTCATCTCGGGCATGCGCACGTCCATGAGCACCACGTCCGGCCGCAGCCGTTTCGCTTCGGCCACAGCGGCTTTCCCGTCCGGGGCGTCACCGATCACGCTGATGTCGGGCTGCGCGGCCAGCAAAGCCCCGAACCCCTGCCGCACCATCGCCTGGTCGTCGGCGATCAACACGGTTATCGCCACAGTCCCACCTCACGCACGCAACCGAGTTTGCCATGCCGGGGGCGGAACGGCCGTCACGAAGACAACTTCGCACCCCCGGCCGGGCAGGGACCGGGATTACAGCGTGACCGGGGTGAGGGCGGTCAAGGGCAGCCGGGCGTGGACCTCGAAGCCGCCGTCGGGCCGGGGTCCGGCGGTGAGCACGCCGCCGACCGCCGCCGCGCGGGTCTGCATGCCCGCGATGCCGGAGCCCGCGGCGGCGGAGTGGTCGCCGGTGCGGACCGCGATCGGGCGATCATTGCCGACGGTCAGGGTGAGTTCGTGCGTGCTGGCGAGGTGCACCCGCACCGCCGCGCCCGGCGCGTGCCGCGAGGCATTGGCCAGCGACTCCTGCACGATCCGGTACAGCGCCAGTCCGGTGGTCTCCGGCACCGCGCCGAGCTCGCCGTCGACGGTCCAGGTGAGCGGCACCCCGGCCCGCTGCGCGCCCTCCAGCAGGCCCGGCAGGTCGGCGGCGGAGGGCTGCGGCGCGTGCTCGGGCAGCTGCCCGTCGCTGCGCAGCACGCCCAGCATGCCGCGAATCTCGTTGAGCGCGGCCCGCGCACCCGTCCCGATGGATTCGAATTCGGCGCGGGCCTCGGCCGAGAGCCCGTCGATCCGGTAGGGCGCGGTCTGCGCCTGCACCACCACCATCGACATGTGGTGGGCCACCACGTCGTGCAGGTCGCGGGCGATGCGGGCCTTCTCCTCCAGGATCGCCCGCCGGGCCCGCTCCAGCTCGGTCTCCTCCTCCGACTTCAACAGCGCCCGCCGCGACACCACCACCCACCGGATGAGCAGGCCGAACACCACCAGACCCGTGATCGCCAGCGGCCAGCCGAAACCGGACTCGGCGAAACTGTCGCCGGTCTGGGCCATGGCGGTGGCGAACAGCAGCGAGGTGGACAGCCACACCACGCCCACGATCCGGATGGGCGCGCGCACCGCCACCGCGAACACCAGGGCGAACAGCGCCAGAATGTGCACCACCTGGAACGGGATGGTGTTTCCCGGCTGATGCGGCACGGCCAGCGTGATCAGCAGCGCCGACCCGGCCGAAACCGCCCATCCCAGTGGCGGATTCACCCGCACCAGCAGGATCGGGAACGCCGCGAACCCGGCGATGAACGGCGCCGCGGCCGCGGGCACCTTGTGGGTCAGATGCAGGGTCGGCCACGCCACCGCGATGAAGACGATCGCGAGCAGCACCGTGAACCCGTCGAACCACCACCGCGCCCGTGCCACCCGGGCCTGCCCTGACAACTTTCCACCCATGGCATCGACGGTAGAGACTCCGCCCGCCCCGCACCTCATACCCCTGAGTGATCTCCCACCCCCTACCCCGGTACGACACCGGCCCGGGTGTCCCCCGCACCGCCCACGACGCAACCGCCCCACAGGCTGACGCCCCGGTCGGAGGCCGATTCCTAGCGTCGATCCCATGAGAGCGTTCCCGACTTCCCGCAGGAATTCGCCCCGTTCCACCTCGTCCGCCATCCCGTCGCACGACTCCGCCGGGCTCCACCGGTACGGCGCGCTCGCGGCCGCGGCCGCCGTCGTGTGCACGGTCGGCGTCGCGTTCGCCCCGGCGGCCGGCGCGGCGGCCGACCTGCCGCGCCGAACCGAGAGCACGTCGGCCCGAGCGGGCCTGCTGGAGTCGATCGCCGCCCGGCCGAATCCCACCGCGATCCCCGGCGACTTCGCGACCGCGGCCGGGTACCGACCCGTCGTCGAGGCGGGCATGCTCCTCAACCCGGAGGGTGACTGCTCCTCCCCCGTCCCCCTGCCCGCCGAGTTCGACCTGGCCTGCAAATCCCACGACCTCGGCTACGACCTGCTGCGCTACGCCGCCGCCCACGGCCAGCCGCTGGGCCCGTGGGCCCGCCGATCCGTGGACGCCGCACTGGAACAGCGCATGCACACCGCCTGCGCCGCCCGCGAGGATGCGATGGCGCGCACTCGGTGCCAGGTCATGGCGACGATCGCCGCGACGGCCGTCGACCTGAACTCCATCCGCCAGGACTACGGCAGCCCCGTCTACGAGCCGTTCTTCGAGCACACCGGCGCGGGCCCCACTCCCGCCGCCCTCGTCGCGGCCGGAGCCGGCATCGCCGGACTGGCCTGCGCGGCAACCGTTCTGGCGCGCCGCACCCGCTCCCGCCGTGGCACAGCGGCTCGGGAACGCGGCGTCACGATCGCCGGTACCGCCGCGGCGGTGGCGCTGTGATCCCCGCCGGGCACGCCGCTCGCCGCGTGCGCCCCGAGCGGGTGCGGACGGATGCGACCCTCGCGCCGCGGTCTCGTGGGGCATCGGGGTGGACATGGTTCCGCGCCCCACGGGTCGGGACGAGCGCGGCGGTGGTGGGCGGGACGCTGGCGTCGCTGGCGCCGGGGCTGCTGCCGCGCACGCCGTCGGCGCAGGCGATCGTGACCGCGCTGCTGGTGCTGATCGGGCTGGCGGTGGCGGGGATCGTTCGGATGGTGTTGCGCTGGACCCGGTTCGGGGTGGAGCGGCTGGCGCGGTGGCGGGTACCGGTGGCGGTCGCGGGGACGGGGCTGGTCGGGGGTGCGATGGGGTATGCGGAGCATTGGCAGAATTCGCTGCGGAATGCCATGGGGGTCGGGGGTATCGGGCCGGGGTACTGGGTGCAGTGGCTGGTGTGGACGGTGCCGATCGTGGCGCTGGTGGTGGGTCTGGCGCACGGGGTGCGGTGGGTGGTGGGGCGATTGGGGCGGGCGCGGAGTATCGCGGCGGGGGTGGCGCTGGGCGTGGCGGCGCAGCTGCTGGTGGTGCCGGGCGTGGTGGAGTGGCGGCGGGCGGCGTACGCGGCGGCGGATTCGTTCGTGGATCCGGAGCTGGTGCAACCGGATTCACCGACCCGGTCGGGGAGTCCGGTGTCGATGGCGAGCTGGCCGTCGCTGGGAGCGCAGGGGCGGCGGTTCGTGGCGGGGACGCCGGCGCGGGCGGTGCGGGTGTATGTCGGGTTGAACTCGGCGGCGGGGCTCGAGGCCCGGGTGGCGCTGGCGGTGCGGGAGCTGGAGCGGACGGGTGGATTCGAACGGCGGAATCTGGTGGTGACCGTGCCGACCGGGTCGGGGTGGATCGACAGCGATGCCGCCAAGGGACTGGACGCGCGGTTCGGCGGCGATGTGGCGCTGGTCGGAGTGCAGTACTCGGACGCGCCCAGCTGGGTCACCTTCGTCTTCGGGCGCGATGCCGCCGAGGAGTCGGCGCGGGCCCTGTTCCGGGCTGTCGAACAACGGATTTCGACGCTGCCGGACCCGCCGAAGCTCTACATCTACGGGCAGAGCCTGGGCGCGCTCGGCGGCAGCGCGGTGTTCACCGATGACGCCGACCTGGACCGCAGGACCTGCGGCGCGCTCTGGGCGGGCCCGCCGGGCGGGCAGGTGCGGCACGGGCGGGCGGCGGTGCTGGCCAATGCCTCCGATCCGGTGGTGCGCTGGTCGCCGTCCCTGCTGTGGCGCGCACCGGATCTCACCGGCACTCGGCCGGATGCTCCGGTCCCGCCGTGGTTTCCGGTGGTGAGCTTCCTGCAGACCTCCGCCGACCTGCTGGGCGCGCTGGACGCCCCCGCCGGTCACGGGCACCGCTACGGCGTCGACCAGGGCACGGTACTGCCGGGCTGCTGAGTCGGTTCGCGGACCTCGCGGGTGAAGTCCGCGACCAGCCGGTCGATGGCGGCGGCCGCGTCGAGCCGGGCCCGCCAGACCTCCGGAATGGCGTCCGCGCCCAGGCGGGCGCCGAGCAGCGCGCCGCAGATGGACCCGGTGGAGTCGCTGTCCCCGGAGTGGTTGACGGCCAGCAGCACGCCGTTGCGGAAGATCTCTTCCGGTGTGCCGCCGACATTCTCGGCGCACACCGCCGCGCACACCGCCAGCGCGAGGGCCTCGGACCCGATGACGCCGCTGCCCAGTCGTTCCAGCAGTCCGGGCGCGGGCATGGGCCGTCCCCGGAAGGCGACGGTGTCGGCCAGCCGCACGGCCGCGTCGAGCGCCTCGGAGGTCTCCTCGTGGTTCCGGTTCCGGACCAGCTGCGCGCGGGCCTGTTCCACCGCGGTCCGCACGTCCAGTCCCCTGCCCAAGCCGTACACGGTGGCCGCGAAGGTGCCGGCGGGCAGCCAGCCGCTCGGGTTGCCGTGGGTGAGGGCCGCCGCGTCGCAGGCCAATTCGAAGGCGTGCTCGAGCGACGGCGTGAATCCGCAGGGCGCGGAACGCACCACGGCCGCACAGCCCTTGGAGTCGTTGATCGGATGATCGCGGGTGCCCAGCGGCGTGCCCGGCCGCTGCCGGGCGGCCGCGCGCAGCATGGCCGAGATGGTGGTCTGGGTGGGACCCCGGTAGGTCATCAGCTCGGGATACATGGTCAGCCCGCTCTGCAACGGCACCGGCTGTTCGGGCACGGCGGCCTGCCCCTGCCCGCGCAGCCACACCAGCAGGTTCTCCTGGATCATGCCGACCGCCGCGGCATTGCCGCGAGCCCGCACGCGCGCGCTGCGGATCAGCGCCTCCATGGTGAACAGGGTCAGCTGGGTCTCGTCGGAGATACGGCCCTTGTAGCCGCCGCCCTCACCGGTGACGCCCTGATTCCCGTAGCGCAGCTGGATGTTCCGCAGCAGCATGGTCTCGATCGGCGCGCCCAGCGCGTCCCCGATGGCGCCGCCGAACAGGCAGCCGCGCACGGTGTCCTCGCGGGGCAGCCGGTCGGCGGCCAGCGCGCGGGGCCGCCGCACCAGGGACACCGGTTCGGCCACCGTGTCCCACGCGGCCCGCGCGAATTCGTAGCAGGTCTCGTAGCGGTCGCGCGGGTCCTTGGACAGCGCGCGCCGCAGCACCGCGTCCAGTTCAGCGGGGACCTCACGCCGGAACTGGCGGGCCGACGGCGGCGGGGACTGCAGATGGCCGAGCATGACGGTCGCGATGTTCGGCGCGTCGAACGGCCCGCGCCCGGTGAGCAGCCGGAACAGGGTGCAGGCCAAGGAGTACTGGTCCGAGCGCGGCCCCATGGGCGCGGAGGTCAGCTGCTCCGGGGAGGCGTAGGCGAGGGTGGCGTTGAGCATGCCGGTGCGGGTCAGGTGCGCGGTGTCGTCGAGCACCCGGGCGATGCCGAAGTCGCTGAGCAGGACCCGTTCGGCGAAGCCGGTGCCGATGCCGCCGGAACGCGACAGCAGCAGGTTCGCGGGCTTCACGTCGCGGTGCAGGACGCCGCGCGCGTGCGCGTAATCCAGTGCGGCCGCGGTCTGCACGATGATCTCGACCGCCCGGTCCGGGGGTAGGTCGAAGGGATCGATGGACGCGCCGTCGACGCCGTCCACGTACTGCATGGCGATCCACAGCTGCTCGCCCTCGTCACCACGGTCGAAGACGGTGATGATGTTGGGGTGGTCGAGCTGGGAGATCACATCGGCCTCGCGCTCGAAGCGCTGCCGGGTCTCGTTGTCGCCGAACATCTCCCGGTGCAGCAGTTTGAGCGCGATCAGCCGCGGGAGCCGAGGGTGGCGGGCCGCGTAGACCGAACCCATTCCGCCACGGCCCACTTCGCGCTCGATCACGTAGCCCGCGAAGACCTCGCCGCGTCGCAACATCCCCTGACAAACCCTTCACACACGCCGAAACGCTGCCAGCCTACCGGTCGGGACCGACGCGTCGCAGGCAATGCCGGATCGGCCGGATACCGACTGCCCGGAATCGGACAAGCCGGACAACAGCGCACATCCCCCGCTGACCTGCGGCGCACCGGTCCGGTCCGCGGACAGCGAACGGCCCCCGCCGGTGGACACCGACGGGGGCCGAATTCGCTTGCGGGATCGGACCGATCAGGCGATCGGGCCGCGGGCCGCCTCGTAGGCCGCGCCGACCCGGTACAGGCGGTCGTCGGCCAGGGCGGGGGCCATGATCTGGAGACCGACCGGCAGACCGTCGTCCGCGCTGAGCCCGGACGGCACCGACATGGCGCAGTGCCCGGCCAGGTTGGTCGGCAGCGTGCACAGGTCCGAGAGGTACATGGCCAGCGGGTCGTTGACCTTCTCGCCCAGCTTCCACGGGGTGAACGGGCTGGTCGGCGAGACCAGCACGTCGACGGTCTCGTAGGCCTTGTCGAAGTCCCGCGCGATCAGGTTGCGGACCTTGTTGGCCTGGCCGTAGTAGGCCTCGTAGTAGCCCGAGGACAGCGCGTAGGTGCCGATCATGATGCGGCGCTTGACCTCCGGGCCCAGGCCGGCCTCACGGGTCATGGACATGACCTGCTCGGCCGAGTGGGTGCCGTCGTCGCCGACGCGCAGGCCGTACCGCATGGCGTCGAAGCGCGCCAGGTTCGACGACACCTCCGACGGCAGGATCAGGTAATAGGCGGGCAGCGCGTACTCGAAGTGCGGGCACGACACCTCGATCACCTCGGCGCCCAGCTCCTTCAGCTGCGCGACCGCGGCGTCGAAGGAGGCGAGGACGCCCGGCTGGTAGCTGTCGGAGTGAAGCTCGCGCACCACACCGACTTTCAGGCCCGACAGGTCGCCCTTGGCGCCCTCGCGGGCGGCGGCGACCACCGGCGGCACCGGCACATTGCGGGAGGTGGAGTCACGCGGGTCGTACCCGGCGATGACCTCGTGCAGCAGCGCGGTGTCCAGCACGGTGCGGCCGCACGGGCCGCCCTGGTCCAGCGAGGACGCGCAGGCGACCAGGCCGAAGCGGGACACGGTGCCGTAGGTCGGCTTGGTGCCGACGGTCGCGGTGACCGCGGCGGGCTGGCGGATCGAGCCGCCGGTGTCGGTGCCGATCGCCAGCGGAGCCTGGTAGGAGGCCAGCGCGGCGGCCGAGCCGCCACCCGAACCACCCGGAATCCGTTCGGTGTCCCAGGGATTGCGGGTCGGGCCGTACGCCGAGTTCTCGGTCGACGAACCCATGGCGAACTCGTCCATGTTCGTCTTGCCGAGGATCGGGATGCCCGCCTCGCGCAGCTTGGTGGTCAGCGTCGCGTCGTAGGGCGACACCCAGCCCTCGAGCATTTTCGACCCGCAGGTGGTCGGCATGTCGACGGTGGTGAAAACGTCCTTGAGCGCCAAGGGAACACCGGCCAGCGGCGAGGCCACGGTCCCGGCGGCGACCTGGCGGTCCACCTCGGCGGCGGTGACCAGCGCCTGCTCGCCCGCGACGTGCAGGAAGGCGTTGATCTCCCCGTCGACCTCGGCGATGCGGCGGATGTGCGCCTCGGTGACCTCGACCGAGGACACCTCGCGGGCGTGGATCTTGTCCGCGAGTTCCGCCGCGGACAGCTTGGTCAGGTCGGTCATTCGCCCTCTCCCAGAATCTGCGGAACCATGAACCGCTGCTCCTCGACGGCCGGGGCCATGGCGAGCGCCTCGTCCGGAGTCAGGCACGGCCGCGGCACATCCGGGCGCGTCACGTTGGTCTCCGGATTCGGGGATGCGGTGGCGGGCACATCGGCGGCGGCGACCTGCGAGATCTGTGCGACGTGGGTCAGGATGGAATCCAGCTGACCGGCGTACAGATCGAGTTCGTCGTCCGTCAAAGCGAGCCGGGACAGCCGGGCGAGGTGGGCTACCTCGTCCCTGGAGATGGCGGGCACCGCGGGACCCCTTTCGGCATGGTTCGAGCTAGGTGATTGGCCATCCGACAGCCTAGTGGGTTCACCTTCGGCCACCGGTCGCAGGTACGCGCCGGACCTGGCACCATCAATGTGTGACCCGCGGGTAGGTGGCCCGCGTCACAGCAGATGCTTCGATTCGATAACGGGCTCTCGAGGGTGTAAGTATTGCGGGACTCGGGTACCCGTCGGAAAGTTTCGGTCGCACAGTAAAGAAAGGAAGGCACGTGTCATACCTGCTTCGCGTGCAACTTCCGGATCGCCCGGGGAGTCTCGGATCGCTGGCGCTGGCGCTGGGTTCCGTTGGCGCGGACATCCTCTCGCTGGATGTCGTCGAGCGCGGTGACGGCTTCGCGATCGACGACATCGTCGTCGAGGTGCCGACGGGCGCACTGCCCGACACCCTCATCACCGCCGCCGAATCACTGCACGATGTGCAAGTGGATTCGCTGCGGCCGTACTCGGGGATTCTCGACACCCACCGCGAACTCGAGCTCATCGACCAGGTCGCCAATGCGCGCGACGACCGGTTGCAGGTGCTCGTCGACGGTGCGCCCCGGGTGCTGCGGGTCGGCTGGTCGACCGTGATCGACATGGGCCCGCAGGGCGCCTACCGGGTGGTGGGTTCCCAGAGCGCGCCGTCCACGCAGGCCGCCTCCGCGCCGTGGATGCCCCTGGAGAAGCCGTCGGTGCTCGACGGTGACGCCGACTGGGTGCCGGACCTGTGGAAGGACATGGACACCAAGCTGGCGGCCGCGCCGCTCGGCAATACCGGCAAGGTGCTGTTGCTGGGCCGCCCGGGCGGACCGGACTTCCGGCCCTCGGAGGTGGCTCGGCTGGGTTATCTGGCCGGCATCGTCGCGACCGTGCTGGGCTGAGCCGCACCCGCTTTCACCTCGCGTTTCACGCCCCTACCGGAGATCCGGTGGGGGCGTTTCGCATTGCCGGGCCGCTGCGCGCCTCCCGTTTCCTACGTAGGAACTCAGTAGATTCCCAGGTTTTATCTACTATTCACCTACGTAGGTCATCTACGTTCTTACTTAGTAGATAAGGAACGGCCGAGACGCCGCGCAGAGAGGCAATGACGCCATGCAGCACGCCCATCGACCACGACCCCACCTCCGCATCATCGGCCTGATCCTGGCCCCACTGGCCGGCTCCGCCGTGCTCGCCGCGGGACAGGCATCCGCCGAACCGTCCACACACGGCGGCACATCACCCGGAGCCTCCGACTCGTCGCGGACGTCCGGGGACCGCGGCAACCGGTCCGGCATCATCACGCACGGCAATGACAACACCGGCATCCACGCCCGGGATCCGCTCGGCTTCAACCACACCGACACCGATCCGGTTCTCCAGAATCAGCACCCGCGGAAACCCGGCACGGTCCGCCCGCCGCACCAACCGCCGAACCGGGTCGGCGGCGGCGACCCGGCCACCTGGACGCCCAAGTGGGACCGGGACGGTTCCGGCTACACCGTCTGCCCCGCGCTCGCCAGCCACTGCTGACCACGTACCGAGACCAGGGAGCGACAATGACCACTGCAATCACCACGCGGCGCGGCTCGCGACGCTTCGGGCGGGCCGCCGCCGCGCCCATCGCCATCGCCGCCCTGGCCGTCGCCGGGCTGCCGCTGGCCGCGACCGCCGAGGCGGAGACCGGCGAGCGCCGGGCCCGCGGCGGGTGCCTGTGGGCGGGAACGACTTACCCGCAGGACAGCACCGTCATCGCGGGCGGCACCAGCTTCCGGTGCGGCACCGACGCCGGGGCGCCGTACTGGTTCACCGGTGCGGATACCGACCGGCCCGCCACGGTCCGGACACCGGGCGCGACCGGCAGCCCGGTCGGTCAATTCAGTCCGGGCGCACGGCAACCCGGCACCAGCTACACCGACTACTGCGTCGGCAATCAGCTGATCCCGGGCACCGACGACGTGTACCAGGTGGTCCGGGTCTCCGGGGACGTGCTGCTCTGGAAGGCCGCCGAACCCATCGCCGGATGGACTTTCGACGGCACCCGCCCGGCCCCGACCTGGCGCACGGCGTCGCTCTGTATCGACGGCGTGCTGACCTAGATTCCGGACCGGTCCAGACCCCGCGGGGTCACTCCCCCGCCGCGACGTCGAATCGCATGACGGTCAGCGGCAGCCCCGAATCGGTGTGCCAATCGCGTTCCGGCACATGCGCGAAACCGAACCGGTCGTACATACGGCGAGCGTCCTGCATGGTCGGCATGGTGGTGAGGACCACCGCGTCGAAGCCCTCGGCGCGGGCGGTCTCGATCACCCGCTCCAGCAGGGCGCGGCCGACGCCGAGGCCGCGGGCGCGCTTGGACACCGCGAGCATCCGGAACTCCAGCTCCCCGGGCCGGGCGATATCGGCGAACGGCGTGCCCGGCCGGGCCATGGTCAGGGAGCCGAGCAGCTCCCCGCCGCGCACCGCCACCAGGATCTCCGCCGACGCCGCGCGGGTGGCGGTGTCGGCGAGCTCCGCGACATACAGGCTCTGGGGATTCACATGTCCCTCGCCCACATACACCTCGACCGTCAACTCACCGACCGCGGCGAAATCTCCGGCCTCGGCATCCCGAATCACCACGGCGTCACCGTCCGCGCCCATCACCACAACTCCGTCCTCGATCGATCCCACACCGTCATCCCACCGGTACCCGGCGGTCGCTACGACACCGCCTCGGGGCCGCCCGCGAGGAGTTTGACGAAGCCTTCCTCGTCGAGGATCGGGACGCCGAGTTCCTCCGCCTTGTCGGCCTTCGAGCCGGGCGAGTCGCCGATGACCACGAAAGCGGTCTTCTTGGAGACGGATCCGGCGGCCTTGCCGCCACGGATCAGGATCGCTTCCTTCGCGCCGTCGCGGGTGAAGGTCTGCAGGGAACCGGTCACCACGATGGACAGGCCCTCGAGGTTGCGTTCGATGGACTCGTCACGCTCGTCCTCCATGCGGACGCCGGCGGCGGCCCACTTGTCGACGATGTCGAGATGCCATGGCACGGTGAACCATTCGGTGACCGCGGCGGCGATGGTCGGGCCGACGCCGTCGGTGGCGGCCAGTTCCTCGGCCGAGGCCTCGCGAATGCGGTCCATGCTGCCGAAGGCGGTGGCCAGGGCGCGGGCCGCGGTGGGACCCGCGTGCCGGATGGACAGGCCGACCAGGACGCGCCACAGCGGGCGATTCTTGGCCGAATCCAGATTCTCCAGCAGGCGTTTGCCGTTCTGCGACAGCGTGCCCGCCTTGTTGGTGAACAGCGTGGTGGTGAGCAGCGTCGCCTCGTCGAGGGCGAACAGGTCGCCCTCGTCGGCGATCGCGCCCGACTTCAGCAGGTCGATGGCGGCCTCGTAGCCCAGCGCCTCGATATCGAACGCGCCGCGCCCGGCCACGTGGAACACCCGCTCCCGCAGCTGCGCCGGGCAGTACTGCTGATTGGGGCAGCGGATATCGGCGTCGCCCTCCTTGGCGGGAGCCAGCTCGGTACCGCATTCGGGGCAGTGGGTGGGCATCACGAAGGCGCGCTCGGAGCCGTCGCGCGCGTCCACCACCGGACCGAGCACCTCGGGAATCACGTCACCGGCCTTGCGGATGGTGACGGTGTCGCCGATGAGCACGCCCTTGCGCTGCACCTCGGAGGCGTTGTGCAGGGTGGCCATGGCGACCGTGGAGCCCGCCACCGTCACCGGCTGCATGACCGCGAACGGCGTAACCCGGCCCGTGCGACCGACATTCACCTGAATGTCGAGCAGCTTGGTGGTGGCCTCCTCCGGCGGGTACTTGTAGGCGATGGCCCAGCGCGGCGCGCGCGAGGTGGCGCCCAGGCGGCGCTGCAGGCTGAACTCGTCGACCTTGACGACCTGGCCGTCGATCTCGTGCTCGATGTCGTGGCGGTGCTCGCCCCAGTAGTTGACGCGGTCGACCACCGCGTCCGCGCCCTGCACCCGCACCGTGTGCGCGGACACCGGCAGACCCCAGGCGGCCAGCGCGCGATACGCCTCGTGCTGCGACTCCGGCGCGAAACCCTCCAGGCGGCCGAAGCCGTGGCAGATCATGCGCAGCCGACGGCGGGCCGTCACCGCCGGATCCTTCTGGCGCAGCGAGCCGGCCGCGGTATTGCGCGGATTCGCGTACGGCGGTTTGCCTTCCGCCACGATGGCGGCGTTGAGGGACTCGAAGTCGGCGAGCGTCATGAACGCCTCACCGCGCACCTCGAGGAGCTTCGGCACCGGGAACTCGTCGCTGTGCACCAGCTCGTGCGGGATGTCCTCGATGGTGCGGGCATTGAGGGTGACGTCCTCACCGGTGCGGCCGTCGCCGCGGGTGGCGCCGCGCACCAGCTTGCCGTCCTCGTACACCAGGTTCAGCGCGACGCCGTCGATCTTGACCTCGCAGACGTAGTGCAGGTCGGTGCCGGCGTCGGCCTCCACCTTGGCGATCCACTGCCGCATCTCGTCCTCGTTGAACACATTGTCCAGCGAGTACATCCGCTCCAGGTGATCGACCGGCGCGAATTCCGTCGTGAAGCCGCCCCCGACCAGCTGGGTCGGCGAGTCGGGGGTCCGCAGATCCGGATGCGACTCCTCGAGCGCCGCCAGCCGGTTGAACAGCTCGTCGAACTCACCGTCGGTGATGATCGGCGCGTCCCGCACGTAGTAGCGGAACTGGTGGTCGCGAACCTCCTCCGCCAGCCGCTGCCACTCGACCCGCTCGTCCCCGCTCGCCGCGGTGATCTCCTTGCCCGATTCGCTGCCCGATTCGCTCACAGCAGGCACTCTATCCCGCCCCACCGACAGGTTCGATCAAACATTCCCGCACGTCGAGCCGCATTCTCGGGCGATCGGAACGACTCGTCGCCGGGTCGCGGCGACCGTGTCGCGGCCCGCGCGCGCGACCGTTCGCGCTGTCGCGCAGCGTCATTCGCGGCCCGCCCGCAATCCGACCGCCACGTCCGAATAAGGTGAGTCGCATTTCCGACCCGCGACCGGCAGGATGTCCAGGGTGTTGCGTAGTTTTCAGGTGACGAACCATCGGTCCCTCGCCGAACCGCAGGAGCTGCGGCTGACCCGGGGTAGCGGACCGGTCGCCACGCCGGTCACCGCCGTGTACGGCGCGGCCGCCACCGGCAAGACCGGTCTCATCGACGCGCTCGACCGCATGCGCGACGCCGTGCTGAACTCGGTCACCGGGTGGGACCCGTACTCCGGGCCCGACCGCACCCCGCATCTCGGATTCTCGGATCGCCCTTCGGAATTCGTGGCCAACTTCGTCGCCGAGGGCTGCCCGTACACCTACGGATTCCGGCTCGACAATGCCGATGTGGCGGCCGAATGGCTGCACTCGCATCCGCACAATCGCAAGCGGGTGGTCTTCGAACGCGCCGGGGACGACATCCGGATCGGACCCATGTTCGAGGCCGCCCGGTACGGCCTGGGGGCGGTGGTGCCGCTGGTGCGGCCGAACGCGCTGCTGCTCAGCCTGTCCGGGCAGTTGTACGCCGAACCGCTGGTGCCCGCCTACCGGTGGTTCCAGTCGCTGCTGGAAGTGCAGTGCGGGCAACCGGATCCGCAGGAGATCGCGCACCGCGTGGGCTCGCACATCTCCCGCTCCACCGATCACGCGGTGCGGCTGCTGACCCTGCTGCGCGGCGCGGACCTGGGCATCACCGATCTGCTGCTGCCCTCGGACGATCCCATGTACGCCGACTACCTGCGTGACCTGGACACCGATATCTCGTCCACCACAAAGGAAATCGAGAACTGCACGGTGTCGGCCAACTACGCCGAGGAGATGTTCCTCGAGCACGGCATCACCGTCACCCTGCTACAGCGCGAACTGGCCAATCTCTACGCCGCCCGCGACGCCCTCTACTCCCGCATGGTGGCCCGCCGCGGCGTCGGCCTGGGCCTCACCCACGAGGGCATCGAGACCGCCTTCGACATCGCCGACGAGTCCAGCGCCACCCTGGCCATGCTGCGCCTGCTCCCGCCCATGCTCGACGCCCTCGACACCGGCGGCGTGCTGGCGGTCGACGATATCGACGCCGCCCTCACCCCCGAGACCGCCGACAGCCTCATCCAGCTGTTCCAGAACCCCGAAACCAATACCCAGGGCGCGCAATTGGTGTTCACCACCGCCAACCGCACCCTCATCGACCGCGGCAACGGCCGCTCCCAGTCCAAGCGCACCACCGTCTGGCAGCTCCGCCGCCACCACGGCGTCTCCGAACTCACCGCCCACTAGCCGCTGCCCGGGGCCGGACGCGACGCCGCCTAGCATGGACTCCATGCTCATCCAGCTCGCGTTCGTCCTGCTGATCGGCGGCGCCCTGGCCGCGACCGTGATGTACTACCGCCGCGCCAATGGCGGCGGCGGTGGCGCCCTGCCCGGCTTCGGCGCCCCCGCCGAGCTGGAATCCGGCACCCTGCACGTCACCGGCGTGAGCCCCCGCCCCGCCGAACCGGGCGAACAGTACGTCACCATCAGCGGCAGCATCTCCGGTCCCACCGTGGTGGCGCACGAGGTCTACGGCCGCTTCGCCTGGGACGTCAACCAGTGGCCGTCCATCGGCGACCAGATCCCCGTCGCCTACCCCAGCGGCAAGCCCGACAAATGGCAGCTCGGCCACCCGGGCGCCCGCCCCTACTTCGGCTCGAAGCGGCCGAAGGATCAGGGCTGATCCTCCGGCCAGGGGTCATCGTCAGCGGCGGACGGCCGCGATATTGCCGATGCGGGGGTCGAGGGGGCCGACCGGGCGGTCGAGGTGGGCCGTCATGTCGTTCCAGCTGTGGAACTCGGTGGACCAGCCGAGGGAGTCGAGCCAGGACTGGACGTCGAGGTCCTGGGATGCGGTGATGGGGGCCGGGTCGGGGGCTCGGTCACCGGCGACCAGGCGGCGGAGGTCGCGGTACTGCGGGGCGTCGGGGTCGACGACGTAGCGGGCCGCGCCGAAACGGCTGCCGGGGGCGGAGAGGTCGGTGAGGGTGCGGACCACGCGCTGGTTCCAGTCCTGGTCCAGGTAGCCGAGGGAGCCCTCGTCCACCCAGTAGGTGGGGACGCTCGGGGTGAAACCGGCTGCCAGCAAGGGGGTTCGCCAGTCGTCGCGCAGGTCGGAGACGACCACGTGGCGGTGGCAGCCGGAGGTGGCGGGCAGGGTCGCGAGGACGGGTTCCTTGAACGCGAAGAGTTCCGGGAGGTCGATCTCGAACACGTGGGTGTCCGGCGGCAGGGGCATGCGGTAGGCGCGCGTGTCCAAACCCGCTCCCAGGAGGACGATTTGGGCGCAGCCCGCGGTGATCGCCGCACGGAATCGCTCGTCGACCAGGTGCACGCCGACGGTGCGGCCCTCGTAGAACTGGTCCGCCACGGCCTCCACGCGGGCCCAGCGGTCCGGGTCGAAACCCGTGCGGGCGGCGGCCACGAAGGCCGCGGCCTGCGGATCGTCGTAGAGGCGGTCGGTGCGTTCGGACTCCCGCGCCCGGATGACGGCCACCCCGATCGCCGTCATGGCCACGCCGTCGACCGGCACTGTCGCTGCTGATTCGGTCATGTCACTGCTCCCCGCGAGTGAATTAACTTGCCGCCCGGCTAGGTATCTGGCGGTGAGGAAGACGCTAGGCTTTTTCCTTGCCGGGCGTCAAGCAAAATGAAGGGATTCGATGGACGGGCGTCGTAGTGACACGCGGGAGCGGATTCGGGCCGTCGCCATGGAGCTGTTCTCGGAGCGGGGATACGAGAAGACCTCGCTGCGGGAGATCGCCGAACGCCTGGGAGTCACGAAAGCCGCGCTGTACTACCACTTCCGGACCAAGGAAGACATCGTCGCCAGTCTGTCGGAGGATCTGCGGGGCGGCGTCGACGAGATCGTGACCTGGGCCGAGAGCGCCCCCGAGGGGCGGGAACGGGCGCGCGAGATCGTGACCCGGTACGGGGCGCTGCTGCACAGCCTCGGCAAGGACATGATCCGGTTCTGGCACGAGAACCAGCCCGCGTTCCGCGACCTCGGGTTCGGGACGAGCCTGCGCTACCAGTTCCGGGTGCTGGCGGACCTGATGAGCGCGCCGAGCCGGGACCCGCTGACCGTGTTCCACGCCCGGCAGGCGCTGCTGGCCATCAGCTGGAGCCTGTCCATGATGGGCGACCTGGAGCTGTCCGACGAGGAGAGCAACGCGGCGGCGGTGGCCATCGCGCTCGGCATCGTCGAGCGGATGTAGCGGCTACTCGAAGCCGAGGCCGTCGGGCTCGTCGGCGTAGGCGCGGGCGGTCTCCGCGGCCAGGCTCACCGCGCGGCGGGCCCAGGACAGGGAGGCCCCGGCCAGGCCGCAGGCCGGGGACACCAGGATCTGCTCGGCGAGCAGGCGGCGGGGGAAGCCGAGGCGGTCGATCAGGCGGACACCGGGTTCGGCGATGTCGCGCCAGGTGACGGGCTTGGCCGGTTCGGTGGTGGGGACCAGGCCGAGAACCAGATGCTTTCCGGCGTCCAGCAATTCGCCGATGCGGTCCAGGTCCCGGGTGCCGATGGCGGCCAGGTCGAACCCGACCGCGCTCGCGGCGGATGCGCGCAGGAAGCCGAGCGCGGGGCGGTCGGCGCAGGAGTGGATCAGGACCGGGACCGACTGCCGCGCGGCCACGGTGTCGAGCACGTGCAGGGCCTCGGGTTCGGGCATGGCGCGCACCGTGTTCAGGACGCTCACGCCCTTCAACGTCCCGTTCAGGACGGCCGTCAGGTGCGGTTCGTCGATCTGGAGGATCACCTGCGTGCCGAGTCGCTTGGCGACTTCGGCGACGTGGTTGGCGACGCCCTCGGCCAGGGACTCCGAAAGGTCGCGCAGCGCACCGGAATCGGTGAGGATGCGATGCCCGCCGGGCAGTTCCACCTCCGCGGCGACCGACAGCGGACCCGCCACCTGCACCTTCACCGGATGGCCGGATCCGGCCAAACCGCCGGTCTCCCAGGCCTCTTCGAGCGCGTCCAGGTCGGTGCGCAACAGGTCGTTGGCGCGCCGCGAGACCGCGCCGGGCCGCGCGCCCAGCCGGTAGCCACGGGTGGTGCTGTCGAACTGCATGTCCACCAGCAGCCCGGACACCCGCCCGATCATGTCCGCGCCCATACCGCGAGCGGGCAGTTCGACCAGGTGCGGCAGCTGCCCCAGCTCCCCCACCACGGTCGCCGCCGCCTCGCGCGGGTCGGCGCCCGGCCACGAGCCGACGCCGGTCGCGATGCCCCCGGGCAGCGCGAAGGCGTTGTCACTCACCGGCATCGCCGCGATCGGTCTTGTCGCTCGAGTTGGTGTACCAGTCCCAGCAGGTCGTGTTGACGAACCAGTCCCAGGTCTTGCCCGCGGTGCCCTCGGCGGGCGCGCCGGTGGGGATGCGGCCGCGTTCGGCGTAGGGGGCGACCCGGACGGTCACGGCGCGCTTGCGTCCGGAATGGTCGGGGCTGCGGTCCGACGAGGGTCCGGTCGCCGCGTCGTGCGGGCCCTCGGGGCCGGGTTGCGCTTCGCCGGGCTGGAATTCGCCGGTGTCGGCGCGGGCGGGCTGCCCCACCGGGTCGGCCGAGGCCCGCGTGGCGCCCTTGCCGAGCCGGACCTTGCCGGGGCCGCGCTTGGGCCGCAGACCGGCCGGTTGCGCCAGACCGGTGCGCCACACGATCCGGCCACCGAGAACGGGCCGGATCTGTCGTGCCACATATGACTTCGCGCCGCTGCGCGAGGGACGGTCGCTCACCGGGCGCTATCCGAGACCAGTTCGCTTGCGTACGAGTGCGGTTCGCGGTCGGTGCCGGAGATGGTGCCGCTGCCCAGCACCTCGTCACCGTCGGTGTCGGGGCGGTAGAGGACCACCGCCTGGCCGCGGGCCACCCCGGTCAGCGGCTCTCGCAGCCGCACCACCAGGCCGCCGTCGACGGCCTCGGCGACCGCGGGGGCGGTGCCCCCGTGCGCGCGCACCTGGGCGACGCATTCGATGGGGCCGGAAGGGGTTTCACCCGACGTCCAGATGGCGCGGTCGGCGAGCACCGTCCACACCTCCAGGTCCTTGGCCGAGCCCACGTGCACGTCGCCGGTGTCGGGGTCGATGCCGGTGACGTAGCGCGGCTTGCCGTCGGCGGCCGGGCCGGGCAGGCCCAGACCCTTGCGCTGGCCGATGGTGAATCCGTGCACGCCCTCGTGGTCGGCGAGCTTGGTGCCGTCGGCGTCGAGCACCGCGCCCGGGCGGATGCCGATCTTCGCGCCCAGGAAGGCCTGGGTGTCGCCGGAGGGGATGAAGCAGATGTCGTGGCTGTCGGGCTTGTTCGCGACGGCCAGCCCGCGCTCGGCGGCCTCGGTGCGGATCTGCGGCTTCGGGGTGTCGCCGACCGGGAACATGGCGCGCGACAGCTGATCCGCGGTCAGCACGGCCAGCACGTACGACTGATCCTTGTCCGCGTCCACGGCCCGGCGCAGCACGCCGTCCTCGAGGCGGGCGTAGTGCCCGGTGACGACGGCGTCGAAGCCGAGCGCCGCGGCGCGGTCGGCCAGCGCCGAGAACTTGATCTTCTCGTTGCAGCGCAGGCACGGGTTGGGGGTCTCGCCGGCGGCGTACGCGGCGACGAAGTCGTCGATCACGTCCTCCTTGAACCGGTCCGCGAAATCCCAGACGTAGAACGGGATTCCGAGCACGTCGGCCGCTCGCCGGGCGTCACCGGCGTCCTCCTTCGAGCAGCAGCCGCGCGATCCGGTGCGTAGCGTGCCCGGGCTCGCCGACAGCGCCAGGTGCACGCCGACCACCTCGTGTCCGGCGTCCACGGCGCGGGCGGCCGCCACGGCGGAATCCACGCCACCACTCATCGCGGCAAGTACTCGCATCTAGAAGCCTCCCTTCGCTCCGGCCAGTCCGGCCGCCTTCGCCCGCTCGACCACCTGCGGCAGCGCGGCCAGCAGGGCATCGATATCGGCGTCGGTCGAATCGTGTCCCAATGAGAATCGCAGAGATCCCCGCGCGCGGCCCGGTTCCACGCCCATGGCCAGCAGCACATGGGAGGGTCCGGCGACTCCGGCATTGCACGCGGATCCGGTCGAGCATTCGATCCCGGCGGCGTCGAGCAGCATCAGCAGCGAGTCGCCCTCGCAGCCCGGGAACGTGAAATGGGCGTTGCCGGGCAGCCGTCGCTCACCGGTCCCCCCGTTGAGCACCGCGTCCGGCACGACGGCGCGCACCCCGTCGATGAGCCGGTCCCGCAGCCGCTCCAAGACCACCGCGCGCAGCTCCAGGCCCGCCACGGTCTCGCGGAGGGCGGCCGCCAGGCTCACCGCCGCGGGGACGTCCGAGGTGCCCGAGCGCAGATCCCGCTCGTGCCCGCCGCCGTGCAGCAGCGGCACCGCGGGCACCTGCCGTCCGAGCAGCAGCACCCCGACCCCGTGCGGCCCGCCGACCTTGTGCCCGGCGAAGCTGGCCGCCGCCAGCCCGCTGCCCGCGAAATCGATGGGCAGCTGGGCGGCCGCCTGCACCGCGTCGCTGTGCATCGGCACGTCGAACTCCTGTGCCACCGCGGCCAATTCCCGGATCGGCTGGATCGTCCCGACCTCGTTATTGGCCCACATGACACTGACCAGCGCCGTCTCGTCGGCGTGCGCGGCCAGCGCGGCCCGCAGCGTGCGCGGCGACACGACGCCCTCGGCGTCGCACTCCAGCCACGTGATCCGCGCGCCCTCGTGCTGTTCGAGCCATTCCACGGTGTCCAGCACCGCGTGATGCTCGACCGCGCTCACCAGGATCCGGTTCCGCTTCGGGTCGGCGTCACGCCGCGCCCAGTAGATCCCCTTGACGGCGAGATTGTCGCTCTCGGTCCCGCCCGAGGTGAAGATCACCTCCGAGGGCCGCGCCCCCAGCCCCGCCGCGATCGACTCCCGAGCCTCCTCGAGCAGCCGCCGCGCGGCGCGTCCCGACCCGTGCAGCGACGAGGCGTTCCCCGTCACCCCCAGGGCAGCACACATGGCCTCGACCGCGACCGGGAACATCGGTGTAGTCGCCGCGTGATCGAGGTAGACCGTCTGGGCACCGACCGGACCCGGGAAAGCCGACTTCATGACCGTCCAAGGATAGCCGCCGCCGTCGCGTCGGTATTCCCGCCATACCCGCGGGCCGGTTCACCAGTCGAACAGGTCCTCGACGATCTCCTCGCCGACGGCGAAGCCCGCGCCCAGGGCCAGGCCCTCCCCGACCGACTCCAGGAAGCCGCCGCCCGCCCGGGACCCGGGCTGCTGTCGTAGTTCAAGGATGGCGGTCCGCACCTCGGTCAGCCAGTCCCGCGCGTTGCGGTCGACCCGCGCAGCGGGCTCCATCCGATTGGCCAGGGTTTCCAGCCGCGCGATCGCCGAGTTGTTCATGGTTGTCCTCCTTCGTGGTGGTGTGCCGTCGCTCCGGCACACGCACGACGATGGCCGCGGCCGCTGACAGCCCGCCGATCGCGCGCTGACAGCGGACACCGCCGAAACGATCGAGACCGTCAGCGGCCGGGCGGGCGGCTCAGCTCGATCATCGAGAAGTCCAACGGCAGCGAGCAGACCCGATCGACCGCGAGCCCGGCGGTGGCGGCGAGGTCGCGGTAGTGGGTGAGGGTGCGTTCGCGGCCGCCGACATTGCAGAGCATGTGGACGTCCCAGGCGGGGGCGAGGGATGGGGCGTCGTCGTCGGGGAGGAGGCGTTCGATGACGAACAGGCGGGCGTGGGCGGGCATGGCGGCGGCGCAGCGGGCGAGGATGGTGCGGGAGCGGTCGTCGTCCCAGTCGTGCAGGACCCGGGAGAGCAGGTAGACGTCGGCGCCCGCGGGGACCTGGGCGGTGAAATCGCCCTCCAGCAAACGACATCGGGACAGGCAGCCCGCCTGCTCCAGGGCGGTGCGGGCGGTGACCAGCGCGGTGGCGCGTTCCAGCAGGACGCCACGGGCGGCGGGGGCTTCGCGCAGCAGGGCGGCCAGCAGGGTGCCGTTGCCGCCCGCGATATCGACGATGGTCTCGGCGCCGGTGAGCTGGATCAGGTCGGCGACGTGGCCGAAGATCGCGGCGCCGGCGGCCATGGCGGTGTCGAAGAGTTCGGCGCCGGCCGGGGTGCGGGAGAAGTAGTCGAAGTGATGGCTGCCGAAATGGTGGTCGAAGCCGGCGGCGCCGGTGCGGACCGCGTGGTCGAGGTGGGCGAAGGACTCGTAGAACGCTCCCCCGTACAGGCGGGCGAGCGGTTGCAGGGAGCGGGCGGCAGTGCTGGACAGCAGCGCGCCGGAGTCGGTGAGTTCGTAGCCCTCGCCGCAGACCCGGACGATGTCGAGTTCGCAGAGGTAGCGCAGCAGCCGGGACAGGCTGTCGACATCGGTGGCGGTCAGCTCGGCCAGGGCGGCGACCGAGGCGCCGGGGGTGGCGGCCAGCCGGTCGGCCACGCCCAGGGTGGCGGTGACCGCGAGCGCCTGGGTGGCCCACGCACCGGTCAGCAGCCGCAGCAGGCGGGTGGGCGCGTCGTGGGAGACGCCCAGGTGCGCGGCCAGCACCGACGAATGTTGCCCGGCCACATGGAGTTCCAGCCGCCGGAAGGGGCGGTCGGCGGCGGTGGTGCGGAAGTAGAGGACGGTGGCGTGCTCGTGGCTGTTGTAGCCGCCGCCGTCGGCGTGCATCCGGTTCTTGTGCAGCAGCAGGGCGCGCAGCCCGGCCAGTTCGACGCTGTCGGCCTTCTCGACCTCGAGCGCCAGATGCGATTCGTAGCCCGCGGCCCGTTCCGCGGCCACGATCGTGGCGCGCGTCGCTTCGGCCGTTCCGGCCAGCGCGAAGATCTCCAGTAACCGGGGATCGTCGTCGGGGCTGGGCACCGCGGTGCGAATGATCCGCACGTCCAGCTCGCTAGCGGGCAGGCCGTAGCGGTCGGCGAGCCGGGATCTGACCACCATGCTCGGGGTGGGTGGGCCCGCGGTGAGACCGCGCCCGGCCAGCGCGGCGGTGAGCGCCTTCAGATCCGGTGGGAACACCAGTACGGCGGTGTGAGCGAAGCGGGTGCGGGCCATGATGGCGGCCCGATCGGCAGCGGCCAGGCCGGGCAGCATGGCGCTCAGCACCGCCCCGGTGTCGTGGGCCGCGGCGTATCGTGCCGCGGCGTCCAACTGGTCGAGATCGAACGAATCGAGCTCGGCGTGCGCTACCAGCGCGGGATTCACGCGTCCTCCTGAGGGGATGGCGAACAGAGGTATTCAGTTGTGGGACAGGAAGAATGGGAGAGGTGACGGAATGTCAGAGGCCGACGTAGTTGTCGGCGAAGAAGTCCTGGTGCGCCCGCGATACCGAGAGATCGCGCAGGCGGGACCGGCGCAGGACGCGCTGGTAGTCGGCGTGCGGATCCGCGGCGACGGGAGGATGGAGCAGATCGATCATCCAGTGCGAAAACTCTTGGGCCCGTTCGATCAACGGGCTGTAGTCGGCCGAATAGCGCGCGACACCGGCGGTATCGCCGCCACGCAAGGCGGAGGTCAGCGCCCGCGCGAGCAACTCCGCACCCAGGATCGCCAGATTCGCGCCCTTGGCCGCGGACGGGCTGATGGCCGTGGCGGCGTCGCCGACGAGCAGTAATCGGCCGTGCTGGAGGCGATCTCGGATCTCCGACCGCAAGCGGACCAGACCGCGTTCCACGACCGGACCGCGGCGCAACGGGCCGTGGACGCTCGCGTGCAGGCGACGGTCGAGCGCCGCCCAGACGCGCGCGTCGTCCCAGGACTCGGAAGTGTCGGCCGGATCGCATTGCAGGTAGTACCGGGTGATGTCGGGGGTGCGCGGCATCTGGCCGGCGAAGCCGTCGGGATGCACGCCGTAGAGGACGTTCGGTGAGCTCGGCGGCGCTTGGACCAGCAGTGCCAGCCAGGTGATCCCGTGATCGCGGACCGCGGTGCGCGCCGGAACCGATGGCGCGGCCACCCCGTGGCCGCCGTCGCACCCGGCGACATAGTGCCCGGTGACGCGCCGAACCCGTCCGTCGGCGTCACGAACCCGCACCCAGGGGCGCTCGGTATCGAGATCGCCGACGGCTTCGGCGACCGTCTCGAAATACATTGCGCCACCGGCCCGCAGAAATTCTGCGATCAAGTCGGATACCAGCGACTGCTGCGGGTACACCGTGTGTGGACGGCCGGAACCCCGCTTCCCGTAACACAATTCGAACCCGACCCCGGGCCCGCGGAATTCGCAGACATCGTGCTCGCGACCGTGCCGATCCAGACCGGTCGCCAACCCGTGCGCACGCAGCACCGCCACCGCGTCCGGCGCCAGAAACCCTGCCCGGGAACGATTCTCGACCCAGCGCCGGCTTCGCCGTTCCAGGACCGCGCATGCGATGCCCGCCGCTTGCAGCAGGTTCGCCAGGACCAGGCCCGCGGGTCCCGCGCCCAAAACGACTACCTCGGTGTCGATGTCGCCATTCTCGCGACCCATCGACTCCACGTTGTTCACGAAACCGTCCTAACCGAAAGGAAAGTGGTGACGCAGACGAATGCCGGGCCGATGTTACTGGGCTTGACGAGTCGAATACGGGATTGCTTCCCATCACGCGTCGCGGGCGCGCCGCGCATTCTTCACAAAAAGGACAAGTCGCACAAAAGAAATGGCGCTGGTGCCAATGCGAACGCATCGGCACCAGCGCCACAGCAGAACTGGTGAATTCGACCCTAGCCGCGCGACGGCAACCGCCACGCCTGGATCCGCTGCTCCGACAGCACCGCCAGGGCGCCGCCGGACAGCAGCTGATCCAGTCGCGGCAGCGCCTGCTTCAGCACCGTCACCTGATCGTCGACCGTGGCGTCCGCCGAGTGCAGCAGCACCACGCTCGGCGCCGACGTGCCCGCGACGAGATCGGGAATGCAGGTCCGCTCGGCGGTCACCAGGGCGCGACCACTCGACTTCGCCTGCTCCAGCGCCCGCCGATTGTCGCCACCGGACAGGCCGACATCGCGCGCGTGCGCCACGTCGTAGCCGGCGGCCTCCAGCCGTTCGGCCAGCCGGGGGCTCAGGTTCTCGTCGACCAGCAGCTTGGCGCCGACCACCACCGGCGAAAGACCCTGCAGCGCTTCGCCGTAGGTGATGTCGAGGACGGCGCCGTCCCTCAGACCGCGCAGCATGGTGTCCAGCTCGGGGTCGGCGACCAGCGGCGCGCCGGTCATCCGGCCGCGCCTGCCGAGCCCGGCCACACCGGCGGCACCCACCGCTCCGGCTCCCGCGGCCGCCAGGCCCGCCTTCCTACCGAGGTCGCCGGCGCCCGCGGCCCGGGACACGGTTCCCTTCGCGTCGAGGCCGCCCCGCCCGTCGACTCCGCCACCCGTCATCCGCACCGTGTTGCTCTGCGCATCCGCGATGCCGTCCTTGGCATTCGGAACCGGCCTGGTCGCGCCCATCGTGGCGCCCCGGCGACCCGATCCGTTGCCGCCGCGAAGCTTCCGCCAGGCCCACACCAGCAGCGCGAGCAGTCCGATGATCGCGGCCGCGATGGCCAGTAGCGCGATCAGCCACCACCAGCCGAGGTTGTTCTTGAACTTGGTGAACCAGCCCTCGGCCTTGTCGGTACTCGGCGCCGACATCCCCGGGAGTTCGAACGACCCGTCGGCCATCTTCACGCCGCCGCTGGGGAACACGATCGACCCGTCGGCCATCCTCACGGTGCCGTCGGGCAACCGCACCGCACCCTCGGGCAGCTTGAACGCACCGTCCGGCATCCGGATCACACCGTTCGCGTACTGCAGCGAACCGTCGGGCAGCCGAACCGAGCCCTCCGGCAGACTGATCGAGCCGTCGGGGAGTTTGACGGAGCCGTCAGGCAGCACCAGATTCCCATTCGGCAACTGGAAGCTACCGTCCGGCAAACGGATCGATCCGTCCGGGAGCCGCACCGTACCGTCGGGCAGGTTCACCGAGCCCTCCGGCAGGTTCACCGTGCCGCCGGGCAGCTGACCGGCCGCGCCCGGAACCATCACACCGGCCAGTGCGCCGGCCAAACTGCCTGGCACCGTGCCGAATCCGCGCTGCGGGTTCCAGGAGATCTCCACGGCGCCGCTGTCGCCGGTGAACTTCTGGGCGACGGTGCCGTCGGCGTCGACGGTCGCGGCGGCGGCCGGGAAGCCGAGTTCGGCGGCCGGTCCGCCCAGCTTGCGGTAGGCCGCGAGCATCGGACCGCGGACCACCCACGACTGCCGGGGCGACCAGTAGATGGCCGCGCCGTCGGGCGCGGAGAAGTCGTTGAACCGTCCGGTGTCGCCGGGCGTCATCGATTCGTCGTTGGTGGGGAAGCCGAGATCGCTGCCGGGCCCGCCGAGCTGCCGATAGTCGGCCAGAATGTCGCCGTAGAGGACATGCGCGCCGGTGGGCTGCGAGTAGTAGATCGCGCCGCCCGCGTAGTCGCGGACCGCGCCGCCCGCCACCTCGTGGACGTCACCGGACGGGTTGCCGAGCAAGGATCCGGCGCCGCCGAACTGCTCGTATTTCTGGGCGATCTCCTCGGCCCCGGACACCTGAGCCTGCGCCGGAGTCACCAGCAGGGCGACGCCGAGGCTCGCGGAGCAGCCGAGGAGCGCCGCCCTGCGCAACCGGACCGAACTGGACAAACCTATGTTTCGCACACCGATCCCCTTTGCCGTGAGAAGGAACGATCAGGCCCATGCACGAACGCAAGCGACCACAGCTCGCAAATCATCAGCTATCGTAGGCGAATACCCGGTTGTACCGTCGCAATCCGGGCCGTCAACCCAGCAGGTCGGCGGCTTCCATCAAATGGGCGGCGATCCGGCGCGCGGCGGCCGGGGCGAATTCCACGATCTCGTCGTGACCGACGGTGAATTCGATGATGAGCCTGCGGTCGTGGCCACAGTTGAAGGCGCACAGCTGGATCTCCACCGAGCGCAGCTCCCCCGACACCTCCACCACCCGCTTCGGGCCGTAGTGCACCCAGCCTTCGGGATCGTCGTGGCAGCGACACCAGGCCGGACAGCGCGCCGGGGAGCCGACGGTCCGATCGCACAGCGCCGCTCCGGCACACAGCGCCCGCGCGATATCGGAGGCCTGCTCGTCGGTCATCTCCACCCACAGATGCGGGGCGAACACCAGGTCCACCCGCCGGTGCCGCAGCTCCTCACCGGTCGCCCGCAGCTGCACGAAACCCGCTGATGCCGAAGTTGATACGTCATCGACGTCGAGCATCAGGCCGAAATGCGTTCCCCCGCTGTCGACTCCCGGCAGATCTGTCTCATCGTGCGCCATACACCAACTGGGACAAGCCAATCCTGTTGTCACTGCGCCCCACCCCCTTCCGTCGGCCACCTGACCGGCGCGCATTCATGACGGTAGACAACTCACACGGAAACCGCGTAGCAAATGCGAACCTCACCACAAAACACACCCCGCGCCCGGCGCGCCGCATTTATCAATCTGATACGTGTTACATCAAGTGACGATTTCCGGGCATCTCGGGGAAATAGTGCAAAAACCCTGAATATCAACTTGAGTCCCACCTACCGGAGCATGTGTCGTGGTGGTTTCGCCACGAAATTAGAACGCGTTACAGTCGCCCGAGAGCACGGCTCGGCTCACCCGCTCTTCGCCCCAGGAGGAACTCCGCAGATGTCCGCCCCCGCGCCCGACCAGAGTTGGAAACTCACGGTTTCCGACCGCGACAACGATGAGCTGACGGTGCAGCTGGAACAGTGGCTGGCCACCCGCGTCGACGCCGACGCCACGCCGCGGGTCACCGACCTGGTCAAGCCCAAGGGTGGCGGGATGTCGAGCGCCACACTGCTTTTCGACGCCGAGTGGAGCGTCGGCGGGGAATCCCGCGGCGGTCGGTTCGTGGCGCGGCTCGCGCCCGAGGCGGATTCGTTCCCGCTGTTCGAAACCTACGATCTGGAAACGCAGTTCGCCGTCATGTCGGGTGTGGCCGACGCGATCGACGCGCCGCTGCCCGGACTGCACTGGCTGGAAACCGATCCCGGCGTGCTCGGCTCGCCGTTCTTCGTCATGGGCCGCGTCGCCGGGCGGGTCTGCGAGGACAATCCGCCCTACGTCTTCACCGGCTGGCTGTTCGACGCCACGCCCGAGGAGCGGGCGGCGATCACCCGCCACACCGTCGAGGTGATCGCGCAGGTGCACGCCATCGACGAACCCGCCCGGCGCTTCCCCATGCTCGCCGGGGACGGCTCCGCGCTGCGCAGCCACTTCCAGGCCCAGCGCGACTGGTACGACTGGGCGCTCGCCCGCGACGGCTTCGGAATCCCTTTGCTGGAGCGCGCTTTCGACTGGCTCGAACGCAACTGGCCGACCGAATCCGGCGCGGACGTGCTCACCTGGGGCGACGCCCGACCCGGCAACATCATGTTCGACGGCGGCGACCCGACCGCGGTGCTGGACTGGGAGATGGCCGCCATCGGCCCGCGCGAACTCGACGTCGCGTGGCCGATCTTCATGCACCGGTTCTTCCAGGACATGGCCGTCCGCTTCGACCAGCCCGGGCTGCCGGACTTCCTGCGCCGCAGCGACGTCGAGCGGCTCTACACCGAGCGCACCGGCCACGCGCCGCAGGACATGGACTGGTACCTCCTCTACGCCGCGCTGCGCCACGGCATCGTCATGGCCCGCATCTGGCGGCGCATGATCCACTTCGGCGAGACCACCGAACCCGAGGACCGCGACGACTTCGTCATGCACCGCCCGCTGCTGGAAGCCCTGCTCGACGGCACCTACGCCTGGGACTGAGCTGGGCCCCGGAGGGCGGCCGGTCGATCGGCCCCGCGCCGCGGATCACCGATCGGCGGGCTGGGTGGCCGGTGTCCAGGCGAAACCGTCGGGGTCGGTGAAGGTTTCGGAGCCGCCGATGGCGAGCCGGTGGGAGCCGGTGCCGTCGGCGGGCACGCCCGCGTCCTTGGCGAGTGCGCGGCGCTTGTAGAGGGCCAGCTTGATCGAACCCGAGCCGGTGTCGAATTCGACGTACACGGGGCCGAAGCTCTTGGCCACGGGCAGGCCGTGATCGACGTAGAAGCGCTTGGCGGCACCGATATTCGCGACGCCGAGCAGCAGGACCAGGGACTCGAAACGCTTGGTCGCGGGGCCCGAGTTCTTCTTGGCGGACGTGGCGACCTTCCAGATCGCGCCGTCGGGGGCCTGGACCACGCCGCCGTAACCCCACATCGACTTGGCCGCGGGCTTCAGCACCGTCGCGCCCGCGGCGACGGCCGCGTCCAGGTAGGCGTCGGCGTCGGCGGGCTGGGCGACGGTCAGGGACAGGGTGTAGCCACGGAAGCCCGTGCTGGGCTCCTGGGCGGCGCGGAACCGCAGCTCGGTGTCCAGGCCGAAGGCGGTGGCGTAGAAGTGGGCGGCCGCCTCGGGATCGGCGACATCGAGAGTGATGAATTCGATGGAGGTCATGTCCACGACGCTACGGTCGCGGGCCTGACCAGTGCTTCTCGATTCCTGATCAGTCCGCGACCGCGCGGTGGGCTCCGTCACTCCCGGCTAGGTCACCGAGTCCAGCGAGGAGAAGACGACCACGTTCGACAGGTAGCTCTTGGCGTTCTTGTCGAAGTCGCCGCCGCAGGTGACGACCTGCAGGGTCGCGCCGCCGCGGGGGCCGAACACGGTCTGGTCGGGGAACTCCGACTTCAGGTACATCCGCACATCGGTGACCTTGAAGTGCGCGATCTTGCCGTCGGCGCGGGTCACGTCGATCATGTCGTCCTTCTTGACCTTCTTCAGGGCGAAGAACACGCCCGGGCCCTTGTAGGAGTCGACGTGGCCGAGGATGACCGACGAGCCCTGCTCGCCCGGGGCCGGACCCTGCTGGTACCAGGCGGCCTGCTGATAGTCCGCGGGCACCTGGACCGAGCCATCGGCATTGAGCCCCACCGAGATCAGCGATCCGGCGGCATTGATCGAGGGAATCGAGAACGACACCGGGGTGGACCGGGTGATCGACCCCGCGGTCTTCACCGCGACCGTGGTCGGCACCCGCGAGGTCGACGGCGCGTCCGAACCGCCGGAGGAACCGCACCCCGAGACCAGGGCCGCGGTGACCGCCAGCACCGCGGCCACGGCGGCCAGCGGTCTGCGGCGGACCGGCTTCGTGCTCATCATGTTTCGGCGTTCGATCATCATCGGGCGCCCGCCATGCCGCCCGCACCGGTCTCCGGCGCGCCCTTCGGAATCTTGTAGCCGCCCACGGGGACCGCGTCGGTCGCCGCGATGCCGCCGGGGATGCCGGTGCTCGCGCCGACCGGAATCGTCATGCCGTTCACCACATCCGCGCCCGCGGCCGCGCCACCGGAGACGGTCAGGTCGACACCGCCCAGGCCACCGCCCTGCGCCTCACCACCGATATTGGTGTTGCCGCCCACCTGCACACCGCCATTGGCATTGCCACCGGTCTGCACACCGCCACCGATCTGCACGCCACCGTTGGCATTGCCGCCGGTCTGCACGCCCCCGCCGATCTGCACGCCACCATTGGCGTTGCCGCCGGTCTGCACACCGCCACCGAGGTCCAGGCCGCCATTGGCATTGCCACCGGTCTGCACGCCCCCGCCGATGTCCAAGCCGCCATTGGCATTCCCGCCGGTCTGCACACCGCCACCGATATCGAGGCCGCCACCGGCGTTCCCGCCCGTCTGGACGCCGCCGCCGACATCCACACCGCCGCCCGCGTTTCCGCCGGCCTGCGTGTTTCCGCCGACCTGCACGCCACCATTGGCATTCCCGCCGGCCTGCGTGTTTCCGCCGACCTGCACGCCACCGTTGGCATTGCCACCGGCCTGCGTATTGCCGCCGACCTGCACGCCACCATTGGCATTCCCGCCGGCTTGGGTGTTACCGCCCGCCTGGACGCCACCATTGGCATTGCCACCGGCTTGGGTGTTACCGCCGGCCTGCACGCCACCATTGGCGTTTCCGCCCACGTGGGCGCCGGTGTTCACGTCGACGCCGAGCCCGCCCGGGCCGACATTGACATCGACGCCGAGGCCGAGGCCCGGGGCGGGCGCGGTGGTCGTGGGGTCAGCGGTGGCTGACGGCGCGCAGAGAGCTACGGCCGCGGCGATGACCACGGCAGCCGGGAATGTCCTTGCCGACATTGATGTATTCGCTTCCAGACGTCGTTATTCGATTGCCTTGCCGTCGAATCACGCGGGCCGGGCGTTACCGACTGGTCGGCCTGGAAGCTGAGAACTAGCGACAATTAGGGGGTCCCGAGACCGGACGACTGCACAACCCCCTAACGGACATTCAGCACAAACCGGTGAAATCCCCTAATACCCTGTGAAATTGATCCGAATCACACCCGGTCGACCGCGGCCTGCCGCGTCGCCCCGGTACCGATAGCTGCGAGGTGCTCCGAGCCGTGGATCACATCGGTGAAGGCACGGGCGACGGTATCGCCCTCCAGCTCCTGCTCACAGCGCCGCGCCAGCTCGTGCCGGTCGGTGTCCGGGAGCAGCTGCGGGCGCAGGGTGATCTCGGCGACCACGCCCTTGGACCGCAGCACCCGCCGGAACGAGTCCGCCAGCGAGTCCACGCCGACGAAGCCGGGAACCGTGGACTTTTCGCCATCGCGCCCCACATAGCGGAACCGCAGGGGCTGCACCGGCGCACCGGAATCGATGGCCGCCTGGAACAGCGCCGGCCGCAGGGTCCCGTGGGCGCGGCCACACCAGGTGGTGCCCTCGGGGAAGAACGCGATGGGCTCGCCGGCGGACAGTCGCCGGGCCATGACGTCGATGACCGACGGCAGCTGCCGCAGCTTCTCACGGTCGATCGGGATCACCCGGACCCGCTTGGCGACCTCGCCCAGGGCCGGCCACTCCACCAGGTCGGCGCGGGCCACGAAACCCATGGGCGACACGGCGGTCAGCGCGAGGATGTCGGTCCAGCCGATGTGGTGGGCCACCACCAGGACACCGCCCTCACGACGGTCCCCGGGTGCGCGGTCGTCGGTGATCCGGACCCGAATTCCGCAGCAGGCCAACAGGGCTCGCGCATAGCGGCGCTGCAGACCGGTACGGCGGCGACGCGGCGTGACGATATGGGCGATCGGGAAACTCAGCAGCACCCCCGCGATGCCGAGCACGCGGGCCGTGACCCGCAGCGTGCCCGCCTCAGCGGGAGAGTCGACACACGAAGCGCCGCACGGGCTGTGGGGCATCCAGGAGTGGGCGGTGGGCTCGGCCGGCGGGCACGAGAGCGCACCGGCCTCCGGGGAGAGCAGAGCGGGCATCATGGGATATCACCGGGCATCCAGGCTGTTGGCCGCGCCCTGCAGGCGCTCCAGGTAGCGGGTGTTGATGGTCTCGAGGCCGAGCAGCGCGACGAAGTCGGCCACCGCGAACTCCGGGTCGTGGGCCGGCTCACCGCAGATCTCCGCGCCCAGGCGTAGGTAGCCGCTCAGCAGCGGCGGCAGCTTCGGACGGGCCGGGGCCGCCAGCTCGTCCAGGCCGCGGCCGTCCACCACGACCGGGTTGTACGGGCGCACATGGCGTTCCGCGTCCAGCGCGTGCTTGCGCAGCAGCAGATCGCGCACACCGCGCACGTTCACGCCGGGCTCGTCCTCGGGCGTCATCCGCATGGGGACCGAGACGCAGCCCATCACCCAGTCGTAGCCGGTGAGCTGGATGTAGTGCAGGATGCCCGCCCACATGAGGGTGAGCACCGAGCCGTTGCGGTGGTCGGGGACCACACAGGCGCGGCCCATCTCGACGATCCGGTGACCGACGGGATCCAGTGCGGCCAAATCGAATTCGGTGGCGGTGTAGTAGCCGCCGGCGGCGGTCACCTTGTCCGGGGGCAGCATGCGGTAGCAGCCGACGAACTGATCGGTGAGCTCGTCGCGCACCAGCAGGTGGTCGCAGTGGTCGTCGAAACGGTCGGCGTCCAGGCCGGTTCCGTTGTCGGGGATGGTGAACCCCGGCTCATTGGCGAACACCTGGTAGCGCAGGCGCTGCGCGGCCTCACGATGCTCGGCATCGGAGGAGACGACCAGGGAGTACTGGGACCGTCCGGTGGTGCGGGGCGGTTCCGGGGCGGGCTTCGACGCGGCTGCCAGCAGGCTGGAATTCGACGCTGCCATCGTGGTCATAGCCTTGATCAAGCCAGTCCCAGACTGCGTCGGAGCGTCCGCGGGATTACCTGTCGATGCCAGTCCGGTGAACGCGACGCAGACCGCACCGGGAGTTCATCGAAGCGCCTCTGAACGTTCTCTACCAGGACAAACGCTCGTATCCCTGATGGGTACCGGCGGGTAGGAAACCCGTTGCCGCGGACCCGGAACCGGGTGGCGAGCCCTCGGCGATGCGGAAGAGGCCAGCCTACGCCACCGTCGGTGAAGCGTGCATCCCGGGGGTCCAGTTCCGGAACGGATGCGGGTCAGTTCCGGAAGAGGAGGGCGGCGTCACCGAATTCGTGCCACAGATAACCGGAATCGAGCGCGGCGCGGTACGCCTCGCGGACCACGTCCCCGCCCGCCACCGCTTCCAGCAGATGCAGATGCGAGGCGCCCGGGGCATGCCACCCGGTGATCAGCCCGTCCACCACCCGCGCCGGGCGGTCGGCGCTCAGCACCAGCTCGGTCCACCCGGCCATCGGCAGCACCCGGCCGTCGACGGTGGCGGCGGATTCGAGCGCCCGCGTCACCGTGGTCCCGACCGCCACCACCCGGCCACCCGCTTGCCGAGTGGCCTCGACCAGCCGCGCGGTCATCTCCGGCACCTCGAACCGCTCCGGACTGGGCGGCTCCCCGGTCTCCGGCGAGGACACGCCCGTGTGCAGGGTGATCGGGGCCAGCCCGACGCCGCCCGCGATCAGACCCGTCACCAGCGCCTCACTGAAAGGCCGCCCGGCACTGGGCATTTCGGCGCTACCGGGAACCGTCCCGAACACCGTCCGGTAGTAGGACGCCGACCAGCGCTCGGCCACATAGGAATAGGTGATCGGCCGACCGTGCCGGGCGAGCATCGTGCGGACGTCGATATCGATGCCGCCGGGCACCGCGGCCACCTCGGCGACCCACAGCCGATCCCCGTCCGGCAGCCACGGGGCGCGCATCGTGGCGACCTGACCGCCCGGAAGCGCGAGGCGCGCACCGGCTTCCACCGCGGCCCCGCGCCACGGGACCCCCGCCGGGTCGCGCAGTTCCACCACCCAGCCGCCGTCGTCCAGCCAGGTCGAGAAGTGCAGGACCGCCGACGCACCGCCGTACTCGGCGTCCACGGCCGCGGTGATCATGGCGGAGTTGTTGAACACCACCAGATCCCCCGGCCGCAGGAAGGACGGCAGCTCCCGGAACCGCGCATGGGTGAGCGACGGGCCGTCGGACACCAGCAGGCGCACCTCGTCGCGGGCCAGGCCACGCGCCTCCGGCGGAGCGGCAGCCGACAATTCCTCCGGCAGGACGAAATCGACGGCGGCGGATTCGAGGGCCACACCGCCACCGGCCACCGGCGGCCCGTCCACCGCGTTCACGCTGATCGTCATGGCGCGACTCGCATGTCCGAGGCGAGGTAGCGGCCGCTCGGGGGGCGGGTTTCCAGGAGGTTCAGCAGGGCCGGGACGACGGTTTCCGGTTCGGGGCGGTCGGAGATGTCCTCGCCGGGGAAGGCCGCCTGGTGCATCTCGGTGCGCATGTCGCCGGGGTCGAAGCTGTAGATGCGCAGGGCGGGGTTCTCGGCGGCGAGGACATTGGTGAGTTGGTCCAGCGCCGCCTTGGACGCGCCGTAGCCGCCCCAGCCCTCGTAGCCGCCCACGGCCGCGTCGGAGCTGATATCCACCACGGTGCCGCCCGCGATGCGCAGGGCGGGCAGGGTGAGTTGCAGGATCGCCAGGGGCGCGATCACATTCGTGTCGAGGACGGTCGCCAGCTCGTCGAGGGGGTACCGGTCCAGCCTCGGCAGCGGACTGGGGCCCAGCGTGCTGGCGTTGTTGAGGAGCAGGTCCAGTCGCCGCGATCCGACGGCCCGCGCGATGCGGTCCCGGACCTCGGGGTCGGCGACATCCCCCGCGATGGCGTGCGCACCGGTCGCGGCCCGCACTCGTTCGAGCCGATCCGCGCCGCGCGCGACGATGATCAACTCCCAGTTCCGCTCGGCGAGCGCGAGCGCGACCGCCCGGCCGAAGCCCGCCGACGCCCCGGTGACCAGGGCCCTTCTCGTGTTCTCAGGCATACCGCCATCGTGAAACCTGAAGTGCTGTTCAGGTCAATGACTTTTCGCCCGCAGCGAAGAACCGGGGACACGGCCCATCGCTCCGACCCGTGCGGGCCGGAGCGATGGGCGGTGTCCCCGATGCGTCGGTCAGGCGTTCTCCCGCGCGAAACTGCGCGAGGCGACCAGGATCAGCAGCAGCGACACCGCCACCGTCACCGCGGTCCCCAGGTACACCTCGTGCGCCCCGAAGTCGCCGCGGAACAGCGCCCGCGCCGCGTCCACGGTGTGCGAGAACGGATTCACCTTCGCCAGGTTCTGCAACCAGGTCGGCCCCACCGTCATCGGCAGCAGGATGCCCGACAGCAGCATGACCGGCACCGACACCGAGTTCAGCAGCGAGGCCAGGGTGTCCTCCGAACGCGCCCACAGGCCCAGCGCGTACGAGGCGGACGCCAGGCCCGCGCCCATGACCGCGATCAGCGCCAGCGACAGCACCAGCCCCAGCGGGTCGGGCCGCAGCCCGAAGGCCAGCGCGGCCACGCCGACCAACACCAGCGCCTGCGCCACCAGCACCACCATGTCCTTGAGCACCCGGCCCAGCAGCAGCGCGCCGCGCGAGGCGGGCGTGACCCGCTGCCGCTCGACCACGCCCGCGCGCAGCTCGCCCACGATGCCGAAGCCGACGAACAGCGCGCCGAACAAACCGATCTGGATCACCAGGGCCGGGGTCAGGATCTTCCACGGGTCCGCGCCCGGGCCCAGCGCGGGCGCGATGCCCTTCACCAGCGGCCCGAACAGCACCAGGTAGATGATCGGCTGCATCAGGCCGATGATCACCCACACCGGATTGCGCAGGTTGGCCCGCAGCTGGGACCAGAAGATCAGCCCCGTGTCGCGCAGGAATGTCATGACCGGTCTCCTTCCCGGAGCGAACGCCCGGTGAGCGTGAGGAATACGTCGTCGAGGCTGGGGCGCTTGACGGTGAGCGAACCGGGCGTGATGCCGCGATCGCCGAGGGCGCGCAGCAGCGGAACCACCGCGGCGTCACCGTGTTCCACGGTCAGGTGCACGAGACTCCGTCCGGCGTGGCCGTTCTCGTGGCCCTCGGTGCGCAGCCGGGAGCGCAGGTCGAGGACTTCCTGTGCGATGTCCATGGCCAGATCGGCACTGCCGGACTCGATTTCGAGGCTGATCACGTCACCGGAGATGCGGCGCTTGAGCTCGTCGGGCGTGCCCTCGGCGACGATGGCGCCGTGGTCCATCACCAGGATGCGGTCGCACAGCGCGTCCGCCTCCTCCAGATAGTGGGTGGTCAGCACGACCGTGGTGCCCTCGTCGCGCAGCCGCCGGATGTGGTCCCACAGGTTGGCGCGACTCTGCGGATCCAGGCCCGTGGTGGGTTCGTCGAGGTAGATGAGGGTGGGCTGATGGACCAGGCCCAGGGCGATATCGACCCGCCGGCGCTGACCGCCGGAGAGCTGACCGCACTTGCGCCGCTCCAGGCCGTCGAACTCCAGGGCCTTGGCCAGGTCGGCCGTGTTGCGCTCGGCCTCCGCCTTGGACAGCCCGAAAAGCCTGGCCTGCAGGATCAATTCGTCCTCGACCAGTTCGGTCTCACCGGTCGATCCGCCCTGCGGCACGTACCCGATCCGGGAACGCACGGTGCGCGCCTCGGTGCGCAGGTCCGCGCCGACCACGGTGGCCTCGCCCGCGGTGGGGGCGAGCAGGGTCGAGATCATGCGCAGGGTGGTGGTCTTGCCCGCGCCGTTGGGGCCGAGCAGACCGATGATCTCCCCGTAGCGCACGTCGAAGTCGATACCGGAGACCGCTTGCACGTCACCGGTTTTGGTCGCGAAGGTCCGGGCCAGCCCACGGACCCGGATCACCGGGTCGGTGGGTTCACCGCGAACGGGTGCTGTCGTATCCACACCACAACCGTAGAAACGACTTTTCAAATAGTCAAGCTTGACTATTAAAACTTGACTAATGCTCGTGCGGCCCCCGGCTACTTCACCGGCGGCGGCACCGGAGCCCCGCCCATGGTTCCCGACCAGGCATCCAGCTCACCGCTCTCGATCCGCCGCAATGTCCGCCGCGACCACTCCAGATCCGCCCGCACATGCGCCGCCGCCAGATTCATCGCATCCGCCACGTGATGCGGCTCCGCCTCCCGCGGATCCCCGCTGCCCGCCAGAATCCGCGCCTCCTCCCGCTCCAGGAACACCAGCCGCGCCTCGAACTGGAGGATCCGGCTGCGCAGCGCGGCCATCACGTCCTCCTTCGGCGCGTGCGGAAACAGCGCCACCGTCGCGAAATACGGATGCTTGAACCCCTCCGCCACGAACAGCGACTCCCGCATCAACTCCCCGAATTCCTTCTCCCCCTCCGAGGTCAGCCGATACGTCCGCCGCTCCGGGCGCGCACCCTCCTGCCCCACGTCCTCCACCGAGATGTACCCATCCCGCTCCAGGGTGTTCAACGCGCCGTACACCGAACCGGGCTTCACATTGGCCCAGTCGTCGGCATGCCAGGACAGCAATTCGCGGCGGACGTCGTAGCCGTGCACGGGTTGCAGCAGACGCACCACCGCCAGCACCAGCAATCGGGTTGTAGGAACAGCCATATTCGCAGGTTAACTCTCCCCACACGCGAAACGAGCCGCCCGGTGATCCACCGGGCGGCTCGTTTCGCGATACCGGGGTCAGGCGGCTACGCGCTCCCGATCGGGAGTCTTTGCCGCCGAACCCTTTTCGACCTCACCGAAGCCGGGACGGCCGCTGCCGATGAACGCCACCAGCCACGACAGCACCGCGGCGAAGCGGTTGCGGAAGCCGACCAGGTAGAACAGGTGCACCGCCAGCCAGGTCACCCAGGCCACGAAACCGGTGAACTTCACCTTGTCGTTCAGCTTGGTGACGGCGTTGAAGCGGTTGATCACCGCCATCGAACCCTTGTCCCAGTACCGGAACGGGGTGGCGGCGGCCTTCTTGCCGCGGATGATGTCGGCCACGTGGCGGCCCTCCTGCATGGCCACCGGCGATTGGCCGGGGTAGCCGTTGAGGAAGGTCATGTCACCGATCGCGAAGATGTCGGCGTGACCGCCCACGGTGCAATCCGGGTTGATGAGAAGACGCCCGGCACGGTCGGTTTCGCAGCCGGTGGCCTCCGCCAGCACCTGGGCGAAGCCGCCCGCCTGCACACCCGCCGACCACACCACGGTCTCGGCGGCGATGCCGCGCTCCACACCGTCCTTGCTCTTGACGGTGACCTTGCCGTCCTCGATGTCGGTCACGAAGGTGTCGACCAGCACCTCGACGCCGCTCTGCTCCAACGACCGCTTCGAATACTCCGAGAGCCGTCCACCGAAGGGCGGCAGCACCACGCCCGCACCCTCCACGAGAGTGACCGTATCCTCCAGGTGGAAGTACCTTTTCGCGAGCTCCTTCAGCTGACCGGCGACCTCGACGCCGGTCGCGCCCGCGCCCACCACCACGAAGCTGAGCAGCCGCCGGCGCGTCTCCGGGTCGGCGGTCTTGGCCTGCTCGAAGACGCGCTCGATCTGGGCCCGCAGATTGCGGGCGTCGTCGATGGTCTTGAGCGAGAACGTCTTGTCGGCGAAGTCGTCACGGCCGAAATAGGACTGGCTGGCGCCGGTCGCCGCGATCAGCTTGCCGTAACGGATTTTGCGCGGGCCCTCGGGCGTCTCGTAGGTGAGGATCGCGTTCGGGGCATCGATGGCGGTGACCTTGCCCAGACGGGTCTCACCGTGCTTGTGCTTGCGCAGAATATTGGCGATGGGCGGCGCGATCTCATCGGAAGCCAGCACACCCGTCGCAACCTGATAGAGGAGTGGCTGGAAGAGGTGTTCGGGGGTACCCGAGATGAGGACGTAGCGCACGCCCGACTTGTTCAGCTGTTTGGCGGCGGCGAGACCACCGAAGCCCGATCCGACGATGACGACATCGGCGGTTTCGATATCCGCCTCCACGTTGTACATGACTGCTCCCTTCTCTCATGACTAACCGTGATTCGGAACGCGGTTGTTCCAGGGGTCAGGGCGCATAATCAAGATGACTCTTATCTACGTTGATCATGAATTGGAGAATGCGGTGGAGCTGCGCCAACTCGCCTACTTCGTGGCGGTCTGCGAGGAGCTGAGCTTCAGCCGGGCCGCGAGCCGCTGCTTCATCTCGCAGTCGGCCATCAGCCACCAGATCGCCCGGCTGGAACGCGACCTTGGCGTGAACCTCTTCGAACGCTCGACAAGATCGGTCGTACCCACCGACGCGACCACTCGGCTACTTCCCCTTGCGAAACAAATGTTGAGCCTGGAATCCGCCATTCGCGCAGCTGTGCGGGCCTCCGGGCCACGCATTCGCCTGGCAGCCAATATGAGCTTCGCAACCAGATCGCTCTCCGCCATCGCCGGCGCGCGCGAGGCCCACCCGGGCGCCGAGATCGAGTTCGTCATCAAGCCGTTCCGGCAGCGCATCCAAGCCGTCGCCGACGGGGACTGTGACTTGGCTCTCATCCGCGGCAGCGTCGATCAGCCCGGACTGACCGTCGAACAGCTCTGGGTCGAGGATCCGGTCATCGCCACCTCCACCGCCCACCCCCTCGCCATGCGCGGCGGCGACGTCACCCTCGCCGAATTGGGCGACTACCCCCTGCTGCTCCCGCCCGAGTCCGAGCAGGTGCTCCTCCACAACGTGGTCCGCGCCGCCTTCGCCGATCTCCCCACCGGCCCGGTCTTCGGCCCGCCCATCCCGCCCGACCACACCGCCACCATGGAACTCATCAACCGCCCCGACGCGTGGACCATCCTCTACGCCGACAGCCAGACCGAGGGCATCGCCACCCTCCGCCTCACCGGCCACCCGTTGCGCATCCCGGTCTCCGCCGTCACCCGCACCGAAGGCCGCCCCTCCCCCATCGTCACCACCCTGCTGGCGGCGCTGCACTGCTCCTGATCGGTCCGCAGCCCTGATTCAGGCCAGCGCCGCCGCGACCGCGAGGTGCAGGCGCAGGTCGTCGGGCTCCTCGTCCTGGACGGCCCAGACGATCTCCTCCATCGACCGCATGAACGCCCAGGCGTGCGCGCGATCGGGCCGAACTTCCAAGGCCGCGGCCGTCCGCTCGGCCACGGCTCGCGCATGTTCCGGCGTGGGGTCGCTCTGCACCTGGATCATCACCAGGAACCCGGCGTCGAAGGCCGCCTCACCGAGATACGCCTTCGGATCGATGAGCAGCCACGGCTCCCGCTCCGCCGCAACGATATTGCCCAGATGAGTATCACGATTCACCACCAATAGCGGCCCGTCCGGCACCGCCAGCTCGCGGCATCGTTCGGCGGCGCGATCCAGAAGCCGCGCCGGAATCACCTCGGCGATATCGGCTTCCGGCTCCAGGAACATCCCCTCCCATTCCCGCACCATCCCCGCCGCCGTCGGCAACCCCGGAAACCCTTCCGGCACTCCACCGGGCTCCCGTCGCAGCCGCCGATACAACCGGCACGCCTGCTCCACCTTCCCGATGTTCTCGACCCGCCCCTCGAGGCTCGGAAAGCCTGGCTGATACAGCAGTTCCGTCCCCGGCCGCGCCCATTCGAGCAGCATCGCCCCACTCCCCGAATCGAATTCGAACAACCGCACCGCCCCGTCCCCGCCATAGCAGTACAGCCCGGTCGGCTCCCCGCAATTCTCTTCGTCGACCACCGGCACCTTCAGTACCGCGACCGACCCGTCCGCCCGCCGCACCGGCGCGACCCACGAATGCGTCCCACCCCCGAAACTCTCCCCCGCGACCTCCAGCTCCCAAGCCGCGCACCGATCTTCCACCATCCCGGGCAGCGCGGCCAGCCACCGCGGCCCCCGCTCCCCGAAGCTGCCCGCGATGTTCTCGGCCACGCCCGGCGGCAGTGAGATCGACATCGCCCCACCCTGCCCGACGCTGTCTCGAATCGCCACGACGAGGGTCCCCGTGGCGATTCCCCCCGGCGGCCGGGCTAGGAGACCCAAGGCGGCTGTGTGCCGCAGCTCGCCTGACAGGGCGTCCCGGGTTGCACGCTGCCGGTGTACGGCGCTGAGGTCTGCGGCGGCAGCACGACCGGACCGCTGGTGGCGATCGGAGCGGGCGTGGTGAGCGGGAGCGGATCAGCCGCCGCCTGCCCGGCACCAGCGGCCAGCGCCGCAACGATACCCGCCGTGGCGATGAATGTGCGCATGAGAGAAACCCTTCGGTGGAGCAGGTGACCAGAACCGGCGACGGCCAGAAAGAGAAAAGCTGAGCGATTCCACTTCATGAATGGCCCGGAACCCGGCGCCCCGGACGCCCCCAATTCGATACGTGGAATCCGGACCACTCAGGGTTGGGGGCTGATGTCCGACGGGCATGAGGACCCGCTGGCGGCACCGAGGAGGAACCCGATCACATTTCCGGTTGACAGGGCGTAGGAGAGAACCCCCTCGGCCCGGGCACTTCCGGTGCCACCGACAGAGGACTGGTTGCATCCGCCCGGCACCCAAGGATCCGCCGATGCCGATGCCGAACCCGACGCCGAGCCCGATCCGGCGACGTCATTCAAGGGCAACGGTTCCGCGGCCGCCTGACCAACCGCAGCCGCCAACGTACCCGCGACAGCGACGGCCGTGATGAGAACCCGCATACTGCACTACCTTTCGACGTCGCGAACCGGACTCGACCCGGCCCCCAATTGTGAAATGCACATTTTCACAATTGGGCCTCGGCATTCGAGCCCCCAATACTCGGGGCGTCAACGCAAGTGGCCCCGGCTGTTTCCAGCCGGGGCCACTCGATTGCGCTCAGCGCGAAGGGTTTCAGCCCTTGCAAGCTTGACCGCCTCGGCCAACTGCGGCAACCGACTCAGGCCGGTGTGCAGTTGTCATACTTGAAGCACTCGGGGTTGAAGACGGCGCACAGCGCCCACCCGACCCCGGTGATGACCACGTCGATCGCCGCCGAGCCGGTACCCGCGGAGCCGGTGGTGGCGACCGGGGCGGCCGGAGCGTCCACCACCGGAATCGGTGCGGCCGCCGCCTGACCGACCCCGGCCGAGAGAACGCCCGCGACAGCGGCGGCGGCGATGAGAATTCGCATGCTGCAATACTTTTCGATGCGCGCTATCCGATGTGCGGATATGTGAGTGGGGCACAGATGCTGGTGCTGCCCAGCACCGAGCAAATCAGCGCGGACTGAAGGCCGCCGAGAATACGGTTCACATCGATGGCTGAACCGGACGTGCTGTCCGGCAACGTGGGCACCGGCGTGACCACGGGGTCCGCGGTGGCCGGGCCGACGCCAGCCGAGAGCACCGCCGCGACGGCGGCGGCGGTGATGAGAATTCGCACGATGCATTGCCTTTCGATGCCGCGATCGGCCTCCGCCGGATCGCGCCCCAAATGTGAAATGCACATTTTCACAATCGGGACCGAGTCTCCGAGCCCCCAATGCTCGGGGCGTCAACGCAAGTGGCCCCGGCTGTTTCCAGCCGGGGCCACTCGATTGCGCTCAGCGCGAAGGGTTTCAGCCCTTGTGGGCCTTGACCGCCTCGGTCAGCTGCGGGGCGACGTTGAACAGGTCGCCGACGATGCCGTAGTCCGAGATCTCGAAGATCGGGGCCTCTTCGTCCTTGTTGACGGCCACGATGGTCTTCGAGGTCTGCATGCCGGCGCGGTGCTGGATGGCGCCGGAGATGCCCAGGGCCACGTACAGCTGCGGGGAGACCGTCTTGCCGGTCTGACCGACCTGGAACTGACCCGGGTAGTAGCCGGAGTCGACGGCGGCACGGGAAGCACCGACAGCGGCGCCGAGGGCGTCGGCCAGCGGCTCGACGACCTTGCCGAAGTTGTCGGCCGAACCGACACCACGGCCACCGGAGACCACGATCGCGGCCTCGGTGAGCTCGGGGCGGTCGCCGCCCACGTTCGGCTCACGCGAGATGACCTTGGTGACGCCCTCTTCCTGCGCGGGCAGCTCGACGGCGACCTTCTCACCGGCGGCGGCCTGCGGGGCGGCCTCGATGGCGCCCGGACGGACCGAGATCACCGGCACGTCGCCGGTGGCCTTGGCGTCCACGGTGAACGCGCCACCGAAGATGGAGTGCTGCGCCGAGCCGTCACCGTTCACGGCGATGACGTCGATCAGCAGGCCGGAGCCGATGCGGGCGGCCAGGCGACCCGACACCTCCTTGCCGTCGGCGGTGGCGGCGACCAGGATCGCGGCCGGGGCGACGGACTCGGACAGACCGGCCAGCACGTCGACCTTGGGGGTGACGAGGAAGCCCTCGGCGTCATCGCCCTCGGCGACGTAGATCTTCTCGGCGCCGGCCGCGGCCAGCGCGTCGCCCAGCTTGTCGCCGGTGCCGGGGGCACCGACGACGACGGCGGCCGGGGTGCCCAGGCTGCGGGCGGCGGTGAGGAGTTCGGTGGTGACCTTCTTGGGCGCACCTTCAGCGTGCTCCACGAGCACGAGTACTTCTGCCATTGTTCTTTCTCCTGAAGTTCGTTCGCTCGGGGGCGGTCTTAGATGATCTTCTGACCAACGAGGTAGGTGGCGATCTGGTTGCCGCCCTCGCCCTCGTCGACGATCTTCGCGCCCGCCGTGCGCGCCGGCTTCGGGGTCACACCGGTCACCTGGGTGCCGGCGTTGGCAACGCCCACGGTCTCCGGGTCGACGCCCAGATCCGCCAGGGTGAAGGTCTGAACTTCCTTCTTCTTGGCGGCCATGATGCCCTTGAAGGACGGGAAGCGCGGCTCGTTGATCTTCTCGGTGACCGAGACGATGGCCGGCAGGGTGGCCTCCAGCTTGAAGACGCCCTCGTCGGTCTCGCGCTCGCCGGCGATGCGCTCGCCGTCGACGGTCAGCTTGCGGAGGTGGGTGAGCTGCGGCAGGCCCAGGTACTCGGCGATGATCGCCGGAACGGCGCCCGCGCGACCATCGGTGGCCTCGTTGCCCGCGATGACCAGCTCGATGCCCTCGATCTGGCCCAGCGCGGCGGCCAGGATGTAGGACGTCTGCACGGCGTCGGAGCCGTGGATCGCCGGGTCGTTGATGTGGATGGCCTTGTCCGCACCCATGGAGAGGGCCTTGCGGATGGCCTCGGTGGCCCGATCGGGGCCGGCGGCCAGCACGGTGACCTCGCCGCCCTGCGCCTCCTTGATCAACAGCGCCTCCTCGACGGCGCGCTCGTTGATCTCATCGAGGATGGCGTCGGCGGCCTCGCGGTCGAGGGTGTAGTCCCCGCTGGTGAGCTTGCGCTCGGACCAGGTGTCGGGAACCTGCTTGATCAGTACGACGATGTTCGGCATGGGTCTTCGTCGACCTCCTGTTCTGGTGGCACTGGGTATGGCGGTCGCACGAGTTTTGCCGTACGTCCACAAGTAGCTCGTTCGGGAGATTACCCTACGTTAAGTTACTCGTGGGTAACTTAGCGTGTGACTTTCCGCATCGGCTGATCCGGTCGCGGGTGTGATATGCGCAACCGCTAACGTCGGAGCAATGAGCGAGGCCGTGAGACCTGTTGAAAACCACACCGATCCCTTGCCGCTGACCGGCGAGCGGACGGTGCCCGGCATCGCCGAGGAGAACTACTGGTTCCGCCGCCACGAGATCGCCTACGTGCGCATGCTCGACCGTTGCGCGGGCAAGGACGTGCTCGAGGCGGGCAGTGGAGAAGGCTACGGGGCCAATATGATCGCCGGAGTCGCCGCGCGTGTCACCGGTCTCGACTACGACGACAGCGCGGTCGCGCACGTGCGCGCCAAGTACCCGCGCGTCGAGATGGTGCAGGGCAACCTGGCCGACCTGCCGCTCGACGACGCCTCGGTCGACATCGTGGTGAACTTCCAGGTCATCGAACACCTGTGGGACCAGGCGCAATTCCTGCGCGAATGCCTGCGGGTGCTGCGGCCCGGCGGCAAGCTGCTGATCTCCACCCCGAACCGGATCACCTTCTCCCCCGGACGCGACACACCGCTCAACCCGTTCCACACGCGTGAGCTCAATGCCGCCGAGATGACCGAGCTGCTCGTCGAGGCCGGTTTCACCGTCGAACTCATGGCGGGCATCTTCCACGGGCCCGAACTCGTGGCACTGGACGAGAAGTGGGGCGGGTCGATCATCGACGCGCAGATCGAGCGGGCGCTGGCGGGCGAGCCGTGGCCCGCCGACCTGGCCGCCGACGTGGCCGCGGTGACCATCGACGACTTCGCACTGCTCGCCGACTCCAAGCGCGACATCGACGCCAGCCTCGATCTGCTGGCCGTCGCGGTGAAGCCGTGACGGACTCGAATTCGCCGGTGCCGGGCCAGTTCACGCTGGTCCTGCACTCGCACCTGCCGTGGCTGGCCCATCACGGGCGCTGGCCGGTCGGCGAGGAATGGCTCTACCAGTCCTGGGCCGCGTCCTACCTGCCCGTCGCGAAGGTGCTCAGAACCCTTGCCGCCGAGGGCCGTTCGCACCTGATCAGCCTGGGCATCACGCCGGTGCTGGCCGCGCAGCTGGACGACCCGCACTGCCTCGAGGGCATGCACCACTGGCTGGGCAACTGGCGACTGCGCGCCGACGAGGCCTCCATGGCCGGCAATGTCGCGCTCGGGCGACACGAACACCGGCTCGCCGCAGCCGCTCTCGACGATTTCGAGACCCGCTGGATGCACGGCGCCTCGCCGGTGTGGCGCGAGCTCATCGACGCCGAGGCCATCGAATTGCTGGGCGGGCCGCTGTCGCATCCGTTCCAGCCGCTGCTGGATCCGCGGCTGCGCGAGTTCGAACTCGTCGAGGGCCTGGCGGACGCGCGGGCGCGCTGGGGGCACACGCCGTCGGGCATCTGGGCGCCCGAGTGCGGATTCACGCCGGGCATGGAGCAGACCTACGACAAGGTCGGCATCTCGCATTTCATGGTGGACGGTCCCGCGCTGCGCGGCGACACCACGCTCGGCCGGCCGGTGTGGGATTCCGACGTGGTGGCCTTCGGCCGCGATCTCGCGGTCAGCTACCGCGTCTGGTCGCCGAAATCCGGGTACCCGGGACAGCCCTACTACCGTGATTTCCATCACTACGATCACGCCACCGGATTGAAGCCCGCGCGGGTCACCGGCAAGACCGTGTCGGGCCCCGACAAGGCTCCTTACGATCCCGAACTCGCGTCGGCGGCCATCGGCAAGGACGTCGCGGACTTCGTGGCGACCGTGCGGGAACGGTTGATCTCGGAGTCGGAGCGCATCGGCCGGCCCGCCCTCGTGGTCGCCGCCTTCGACACCGAATTGTTCGGCCACTGGTGGCACGAGGGCCCGCAGTGGCTCGAGCAGGTGCTGCGGGCGCTGCCCGAGGCCGGGGTCACCGTCGGCACCCTCGCGGACGCGCGGGCCCGCGGCTACGTGGGCGAACGCGTCGAATTGGCCGATTCCTCCTGGGGTTCGGGCAAGGACTGGCGGGTGTGGGCCGGGGACCAGGTGTCCGATCTGGTCCAGCTGAACGCCGAGGTGGTGCGGCTCGCGCTGGACACCCTCGACAAGATGCGGGTGGACGCCGGAACGGTCGAGCACACCCGATACGGGTTGCGCGACACGGTTGCCGACCAGCTGCTGCGGGAGGCGATCCTGGCCGTCTCCAGCGACTGGGCGTTCATGGTGTCGAAGGATTCGGCGGCCGGGTACGCGCGTGATCGAGCCCATGAACACTCGCACGCCGTGCGCGAGATCGCGGCCGCGGTGACGGCCGGGCAACTCGCCAAAGCGGGTCAGTTGGCGGCAGGATGGTACGCGGCCGACGGACTCTTCCCCGCGCTCGATGCGCGCAGGCTCGGCCCCGCTTCAGAAGGACCCGCATGAAGATCTTGATGGTGTCGTGGGAGTACCCACCCGTCGTAGTCGGTGGGCTGGGCCGCCACGTCCATCACCTGGCCGTCGAGCTGGCCGCCGCCGGGCACGAAGTCGTCGTGCTGGCGCGCCGGCCGATGGGCACCGACGCCACCACCCACCCGACGCACTCCTTCATCGAGGAGGGCGTCCTGGTGGTGGCGGTCGCCGAGGATCCGCCGGTGTTCGACTTCGGCGAGGACATGCTGGCCTGGACCCTGGCCATGGGTCACGCCATGGTGCGGGCCGGGATCGCGTTGAACAAGCCGGGCATCGGCGAGGGCTGGACCCCCGATGTGGTGCACGCCCACGACTGGCTGGTCGCGCACCCGGCGATCACACTGGCCGAGTACTACGACGTGCCGCTGGTGTCGACCATCCATGCCACCGAGGCGGGCCGCCACAGCGGCTGGGTCTCGGGTCGGGTGAACCGGCAGGTGCACTCGGTGGAGTGGTGGCTGGCCCACGAATCCGACGCGCTCATCACCTGTTCTGAGTCCATGAAGGACGAGGTGCACCGGCTCTACGGCGCCGAGAAGGTGCCGATGACGGTGATCCGCAACGGAATCGACGTGGGCGCGTGGACCTTCCGCGAACGCGCGCCCCGCTCCGGACCGCCGCGGCTGCTGTACGTGGGCCGGCTCGAATACGAGAAGGGCATCCAGGACGCCATCGCCGCGCTGCCGCGCATCCGCAAGGCGCATCCGGGCACCACGCTCACCGTGGCCGGTATCGGCACCCAGTTCGACTGGCTGCGTGAGCGCGCCCGCGCCCACCGCGTCGCGCGCGCGGTGAGTTTCGTCGGCAAGCTCGACCACACCGACCTGCTGGGCTGGCTGCACAGCGCCGACGCCATCGTGCTGCCCAGCCGCTACGAGCCCTTCGGCATCGTGGCCCTCGAGGCCGCCGCCGCGGGCACCCCGCTGATCACCTCCACCGCGGGCGGGCTCGGCGACCTGGTCACCGACGGCGTCACCGGCGCCTCGTTCGAACCGGCCGACGTGAACGGCGTTGCGGAAGCGGTCATCTCGGTGCTCGACGACGCGGCCGCCGCGCAGGAGCGCGCCTGGGCTGCCCGCGAGCGCCTCACCGCCGACTTCGCCTGGGATGTGGTGGCGCAGGAGACCGCGCTGGTCTACCAGGGCGCCAAGCGCCGGGTCCGCAATCCGGTCGGCCGCCCGGTCATCTCGGAACGTCCACTGCCGGAACGGGATCCGAACCAGCCGTACTGAGCGGTGACGCCCGGTTTTCCCTCGGACACGTCTGCGCCTCGAATTGGAACGAGTTCTAATCCGAGGCTCGGACCGGTCAGTTGAACGAGCAGCCCGGATTCGGCGAGTCCTCCGACAGCGGACTGCCCGCGGGCAGCACATAGAGCACGTCGAGAATCTGCGACTCGGTCCCCAGATTCCGTTCCAGATGGACATTGCCGGTCCCGGCCCGCTCCACGAACGCCGTCCCCGCCCCGCCGACCTGATCGATCGCGCAATCGGGTCCGTAATGGCTCAGCTCGCCCTGACGCAGGACCGCGTACAGCGTCCCGTCGTGATAATGCCAGCCGGTGGAACCGCCTGGGACGATGGTGATCTCGCGCAGGATGTAGTCGGTGTCCCCGATCGTGGTGCGCGCGATGATCACCCCCGTGACCCCGTCGGACGGTGTCGCGTGCGCGGTCGCCGCGAAGGACCCGGCCAACGCGCACGATGCGAGCGCGGCCAGTACAGCTCGAGAACCGAGAGTCACCCCGCCACGCTATCGCGCGCCACCGGTCGGCGAGAACCCTAGGCGTCCATCTTCTTCAGGGTCTTCTGGACCGTCAGGAAGGTGCGGGTGGTCATGTCCTTGCCCCAGGCCTTCTCGATCGTGGACATGAAGCCGGTGGTGCTGGGATCGGTGTTGTCGATGACGGTGAGCAGGGCGGCGGCGGGCTTGTCGTAGCGGATGACGCGGACCGTAGAGCCCTCGAAATCGGGGATGGACTCGGGATGCTCGCGCACGAAGGTGACCGTCAGATAGGTCTCGCGGCCGTGCGTGAGACCGGCGTAGGGATCGGAGTCGACCAGCTTCTGGAGCTGGGCCTGGGTGCGGATCAGCGTCCCACCGGGGATGCCCAGTTCGGCGGTGAGCGCCTGTTGGATGGTCGATTCGAGGGCGGCCACGTCGGTGTCGTCGGTTCGGAAGACCACATTGCCACTCGCCAGCAGCGTGCTGACCTTCTCGAAACCCAGCCCCTCGAAGACGCCGCGCAGCTTCTCGCCGCGCATATTGGGGTTGGTGGGCATGATCCCGCGCAGGAAGGCGGCGTAGCGGTGCATGGCCGTGAACCTACCTGCGCGGGGTGACAGTCAGGAGGCGGCGACGCCGCTCTTCTTGCGTTCGATGTCGGCGAGCGCCTCGAGGTGGGCGGCGCGGGCCTCGGCGGCGGCGTCCCAGGTTTCCTTGCGGTTCTTCACGGCCCGGGCGGGCGCGCCGACGCAGATGGAGTAGTCGGGGTAGTCCCCCTTGACGACGGCGTGCGCGCCCAGCACGCAGCCGCGGCCGACGCGGGTGGAGCGCAGCACGGTGACCTTGGCGGCGATCCAGGTGTCCGGGCCGATGCGGACCGGCGACTTCACGATGCCCTGATCCTTGATGGGCAGGTTGATGTCGTCGGTGACATGGTCGAAGTCGCAGATGTAGCACCAGTCGGCGACCAGGGTCGACTCGCCGATCTCGATGTCGAGGTAGGTGTTGACGACATTGTCCTTGCCGAACACCACCTTGTCGCCGATGCGCAGCGAACCCTCGTGGCAGCGAATGGCGTTGCCGTCGCCGATGTGCACCCAGCGGCCGATCTCCAGCCGGGCCAGCTCGGGGGTGGCGTGGACTTCCACGTTCTTGCCCAGGAAGACCATGCCGCGCAGCACGATGTGCGGGTTGGCCATCTTGAACTTGAACAGCCGGTAGTAGCGCACCAGGTACCAGGGCGTGTAGGCGCGATTGGCGAGGGCCCACTTCAGAGACGCGGGCGTGAGGAAACGGGCCTGCTCCGGATCCCGGCGGCGCGAACCCCGCCAACGCGAGCGCAGCGGTGCGCCCCACATGCTCGTCACGAACTACTCCCTGTGTTCACCGGTCGTTTCAACGAGGGTATCCGTCCCCTTCCACGGGCACGAAAGTAGGCTGTGCTCCGGCTGCGGCAACGGCAGGGCTCCGACTGTGGCAACCCGGCGACAATCCTCAGACTTCCGTACTGGCAGAAGGGACACCAGCAGGTGCGAAACGGCAGGCGGCGGACCGGACGTGATCGACGCTCGAGCACCGGGTCCAAGGTGCTGGCCCTCGCGGGCGCCGGGCTGATCGCACTGACGGGGTGCTCGTACGGCAGTACCAAGGTCGACGATATCGGCGTCGGTCCCGGCAAGGGCTGGCCGATGGCGTTCGGGGATGCCCGCAACAGCGGGTCCAGCTCGGTCACCGGGTCGCGGAATCTGGCGCTGAATTGGTCTCGGCCCGTGGGCGGTCCGGTCGCGCAGCCGGTCACCATCGGCGGCGACGGCCAGCTGTACGTCACCACCCGCGCCACCGGCTGCAACATTGTGTCGTTCCAGATGCCGACGGGCCGCAAGCGTTTCTGTAATCCACTGGGGCCCAGCGCCGTCGACGGCGGCGCGGCGGTGGACGGCAGCGGCAATGTGTACGTCGGCGACGACGGCGCGGTGAACTCGTTCAACAACCTCGGTCAGCCGCGCTGGCGCACCCCCGCCGCCGGGACGCCGGTGTCGGTGCAGTTCACCGGCGACGGGAAGGTCCTGTCGGTCACCCAGTCCGGGCAGGTGGACGTCCTGATCCGGCAGACCGGCGAACGCCAGGTCCCGACCTTCCAGTTGCTCGGCGAACCCGACTTCCTGGCCAACCCGTCGCTGAGCCGCCCGCCGGACGGGCAGGGCCTCGACGACTGCGCCACCGGCGGACCGCAGTGCCCGATCGCGAATGTGTCGGCGGTGGACCAGAAGTCGGGCCGCTTCTACGCGACCGTGTGGAAGCCCGGTGACAGCCAGGCCGCGTTGGTGGCGCTCACCTACAACGGCAAAGAGGTCCGCGTCGACTGGGACGCGAAGCTGCTCGAACAGGGCAGCGCCACCAGTCCCGCGCTCTCGGCCGACGGCTCGACGGTCTACGTCGGCGACAACACCAATCGCCTGATCGCCGTGGACGCCGCCACCGGCAAGACGAAATGGACTCGGGACCTGGGCTTCCCGGCGCGCGGCGGCATCTCCGTCGCGGACGGCCTGCTGGTGCCCGCCGGCGACGAGGGTCATCTGATGGCGCTGCGCGATCAGGGTGACAAGGCCGAGATCGCCTGGGAGCGCAAGGATCTCGAACTGCGCGGCCGCCCGGTTCAGACCGCGGGCGGCACCGGCTACACGGTCGCCCCGATCGGCGACAAGCTGACGCTGGTCACCTTCGACACCCGCAATGGCGCGACGGTGCAGTCCAACGATCTTCCGGGCGCGGAGGGCACCACCGTGGCGACCGCCGTGGGCAGCAAGAGCGAGGTCGTGGTGGCCACCCGGATCGGCGAGCTGTTCGTGTTCAAGCCGGAGACGAAGTAGCTCCGTCCGGGCGCAGCGTCAGCGCGTAGGCGTCGACATTGGCCGCGACCCGCCGCAACAGGTCCAGCAAGGTGCCGTAGTCGTCGGCGCCGAGACCTTCGGTGGCGGCCGCGCGCTGGATCCGGATGCGCTCCCACAGGTTCGCGTGCGCGGCGACGCCTTCCGGGGTCAACGCGTAGGTCCCCGCGCTGTCCCGGCCGACCCAGCCCCGATCCGCCAGCGCGCCGACATACGGTGCGGCCGTGGGGTCGTGGGCGTCGAGGTACGGGGACAGCGCGCTATCGAGGCCCGCCGTGTCGAGCGGGCCGTCGGCGAGCGTGTGCAGGGTCTGCCAGTGGCGGCGGAGCAGGCCCTCGGCGGCCAGGAACGCGGCGAAATTGTCCTCGAGGGTCTTGTCGATGCGCTTGAGCCAGTAGCCCAGGAACTTCGGTGCGTCGGACATGATCGTCTCCCAATATTTGTAAAAGTACATGTATATGTACTTTAACAAGCGATTGTAGGATGACAAGGGTGAAGGACAGCGACCCCGCGATCGCCGCCATCGAACGCGCCATGGTGGCCATTCGCCGCAGCCAGAGTCGGCGCGCCCTGAACAAGCTCGCGGCCCGCGCCGGGGGCCCGGCCGTGGATCCGACCCTGTTCGGCGTGCTGGACGCCGTCGAGGCCCGGGAGGGCGAGGTGGTGGTCACCGATATCGCCACCGCCCTGGGCGTGGATCAGCCGCGGGCCAGCCGGCTGGTGGCGCGGGCGGTCGCCGAGGGTCTCGTGGAACGACGGGCCGATCAGGCCGACGCGCGACGCGTCCACCTGTACCTCACCGCCTCCGCGCGCACGACCCTGGACCGCGCCCACGCGAATCGGCAGGCCGCGCTCGGTGCCGCGACCGCCGACTGGCCCGACCGCGACCGCACCGAATTCGCCCGGCTGCTCACCCGATTCGTCGCCGACTTCGAGACGGTCACCGCCGACCGGCCCGACGACGCCCGGTAGCGATCAGTCCGGGCGGACCGATTCGAGGACGGCGGCGGCCCGCTCGAGCAGGTCGATGAGCGCGGCGCGCTCGGCCGCGGTGAACTCCGCCGCGAGCGCCCGCTCGACCGGGACCGCGCGTTTGTCGGCCGCCCGCATGACCTTGCGGCCCTCGTCGGTGAGCCGGGTCTCCAGCACATTGCGATGCCACTCGTGCGGCGTGCGCTCGATGAGGCCGCGCTCGCGCAGGTTGGTGAGCACCGTGTTCATGGTGGGCGGGGTGACGCCGCAACGGCGGGCCAGTTCGGCGGCGGAGATGCCCGGGTTCTCACTGAGGACGTAGAGGGCCGCGTACTGCGGGATGGTCACGGCCGCGGGCTTGAGGGCGGCGTTCTTCGCACCCATGAGCGCCTGCTCGGCGCGCTTGATATAGGTCCCCAGGCGCTCTTCGACCGGCATCGACGTCACCCCGGCATGATAGCTCACCCTCTTGTTCGAACCTTGACGATCATTAGAGCTCTAATCTATCTTCGCTCTCATATTCCAATGTCATCTCTACCGTCTCGAAAGGCGTGCGCATGTCCCACACCGTGATTCCCGAGAAGTACACCGACCTGCTCACCCGGCCCCTGTTCGCGCACCTGGCCACGCTGAATCCCGACGGCACCCCGCAGGTCACCCCGATCTGGCAGATCTGGGACGGGGAGTTCCTGCGCTTCACCACCACGACGACCCGGGCCAAGCACCGCAATACCGCCCGCGACCCGCACGTGGCGGTCAGCATCAACGATCCCGAGGCCCCGTACCGCTACCTGGAGATCCGGGGCGTCGTCGAACGCATCGACACCGACGCCGGGGGAGAGTTCTTCGATGTCCTCGCGCAGCGCTACGGGCTCCCCTACGAGAAGCCCGTGGGCGACCACCCCGATCGCGTCGTCCTGGTGATGCGGCCGACCCACGCGACCTATCAGGGCTGAGGCCCTACGGGGTCGCGCAGAGGAAAACCGTTGCGGCGCGGCCGATTCTGGTGACGACGAGGGAGTGCGGCACCGACCCGCGGGGTTTGATGCGGGCGCGCAGGGCGTCGGGGTCGATATCGACGCCGCGGGTGAGGATTTCGAGGGGGCCGCAGTCGCGGCGGTGGAGTTCGGCGCGCAGGGGCTTCTCGCGGAATTCCATGCGGTCCAGGACTCGGAAGCCGCGGACGCCGTCGGGAACCTGGTCGCCGGTGAGATAGGCGATGCGGGGATCCAGTTGCCACAGGCCGTGTTTCGCGGCGTAGTGGCGGACCAGGCCCGCGCGGACGACGGCGCCGTCCGGATCGATGATCCACTCCCCCGGCTCGCGTTCGGGGATGTCGTCGGGGGCGGTGTCGGTGAGGGTCCAGGGGTCGGCCGTCGCGGACAGCACCGTCGCGCGGCGGGTGACGCCCGGTTCGGTGAGACCCGGTGACCACAGGCAGGCTTCGCGGACCGCGCCGTCGAGGGAGACGACCTCGACCTCGCCCGACCAGCCCAGGGTGTCGAAATCCAGTCCGGGAGCGCACTTCACGGCCAGATCGCGGCCGGAGTAGGCGGTGAGCAGATCCGGCAGTGGCGGCTGGAGTTTGGCCGGATCGTGGGTGCGGCGGCCGTCGGCGCGGCGGGCGGGATCGGCGATCACCACGTCGGCGGTGCTGCACGGAACCAGCGCGTCGGCTTTGGCCAGCAACACATTTCGCGCGCCCGCGTTGTGGGCGGCCATGGCCAGCCGGATGTCGTCGAGGTCGCTGCCGATGACGGCGGGACAGACCGCCGCGAGCGCGGCGAGTTCCGCGCCGATCGAGCAGGTGACGTCGTGCACGGTGCGCCCGGCCAGCCGCCGGGCACGGTGCGCGGCCACCGCCGACGGGGTCGCCTGCTGGAGGGCGTCGTCGGTGAACAGCCAGTCCCCGGCGGCGGCCAGTTTGGCGGTCGCCCGGCGGCGCAGGCGGACGGTTTCGATCAGGGCCGCGGCCCGGTCGCCGTGCCCGCGGCGGACGCGCTCCAGATCCTTGAGGAGCGAGGCGGAGGAAAGCGCGAAATCGCCCACCTCGGCCAGGGCCGCCGCGCCGGCGGCACTGGAGAGGTAGGCGATGTCGTCGCGAGTGAAGGCGTAGCCCACGGGGTTTCGCGGAGCCGGCCTACTTGGCGGACGCGCCGGGCTTCACGCCGGTGATCATGGCGTTGTAGAAGAACTGGCGGGGCACCACGTGGCGCAGCACCTTCTCGTCGAGGGCGGAGAACGCCAGCCACGCCTTGTACTGGGCCATGCGGTAGCCGATGGTCAGCTTCTCCTCGGGCACGGCGGCCTCGAAGGTGCGGACCGGCCAGCCCCAGAGGGCGGCGGCGAATTCCTCGGTCTTGGCCTGCACCTCGACGGCGCCCGCGCTGCGGGCCATCTTCTCCAGGTCGGAGGGGTCGAAGGTGTGCAGGTCGACGACGGCCTCGAGGGCCGCGGCGCGCGAGGACTCGTCGAGCTCGGACTGCGGGCGACGCCAGCCGCTCAGGAACGGCAGCTTGGTGACCGTGGTGGTGACCTTCCAGGTGACCTGGCCCAGGCGACGCGCGTAGATGTTGCCGATGGTGGTCGGCTCACCGGCGAACACGAAGCGACCGCCCGGCTTCAGCACGCGCAGGCACTCCTTGAGCGCGAGTTCCACATCGGGGATGTGGTGCAGCACGGCGTGGCCGACGACCAGGTCGAAGGTGTCGTCCTCGTAGGGGATGGTCTCGGCGTCGGCGACGCGGCCGTCGACGTCGAGGCCCAGGTTCTGGCCGTTGCGGGTGGCGACCTTGACCATGCCCGGCGACAGGTCCGTGACCGAGCCGCGCTCGGCCACGCCCGCCTGCATCAGGTTCAGCAGGAAGAAGCCGGTGCCGCAGCCGAGTTCGAGGGCCCGCTCGTAGGGCAGCTCGGTGCTGGGCGCGACGGCGTCGAAACGACCCTTGGCGTACTCGATGCAGCGCTCGTCGTACGAGATCGACCACTTGTCGTCGTAGGTCTCGGCTTCCCAGTCGTGATACAGGACCTGGGCGAGCTTGTTGTCGCTATACGCGGCCTGGACCTCGGCCTCGGTGGCGTGCGGGTTCGGCGCGGGGTCTTCAGGACCAACTGTCATGCAGGCAAGCCTAATGAATAGCCCGGTGAGCGGTGTTATCGGGCCACTGAACGACCGGTGAACGGGACCGCATCCGGTCCGTCGACCAAATAAGAACGTGTTCCAACCTGCTGATCTTCGGTTCCGAACAGGTCAGCCCACTCGCGGCGGGCCCGATCATGACCATGTGTACCGGCCTCGAAGACCCGTTTCGCGGCCGCGATCGCAGCGCCCGGACCACCCACGAACTGCCCAGCCCAGCGCAGTGCGGCGGCGAACACATCGTCGGGCGCGACCACCTCGTCGACCAGGCCCAGCGCCGCGGCCTCCTTCGGATCCACGAAGCGTCCGCTGTACACCAGGTCCTTGGCGTGCGACGGCCCGATCAGCAGGCTCAGACGGCGGATGCCCGCCAGCGGGATCAGCCCGGCCTTGATCTGCGGCAGGCCCAGTTTCACGTTGTCGCCGATGATGCGGCGATCCGCCGCCAGCGCCAGTTCCAGCCCCGCGCCCAGCGCGTAGCCGCTGATCGCCGCGACCGTCGGCTGCGGCAGCCGGGCCAGGCAGCCCAGCGCCGACTGGAAGTCGGCCACCATGGCCTGTGCCTGCTCCGGGGTGAGGCGGGCCAGCTCGGCCATCTCGTCGCCCGCGCTGAACACCCGCGCGTCGCCGTAGACCACCACGGCGGCGATCGACCCGTCGGCCGCGATCTCCTCGGCGGCGGCCGCCACCTCGAGCGCCACCTGCAGATCGATCAGATTCATCGGGGGGCGGGCGATGCGGAGCACCGCGACACCCTCTGCCACGCCCCGGTCCACGGTCACGAATTCGGCCACAGCCGATCACCCTACTTCGGGCCCTGGGTATGGTGTCCCTCCGCCCGTGCGGGCGTGCTCGATCGTGGAGTTCTTATGCGTGACATGTGGTGCCCCAGCTGCGACTCGACCCTGCCGGTCGTAGCGAGCCGATGCCCCTTCTGCTCGGCGGAGCGCCCGCCCGAACCGGAACCCGAACAGCCGCCGTCGTATTGGCTGCGCGTATTCGTGGTGGCACTGGTCCAGGTCGGGCTACCGATCGCGGTCGGGGTGGGGATCCAGGCCCACGTGGTGGCCGCGGCGGCGGCGCTCGGATTCGCGGTGAGCGCCATGCTGTGGAGCCTGGTGTGGGCCGCGGCCACGCCGCAGCACTGAGCTACCGGCCTACTCGGGTCGCTGCGAGCCCCGGATGCGGGCGTTCTCCGGCAGTTCCGCGAAGTAGCGGTCCGCGTCCGGGAAGGCCAGCGCCGGGCCCTCGGCCTCGGGATCGTAGACCGGCATGATCGGGACGATGGTGCGGTCGGCGGCGAGAATCTCGGCGGTGGAGGCGAATTCGCCGAGCGCCGCGAGCTGGGTCCAGGTCGGTGGCAGCAGCACGTCCAGGCCCTCGTGCCAGCGGCTGATGGCCTCGGCGGGCGTGCACCAGGTGACGACCTCGGCCTCGGAGGTGGCGCCGTCGGCCAGCTGGCCCTCCGGCAGCACGGCCACGAAGAAGCGGGTGTCGTAGCGGCGCGGCTCGATCACCGGGGTGATCCAGTTGTCCCACGGGCGCAGCAGGTCGGCGCGCAGCACCAGGTTCTCGCGGGTGAGGAATTCGGCGAAGGACAGTTCGCGGCGCTCCAGCTGCCCACGCGCCTCGGCGTAGACGGCGGTGTCGGTGACCACGGTGTCGGCGGTCGGACCGGCCAGCAGCACGCCGCATTCCTCGAAGGTCTCGCGCACGGCCGCGCAGATCAACGCCTGGGCGCGGCCCGCGTCGATGCCGAATCGCTCGGCCCACCAGGCGGCTTCGGGTCCGGCCCAGTCCAGGGCGGCCGACGCGTCGGAGGGGTCGACGCCGCCGCCGGGGAAGACGGTCATCCCGGCCGCGAAGGCCATGCCGCCGACGCGGCGCTGCAGGAACACCTCGGGCCCGTGCGCGCCGTCGCGCACCAGCATGACCGTGGACGCGTCCTTGACCGGGCGCGCGGCGGGCTGGGATCCGGGCTGTGCAACTGTCTCGCTCACATTCCGCACCATAACCCTTACCCGAGCGAAATAACATCGGCCCCGATTCACTCGGTCAAATGGACTGATCCGGTGCGAGTTTCGATCACGGGCGGCCCGGCGGGGTCCGGATGCCGGGTCCAGGTGCCCTCGACCTTCCCGGTTCGGTAGTCCTGCACCTGGCTGACCACGGCCCCGGAATCGTCGGTCCAGGTAACCAGGAAGATGCCCGCCTCGATGGGCGCGACCGCGACCGGGGTATTTGTCCGGCGTCCGGTGTCGGCGGCGGTGTAGGTGAGGCTGCGGCCGTCCGCGGCGAAGGTGATGGTGCCGCCCGAGCCGACGTCATAGGTGAGCTGCGCGGTCTTGCCGTTGAGATCCGCGGGGACCGCGGCCTTGCCCAGCGTCTCGGCGGCATGCGACTTCGAAACCTGCTGGGCCGCTGGTGGATCGGCGACGCAGCCGGTGGCGGCGAGGGCGACGGCGAGGACCGCGAGGGCGCCGGTGCCCCGGGACGCGATGGGACCGGTCGCCCGGTCTGCGATGGCACCGATGGTCCGGCCCACGGCCAGCTCCCTCCGTCAGCGGCAGTTGCGGACAGTTTGCCCGGCATCGCCGACGGACGCAATCGCAGCGCGCCGAGGTTCGCGGGAGGACGTCAGCGGTTGCGGTGGCGTCCGAAACGCTGGCTGCGGCGGGCGAAGTAGCGGCCGTCGATGCGGTCCAGCTGGATCGACTGCCGGAACGCCTCGCTCAGGTTCTCCGAGGTCAGCACGTCGGTGAGCAGACCCTGCGCGACCACCGCGCCCTCGTTGAGCAGCAGCCCGTGGGTGAAGCCCGGGGGAATCTCCTCCACGTGGTGGGTGACCAGCACGGTGGCGGGGGCGTCCGGGTCCGCGGCCAGGTCGCCGAGGCGCTCGACCAGTTCCTCACGACCGCCCAGATCGAGTCCGGCGGCCGGTTCGTCGAGCAACAGCAGTTCCGGGTCGGTCATGAGCGCGCGGGCGATGAGCACGCGTTTGCGCTCGCCCTCGGAGAGGGTGCCGTAGGTGCGGTCGGAAAGGTGTTCCGCGCCCAGGCTTTCCAGAATGTCGATGGCCCGGTCGGTATCCATGTCGTCGTAGCGCTCGCGCCAGCGGCCCATGACCGCGTAACCGGCCGAGACGACGAGATCGGCGACCTTCTCGTCGATCGGCACCCGGCTGGCGATGGCGGCGGAGGAAATTCCGATACGCGGGCGTAGTTCGTTGATATCGACCCGGCCCAGGGTTTCGCCGAGCAGATTGGCGATTCCGGAGGTGGGGTGCATTTCGGCGGCGGCCATCCGCAGCAGTGAGGTCTTGCCGGCGCCATTGGGGCCGAGCACGACCCAGCGTTCGTCCAATTCCACCTGCCAGGTGACCGGACCCACCAAGGTATGTCCGGAACGTCGGACGGTGACGTCGCTGAAATCGATGAGCAGATCGGGATCCGGTTGCGGCACGGGGTCCATCTTGGCCCACCGCCCTGGACGATCGTCAACGTGGTGGCTGAATCCGGGGCGTGTCCTCTCCGGAAGTGCGGGGACGATAAGCGATTTCATGGGCGGGCGTATCGAATTCCGATGGATCGCACTCCGGGCGCCGCATTCCCCGGCCCCGCGCATCGGCGCTCGTGGAGCGGAACATCCGTGCCAGGATCAGTGCCACCGGGATCGAGAGCACCGTCCACACGATGAGAACAACCAGCAATGTTGTCATTTCGTGGTTTCCTTTCGAGGAAACTCGTGAATCGATCCTGGACCACCCGGTCGGGGAAGTCGATACGCCCTGCCCATATGGGTCAGCACGCCAACCATTCGGTTTCGCTAGTGCGCCATTCGCGCCGTCGCCTCCGTGCCCTCCGACCTACGGCACCGCGATCACGGTCATCGACCCCGGGGCCACCTCCGTGAACCCGGCGTCGCGCACCGCCACCGCGTCGCCCCGGGCCACCCGCCGTCGCAATTCCGCCCAGTGGCCCGGATCGGCCTCCGCGACGGCGCACCGAAACCCGGTGGCGGCCCACGCATACGCTTGCCGCACCGGTAAGGCGCCTGCCAGCAACATGCTGGCATGCCCTACCTGTGCCGCTGCCTTCCCCACAGTCATACCCAATTCCGCGTCCACCCATAGCACCGGACATTCCGGATCGATCGCGATGTCCGTCTCCTCGGGCAGCTCGGTTCCGCTGATCTGGAGCCGGCGGATCCGAGGATCCACCTCCCCCACCGGACCCGGCACCAGCGCCCGCGCCTGCGCGCCGCCGAAATCGACTGTGACACCGTCGACTTCCTGCGCCGCCAGCCACTGCGCCCCACGGGCCCGCCGCGCCACCTTCCGGATGCGCGAGCGCTTCCAGGTCAGATAGCGCTCCTCCCACTCCCCGTCCGGCCCGACCCGCTCGTCCAGGCACACCGCGACCACCGCCGAGGCGGCGGCCGCCAGCAGCGCCGACCGCGCGGGCGGATCATTCTTCGGAATGTGCAACACCATCTGCATGGCCTGGACCAGAGCCGGGTCGGCGGGATCGCCCCCGCCGCCGTAGCCCCGGGCCAGTTCCGCGTGCCTGGCCTCGAAACCGGCATCGACGGTGGATCCAACGCTCGACACAACCACTCCTACAACGACGTTCTAACGCACCGTCAGGTTCACGGTGAACCGCTTGGCGGGCTCGACGCCCTGCTCCCAGGCCCGCATGTACGCCAGGCTCAGCGTGGTCGAGCCGGGGGCCACGGCCACGAAATTCAGCACCGACCTGCCACCGACACCGACCTTGCCGTCCGGGTCGGTGTCCTGCTCGTACTCGGGTGAACCGTTCTGCTTCACCACGTTCTGGTCCAGCGCACCCAGCTGCCAGCCGAATCCGGTGGTCGGATTCGCCTCGAGGGTGACGACCAGGCCCTGCCCCACGGCCAGACTCACGTCCTTGCCGTCGGAGTCCGCACCGATCCGCTCGGCCGCGCGATCGGCGGGCGTCGCCTGCACGGCGGTGCTGCCCGCGACACTCGTCGCCGAGATCGGTCGCGCCTCGTTCGGATCGGTGGTGCCGCAAGCGGCCAGCGCGAGGCCGGCCATCACCATCACCAGCGGCATACGCACACGCACTCGGACTCCTTCGGTCATCGCCGGGCTTCCGACCACGGTACCGAGAGCGGAGCTCAGGGTGGCGCAAGCGAATTGGACGCGTTGCGGCTACCGCACGGCTTACTGCGGCAGCGGCACCCGGCGGATACCGCCGTCGCGGGCGTCGGCGGCCTCGACCTCGTCGCGGGTGACGCCCAGGATGAACAGCACCGCGTCCAGGAACGGATGCGACAGCGCGGCGTCGGCGACCTCGCGCAGCGCGGGCTTGGCGTTGAACGCGATACCCAGACCCGCGGCATTGAGCATGTCGATGTCGTTGGCGCCGTCGCCGACCGCGACGGTCTGCTCCATGGCCACGCCGGTCTCGGCCGCGAACCGGCGCAGCGCAACGGCTTTCGCGGCCCGGTCCACGATCTCGCCGGTGACCGCGCCGGTCAGCTTGCCGTCCCGGATCTCGAGGGTGTTGGCCTGCACGAAGTCCAGTTCCAGTTCGTGCGCGAGCGGCTCGATGACCTGGCGGAAGCCGCCGGACACCACACCGCAGCGGAAGCCCAGGCGGCGCAGGGTGCGAATGGTGGTGCGGGCGCCGGGGGTGAGTTCGATGCGCTCGGCGACCTCGTCGATGACCGAGGCGTCCAGCCCGGCCAGGGTGGCCACGCGCTGGCGCAGCGATTCGGAGAAGTCGATCTCGCCGCGCATGGCGGCCTCGGTGACCGCGCGGACCTCGTCCTCGACACCGGCGTGCGCGGCCAGCATCTCGATGACCTCGCCCTGGATCAGGGTGGAGTCCACGTCGAACACGATGAGCCGCTTGGCCCGTCGCGCCAGACCGGCCTTCTCGACCGCGACGTCCACGCTCTCCTTGGCGGCCACCGCCGACAGCGCGGTGCGCAGCTCGGTCTCGGTGTCCGCGTCGGCGGCGGGCACGGTCACCAGCAGTTCCAGACCGGTGACCGGGTAGTCGGCGATGCCGCGGATGGAGTCGATATTGACGCCCTGTGCGGCCAGCTTGCGCGCGATGGCGCTGAAGGCGCGGGCGGTGACCGGCGAACCCAGCACCACGACCGCGTGGGTGGACAGCTTGGCGCCCGACACGGCGCTGGCCCCGATCTCCACGGCCACGTCCATGCCGATCGACGCCATGGCGTCCTCGAGCTGGTCCTGCAGCGACTCGGGATCGGTGGGACACGACACCAGCACGCCCAGGGTGAGGCGGCCCCGGATGACGACCTGCTCCACGTCCAGCAGGCTGACCCCGTTGTTGGCCAGCGCGGCGAGTAGCACCGACGTGACGCCCGGCTTGTCGGGTCCGGTGACCGTAACCAGAACCGTCGTGTCAGACGCGCTCAATCGATGACTCCTTGTCCCTGGCACTGCGTGGCCCGCCCGACATGCGGCGGCAGCTCATTCTGTCAGGTCGGCACGGCGAGGAGTGCGCCGCCCGCCGCCCACGGTGGCGGGCATCACGCCGTCGCGGGACCCGAGCACAGTTCGGTCAGGATGTCGGCGACCGGGCGCACGGCGGTGACCAGGCCGACGCCCTGCCCGGCGTCGACCGGAGCGAGGCGGGGATCGTCCGCGGCGACGGCCGCGCCGAGCGCCGCCCGTGCGGTTGCGGCAGTGGCCGCCGTGCCGGACAGCTCATCGACCCGGTCGTGCCAGCTCGCGGTGAAGTCGTTGCGCAGCACCCGGGCCGGAAACCGCTGCGGCCACGGCAGTTCCATGCCGACATCGAAGACCCGGGTGACGATGGTGTCGGTGCCCCGCGCGGCGAGCAGCGCGCGACGGCCGCCGGGGGCGAGCAGCGATTCCTCCGCGGCCGCCAGGGCGGTACCCAGCCAGGCGCCCGCGGCCCCGGCCGCGAGCACGGCGGCCAATCCGCGGGCCGAGCCGATGCCACCGGCGGCCAGCACCGGGCCCGGCACGGCGTCCAGCACGGCTTCCAGCAGCGGCAGCGTGGCGAGCTCGGGCGCGCCGTGGCCGCCGCCCTCGAGACCGCGCGCGACCAGCACGTCGATCCCGGCGTCGTGGGCGCGGCGGGCGTCCTCGACCGTGTAAACCTGTGTCGCCGTCCGGATTCCGGCCTCGCGGGCGCGGGCGGCCCAGGACAGGTCGGTCCCGAAGCTCACCGACAGCAGGGCGGGTTTCGCGGTGAGGGCGAGGTCGAACAGGCCCGGCCGCGCGGCCGTCACCCAGTCGACCAGGCCGATGCCGATCGGGCCGGGTGCGGGCGCTTCCTCGCTCCCCGTCAGTTCGCGTTCCAGGGCCGGGAGTTCGCGGTCGAGGGCGGCCGCGGCGAGCTCGCGTTCGAGCGCCTCGACCGAGCCCGCGCTGCCCATGCCGATCATGCCCAGTCCCCCGGCGGCCGCGACCGCGACGGCCAGCCGGCCCCCGGCGACCCCGCCCATCGGGGCGTTGACGATCGGCAGCCGCAATCCCATCGCGTCCGACCAGTCGGTACGCGGTCCCGCATTCTCGGTCATCACTCCATGAAAGCGCCTCGCCGCCACGACGGTCCGGCCGCCCCCGATCCCCACCCGGAGTCGTCCTCCCCGCAACGCGAAGCGGCACCCGTCGAAAGACGGGCGCCGCTTCGGTGATTCAGGTGTCAGGCGACTAGTGCGACGCCTTCTCCAGCTCGTGCACGTTGTGGGACTTGGAGCCCCAGCCCACGTGGGCCTCGGCGCGCATGCGCTCGACCATGTGCGGGTAGTGCAGCTCGAACGCGGGACGCTCGGAGCGGATGCGCGGCAGCTCGTAGAAGTTGTGCCGCGGCGGCGGGCAGGAGGTCGCCCACTCCAGGGAGTTGCCGTAGCCCCACGGGTCGTCGACGGTCACGACCTCGCCGTAGCGGTAGGACTTGAAGACGTTCCAGATGAACGGCAGCATCGACGAACCCAGGATGAAGGCACCGATCGTGGAGATGGTGTTCAGGGTGGTGAAGCCGTCGCTCGGCAGGTAGTCGGCGTACCGACGCGGCATACCCATGTTGCCCAGCCAGTGCTGCACCAGGAACGTGGTGTGGAAGCCGACGAAGGTGGCCCAGAAGTGCCACTTGCCCAGACGCTCGTCCATCATGCGGCCGGTCATCTTCGGGAACCAGAAGTAGATGCCCGCGAAGGTGGCGAACACGATGGTGCCGAAGAGCACGTAGTGGAAGTGCGCCACCACGAAGTAGGTGTCCGACACGTGGAAGTCCAGCGGCGGCGAGGCCAGGATGACGCCCGACAGACCACCGAAGAGGAAGGTCACCAGGAAGCCGACCGACCAGAGCATCGGCGTCTCGAAGGTGAGCTGACCGCGCCACATGGTGCCGATCCAGTTGAAGAACTTCACACCGGTCGGGACCGCGATGAGGAACGTCATGAACGAGAAGTACGGCAGCAGCACCGCGCCGGTCGCGTACATGTGGTGCGCCCACACGGCGATGGACAGGGCCGCGATACCCAGGGTCGCGTAGACCAGGGTGGTGTAACCGAAGATCGGCTTGCGCGAGAAGACCGGGTAGATCTCCGAGACGATGCCGAAGAACGGCAGCGCGATGATGTACACCTCGGGGTGGCCGAAGTACCAGAACAGGTGCTGGTAGAGCAGCACGCCGCCATTGGCCGGGTCGTAGATGTGGCCGCCCAGGTGGCGGTCGTAGGCCAGGCCGAACAGGGCCGCGGTGAGCAGCGGGAAGGCCAGCAGCACCAGCACCGAGGTGACGGCGATGTTCCAGGTGAAGATCGGCATCCGGAACATGGTCATACCCGGGCAGCGCAGGCAGACCACGGTGGTGAGCATGTTGACGCCACCGAGGATGGTGCCCAGACCGGAGACGGCCAGACCCAGGATCCACAGGTCGGCGCCGACGCCGGGCGAGTGGACGATGTCCGACAGCGGGGTGTACGCGGTCCAGCCGAAGTCCGCCGCGCCGCCGGGGGTGATGAAGCCGGCGGTCGCCATCGAGCCGCCGAACAGGTACAGCCAGTAGCTGAACGCGTTCAGACGCGGGAAGGCGACGTCAGGGGCGCCGATCTGCAGCGGCAGGATGATGTTGGCGAAGCCGAACACGATCGCGGTCGCGTAGAAGAGCAGCATGATCGTGCCGTGCATGGTGAACAGCTGGTTGAACTGTTCCGGCGACAGGAACTGCATGCCCGGACGGGCGAGCTCGGCGCGCATGAGCAGCGCCATGATGCCGCCGACCATGAAGAAGGAGATGGCCGTCACCAGGTACATGACGCCGAGAACCTTCGGGTCCGTCGTGGTGACCATCTTGAAGATGAACGATCCCTTCGGACCCGTCCTTTGAGGATAGGGCCGCTCCGCCTCCACAAGGCTGGCCGGCCGCGGTTCTACGGCAGTCACGAAACCTCCACAGGTATGCCATCGTTCGTACGCTGCTTCCGGCGTCCGGTTCGGCAACATGACGAACGACGGTGGCTTGCGCTGTGACAGATCGTAAACCGTGTCCCATCGGCGCTCGCTCCGGGTCCTACTCTGTGTCGTATTTCGGCTCTGCCGAGGTCGTATCCGTCGGGCCGCCGGTGTCGTGATTGGGAGTCGGAGGGCACGGCTGTAGGCTGCCCCGCATGCCGGTGCGCGAGTCTGCTTCCACCCGAAACACGTTCGCCTCCACCTTTTCCCCTATGCGGCATTTGCGCAGTGTGGGATTGGTCTCGGCGGCGACGCTGCTGACCGTCGGCCTGGCCGCCGGGTGCGCCAAGACCGATGACAACTCCGCCTCGATCGTGCGCACCACCACGAATATCGCCGGTGCGGGCGTGGTCGGGATCGAGCGCGACACCACCAAGGCGTGCGCGCTGCCGACGGCCCCCGACTCGGCCGCGGGCACCAAGTCCGTCGCGCATGCCGCGGGCACCGCGGAGGTTCCCGCCGACGCCAAGCGCATCGTGGTGCTGTCGACTCCCGCCCTGGACGCCGCCTGCGCGCTGGGCCTGTGGGAGCGGGTGGTCGGCGCGGCAACCGTCGCCGGGCCGACGCCGCAGCCGTCGTATCTGGGCTCCGGGATATCCGCCATCCCGGCGGTGGGCACGGTCGACAGCCCGGATCCGGCGAAGATCGCGGAGCTGAAACCGGACCTGATCATCGGCCCCGCCGCCGACCGCGGCTCCTACGACGCCCTGAAGGCCATCGCCCCGACCGTCCTGGTCGGCGACGATCACGGCTGGCAGGCCGCCTTCACCGGTTTCGCGGAGGGCCTCAACCGCAAGACCGCCGGCGCCAAGGCCCTCGGCGACTACCGCACCGCGGCCCGGGACACCGGCGTCGCCGCCAATGCCGCGCTCACCCAGGCGTCGGTGATCCGCTTCGAGCCCAAGACGATTCAGGTGCAGGGCGGCAACACCTTCGCCGCCCAGGTGCTCGGCGACGCGGGCGCGCAGCGCCCCCAGGCGCAGCGCGGCGACTCGTTCGACGTCTCCGGGCTGAGCACCGAGGCCGACCGCGAAAAGCTCGAGGGCGACCTGATCTTCCTCATGTTCGACGGCAAGGACGGCCTCGACTACGGCAAGTCGATCATGAAGGGCGACAACTGGAAACAGCTCGGCGCGGTCAGCGACCGCCGCGAGTTCGCCGTCGACGACGCCATCTGGCACGGCAGCGGCATCACCGCCGCCCGCGCCCTGCTCGAGGACGTCCGCAACAACCTCAACGGCTACGTCGCCGACTGATCACCGCACGCCGCACGGGCCGATTCGATCCGGCGCTCGGCCCGATGACGTGGGGAAGTCGCCACCCGGCCGAGCACCGACCGCGAAGTTCACCAGCCCGATCGTGAACATTTCGTGATGACCGGTATTCCCCACGGACACACCTGACAAACGCGGTGATTTCAGCGGCCGCGCACCCGGCCTTCGACAGCGCACGGCCCCGAGCGAATTCGCTCGGGGCCGTGGGCTTTTCAGGCGGGTGGGGTGACGCGGGGCGTCAGAACTCCCAGTCCTCGTCCTCGGTGTTGACGGCCTTGCCGATGACGTAGCTGGAGCCCGAGCCGGAGAAGAAGTCGTGGTTCTCGTCGGCGTTCGGGGACAGGGCCGAGAGGATGGCGGGGTTGACCTCGCACTCGTCCTTGGGGAACAGGCCCTCGTAGCCGAGGTTCATCAGCGCCTTGTTGGCGTTGTAGCGCAGGAACTTCTTGACGTCCTCGGTCAGGCCGACCTCGTCGTAGAGGTCCTGGGTGTACTCGACCTCGTTCTCGTAGAGCTCGAAGAGCAGCTCGAAGGTGTAGGCCTTGAGCTCCTCGCGCTCGGCCTCGGAGATCAGCTCCAGGCCCTTCTGGTACTTGTAGCCGATGTAGTAGCCGTGCACGGCCTCGTCGCGGATGATCAGGCGGATCATGTCGGCGGTGTTGGTCAGCTTGGCCCGCGAGGACCAGTGCATGGGCAGGTAGAAGCCGGAGTAGAACAGGAAGGACTCCAGCAGCGTGGAGGCCACCTTGCGCTTGAGCGGGTCCTCGCCGTTGTAGTACTCGAGCACGATCTCGGCCTTGCGCTGCAGGTTCCGGTTCTCCTCGGACCAGCGGAAGGCCTCGTCGATCTCCCGGGTGGAGCACAGCGTGGAGAAGATCGAGCTGTAGCTCTTGGCGTGCACCGACTCCATGAACGCGATGTTGGTGAGCACCGCCTCCTCGTGCGGGGTGATCGCGTCGGGGATGAGGCTGACCGCGCCGACCGTGCCCTGGATGGTGTCGAGCAGGGTCAGACCGGTGAACACCCGCATGGTGAGTTGCTTCTCATTGGCGGTCAGCGTGTTCCACGACGGGATGTCGTTGGACACCGGGACCTTTTCCGGCAACCAGAAGTTGCCGGTGAGTCGATCCCAGACCTCCGAGTCCTTCTCGTCCTGCACGCGGTTCCAGTTGATCGCACTAACTCGATCGATGAGCTTCACGCCCCGCTCACACACCCTTCTCAGCTTCCGGACCCTGCGAATTCCCTTGCCATGAACACTACTACTGGTAGGTGACATCCCCGCGCAGCACAATAGGTTGTGTCTTCACGTATCCCTCGCGTTGTCCTGCGAGAATCCGAAACGGAGATGGGCAAGCACGTCACCAACGGCAGAAAATTACAGCGGTGCAATCCGTCACAGCGCACCGGGGTAGGGCCCTGCGGACCCACCCCGGGTTTGCCGATCAGATGCCGAGTACCACCTTCGCGGTGGTGAAGTAGATGACCAGACCGGTGGCGTCGACCAGCGTGGTCACCATGGGCGCGGAGATGACGGCCGGGTCGATGCGCAGTTTCTTGGCCAGCAGCGGCATGGTGCCGCCGATGGTCGCCGCCCACCCGCAGATGATCACCAGCGCGATGCCGACCACCACCGCGATCTTCAGCCCCACGAACAGCGTGCCGATCACCATGCCGATGGCGGCCAGCATGCAGCCCAGCAGCAGCCCGACCCGGCATTCGCGCCAGATCACCGCGAGCAGATCCGAGACCCGCACCTCGCCGACCGCGAGCGCGCGCACGCAGGTGGTGGCCGCCTGCGCGCCCGCGTTGCCGCCCGAGCCGATGAGCAGGGGGATGAACAGCGCCAGGTGCGCGGCCTGCTCGAGAGTGGGCTCGAAGAAGTTGGTGACGGTGACCGTGAGGGTCGCCGCGACCAGCAGCAGCATCAGCCACAGCGCCCGGTAGCGGGCCAGCTGGAACACGCCCGCGGCCATGTAGTGGCCCGACCACGGGGAGGTTCCGGCCTGCCGCGCCATGTCCTCGGAGTCGGCGGCCTCGATGACCTCGACGGCGTCGTCGATGGTGAGCAGCCCGACCAGTCGGTCCTCGCTGTCGACCACCGGCAGGTTGATCAGGTTGGCGCCCTGCATGAGCCGGGCCGCCTTCTCCGCGGAGCCGGTGGCGCGCGCCGAGACCGGTTCGGACGCAATGAGTTCGGCGATCATGGTGTCGGGCGAGCCGAGCACCAGGTCGCGCAGTTCGACCACGCCGATCAGCCGGCGGCCCGAATCCACCACGGGCAGCGTGTACACCGTCTCGGCGGTCGCCCCCTTGGCGCGCACCATGTGCAGCGCCTCACCGACGGGCAGATTCCGCGGCAGCGCAACGACTTCCGGGGTCATGTAGAACCCGACGGAGCCCTCCGGGTAGCCGAGCAGCCCGGCGGTCATGCGCCGTTCGTGCGGGCTGAGCCCGGCCAGCACCCGCTTGGCCACCTTGGCGGGGACCTCGCGCAGCATGCGGGCGCGGTCGTCGGGATCCATGCCCTCGACCAGGTCGCGGAAGCTCTGATCGCGCAGTCCGGCCAGGATCTGCTGCTGGTCCACCGGTTCGAGCTCCTCGAACACCGCCAGCGCGCGGTCCTTGTCGAGCAGCCGGAAGGACATGACCGCGGTGACGGCGTCCATGCGGGCCAGCTCGTCGGCGATGACGTGCGGCGGATGGTTGTCGAGCCATTCCACGGCGGGCGTCAGGTGGTGGCAGTCGACGATGTCGCGCAGCGAATCCCGTTCGGGGGCAGGGAGGTCGGCGGCGACCGTGGGCACGGCAGGGGGCAGTTCGGTCTGCGTCATGGCGAAACCTCGGCCGGGTGGCGGTTGAGGGTGGTCGGGGGTACCGGATCACACCGCGGGCACCGCACCCACCCGTCGCCAGAAAGCTGTTCTATCGGCCAGAAAGCTGTTCTATCGACGGAATCCGAGAGCGATGCCGCGCGGCCTTCGACTGGGAGGTTCACCGCGCACGGACCTCACCCCCTTCTCGAACGCCGACAGAGACAGAAACAACCATGTACAGGATACAGAGGGTCGCCTGAGGCGGCTCGCCGTGTCCGGTATCTCCATTCCGGCCCCCGGGACCGACACCGAATTGTTTTTGGATCATTTTCCGAGGATCGGATCGTCCGGACCGTTGGGACGCGGGTCCGGAATGCCCTAATCTCTGCCTCTGTGCGTGTTTTGGTGCTAGAGGACGATCACCAGCTCTGCCGCGAGGTGACCGAGGGGTTGCGCTCGGCCGGGTTCGCGGTGGACCTCGCCCGGAGCCTCACCGACGCGGACTTCAAACTCGCCGTCAACCGCTACGACTGCCTGGTGGTGGACCGCGGCCTGCCCGACGGCGACGGTCTGGACCTGGTCGCGGGCGCCCGCGCCGCCGGGCACACGGTGCCCGCCCTCATCCTCACCGGCCGCGACGGCCTCGACGACCGGCTGGCCGGATTCGAGCACGGCGCCGACGACTACCTGACCAAACCCTTCGCCCTGCCCGAGCTGGTGATGCGGGTGCGGGCGCTGTGCCGCCGCCGTGAGCAGCCCACCGCCGCGCGAATCGCGGTGGCGGACATCGACATCGACCTGATGCGCCGGCGCGTCACCCGCGGCGGCATCATGCTGGCCCTGACCCCCAAGGAGTTCGCGGTCCTCGAACTCATGGCGACCCGCCGCGGCGCGGTGGTCACCCGCACCGATCTCATCGAATGCTGCTGGGACGAAATGGCCGAGCCCGCCTCCAACGTGGTGGACGCGGTGGTGGCCAAGCTGCGCCGCAAACTCGGCGATCCGTGCGTGATCGAGACGGTGCGGGGCACGGGCTTCGTGATGTCCGGCGCGGGCGCGTGAGCACCCACCGCTCCCCCGCGGTGGCCCGCATCGAGCGGGCGCGCTGGTTCATGATCGCGCTGGTCACGGTGATCACCGCGGCCGCGGTGCTGGCGTTCGGGTACGTGGCCGCGACCATCGACGCGCACGCGCGGGCGGCCCGCGCCGAGGACCAGGTCCGGCAGGTGTCGAACGGGTTGGCCCGGGCCATCCAGCACGACGACAGGAAGGCGCTGGTGCTGTCCACCGTCGTCAACGACGTGCTGGGCAAGGGGCCGACGGCGGTCGTGGTGGTCGAGCGGACCAAGGGCGAGTCCTGGAAACAGGTGCACACCTATCAGCGCTCGTTCATGCCCGACGACACCCGGATTGCCACGCTCGCAACGCAAACCGAGGATCACGCCGGAGGCGTGCTCTACCGGGACAGCATGTTCCCGGCCACCGACATCACCGGCCGCTCGGTGACGGTGGCGGGCACGCCGGTGTTCTGGAAGGACTGGGACCACATCGTCGTCATCCTGGCCGCGGCGGAATCCCCGGCCGGCGCGGGTGCGCATCGAACCCTGGTGTGGCAGTTGAGCATCGGTGGCCTGCTGCTGGTATTGCTCTCGGCGGCCGCCACTTTCGGGCTCTCCGGGCGCGGTCAGCGGCAGGCGCTGCGGCTGCTCGACGAACACGAGCAGTTCCTCGGCGACGCCGCGCACGAATTGCGTACGCCGCTCACCACGTTGAAGTTGCTCACCGAGTCCCGCCCGGGCCCCGAGGAGGTGCCGCAGACCCTCGCCGAGGCGCAGCGGCTGACGGATCGGATGGCGCGCCTGGTGACCGGGCTGCTGGCCCGAGCCCGCATGCAGTCCGGCATCGCCGAACCCGAGCGCACGCTGCTGCGGCTGGATCAACTGGCCGAGACGGTGGCCGAGGAGGCCACCGACGAGCGACTGGTGGTGACCGCGCATCCCAGTGTGGTGCTGGGTGATCCGCACCTGCTGAGCCTGGCCATCCGGAACATGCTGGAGAACGGGCTGACCCACGGCGCGGTGAACCGGTCCGCGCCGGTCGAGGTGCATGTGGCGGAGGGGCGGGTGAGCGTGCGTGATCACGGTCCCGGCGTGGATCCGGTGCTGGCGGCCAGCCCGTTCGATCGCGGCGCGGCCGGGCGCACCGGGCGCAACGGGATCGGGCTGGCGCTGGTGGCGTGGGTGGCGCAGGCGCACGGCGGCAACGCCTCCATCGAGCCCGCGGTGGGCGGCGGAGCCATCGCCACCCTGTGGCTGCCGCCCGCCGATCTGCCGGTGGGCGGCCCGGTCGGGGCGCGCCGCTAGGGACGGTGTCCAGGCGGGCAGACAGGAATGTCACGGGCGGACCGGATTCGATACCGCCCCGCGGTGTCACTCTCGAGCCGCCGCCCGTCCGTTCCGACCACGGCGATTCCTCCGTCCGGCAGCGCGGGGCCGTCATGCGGAATCCGCCTGGCACATGTGAGAAGTCACAGCGCCGTCCGGCGCGCATTACTGTGCATCACAGGGAGGGATCGATCCGGCCGTTCGGACACACGGCCTGCGTTAGCGTTTCAGGTCCCGCACGGGGCGCAACCCGGGGGTGGAAGGGAGTCACGGATGGCCGTGGGAATTCCGGCCCGGACCGGACTCACCGTGTCGGGCACGCCGATCTCGTCACCGCTCAAGGATGTTCGCGGCGTGGCCCAGCACATGGTGGGGCATTTCGTGGAGACGGTCGCGCCGTGCGGCACCCTGCCCGGCGACGCCATTCACGGCGACGTCACCGCCATCACCCGCACCTGCCTGGAGCTGGCGGTCGGCATGCTCGACGGACGCGACATCCCGGAGAAGACCAAGCGCCTCGAGGAGGCGGCCGGGCAGTGGGCGCGCGAGGGCATCCCGATCGACACCATCCACCACGCCATCCACGAGGGCTTCAAGATCGGCTCGGAGCTGGTGATGGCCAGCGCCCTGTCCCGGCACGTGCGCCGCGAGGACGAGGACGGCGAGGTCACCCTGGTCATCGCGGCCGCCGATATGGACAACATCGTCGGCGGGGCGAAGCTGGTGGTGGAACTGCTCGACCGGATGACCTCCGCGGTCGCCATGGCCTACGTGCGCGAACTGCGCTCGGTGGTGAGCGAACATCACACCGCCGTGCACACCCTCACCTCCGCGTTGCTGGGCGGGCACAGCACCTCCACCATGGCGCGCGAGTGCGGCATCGAGATCGCCGAGACGTATCACGTGCTGGCGCTGTCCATTCCAGAACATCCGGAGGAGGACTCCCCCACCGTGGACGGCGCGGTGGTGGCGCGCCGCAAACTGCGGCGGGTGCAGGCCGAACTGGCCACCCGCTACACCGACAAGGTGCTGTCGCTGCTCAGCGTGGACGGCGGCACCCTGCTGGTGCCGGCCACCGCGGTCGCCGACGATCAGCTCGACGAGTTGGTCGAGCAGCTGTCGCGGGCCGCGCGGGTGCCGATCACCGCGACGCTGGTTCCGGCCGCGCCGCAACAGATTCCGGACGCCGCCGACCAGGCCCACGAACTCCTCGACATCGTGCACCGGCTGCGCCTGGTGCGCGGCCTGTTCCGCTTCGACGAGCTGGCCCTGGAGTATCAGCTGACCCGGCCCGGTCCCGGCCGCGACCACCTCGGGTCGCTGCTGGATCCCCTGGACGCGCACACCGAACTGCTCGAGACGCTGCAATCCCACATCAGCAACAACCTGAACCGGCAGCGCACCGCCCGCATGCTGCACGTGCACACCAATACCGTGGACTACCGGCTGAAACGGATCGGACAGCTGACCGGATTCGATCCGACCCAGCCGTCCGGTCTCTGGTATCTGCGTTCGGCGCTGGTGGCGCGCACCTATCAGGCGGGCTGACGCTCAGCAGTTGGTCGGGGCGGGCTCGCCGCGCAGGCGCGCGTCCAGCCAGCCGTACGCGGCCGGGACGCCGAGGACCGCCGCGGTGAGATGGTCGGGCACCGGCTCCTGCTCGGTCCACACCTTCGCCCCGGCCGCGCAGTAGCGGTGGATGGTGTTCACCACCGCGTCCACCGGCACCAGGCCGTCGATCGGCGAATGCCATTCGAAGACAGGCATGTTCGGCACGCCCGAGTACAGCTCCAAGCTGTTCTCCCCCACCACCGACCGAGCCTGCGGGTCGTCGGTCATGACGGTGGTCTTGGCGATGTCCAGCGCGCCCTGCCCCGCGCCCGCCGCGAGAATGTCGTTGGTGCAGCTGTTGAGCAGCTTGTCGCGCATGGCGAGGCCGCGGTCGTTGAGCTGATCGCTGATCGGGAACCGGTCCGGGTACTCGCGTTCCAGACCCAGCCCGGCCGCGAGCGCCAGCCCGAACGCCGGATGCCGGTTCATGCCGAGGGTTTCCAGCATGGAGACCAGGTTCATCGGCACCCCGCCCATGGCCGCGCCCGCGATGCGCAGTTCGGGCGCGTAGGACGCGGCCAGCGCCGCCGCCCACGCGGTCGCCATGCCGCCGCCGGAGTAGCCGGCCATGGCGAGGGGGCTGTGCTCGACCCGCAGGTCCGGGACCCGCTGGATGGCGCGCAGGCCGTCGAGGGTGATCTGGCCGCCGAGTTTGGCCGCGCCGTATGCGAATCGGGGGCCGAGGTGGTCGGGCAGGGCCACGGTCCAGCCGCGCTTCAGCACCGTGTTCCAGGCGGGGGCCTCGCGGATCATCAGATTGGGGTCGGTGGTGTAGAGCACCCGCGAGACCGCGCACTGCGCGCCCAGGCCGTTGATGATCTGCTGCAGCGACAGCACCGGCGCGTCGGGTTTGCGATCGCGCGGGGACAACACGGTCGTGGTCGCCGCGATGGGGTGGCCGGTGGAGTCGGTGGAGCGGAACTTGATCAGGGTGATGTCGGTGTCGGGGAAGCTGGGCAGCGCGGGCATGGCGCGGGTGGCCAGCACCTCGCCGGGCCGATGGCTCGCCAGGTCGGACGGGGTGGCGTAGAAGGGGTCCGGATCCGGGGTGGGCAGAAGTGGCTGGGCGGCGGCCGATCCCGTGGCGACGGTGACGAGCAGTGCGGCGACCGCCGCGATCGGGACACGAATCCTCATGCGGGGCAGCGTAGGAACGGCGGTCGCGCCCGGCCAGAGGCGTGCACGAACCTTCCGAATAGTCACAATCGGGGCGGGCGCGGTTTGTGAAGGCGTGACGAAGATTCGAGCCGACGATGTTTCTGTTCCACCGCGTAACAACAACTCCCGCACACGGCTTGTGACATGTCCAAGCAGAAACCGGAACACGTTCCTGCGCACGGTAATCCGATTACGTTCGGTACCAGAGACGCGCGAGCCGACGAAGGGGTCGGCTCGCGTTTCTCCCCCGCACGATCTCGAGGAGCAGCACTATGGACGCGCTCACCCACCGGGTCACCGTCTACCTCGGCGGACCCGCCGACGGGGCAGAACTCACCATGGAATACGCGGCCACCTGGCAGGAGGCCTCGGACTTCACCGTGGCCGCCGTCCACGTCGGCCTGGCCGTGACCGTGGACAGCCGGATCCGGCCCGGACTGCGGCGACTACCCCGATACGGGTTCCGGCACTGAGATACCGTGCGGCCCAGGCGTCCGGGTGGTCCCGCTACCGCCCGGCCGCCGGCGCGAAGGCCGCCGCCAGGGCGTCCCAGGCCGGGCCCAGCTGGGCCGAGAAATCCTCCCAGGCGTGAATGCCGGTCGGCTCGTAGTGCACGGTGGCGGGAATCCCCAAGTCGCTCAGCCGTTTCGAGAAATGCTCGGTGCACACCCGGGCCCCGGCCTCGAGCGCCACGCCGCCGGCGGCCGTGCCGAGCGCGGCCAGCCGATCCGGCGACTTCAGCACTTCGTTCAGATCCGGCGCACCGGGCACACCGGACGCCGCCGACAGATAGATCACCGTGCCGCGCAAGGCTTCCGCGCCCACCGTGCTGTCGTGGGTCAGCCAATCGAAGGTGCCCGGCAGGCCCCACAGATTCAGGATATTGCCGCCGCGTGAGGCGACCGTGGCCGCGGTGACCGCGCTCCCCGGCCCGTCGATGGTGGAGTAGCAGCCGCTCAATCCCGCGACGGCCTTGAAGAATCCGGGATGCCGGTGCGCGAGCATCATCGCGCCCTGCGCGCCCATGGACACGCCCGCGATGGCGCGACGGCCGTCCGAGCGCAGATACGGTTCGATGACGCCGGGCAGTTCGGCGGTCAGGAAGGTCTCCCAGCGATTCCAGCCGAGCGCGGCGTCGGGATGCTGCCAGTCGGTGTACATGCTGCCGGTCGCGCCGGCGGGAAAGACCACATCGACCGGTTTGTCGGCGAAGAAGTCCGCGGCATGCCCCTTGGTCAGCCAGTCGGACACGCCCTCGGCATCGACGCCGTCGAGCAGATACAACGTGGGCCGGGGCCCGGCCCCGGCGCCGTGCAGCACGTCGAGGGCGACGGTGCGGCCCATGGCGGCCGAGGCCACCTCGACCCGCTCCCAGCGCGGCCCCACCTGCTCCACCCGCGTCACCGCGGCCCGCGACGCGATCCGCCCGGGCGGGCCCGCCTGGGCGCTCACCCCGAACGACGAGCTCGCGATCACCGCCAGCGCCAGCGCGACCCCCGCGGCGGCCCGCCGCCTCACGACTCCGCCCCGGATCGGGGTCTTCGAATCAGGCAGTGCGACAAGCCAACTCCTCCTGCGGTGCGCGGGATTCCGGTCACGTCCGAAGAACCCACCGGGCGGGTGCGAGGTTGATACACCCGATGGGTCTCCGTTTCGATCGACTCACCTCCAAAACGCTTGTACAGATGCGTTTCCCGATTCCGGCATCACCCGCGCAATTCGATGGAAACCGATGCCCGAACCACTGCGAGCCTAACCAGGCGCCGACCTCGGCCGACAGCGTGAAAGGCACCTTCTGGAGAGTTCACAATCGGGCCCGACGCAAACGTGGGATCGGCCACAGCAACGCAAAAGGGCGCTCCCGGCGGAAGCCGGAAACGCCCTTCTCGGATGCGAACCTCAGAGCATGCAGCTCACGCAACCCTCGACCTCGGTGCCCTCGAGCGCCATCTGCCGGATGCGGATGTAGTACAGCGTCTTGATGCCCTTGCGCCAGGCGTAGATCTGGGCCTTGTTGACGTCGCGGGTGGTGGCGCTGTCCTTGAAGAACAGCGTCAGCGACAGGCCCTGGTCGACGTGCTGCGTGGCCGCGGCGTAGGTGTCGACGATCTTCTCGTAGCCGATGTCGTAGGCGTCCTCGAAGTACTCGAGGTTGTCGTTGGTCAGGTAGGGGGCCGGGTAGTAGACGCGGCCGATCTTGCCTTCCTTGCGGATCTCGATCTTCGACGCCACCGGGTGGATGGAGCTGGTGGAGTGGTTGATGTAGGAGATCGACCCGGTCGGCGGGACGGCCTGCAGGTTCTGGTTGTAGATGCCGTGCTCCATGACCGAGGCCTTGAGCTCACGCCAGTCGTCCTGGGTGGGGATGTGGACCTCGGCGTCGGCGAAGATCTGGCGGACCCGCTCGGTGGCCGGCTCCCACACCTGCTCGGTGTACTTGTCGAAGAACTCACCCGAGGCGTACTTCGACTCGGGGAAGCCGCCGAAGTACGAACCCCGCTCCTGCGCGATCAGATTCGAGGCCCGAATCGCGTGGTAGGCGATGGTGTAGAAGTAGATGTTGGTGAAGTCCACGCCCTCTTCGGAGCCGTAGTGGACGTGCTCACGCGCCAGGTAGCCGTGCAGGTTCATCTGGCCCAGGCCGATGGCGTGGGACTCGTTGTTGCCCTGCTCGATCGAGGGCACCGAGTAGATGTGGGTCTGGTCCGACACCGCGGTCAGCGCGCGGATCGAGGTCTCGACCGTCTTGGCCAGGTCCGGCGAATCCATGGTCTTCGCGATGTTCAGCGAGCCCAGGTTGCACGAGATGTCCTTGCCCACCTTCGAGTAGGACAGGTCGTCGTTGAACTCCGACGGGGTGGAGACCTGCAGGATCTCCGAGCACAGGTTGGAGTGGGTGATCTTGCCCGCGATCGGGTTGGCCCGGTTCACGGTGTCCTCGTACATGATGTACGGATAGCCCGACTCGAACTGCAGCTCGGCGATGGTCTGGAAGAACTCGCGAGCCTTGATCTTGGACTTGCGGATCCGCTTGTCGTCGACCATCTCGTAGTACTTCTCGGTGACATTGATGTCGGCGAACGGCACGCCGTAGATGCGCTCCACGTCGTACGGCGAGAACAGGTACATGTCCTCGTTCTTCTTCGCCAGCTCGAAGGTGATGTCCGGGATCACCACACCCAGCGAGAGCGTCTTGATGCGGATCTTCTCGTCCGCGTTCTCGCGCTTGGTGTCGAGGAAGCGGTAGATGTCGGGGTGGTGCGCCTGCAGGTACACCGCGCCCGCGCCCTGCCGTGCGCCCAGCTGGTTGGCGTAGGAGAACGAGTCCTCCAGCAGCTTCATGATCGGGATGACGCCCGAGGACTGGTTCTCGATCTTCTTGATCGGCGCGCCGGTCTCACGAATATTGCTGAGCAGCAGCGCCACACCGCCGCCGCGCTTGGACAGCTGCAGGGCGGAGTTGATGGAGCGGCCGATGGACTCCATGTTGTCCTCGATGCGCAGCAGGAAGCAGGACACCGGCTCGCCGCGCTGCTTCTTGCCCGAGTTGAGGAAGGTCGGGGTGGCCGGCTGGAAGCGGCCGGTCATGATCTCCTCGACCAGCTCGCTCGCCAGGGTCTCGTCACCGGCGGCCAGGGTCAGGGCGACCATGCACACGCGATCCTCGAAGCGCTCCAGGTAGCGCTGGCCGTCGAAGGTCTTGAGCGTGTAGCTCGTGTAGTACTTGAACGCGCCGAGGAAGGTCGGGAACCGGAACTTCTTGCCGTACGCCTGCTTGAACAGCTTCTTGGTGAAGTCGAAGCTGTACTGGTCGAGGACCTCGACCTCGTAGTAGTTCTCCTTGACCAGGTAGTCCAGCTTCTCCCGCAGATTGTGAAAGAAGACGGTGTTCTGGTTGACGTGCTGCAGGAAGTACTGGTGCGCGGCTTCCCGGTCCTTGTCGAACTGGATCTCGCCGTTGGGTCCGTACAGGTTGAGCATGGCATTGAGGGCGTGGTAGTCCAGTCCCTCGGTCGCGGAGTCGCCGCTGACGGGGCGCTCTACGCGGGCAGTCTTTCCGACCGGTGCGGTTGTCGTTGCCAAAAGATTCCCAATCCCTCGCGGACGCGCTCGACGTCCTCAGCAGTTCCCATGAGTTCGAAGCGATACAGGTACGGAACCCCTGCCTTACGTGAGATCACTTCTCCCGCATAGCAGTACGTATCGCCGAAGTTGGTGTTGCCGCTCGCGATCACGCCGCGCAGCAGGGCGCGATTGTGTGGATCGTTGAGGAACTTGGCCACCTGGCGGGGCACGAATTCCTTGTCGGATCGCTGCCCACCCAAAACGTGCCGACCTCCCCCGTAGGTGGGGACGATCAGCACGAAAGGTCGGTCGACGCGAAGCGAGTCGGCGGTGTGAAGCGGAATGCGGACGGCGGGCAGGCCCAGCCGTTCGACGAAGCGGTGAGTGTTCTCCGAAGCGCTCGAGAAGTAGACGAGATTCGGTGTCTCACTCGACATATCGGTCATCTCCTGACCGTTGACGGAAGCGTCAGGCGACGGCGACGACGTCGGCCAGCGCCTTGATGCGGTCCGGGCGGAAGCCGGACCAGTGGTCATCCCCGGCGACCACGACGGGGGCCTGCAGGTAACCCAGGGCCATCACGTAGTCGCGCGCCTCCGGGCTCTCGGAGATATCGACGACGCTGTAGTCGACACCAGCCTTGTCGAGGGCGCGATAGGTCGCGTTGCACTGGACACAAGCGGGCTTGGTGTAAACGGTGATGGTCATTGGTATCCCCTTCTCCTCAGCCTTGATCTGTCTGCAGTGCACACCTGAAACAAGATCCACGTAGTAAATGCGCAAACCCCTGGAAGCGGAGCCGAAGCTCCTGGTCACCGGCCCGTGATCGAGGTCTCGTCCTTGTGGCCTTCCAGCTCCCAAGACACTACACCTAGTGGCCGACAAACTCATACAACACGACATGTTGCGACTCACAAAGGTGAAATTCCGGGCGGGTAAGTACCTGGACAGTCGATTCGCAACTCGACACGACTGAGTCACACATCACAATTTCGGCATTCAGTTCATTTCCAGCAAACACACCATCCCCGCTGATCAACACGCATCTCACGAGTCACAGGAGACTCGAGCGACCACCCGGTTCGCATTCCTTCCGAGCCGAGCGACCGGTTCCGGATCGCCCGCTCGCCCCGGCGTGTCGCGGCATCGCCCCCGGTCCTAGCGGATGGTGAACGACGCGCCCTCGATCGGACCGGGCGCCAGCAACCGATTGGTGGCCGGGATGCCGTAGGTCTGCGCGTCGTAATCGGACAACGGCCGCCCGTCGATGGTGACCTCGGTGAAGGTGATCGGCGCGAACCCGGGCAGTGCGGCGTCGAGGTGGCCCTCCACCACGATCTCGGCGGTGCGGGCCGGTACGGCCGAGGGCGCGACGGTGGTGCGGGTCCAGCCCGCGGTGCGGTTCTCCAGCGTCATCACATAGCGGCCGCCGTCCCAGCTGACCGTGGAATGCATGGTGTCGCCGGGATTGATCGTCACGTCGTCGTAGGTCACCGGCGCGTCCGGATACCGCTCCCACCACCCGTCGACCTGCTTCTCCGGGCGGCAGAATCCGCCGAAGATGCCCAGCGAGCAGAGGCCGTCCGCGGCCGCGCCCAGGGCGTTGGAGACCTTGCCGCCGGCGTTCATCACCGTGCCCGCCAGATGCGGATCGACGTAGGCCAGGCCCGCGGCGACCGATTCGACCTGCAGCCCGGGCAGCGCCGCGTACACGGCGGCGTCACTGGCACACAGGGATTCGACGCCGGTCTGCATGAGCGGCAGCGCGACCTGGCCGTCCAGGCCGGTGGCGCCGTTGAGCCCCACCCAGGGCACGACGCGCTGCAGGACGCCGGGATTGCGGCATTCGATTTCGGGCTGCACCCAGGTGGCGCTGATCTCCCGGAAATCGCCCTGCACCACGTACCCGGCCCAGTTGCCGAGGAAGAGGCGGGCATTCGAGAGATCGGAGACATCCGAGGCGTACGACTCGGCCGTCGCGTCGGCCGCGTTGCCGACCGCCATCGAGGCCGCGGACGCGGCCAGAGTGACCGCCATGAAACAACGGCCCCACACAGAGTTGCCCGTTGATAACTTCATGGACAGACGTTAGCCCGAAATGTCCGAGAAAAGCGGCAGGCCACGACTCGAAAGCCGTGGCCTTGCGCTGAATTCAGCGAATGACCGCGAAGGGGATCAGGCGTTTGCCCGAGCCTTGACATCTTCCGCCAGCAAACGCACGGTGGCGGCCAGCTGAGTCAGGGCCTCGGCATCGTCGGCCGGGTGGGTCTCGACGAAGCGCGAACCGATGGTGCCGAAGTTCAGCGACGCCTCCTTCACGACCTCCGCGCCCGCGACGCCCAGCGCCTTCACCGCGTCGTCGTGCGACCACTTGGCGGCGTTCGCGCTGATCGAGGCGGAGACCACGGCGACCGGACGGCTCTTGAGCGCGCCCGCACCGTAGGGCCGCGACGCCCAGTCGATGGCGTTCTTCAGCACGGCCGGCAGGGTGCCGTTGTACTCGGGGGTGACCAGCAGCAGCGCGTCCGACGCGCCGACGGCCTCACGCAGCGCCTGCGCGGCGGCGGGGACCCCGCCCTCGACGTCGAGGTCCTCGTTGTAGAAAGGAATGTCGCCGAGGCCTTCGTAGATGGCGATCTCGACGCCCTCGGGAGCGGTCTGCACGGCGGCCTCGGCCAGACGGCGGTTGATCGACGCGGCGCGAAGGCTTCCGACCAGGACGAGGATGCGGGTCTGCGACATGATGATCACTCCAAGGGTTACTGATGCAGCGGTGGATCGTTCGATAGACTGTAACCGGACCCCAGTCCGCTTACATTCCCGGGTAGGAGCAGACAGCCTGTGACACGCGACACATCATCGGATGACGTCGTTCCGGCGCTGCCGAACATCGCCCTCCCGATCGAACCCGTCGGCACCCAGCAGCCCCCGCCGCATTCGGTCCCACTGCTCATGCCCGGCAGCAGCCACGAACGCAGCGACGCCGCCCGCAACCGGCAACTGCTGCTCGACGCCGCCGAGACGCTGGTGCGTGAACAGGGCGCGGACGCGGTCACCATGGACGCGGTCGCCAAACTGGCCGGCGTCGGCAAGGGCACCGTGTTCCGGCGCTTCGGCAATCGGGCCGGGCTGATGCTGGCGCTGCTCGACCAGTCCGATCAGAAACTGCAGTGGGCCTACATGTTCGGGCCGCCGCCGCTGGGACCGGGCGCGCCCGCCGCCGAACGACTCATCGCCTACGGGCGGGCCCGGCTGGCCACCGTCGAGGTGGAGGGCGATGTGCGCAAGAACGCCGCCATCGGCGGGCAGTACGCCGGACCGCCCTACAACATCGCGAAAACCCATGTCTCCCTGCTGCTCCGGGAGGCAGGGGCGCCCGGGAACATCGGACTCACCGCCGACACGCTGCTGGCCAGTCTGGACGCGGGGCTGGTGCTGCACCAGATCCGGCAGCTGCGCTACACACCCGACCAGGTGGGCGACCACTGGGAGACCCTGGTCCGGCAGGTGACCGCGCCCGCCGACCGGTAGCGGCGGCGGGCCCGTTCAGTAGAGTGTGCCCATGGGGAACCTGCGCGCACAGATCATCGCCGAATTGGGCGTCCTGCCGTCGATCGAACCGAAAACCGAAGTGCGGCGACGCATCGACTTCCTCAAGGAGTACCTGGGTTCCACGCCCGCGACCGGCTTCGTGCTCGGCATCAGCGGCGGCCAGGACTCCACCCTCGCCGGACGGCTGTGCCAGCTCGCCGTCGAGGAGCTGCGCGCCGAGGGCCGCGAGGCCACCTTCGTGGCGGCGCGCCTGCCCTACGGCATCCAGGCCGACGAGCACGACGCGCAGACCGCGCTGTCCTTCATCCAGCCGGATCGCTCGGTCGTGGTGAACGTCAAGCCCAGCGCGGACGCCGCCGCCGGTGAGGCCGCGACCGGCATCGTGGAGCTGCACGAGGAGCCCCGCCTGCGGGACTTCGTGCGCGGCAACATCAAAGCCCGTGAGCGCATGCTGCTCCAGTACGCCATCGCCGGCCAGCTCAACCTGCTGGTCGTCGGCACCGACCACGCCGCCGAGGCGGTCACCGGTTTCTTCACCAAGTTCGGCGACGGCGGTGTCGACATCACCCCGCTGACCGGTCTCACCAAGCGCCAGGGCGCGGCCCTGCTCCAGGAACTCGGCGCCCCGCCCAGCGTCTGGCAGAAGGTCCCCACCGCCGACCTCGAGGACGACCGCCCGGCCCTGCCGGACGAGGAAGCCCTGGGCCTGAAGTACTCCCAGATCGACGACTACCTCGAGGGCAAGGATGTCGGCCCCGAGGTCTCGGAGAAGCTGGAGCGGATCTTCCTCAACACACGCCACAAGCGCGCGGTCCCGGTGACCCCGCTCGATACCTGGTGGAAGTAAACCCCGCCGCTTCCTAGGGTCGAGGCGTGAACTTCGACGGCGACAACGGATGGGACAGCTCCGCCACCCTGGTGGATGAGCACTGGGTGGAGCGACGACCGCGGCGGCCGGAGGTGGATGCCCAGCTGCTGCGGGAGACCCGGTTGCTGCCGTGGCTCGCGCCCCGCCTGCCGCTGCCCATCCCGATTCCAGCGGTGGTCACCGAGTCGCCACTGGTCGTGCGGCACCGGCTGATTCGCGGCGAGCCGATCGCGGACTACACCCCGGACAACGGTGACGCGATCGGCCGTTTCCTGCGCGCCCTGCACGACACCCCGCCCGCCGAGGCGATCGAGCTGGGCCTGCCCGGGACCGCCCACGCGCACCGGGAACGGAACTGGGCCGTCACCCGCTGCCACCGGGAAGTCCTTCCGCTGCTTCCGGATTCGCTGACCGCCGCCGCCACCTCCCTGCTCGACGCGATCCTCGACACTCCCGCCGACACCGTCGTCCACGCCGACCTCGGCCCCGAACACGTGCTCGCCGAGGACGGCCGGGTCACCGGCATCATCGACTTCGGCGACGCCCACGTCGGCGACCCCGCCGTCGACTTCGCCTGGACCTTGTTCGGCACCCCGCCCCCTTTCGCGGACGCGGTCGCCCACGCCTACGGCGTCACCCCCGAGACCCGCGCCCGCGCCATCCACTGGCACCGGCTCGGCCCCTGGTTCGAGGTGCTGCGCGGCCTGGACATCGACGACCCCGCCCTTCGTCGAGCGGGCGTCACCGGCGTCATCGACCGCCTCCGTCACCCCTTCTTCTGATCCGGCTCCTCCACCAGCCGCCGATGCAGCTCGGCCGTCATGGCGTGGATGGCCCGGGTGAGGTCGGTATTGGTCTTGAGCTCGAGCTCCTGTTCCTGGAAGTCGTGATCGGCCTTGGCCTGCTGGAAATCGGCCTGCCGGTTCTGGCCGATCATGACGAAGGTCGACAGGAAGATCGCTTCCAGCGAGACGACCAGCGTCAGAGTCGGCCAGGGACTCTTCTCGACCAGCAGCATCCACACCGCGAAGCCGATGGCATGGATGTAGACGAAGGTCATCGAGCCCGCGAACTTGGTGATCCAGTCCGCCACCCGCAGCTGCAGGCTGGCGGCCCGCGCCTCCTGGACCTGTGCGAACGCGGGATGCGGCCGGATCGGCGGCGGGGTCGGTTGCGGCGGTTGCGTCATTCGGATCGGTCTCCTGGCGACGACGTGCGGGGACCGGCGAATGTTAGCGCCCGGCAGCGCAATTCGCCGCGATGCGCGGCCGGGTTCGACGCGGGGGCCTAGCCGCCCGCGAACGGAGGCAGGACGTCCACGCGGGGGGTGAGTGGCGTGGACGCGTCGCGGGTGAGTTCGTCGCCGATGAGGTAGGCGCAGACCTTGAGCATGGGGTCCAGCTTCGGGCCGTAGGTGGCCGAGAGGGTGGTGCGCAGGTCGGCGATGGTCGCGCCGGGCGGGAGGGACAGGGTTTCCTTGTCCTTGCCGACGGCGTCGGCGATCGCGGCGAAATAGCGGACCTCAACCACCGATGGCTCCCATCGTTCGGGTGGGCGGGACGAAGCCGGCGGCGTCGATGCCGTGGCCGGCCGATTTGTTCCACATGGCGCCGCGCCAGAGGGCGGCGATGTCGGGGTCGGTGGCGCCGGAGCGCAGGGCGGCGCGGATGTCGTACTCCTGGTCGCTGAACAGGCAGGAGCGGATGCGGCCGTCGGCGGTGAGGCGGGTGCGGTCACAGTCGCCGCAGAACTTGCGGGTGACCGAGGCGATGATGCCGACCGTGGCGGGGCCGCCGTCCACCAGCCAGCGTTCGGCGGGGGCGGAGGGGTCCTCGCGGTCGGTCTCGGCCAGCGTGAAGCGCTTGCCGAGGACGTCCAGGAGTTCGGCGGCGGTGATCATATTGGCGCGCGCCCACTCGTGGTCGGCGTCGAGCGGCATCTCCTCGATGAAGCGCAGTTCCGCGCCCACCTCCAGGCACCACTGCAGCAGATCGGCCGCGCCGTCCAGGGTTTCGCGCATGAGGACCGCGTTCACCTTGAGCGGGGTGAGCCCGGCGGCGATGGCGGCGCGGATCCCGGCCTGCACCGACGCGAGGCGATCGCGGCGGGTCAGGCGGTGGAAGCCGTCGCGGTCCACGGTGTCGAGCGAGATATTGATGCGCTTCAGGCCCGCGTCGGCCAGGGCCTGCGCGCGATGCTCGAGTCCGACGCCATTGCTGGTCATGGCCAGCGGTGTATCCGGCAGTGCCGCATGGCATCCCGCGATGATCTGCTCGAGGTCGCGGCGCATGAGCGGTTCGCCGCCGGTGAAGCGCACCTCGTGCACGCCGAGTTCGTTGACCGCCAGGGTCACCAGGCGCACGATCTCCTCGGTGGAGAGCAGTTCGTCGGCCGGGATCGCGGGCAGGCCCTCCTCGGGCATGCAGTAGGTGCAGCGCAGCGAACACTTCTCGGTGATCGACACGCGCAGGTCCCGCGCCACCCGCCCGAAGCGGTCGAGCAGGAGCGGAGTGTCCGGGCGGCCGTCGGTATCGGGGCGCCCGGTTCGCACAGCGGGCATACCCATCGCGACCACGGTCATTGCACCATTATTGCCGGGACCGCAAGTCTTCGTAGATTCCTACGAGCCGGGCCCGGTGATCAGCCGGTCACGACCTGGAGGATTCACCCGCGTATAGGCTCAGCGGCATGAGTTCCCGGCACGCGACCGCCCCGGCCCGACCCGTCGACGACCATCGTCGGCGCATCGAGGACGCCCTGCGGCCCCTGGCCGGTCGGAGCACGGAAACCGTCCCGATGGCCGCGGCGCTGGACCGCCGCCTGGCCGTCGACGTGTACGCGCCCCTGGACCTGCCGGTGTTCCGCAATTCCGCCATGGACGGCTACGCGGTCGCCGCCGAATCGGTGGCGATCGTCCCCGCGACCCTGCCGCTGGCGGGCGTGGTCGCCGCCGGCAACACCGACAAGCTCACACTGGCCCCGGGCACCGCGGTGAAGGTGATGACCGGCGCGCCCGTGCCGCCCGGCGCGGACTGCGTGGTGCCGGTGGAGCACACCGAATCCGACGGCGTCACCGTGACGATCCGAACCAGCCGCGCCCCCGGCGATTTCGTGCGCGAGCCCGGCACCGACGTGCGCGCCGGACAACTGCTGGCCGCGGCGGGCACCCTGCTGCGGCCCCGGCACGTCGCGGCGCTGGCAGCGGTCGGGCTGGCCGATCTGGAGGTGACGCGGCGGGTACGGGCGGCTGTCCTCACCACCGGCGACGAACTGCGGCCCGCCGGCGCGACCCTGCTGCCGGGCCAGATCTTCAACTCCAACGGCATCGCGCTGGCCGCGGCCCTGTCCGACAACGGCGTCGAGGTGGTGTCGGTCGCGCACTCCACCGACGAGCACGCCGAGTTCCGGCGGCGGCTGGCCGAGGCCGTGGCCCAGGCCGATGTGGTGTTCACCTCCGGCGGCGTCTCCATGGGCGACTTCGAGGTCGTCAAGGAGGTGCTGGCGGCCCAGGGCGGCGAATTCGGCCCGGTGGCACTGCAACCCGGCGGCCCGCAGGGGTTGAGCACGGTCGACGGTGTCCCGGTGCTGAGCTTCCCGGGCAACCCGGTGAGCACCATGGTGTCGTTCGAGGTGTTCGCCCGCCCGATCCTGCGCGAACTCGCGGGCCTGCCCGCGCTGCCGATCACCGAACTGCCGCTGCTGGACGCGGTCCGCTCCCCCGCCGGGAAACGGCAGTTCCTGCGCGGCAAGCTGACCGAGGGCGGAGTGACACTGGTGTCGGGGCAGGGTTCCCATCTGATCGCGGCCATGGCCCACGCCGACGTGCTCATCGACGTCCCGGCCGCCGTCACCGAGCTGCCCGCGGGCGCGATCGTCGAGGTCCGGCCGCTGTGAACACCCCATCTGCGCTGTGCCAAGGTGGTGCCCATGAGTGAGTTGTCGCATGTCGACCGTGAAGGTCGCGCCCGCATGGTCGATGTGAGCGCGAAGGCCGACACCGCGCGCATCGCGGTCGCGGCGGGCGAACTGCACACCACCGCCGAGGTGATCGCACTGGTCCGGGCCGACGACATGCCCAAGGCCGACGTGCTCAGCACCGCCCGCATCGCCGGGATCAACGGGGCCAAGAAGACCTCGGAACTGATCCCGCTGTGCCATCAGCTGGCGCTGTCGTCGGTGAACGTGAGCTTCGGCTTCACCGACACCACCATCACCATCGAGGCCACCGCGAAGACCAAGGGGCCCACCGGGGTCGAGATGGAAGCGCTGACCGCCGTCGCGGTCGCGGGACTCACGCTGCACGACATGGTGAAGGCGGTGGACCCGGCGGCCACGCTCAACGGGGTGCGACTGGTCACCAAAGAGGGTGGCAAGCACGGACATTGGGTGCGGCCCGAGGCCGAGCGGCACGCCGGGCACCAGCACGAGAAGCACGCGGCGCGCGAGGCCACTGCCACGACAGCTCCGCTCGCGGGTGCGGGCCGCTCGGCCGCCGTCGTGGTCGCCTCGACCGGCGTCGCCGCCGGCACCCGCACCGACACCACCGGCCCCGTCCTCACCGAATGGCTTGCCGCGCAGGGTTTCTCGGTGCGCGGACCGCTGGTCTTCGCGGACTCCGACATCACGTACGGCCTCGAGGACGCCCTGTCCCGGGAACCGGACCTGATCGTCACGACCGGCGGCACCGGGGCCTCCCCCACCGACGCCACCCCGGAAGCCACCCTCTCCCTGCTGGATCGGGAGCTGCCGGGCGTCGCCGAGGCCATCCGCCAGGCCGGAACCGCCAAGTTCCCGCTCGCGGCGCTGAGCCGGGGCGTGGCCGGACTGGCCGGGCGCACCGTGATCGTCAATCTGCCCGGTTCGCCGGGCGGGGTGAAGGACGGCATCGCCGTGCTGACACCGCTGCTCGAACATCTGCTGGCCCAGGTGGCCGGAGGAGGCAACCATGAGTGAGCTGCTGGCCCGGATCAGCGATCAGGACCTGGATCCGGCCGAGGTCGAGCAGGCCGTGGACGGTCCGCACCACGGGGCGGTCGTCGTGTTCACCGGCAAGGTGCGCGATCACGATGGCGGGCAATCGGTTTCGGCGCTGGAGTACTCGGCGCACCCGCAGGCCGAGCAGTTCCTGCGCAAGGTGTGCGAGGAGGTGGCCGCATCCTCCGGGCTGCCGGTCGCCGCGGTGCACCGGGTCGGGGATCTGACCATCGGGGATCTGGCGATCGCCGTCGCCGTCGCGGCCCCGCACCGCGCCGAGGCCTTCACCACCTGCGCCGAACTCGTGGACCGCATCAAGCACGAGGTCCCGATCTGGAAGCGTCAGATGTTCGCCGACGGACTCTCCGAATGGGTCAACGCCTGCGGCTAGGCCTTTGTCCGTCGAGCCAAACGTCGCGGTCACGATGTGCGGGGATTTGTCCGCCGAACCAGCGTGTGCGGCGGCCGTCGTCGGTCACAGTGGGGCACAGTGATCAGCGACCACGGGAGGCGACCATGAGCGAAGCCGACGGCCGGATCGTGCTCGGCCCGCACCAGTACGGGAAGGCCGAGAACCGGGTGGTGCGGATCTACCGCGACACCGAACGGCATGAGATCCGGGATCTGAACGTGTCCTCGTGCCTGCGCGGCGCTTTCGACGAGGCGCACACCGTGGGTGATCAGGGCGCGGTGCTGCCGACGGACTCGCAGAAACAGACCATCTACACCTACGCCAAGAGTCACGGCGACGGCAGCATCGAGGACTACGGGCTGGCCCTCGCGCGGCATTTCACCGGCGAGATCGAGCCGGTCACCTCCGCCCGCATCGAGATCGAAGAGTTTGCGTGGCAACGGGTTCCGGTCGGCGGCAGCGGCCACGACCACACCTGGACACGGGTCGGCCCCGAGGTGCGCACCGCCGCGATCACCGTGCGCGGCCGGGGCACCGACCGGCGCGAATGGGTGATCGGCGGCGTCAAGGACCTGGTGATCCTCAAATCCACCGGCTCGGAGTTCGCGGGCTTCCTGACCGACCCGTTCACCGTCCTGGAACCCGCCTACGACCGCATCCTCGCCACCAGCCTCGACGCCCGCTGGCGCTTCGCCACCCCGCCCGCCGACTGGGACGCCGCCTACCACGGGATCCGCGCCGCACTGATCGAAACCTTCGCCACCCTGCACTCGAAGGCCTTGCAGCAGACCCTGTACGAGATGGGCCGCGCCGCCCTGGCCGCCTACCCGGGCCTGGCCGAGATCCGCTTCTCCGCGCCCAACAAGCACCACTTCGCCTACGACACCGGCCGTTTCGGCGTCCCCAACAACGGGGAGGTGTTCCACGCCGACGACCGCCCCTACGGCCTGATCCAGGCCAGTGTCCTGCGCGAGGGCGCACCGGACCCCGGAATCGCCTGGGACCCCTACACCGGCGCGGTCTGACCCGACAACGTCCGCACCGCCAGGTACAGATCCAGCCGATCCTCGATCCGCCCGAGATCCCGCCCGGTCAACTCCTCGATCCGCCTGATCCGGTAGCGAACGGTATTGAGGTGCACATGCATTCGCTCCGCGGCCTGCCGCCACGACCCGTCGCAGCCGAGGAACACCTCCAGGGTCCCCACCAGCCCGGCCCCGTGCACCCGGTCGTACTCCAGCACCGGCCCCAACACACGCTCCGCGAACCGCCGCTGTAATCCACCGGGCACCGCGGTGAACAGCCCGACGGCCGAATCGATATCGGCGACACGAACACTGACCGGCCCGGCATCCTCCCGCGCCGCCGTGGACGCGGCCGCCGCCGCGCTGATCGTCCCCGCCAGCGGTTCCTCCGGCTGCCGCGCGCTCACCCCGACCGCGAGCCGGATCCCGCCGAGCGCCGGTGCGATTCGGCCGAGTCGGCGATTCACCACGCCCGCCGTCGCGGCCTGGGTCCCCGCGGTCACACCGACCAGCCTGCCCTCCCCGTCGATCGTGGTGACGATATCCGGCAGGGCATCGTGCAGGGCGGTGCGTACGGCCCCCAGCGCGGCGGCACCGTCGGGCAGACCCGGACCACCGTGCGGGGTGCCGGTGGTGAGGTGGACCTCGCAGACGATCGCCGCTTCCGCGAGTCCGGACCGGTCGGGGAACGGGGCCGGGAAGCGGTCGGCCAGTTCCCAGTTCAGGTGCCGGCGGTCGGCGCGGCGCTGGCGGTAGAGCTCGGCCACCGCTGCGAGGTCCGCGCCGTAGGGGTCGAGTTCGGGGGCCGAGGGGCGGATCGCCAGGTACCAGGCGGTGATTCGATCGCCGGCGCCGACCTGGAGGACGCGCAGGGCCCCGACGGCGACGGCGGGCAGGCGCGGGGCGGTCAGGGCGGTGGCGAGGATGCGGTCGATCTCGGGGTCGGTCAGGGGCTCGGTGCCCGCGATGACGGTGCCGGTGGCGGTCAGGAGCCAGGCGGAGACCGGTTGTCCGGCGGCGAAATCGGCGATCACCGTATCGATCTCGGCTCCGGCGGCGACGGCGGAGAGCAGGCGGCGCTGACGGTCGGCGCGGGATTGGACTCGGCGCCAGCGCACTTCGGCGGCCTGTTCGGCGAGGTATTCGATGATGCGGCTGAAGGGCATGCTCTGCGGGGCGGACAGCAGCGGCAGGCCGTGGTCTCGACAGGCCGTCACCACGTCGTCGGGGACGTGCCCGTGCAGGGCCTGCCCGGCCACCACGCCCGCCGCCCCGGATCCGGCGAGCAGGCCGACATAGCGGTCGGAGTCCGCGGCCTGCTGCCGCCACACCAGGCCGGTGCAGACCAACGCGCCCGGGGTGACGAAGGGCCGGGGGTCGGGCATGTCGGTGGCGCAGACTCGCGCGACCGTCCGGTCCAGGTCCCCGGCGTCCCCGTGGAGCAGCCGCATGCGCAGTTGCGGCGCATCGAGGATGTCGCGCACTCGCACGGCGCACCTCCCGTGGTCGGTCCGAATTGTCCGTCACGGTAGAAGCCGGTTGTTGCCACCCCGTTTCCGAGGAATCACACCTCGGTAGGGTGGTCGCCGTGAGTCGGCGCATACCAGTCCTGATCGTGGCCGGGTTCCTCGGTGCCGGCAAGACGACGCTGCTCAACCGACTGTTGCGGACCCGCAACGCGCGGATCGGGGTAGTGGTCAACGACTTCGGCGCGGTGAACATCGACGCCATGCTGGTGGCCGGGCAGGTCGACGCCATGGTGTCGCTGGGCAACGGGTGCGTGTGCTGCGCGGTCGACGTCAGCGAACTCGACGAGCTGTTCGACCGGCTGGCGCATCCCAAGCAGAAGATCGACGTCATCGTGGTGGAGGCCAGCGGGCTGGCCGAACCGCGCAACCTGATCCGCATGGTCGTGAACAGCGACAATCCGCGGATCCGCTACGGCGGCCTGGTCGAGGTGGTCGACGCCGAGCACTTCCCCGCCAGCCGCGACCAGCACCCCGAACTCACCACGCACCTGCGGATGGCGGATCTGGTGGTGCTGAACAAGTCCGACCGGGTCGAGGCGGCCGCGCTGGAGCGGCTGCGCGCCGAGATCACCGAGGTGGTCGGGCAGGTGCCGGTGTATCCGACCAGCCACGGGCGCATCGACCCCGGCCTGCTGTTCGACCTGCCCAGCCACGCGCCCCGCGCCCCGCGCGTCGGCGAACAGCTGAGCTTCGACGAACTACTGCACGGCGACGACGCGCCCGGCGCGGACGACCCGGGTCACGGCGACCACTGCCACGACGGCTGCTCGCACGATCACCGGCATCTGCACGACGGCTACGACAGCGTCTCCTTCACCTCCGACACCGACCTCAACCCGCGCGAACTCATTGCGCTGCTGGAGGATCCGCCGTCAGGCCTGTTCCGCGCCAAGGGCGTGCTCGCGTTCGCCGTCCCCGACGATCCGCGAAAGTTCGTGCTGCACATGGTCGGCCGCCACATCACCCTGGAGCCCACCGCCTGGGCCCGCCACGAACCCCGGGTCAGCAATCTGGTCCTGATCGGCGCCGGCCTCGACGCCGACGCCGTCACCGACCGGCTGCGCGGCGCCGTCCACGCCGCCGCCGATCCCCTCGACGACCACGCCCTGCTCCCGGTCTGGCGCTACGTCGCCGGTGACCAGGCGCTTGTCGGCGAGGGCTGATTCGGCCTCGAGTTCAGCGCGCAGCTCGGCCACCTCGGCGGCCAGCTCGTCGCGCATCGACTCGCGTTCGGCCAGCGCCGCCCGCATGGTCTCGACACTGTCGTTCATGGCCGCGAGCCGCTGATCGGCGCCCTTGAGCAGCCACTCCACCACGTCCCGCCGCCCGACCGCGGCGCTCGCGGCGCGCACCCAGTCGACCGCGAACTCCACCCACTCCTGCGGCCTGGGCGCGTCCTTGGGATCGTCCCACCCCTTGCGCTGGGCCGCCTTGGTGGACAGCACCAGCTCCGCCTTCTTGCCCCGCCCCGGCGAGTTCATCTCCGCCAGGGACAGCTTGCCCGCGCTGGTCACCACCGCGGTGAACCGGTACTTGCCCGCCAGGTGCATGCGCAGTTCGGCGGTGCCGCGGCCGTCGGAGTCCATGGCCCCCAGCCACGGCCCGTCCGCCGCCTCGATGATGGCCGCCAGAATCTCCAACTGCCCGACACCGCGGCGCAACCGCGCGGCGGCGGTCCGCAACGCGCCCGGCGTGGCCGTCATCTGATCCCAATGCATGCCCCGAACATATCCCCACCGCGGGACGCCGCCGTGATTGACTGGCCGAGTGAACGAGTTCCCGGCAGTGGCCTCGTGGCGGCATCGCGGCGCGCGGACCGGATTCGAGGTCGCGTTCTTCGCCGAGGACGAACGCGGGCTGCTGATCCGCGGCACCACCACCGCCACCGAGGACGGCGCGTCCTGGATCATCGATTACGTTGTGCTGCTGGACGCCTCGTGGGTGACCCGGTCCGCCCGGATCACCGGGCGCGGCGCACACGGCGTCCGGGTGGTGGAACTGGAGGCCGACGGGTTCGGCCGGTGGACCGTCGACGGCACGCCCGCACCGCACCTGAACGGCTGCCTGGATCTGGACCTGGAGTCCTCGGCCATGACCAATACCTTTCCGGTGCACCGGCTGCGACCGCTCGGCGACCACCCGGTCTCCGCGCCCGCCGCGTACGTCCGGGCCGCGGACCTGTCGGTGGCGCGCCTGGAGCAGACCTACTGCCGCGTCGGTGCGCGGCACGTCGCCTACACCGCACCCGACCTGGACTTCGCGTGCCGGTTGACCTACGACGCGGACGGCCTGATCTCGGACTATCCGGGTATCGGGGCGCGGGTTCAGTAACCGGGCTCGGTAACTTCGCGCAGAAACAAGCGAGGAGGCTCGTTTTCGCCGCGGAGGCGCGACGGTGCCCTAGCCTGGCGGCGTGCGAGTTGTGGTGGCGAATCGTGGTGAGGTCGCGGTCCGGGTGGTACGGACGGCGCGGGAACTCGGATACCCGACGGAGGTGCTGCACACCGCGGAGGACAGCGCGAGTCTCGCGGTGCGGCTCGCCGACCGATCGATGACGCTGCCGGGCAACGGCGCGGCCGGATACCTGGACATCGACGCGGTGGTGCGCGCGGCCGCGGCCCGCGGGCCCGGCGCGCTGGTCCATCCCGGATACGGCTTCCTCAGCGAGAGCGCCGAATTCGCGGCCGCCTGCGCCGCGGCCGACCTCACCTTCGTCGGCCCCTCCCCCGAAGTGCTGCGGATCTTCGGGGACAAGGTCGCGGCCCGCGCGGCCGCCGAACGCGCCGGACTGACCGTGCTCCCCGCCACCCGCGCGGGAGCCGAGTCCGCGGAGCTCGTGGCCCTGCTGGCCGACCACCCCGACGGCATCATGGTGAAGGCCGCGGCGGGTGGCGGCGGACGCGGCATGCGCCCCGTCACCGACCCGTCCCGCCTGGCCGAGACCATCGACCGCTGCCGGGCCGAGGCGCTCGCCGGATTCGGCGACGACCGGGTGTACGCCGAGGCGCTCGTGACCCGCGCCCGCCACATCGAGGTGCAGGTGGTCGCGGACGGGATCGTGGCCACCACCCTCGGAGACCGGGATTGCAGCGTCCAGCGGCACCGCCAGAAGCTGATCGAGATCGCGCCCGCCCCGGATCTGCCCGCGGCCCTGCGCGATCGGCTGCACCGGGACGCGATCCGGATCGCCGAGGCGGTGGGGTGCCGCGGCGTCATCACCGTCGAATTCCTGGTCGAGCCCGGTTCCGGCGATGGCGACGCGAAAGTGTGGTTCCTCGAGGTGAATCCGCGCCTCCAGGTCGAGCACACCGTGACCGAGGCCGTCACCGGCGTGGATCTGGTCGCGCTGCAACTGGATCTGGCGCAGGGCCGGACCCTGGCCGAACTCGATCCGACCGAGCACGAGCCCCGCGGCTACGCCGTGCAGGCGCGCGTCAACGCCGAACTGCTCGCCGCCGACGGCACCGTCCTGCCCAGCTCCGGGGTGATCGGTCGCTTCGACGCCCCGACCGGTACCGGCCTGCGCGTGGACACCGCGATCCACGTGGGCATGCGTCAAGGCGTGCAGTTCGATTCGCTGCTCGCGAAGGTCATCGCCCACGCCCCGACCCACCCCGCCGCCCTGCGCCGCTGCGCGGACGCCCTGGCGGAAACGGTGATCGGCGGCATCGACACCAATCTCCACCTGCTCCGCGCGGTGCTCGCCGAGTTGCGCGAGCTGAGCGCGCCAGCCGCTCCCGCCCGAGGCAGCGGCAGCACCGACACCGGCAGCACCAGCGGCGGCAGCGGCGGCGAGGGCGGCCATGGCGGGGGTCTCACCACGGAGTGGTTCGAGCGGCGGCTCGACGACCTGCGCTCGCGCGCCGAGACTTTCGAGGACGCGACCCCACCGGCCGACCAGGTGCCCGCCTCCGTCGGAGCGGGTGCTTTCGCCGACTTCGAGCCGGCGGACGGTGAGCAGGCGCTGCGGTCGCCGATGGGCGCGACCGTGGTGTCGCTGGCCGAACCGGGCACGGTCCTGGCCGCCGGGGCCGAGGTCGTGGTGCTGGAGGCCATGAAGATGCAGCACGTGCTGCGGGCGACCGAACCGCTGCGGGTGTCGCGGCACGCGGTCGCGCCCGGCGAGGTGGTCGACCCGCACAGGGTGCTGGTGACCTGGGTGGCCGCCGATCACGACGGTCCGGCCGCGGAATCGACCGTGGTGGACCTGGATTCGATCCGCGCCGACCTGGCCGAGGTGCTGGATCGACACGAGACCACCCTGGATGCCCGACGGGAGACCGCCGTCGCGAAGCGGCATCGACTGGGGCGGCGCACGGCGCGGGAGAACATCACCGATCTGGTCGACGCGGACAGTTTCGTCGAGTACGGCGCGCTGGCGGTCGCGGCGCAGCGCAGCCGCCGCGGCCTGGACGATCTGATCGCCAATACCCCCGCCGACGGCTTGATCGCGGGCGTCGCCACGATCAATGCCGACCGGTTCGGCCATGATCGCGCCCGCGCGCTGGTCATGTCCTACGACTACACCGTGCTCGCGGGCACCCAGGGCATGCGCAATCACGTCAAGACCGATCGCATGCTCGAACTGGCTCGGGAGCAACGGCTTCCGGTGGTGTTCTTCACCGAGGGCGGTGGCGGGCGGCCCGGCGACACCGACCACGGCGGCATCTCGGGGCTGGACGTCACCACGTTCCGGGCCATGGGCGCGCTGTCGGGACAGGTGCCGCTGATCGGCATCGTGTCGGGGCGCTGCTTCGCGGGCAATGCCGCGCTGCTGGGCATGTGCGATGTCGTGATCGCCACGCCCGACGCGAATATCGGCATGGGCGGCCCGGCCATGATCGAGGGCGGCGGGCTGGGCGTGTACGCGCCCGAGGACATCGGTCCGGTGGAGGTGCAGCGGCGCAATGGCGTGGTGCACGTCGTCGCCGCCGACGAGGCCGAGGCGGTGGATGTCGCCCGGCGCTACCTCTCGTATTTCCAGGGCGCGGCGGCGGAGTGGGAGGCCCCGGATCCGCGGACGGCCCGGCACGTGGTGCCGGAGAACCGGCTGCGCGCCTTCGACATTCGCGCCGCCATCGCCTCGGTGGTGGATGTCGGCTCGGTGCTGGAGCTGCGCCGGGACTGGGGCGTGGGCATCGTGACCGCCCTGGTCCGGGTGGAGGGCCGCCCGTTCGGGCTCATCGCCAATGACTGCCACCACCTGGGCGGGGCCATCGACGCCCCGGCCGCCGACAAGCTCTCGGCGTTCCTGCGACTGTGCGGCGCACACGGCCTGCCCATCGTCTCGCTGTGCGACACACCGGGTTTCATGGTCGGCCCCGAGGCGGAGGAGCACGCCACCGTCACCAAGTTCAGCCGCCTGTTCATCGACGCCGCCGCAGTGGACGTCCCGTTCGGCACCGTGATCCTGCGCAAGGGCTACGGGCTGGGCGCGCAGGCCATGGCGGCGGGCTCGTTCCGCGCGCCACGGTTCGTGATCGCCTGGCCCACCGGCGAGATCGGCGGGATGGGCCTGGAGGGCGCGGTCCGGCTGGGCTTCGCCAAGGAGCTGGCCGCCATCGAGGATCCGGACCAGCGGCAGGCCGCCTTCGAGGCCCTGGTCAACGCGGCCTACGACGCGGGCAAGGCCCTCACCGCCGCAACGGTTCTCGAACTCGACGATGTCATCGACCCCGCCGACACCCGGCGGTGGCTGCGGACCTTGCGCTGAGCACCGGCGCTTACGCGGCTCCCCCGCGCAGCCGCCGCAGGCAGGCGTACCCGACCGTGAGCGCGGCGATGCCACCGAGCGACCGGCCCGCGCTCACATAGCGGGGACGGCGGAGCCGGAACCTGGTGCGCCGCGCCTCGCGCGCCCGCAGGCGTTCCTCGGTGAGGTCGGCGTAGCGGCCCGGCAGGAAGGTGTCGAAGTACTCGGACACGAAATTATCGGTGCGCCGCACGGGCAGTCGCATATCGCCCATCAGCTCGTCGATGTGGTGGGAGAGGTAGGGCCCGACGTAATAGCCTTCCGGCCGCGCGGGCATGACCTCGGCCAGCCAGGCGCCGACCCGGTCGATCTCGCGGTGCATCTCGGCGGCGGGCGGCAGCTCCAGCTCGCCGAGGAAGTGCTGGGACAACCAGTGCGCGGAGACCTCCGCGGTGAGCTGGCAGGCGGTGGAGGACCCGTACCCGATGAACCCGAGGCGCGGATGCTCCGGCGGCAGAATGTGCCGGTACAGCAGGAATCGACCGTCGGAGAGGACGTCGGTGCGTAGCTCGCGGTCCAGGAACGGCAGCGACTGCCGCCAGCCGGTGGCGAACACCACCAGGTCCGCGGCCAGCCCCTCCCCCGTGTCGAGGGTGAGTTCGGCCGCGCCGGCGCAGCGCGCGATGTTGCCGCGCCGCAAGCGGATCCGGCCCCGCCGGGCCTCCCGGTAGAACTCCTCGCTGACGCCGCCGTGTTCGATGCCGCCGGGCAGCGGCGGCTCGGGCACCATGATCCGCGGCATCCGCAGCGAGAGTCGCATCAGGAGTTTCAGATACCGCCAGACCAGCTCGGTCAGCGGTCTGCCCGGGCCGTGCAGCAGCCCCTCCACCCGGTTGAGCCGGTGGTAGCGGAAGAACGATTCGGAGAATCGATTGAGGTACAGCTGGTCCGAGGGCTGTCCGCCGATGAACCGCGGCAGCATCGGATAGGGCTTGCGGAACACCAGGGTGCAGTCGCGGGCTCGTTCGGCGGCCCAGGCGGCGCAGTCGAGCGCGGATTTGCCCGCGCCCACGACCACCACGCGCCGGCCCGCGAAGGCGGTGGGTTCCAGGGCCTGACTGGAGTGCGCGATCACACCGCGAAAGAGGTTGCTGTCCTCAATATCTGGAATGTTCGGTTCGGAGAAGGTTCCGGCGCACACCACCACGAAATCGAACGCCAGCGTCTCGACCCCGTCGGGCCCGACCACCTCGACCTCGAATCCCTTGCCCGCCTCGGATACCCGAATGACTTCGGTGCCCAGGCGTAGGTAGCGGTACAGGCCGAAGCGTTCCGAGTACGAGGCCAGATAGTCGCGCACCTGCCCGGCGGTGGGGAATACATCGGCCGAGTCCGGGTAGGGATGGTCGGAGTACGCGTAGGTGGCCCGGGAGTTGTTGGTACGCAACCCCGGATAGGTGCGCGACTCGATCCACACCCCGCCCGCGGCGGTCTCCTTGTCGAAGACGACGACCTCGAAGCCGTCGTCGCGCAACACCTTCGCCGTCACCAAGCCCGCGATACCGGCCCCGATGACCCCGACCCGTACGCCACCCGCACTCGTCACGTCCGCGTATCCCCTCTGGAACGAACAGGCACAGCCGCGCCACAGGCTACGGCAGCCTGCGGCGCGGCGGACCCTCGTCAGAGCGACTCGCCATGTTTTTGACGAGTTGGGCGTGTCGCGACTTCTCGCCGAAATCGCTTATACCGGGCGAACTTACGAGACCGGGAGCTCCGGGATCCGGGTCGCGCGCGCGTACACGGTCTCGCCCTCCGCCAGGTGCAGCGCCTCCGCGTCACCGCGGGTGACCTGCGCGGTGAACAGGTCACCGGTGGCCGCGTTGCGCAGCTCCACCCGCACCTCGAAGCCCAGCCGGACCACACGCTCGACCGTCGCGCGGGTGACGCCGGAGGAATCCGCGGTGCCCTCGTGCGCGGCCAGCGCCATGCTCGGGTCCCGGCCGACGCGAATGTCGTGCGGCCGCACCATGTGCCCGTTCAGCTTGGCCACCGCACCCAGGAACGACATGACGAACTCGTTGGCGGGCCGGTCGTACACGTCCTCCGGGCTGCCGACCTGCTCGATGCGGCCCTTGTTCATGACCGCGATCCGGTCGGCCACATCCAGGGCCTCCTCCTGGTCGTGGGTGACCAGGACGGTGGTGACGTGCACCTCCTCGTGCAGCCGGCGCAGCCAGGTGCGCAGGTCCGCACGGACTTTCGCGTCGAGCGCGCCGAACGGCTCGTCCAGCAGCAGCACCTGCGGGTCCACCGCGAGCGCGCGGGCCAGGGCCATGCGCTGACGCTGACCACCGGACAGCTGCGCCGGATACCGGTGCTGGAAGCCGTCCAGGCCGACGATCTCGAGCAGCTCGTCGACCTTCTTCTTGATCTCGCCCTTGGGCCGCTTGCGGATCTTGAGCCCGAAGGCCACGTTGTCGCGCACGGTCATGTGCTTGAACGCCGCGTAGTGCTGGAACACGAAGCCGATGTCGCGCTTCTGCGGCTGCACATTGGTGACGTCCCGCCCGGCGATGGTGACGATGCCGTTGTCGAGGGTCTCCAGTCCCGCGATCGAGCGCAGCAGCGTGGACTTGCCCGAACCGGACGGGCCCAGCAGCGCGGTCAGCTCACCCGAGGGGATGTCGAGGCTGACGTCGTCGAGCGCGGCGAACGTGCCGTAGCGCTTGTTCGCATTGGTCACGGTGATCATTTGGCAGTGCCCCGCTTGCGTTCTAGGAGGGTCATGAGCAGAAGGACAACGAGGGCGATGCCCATGAGCAGGGTCGCCGCGCAGTACGCGCCGAAGGTGTTGTGATCGTTCACGTAGCGCCCGTTCACCAGCAGGGTGAGGGTCTGTGACTTTCCGGGCAGGCCGGTGGACACCATGATCACCGCGCCGAACTCGCCGAGCGCGCGGGCCACGGTGAGCACGATGCCGTAGGTCAGGCCCCAGCGGATCGCCGGAAGCGTGATGCGCCAGAACGTCTGCCAGCCCGACGCGCCCAGGGTGGCGGCCGCCTGCTCCTGATCGTCGCCGATCTCGTGCAGCACCGGCTCCACCTCGCGCACCACGAACGGCAGCGTCACGAAGATGGTGGCGATGACCATGCCCGGCAGATTGAAGATGATCTTCAGGCCATGGCTGTCCAGCCCGCCGAACCAGCCGTGTGCGCCCCACAGCAGGATCAGCGAGACACCCACCACCACCGGCGAAGTCGCCATCGGCAGGTCGACCACGCCCTGCAGCAGATTGCGGCCGGGGAACCGGCCGCGCACCAGGGCGAGCGCCACGATCACACCGAAGATCACATTCACCGGCACCGTGATCGCCACGATCTGCATGGTGAGGTTGAACGCCGAGACCGCGGCGGGCGTGGAGATCGAATCGAAGAACGCGCCGATGCCGCGCTCGAAGGTGCGCATCAGGATGATGCCCAGCGGCACCAGCAACAGCACGAAGATGTACGCCAACGCCACCGTGCGCAACGAGATCCGGGTCCAGAAACCGAGTTTCATCTACGACTCCTGTTCCCGGCGCGCCAGGCGCTCGGAGGTGACCCGCAGCACGAACAGCGTGGCCAGCGAGATCGCCAGCAGCACCACCGAGACCGCGGCGGCGTTCACCGGCCGATCCACCTCGATCTGCTGCTGGATGTACTGCGAGGCCATCTGGGTCTTCTTCGGAATGCCGCCGCCGATCAGCACCACCGAGCCGTACTCGCCGATCGCGCGGGCGAAGGCCAGGCCGGAACCGCTCACGATGGCCGGGGCCAGCGTCGGCAGGATGATGGTGCGGAAGGTGGTCCAGTTGTCCGCGCCCAGCGACGCGGCCGCCTGCTCCACATCCTTGTCCGCCTCGATCAGCACCGGCTGCACCGCGCGCACCACGAACGGCAGCGTCACGAAGGCCAGCGCCACCACCAGACCGGGCTGGGTGGCATTGAGGTGGATGTCGAACGGCGACTGCGGGCCGTACAGGGCCAGCAGCACGATGCTGGCCACGATGGTGGGCAGCGCGAACGGCAGGTCGATGAGGGCGTTCACGATCCCCTTGCCCGGGAATTCGTCGCGCACCAGCACCCAGGCGATCAGGGTGCCCATCACCACGTTGATCAAGGTGACGATGACGGACACCAGGACCGTCACCTTCAGCGCGTCCAGGGCCGCGGGCGCGGTCACCGCGTCCCAGAAACCGGACCAGCCGTTCTCCAGGGACTTGGCGGTCAGCGCCGCCAGCGGCAGCAGCACGATGATGCTGAGCCACAGCACCGAGGTGCCGATGCCGAGCGGGCCCACCGACCCGGTCACCCGGAACCAGGACCGGATCCGGCCCCTACCCGCCGTCGGGCGGGGTTTGTCGTCTACCGAAACGCCGGGACCGCTCTCGGTCCCGGCGTTCGAGCTGCTGTCACTCACAGTGTCGAGTATCGCTTGTGTCGCAGGTCACCCGGCTACTTGGTGGCCTTGTCGTAGATCTGGGCCACCGAGCCGGTGTTCGGAGTGAACAGCTCCTTGTCCACGGTCTTCCAGCCGCCGAGGTCGTCGATGGTGTACAGCTTCTGCGGGGTCGGGAAGGACTTGGCGTTGTCCGAACGCACCTGCGGATCGACCGGACGGAAGCCCGCCTCGGCGAAGGCCTTCTGCGCGTCCTTGGTGTAGAGGAAGTCGCGGAAGGCGATGGCGTTCTTCAGGTTCTTGGAGTTCTTGAGCACCGCGACCGGGTTGTCGATCCGGAAGGTGGTGTCGGGCACGACGTGCTCGATCGGGTCACCCTTGGTCTCGGAGAAGATGGCCTCGTTCTCGTAGCTGAGCAGCACGTCGCCGGTGCCCTGCAGGAAGGTGTCGGTGGCCTCGCGACCCGACTTGGGCTGCACGTGCACGTGGCCCAGCAGCTGGGTCAGGTAGTCCAGACCGGCCTGCGCGTTCTTGCCGCCCTCACTCTTGGCGGCGTAGGGGGCCAGCAGGTTCCACTTGGCCGCGCCCGAGCTGAACGGGTTGGGGGTCACCACCTCGATGCCCGGCTTGAGCAGGTCGTCCCAGTTCTTGATGCCCTTGGGGTTGCCCTTGCGGACCGCGATCACCACGACCGAACCGAACGGGACGCCCTTGTTGGCGTCGGCGTTCCAGCCCGCGTCCACCTGACCGGAATCCACCAGGCGGGTGATGTCGGGCTCGACCGAGAAGCTCACCACGTCGGCCTCGGCGCCGTCCTTGACCTTGCGGGACTGATCGCCCGAGGGGCCGTAGGAGGCCTGGAACTGGGTGCCCTTGCCGGCGTCGGTCTTGTTGTAGACCGGGATCACCTTGTCGTAGGCGGCCTTCGCGACCGAGTACGCGAACAGGTTGATGTTGCCGCCGCCACCGGCCGCCGCACCCTCGTCCTTGGTGTCGGCCGCGCCGCCGCTGCAGGCGGTGAGCACGGTGGCCGCGACCGCGGTGAGCGCGACGGCGAAGGTAGATCGGCGGGAGAGACGAATATTGCGGGACATCGGCGTGGACCTTTCGGGCTACCCGCCGGAGGGACCTCGACCGGCGGGAATGAACGTTTGCCGTAGACCCGTCACGGGAAGGAATACGCGACGGTGGCGCTCCGGCCCGAAGGCCGCCGGGGGGACGAACACGAACTGCGAAAAATGCGCGCGCCAAGTCTACTCAGACGTGCAGCAGTGCTCGATCGGCGATCAGCGACAGTGAATGTCAGCGACCGCGAGGCAACCCACAGCGATCAACGCCAATTCATGGCGGACCTGGGGAACAACGCTCGACAGCACGGGGCGACTTTAGCAGAGGTGCACGTCAGGCCGCTAATCTCCGGCGGTTTGAAATCGTCTCGAGCACAACCCTGGTCGAGCACGGCAGACTGTATCGAGACTGCGACTTTCCAACGGGGGACATTCCATGACGACAGCGCCCGCACGTATCCGCCGGGACTTCCCGGGCATCTCCACTCGCGCCTGGGAGCACCCGGCCGACCGCACCGCACTGGTCGGCCTCCGGCAGCTGAGTGGCTTCGACACCCTGCTGCGCACCCTCTCGGGCCTGCTGCAGGAGCGGCAGCACCGGCTCATGTACCTGGCGACCGCGGTGCGGGTCGACGAACGGCAGTTCAAGAACCTCCACCAGCTGCGCGCGGACGCGGTCAAGATCCTCGACGCGCAGCGCACCCCGGAGATGTTCGTGCTGCAGCAGCCCGAGGCCAATGCCTTCACCATCGGCATGGACCGGCCGTTCATCGTGGTGACCACCGGCCTGCTGGATCTGCTCGACCACGAGGAGCTGCGATTCGTGGTCGGCCACGAGCTCGGGCACGCGCTGTCCGGGCACGCGGTCTACCGGACCATGCTCATGCACCTCATGCGGATCGCCGACGGCATCGGCTGGATGCCGGTGGGCGGCTGGGCGGTTCGCGCCATCGTGGCCGCGCTGATGGAGTGGAGCCGCAAGTCCGAGCTGTCCGGGGACCGGGCCGGGCTGCTGGTCGGGCAGGACGTGGAGGCGTCGGTGCGGGTGCACATGAAGCTCGCGGGCGGCTCCCGGGTGGACGAGATGAGCCACGCGGCCTTCCTCACCCAGGCCGACGACTACGACCGCGCCGGCGACCTGCGCGACGGCGTGCTCAAACTGCTGAACCTGGAACTGGCCAGCCACCCGTTCTCGGTGCTGCGGGCCGCGGAGCTGCGGCGCTGGATCGCCGGCGGTGAGTACAACCGGGTCCTGGACGGGCAGTACCCGCGCCGGGAACAGGACAAGGACGCGCGGATCAGCGAGGAGATCAAACACGCGGCGCGGTCGTACAAGGAGAGCTTCGACCAGTCGGAGGACCCGCTGATCCGCACCGTGCGCAACCTGGGCCGCGATGTCGGGGCCACGGTCACCACGGTGGGTCAGGAAGTCGGCGAGACGCTGTCGAAGCTCGGCAAGCGGCTCCGCGGCGACAGCGACGACAAGCACGACGAATGAGAAAGGGGTCCGGGGCAAGCTCGCGGGTCCAGCACGCGAAGTGACGTCCGCGGCGGGTTCCGGCCCGCCGGTCAGCTGCCGTCCTCGCTGAGGTTCTCGAGGATCTCGGCGG
>NZ_JBEXXC010000016.1:0-122083 GCF_040630175.1 Nocardia sp. NPDC005825
TACCTTCTTCTCTAACAGCACCTAAACCACGCGCCCCGCACAGCCAGGCTGTGCGGGGCGCTTCGTTTTTCGTCGTTTCACACAACGGATTTCGTTGTCTGGCGGCCGATCGTCACGCGATCGCGGGGAGCGTGACCACCTGACCGGCGTAGGCCAGGCCCGCGCCGAAGCCCAGCAGCAGCGCGGTGTCGCCCGGCTTCGAGGCGCCCGAGCGCAGCAGCTGCTCCATCGCCATCGGGATCGACGCGGCGCTGGTGTTGCCCGCCTCCGTGATATCCCGTGCGACAGCGACGTTCTCGGGCATGTGCAGTGCCCGGACCAGCGCGTCGGTGATGCGCCCGTTGGCCTGGTGCGGCACGAAGGCGTCCAGATCCTCCACGTTCACACCCGCCTGGTCCAGCGCGTCGCGGCAGGCCTTCTCCAAGAACGTTACGGCCCAGCGGAATACGGCCGCGCCGTTCATCCGGATGTAGGGCCGCTCGGTGGTGCCGCCGCCGGCCTCCGCCGCGGCGACCTCGGCGAAGTAGGTCTTGAAGTCCTTGTCCTGCTTGATCGCGGCGGTCTGGCTGCCGTCCGAGCCCCAGGCCACCGGCCCGATGCCCTCGACGTCGGAGCCGCCGACCACGACCGCGCCGGCACCGTCGGCGAAGATGAACGCGCAGGTCCGGTCGTCCTGGTCGAGCAGGTCAGAAAGCCGCTCCACGCCGATCACCAGGACGTGGCGGGCCTGACCGGCGCGCACCAGGTTGGCTCCGTTGGCGAGCGCGTAGCAGAAGCCCGCGCATCCGGCCGAGACGTCGAAGGCGGCGGTGTCGTGCATGCCGAGTTCGGTCGCGACCACGGCTCCGGCGGACGGTCCCAACACCATCTGCGAGGAGGTGGCCAGGATGACCGCGTCGATCTGCTCGGCGGTGACCCCGGCGGCGGCGAGCGCGTCGCGGGCGGCGGCGGCGCTCATGCCGACGATGGTCTCGTCATCATCGGCCCAGTGACGGGCCTCGATGCCGGAGCGGGTCCGGATCCATTCGTCGGAGGAGTTGATGCGGTCGACGATCTCGGCGTTGGGGACCACCCGGCGTGGCCGGTACACGCCCAAGCCGAGCAGGGCGGCATGGGCTACCGGGGTGGCGGTGGCGATCTGGGCTGACATGCGCGGATTTCCTCTTTTCCCATATGAACCGATCGGTCCACATGGGTTAGGTTTAACATGGACCGATCGGTTCACACAAGGGCTGGAGGAAATTGCAATGACGGCGGGACCACGCGCCCGATTGATCGCGAGCACCATCACCACCGTCCAGGAACACGGCGTGCACGCGGCCGGTCTCAACGAACTCCTCAAACGCAGCAACGCCTCCAGAAACTCGCTCTACCAGCACTTCCCTTCCGGCAAGGGGGAACTGGTGGCCACCGCGGCCCGCATCGTGTCGCGCATGGTCTACTCCCACGTGAGCCGCATGTCCGACGCGCTGCCGGTCGCGCCCTCCCTCGACGCCTGGGTCGACGAGTTACTCGGCTTCTGGCGCGGCCAACTCGAGACCAGCGATTTCCGCGCGGGATCGTTCATGATGGCCGCCGCCCTCGACGAACTGGACCCGACCCTGCAGTCGGCCGCCGGTCAGGCCTTCTCCGAATGGACCGCGCGGCTGGCCGACGGCCTGGTCGACGCGGGCATCGAACGCGCCACCGCCTGTTCCCTGTCCGGCTTCGCCCTCTCGGTCATCGAGGGCGCGATCGTGCAGAGCCGCGCCCTGAAATCCGCCCTCCCCTTCACCGACGCGGGCACCCAGCTCACCGTCCTGCTGCACCACCACCTGCCCAACCGCCGCTGATCTTGACTTGGAGCACGCTCCAGGTCGTAGCGTTTCCGGGGCAGGCGGCCCAATGCCGCGAATTCCATTCCTACCGAGGAGGATTCATCGCATGATCGCGACCAGGAAGCTCCGCGAACTGACCGTCGGCGCCCAGGGCCTCGGCTGCATGGGCATGAGCGGCGCCTACGGCGTCCAGGACAATGACGCCGAGTCCATCGCCACCATCCACCGGGCCCTGGACCTCGGCGTCACCCTGCTCGACACCTCGAACGTCTACGGCCCGGAGACCAACGAGCGGCTGCTCGGCCGGGCCATCGCCGACCGTCGCGACCGGGTCGTGCTGGCCACCAAGTTCGGCATCGTCTGGGGTGATCAGGGCATGCTCGGCGCGCGCGGTGACGCCGCGTATGTGAAGCAGTCCTGCGACGAGTCGCTCGCGCGGCTGGGCGTCGACCACATCGACCTCTACTACCAGCATCGTGTGGACCCGAACGTGCCCATCGAGGAGACCTGGGGCGCGCTGTCGGAACTCGTGCAGGCCGGCAAGGTCCGCTACCTCGGCATCTCCGAGGCCTCCGCGGACACCATCCGCGCCGCCCACGCCGTCCACCCGGTGACCGCGCTGCAGAGCGAGTGGTCGCTGTGGACCCGCGACATCGAGGCCGAGATCGTGCCCGCCTGCCGCGAGCTCGGGATCGGCATCGTGCCGTTCTCGCCGCTGGGTCGCGGCTTCCTCACCGGCGCGATCACCTCCACCGCCGACCTGCCCGCCGACGACATGCGCCGCCGGCTGCCCCGGTTCGCCGACGGCAATATCGACGCCAATCTCGCCATCGTCGCGGCCCTGCGGGAGCTGGCCGAGGAGAAGGGCGTCACCGCGGGGCAATTGGCCCTGGCCTGGGTGCAGTCCCGCGGCGACGACGTGGTTCCGATCCCCGGCACCAAGCGCCGCACCTATCTCGAACAGAACGTGGCCGCCGCCGAGATCGTGCTGTCGCCGGAGGATCTGGCCCGCATCGAGGCCGCCGCGCCGGCCGCATCGGTGGCCGGGGCACGCTATCCCGAAGCGCTCGCGCGCGTCACGAACCGCCAGTCCCCCGAGCCCGGGCCTCGTCGAGGAGAATGACCGCATGAGGATTTCGGTTGCCGCGGACGAGGACACCGGGGTGGCCACGGCCGTGGTCGAGGAGCTGCGGACGCGCGGGCACGAGGTGACCGTGCACGGGGCCCTCGATCCGGACGAGCGCGACGATTGGGCGTGGGCGTGCGAGGCGGCCGCGCGCGACGTCGCCGACGGCCGGACCGAGCAGGCGATCGTGTGCTGCTGGACCGGCACCGGTGCGTCCATCGCCGCCAACAAGGTCGCCGGGGTGCGGGCGGCGCTGTGCGTGGACGCGTATACCGCCGAGGGAGCGCGGAAGTGGAACGACGCCAATGTGCTGGCGCTGAGCCTGCGCCTCACCTCGCGCGCGCAGCTGAGCGAGATTCTCGACGCCTGGTTCGCCGGGGCCCCGAGCGAGGACCCCGGCGATCGGGCGAATATCGCCCATGTGGATCTGATCGGCTGATCAGTCCTGCGCGGCCAGTTGCGCGTGCCGCGTGCGCAGTTCGCGCTTGAGGATCTTGCCGCTGGGGTTCTTGGGCAGCGCGTCGACGAAGGTCACGTACTTGGGGACCTTGTATCCGGCGAGGCGCTGTTTGCAGTGCGCGATGACGGCGTCGGCGTCCGGCTCGGTTCCGGTGCGTGCCACCACGATCGCCGCGACCGCCTCGATCCAGCGCGGATGCGGGATGCCGACCACGGCGGCCTCGGAGACGTCCGGGTGTTCGTAGAGGACTTCCTCGACCTCACGGCTGGCCACGTTCTCACCGCCGGTCTTGATCATGTCCTTCTTGCGGTCGACCACGCTGAGGTAGCCGTCGGCGTCCAGCACGCCCAGGTCGCCGCTGTGGAACCAGCCGTTGCGGAAGGCTTCCGCGGTCTTGGCGGGATCGTTCCAGTAGCCGAGCATGGCCTGCGGCGACCGGTGCACGATCTCGCCGACGACACCGACGCCGACCGGATTGTCGTCGTCGTCGACCACCCGGGTCTCGACATTGAGCGCCGGACGGCCCGCCGACCCGGGCTTGGTGAGCTGGTCCTCGGGTGCCAGAACCGTTGCCAGCGGCGAGAGTTCGGTCTGGCCGTAGAAGTTGGTGAGGCCGACGCCGGGTAGTCGTTCGGCCAGTTCGTGCAGCACCTCGACGGGCATGATGCTCGCGCCGTAGTAGCCCTTGCGCAGGGACGACAGGTCGTAGCTGTCGAAGTCGGGGTGGCGCAGCAGCGAGACCCAGACCGTGGGCGGGCAGAACAGTTTGGTGGCCCGCTCGGTTTCGATGGTGCGCAGCACCGTGGCCGGGTCGGGGCCGGGCAGCAGGATGCTGGTCGCGCCCAGCCACAGGTCGGGGGTGAGGAAGCAGTGCAGCTGGGCGCAGTGGTACAGCGGCAGCGCGTGTACCTCGATGTCGTCGGCGCTCATGCGGCCGTCGACGACGACGCTGGTGTACTGCGCGATCAGTGCGCGGCTCGACAGCACAGCGCCCTTGGGGCGCGACTCGGTGCCGGAGGTGTACATGATCTGGATGGGGTCGTCGTCGGCGACGAACACCTCGGGGGCGGAGGCGTCGGAGTGGGATTCCCAGGCGCTCACGTCCTCCCATCCGGTCGCTGGCGGCAGGTCGCCGAGACCGATGCGGCCGAGCAGCCGGATCCGGCTGTCACCCAGCTGTTTCACCGCGGCCTCGGCCTGCTCGGCGAGGCCGTCCTCGGCGATGAAACCGACTGCCCCGCTGTGTTCGAGGATGAACGCCACCTCGTCGGCGGTGAGCATGAAATTGATCGGCACCGAGATCGCGCCCAGCCGGGCCAGCGCGAAGTACAGCAGCACGAACTCGCGGCAGTTGTGCGAGTAGATCGCGACCCGATCCCACTGCCCCACACCGCGATCGGCCAGGCTGTGCGCGACCCGGTTCACGGCCGTGTCCAGATCGGCGTAGCTCTCGCGCCGATCGCGCCACACCAGCGCGGTCTTGTCCGGGACCCGGGCGGCGCTGCGCCGCAGCAGATCTCCGAGCGCCTGCGAGCGCGCGCCCGTCACGGTCCGATCAGTGCCCTGTGCATCCATGCGACCAACTTCTACCGCACGAGTGTGTCCCGTGTCATACAGTCTCGCTGAGCAGGACCAGATCCCGCCGCCACGCAGCACATTTCGACTCGTAATACGGTAGGTGCCCGGACTCGAAGTCCGCGGCCGACCAATCGGCCTCGGCGACCTCGGCGGTCCAGGTGTAGGTCCACGCGTACCCGACCCGCTCCCCCGCGTGCACCGACACCGGGGTCAGGTCGTACTCGTCGTCCTCGAAGGCGTCGAGCACCCGCCAATCGTCGACGGTGAGCCCGGTGAGCACGAAGCCCTCGGTCACGGCGTCGGCCGCGGTGACCAGTCCCGGGTAGGCCCGGCCGGGCAGCGCGGCGGCCCGCCGCCCGATCAACCGCGCGGGCTCCCGGTGCGGTACGCGGCCGATCAATGCGGTCAGTACAGCCTCGAACCGCAGGGTGCCGTAGACGAACAGTGGATCACTCGCCGCCGGAAGCCTGCGTGCCCACCGGTCGTTCATCGCCCGGCGATCCGCGCGAACAGCCCCGCGTCGTGGGAGTTGACGACGGTCACCGTGTCCCCGTGCAGCTTCCGCAGTTCCTGCAACCGCCGCTGGTTCAGCCGGTACGCCTCCCCCACGATGGACCCGGTCTCGTAGACCTTCCACCAGAACGGTGTGAACGGCTCCTCGGGGTGGATGCTGGACTCGGTGAAGAACGAGTCACCGGCGTGCAGGAGCCATCCGTTGCCGTGATCGATCGCCACGCCGGCGTGACCGCGGGTGTGACCGAGCAGCGGCACGACCAGGATCTCCGGCGGCAGCCCGGGCAGGTCGCGCACCGCGGTGAAGCCGAACCAGTCCTCGCCGCCCTCGACCTCGTTCACCATCCACTTGGGTCCGTGCGCCCATTGCGCGGCCCGGTAGCGCAGCTTCTCGGACAGGGTGGGAGTGGCGGTCGCGGCCCGGAATTCGGGTCCGTGGATGTGCACGGTGGCTTCGGGGAAGTCCGAGAGTCCGCCGGAATGGTCCAGGTCGAGGTGGGTGAGGATGATGTGCCGGACATCGCGCGGGTCGTAGCCCAGCGCCTGGATCTGGCGGATCGCGGTCTCGCCCTCGGACGGTTTCGCGCCCATCAGGAAACGGCTGGCACCCAGCATCTTTCCGGGCTGCCGCACGGCCTCGAGCCCGAACCCGGTGTCGACGAGCACGAGCGCGTCGCGAGTCTCGAGGAGCAGGCAGTGATCGATGACGCCGAATCCCATGGTGCCGCAGTTGAGGTGATGGACGCGCATCGCTCGAGCGTTTCAGACGCCCCAGAGTGACGCAACCGCGCAGGTTGTCGGATTTGCCGTGGCGCCCGGCGGACCGCCCGGCGCGCGGGCTCAGCGCGGACGGCCCTCGCGGATGATCTCGGCGAGCAGCTCGTAGTCGTCGCCGCGCGCGGTGGAGGACCGGAACGCCAGCCCGACCGTGCGGCCCGGCGCGGGCGCGGCGAAGGTCGCCACGTCAAGGGTGCCGCGCGCGGTCTCGGCCGGAACCGCCATGGCCGGGATCAGCGTGACGCCGAGGTCGCCCGCGACGAACTGCACCACCGTGGCCAGCGATGCGGCGCGGGTGTCGCCGACCGCGCCGGGGTGCGCGTCGTGGGTGCGGCACAGGTCCATGGTCTGATCGCGCAGGCAGTGGCCCTCGTCGAGGAGCAGCAGCGGCAGCGCGTCGAGGTCGGCCGGGGTCAGGTCGGAGCGGCCGGCCAGCTCGTGGCCGCGCGGCACGACCAGCACGAACTCCTCGGTGTAGAGCGGTATCTCGACCAGGCCGGGCGCGTCGGCGGGCAGCGCCAGCATGGCCACGTCGAGCACGCCTGAGCGCAGGCCGTCGAGCAGCCGGGCGGTCTGGTCCTCGATGACGTGCGGCGCGAGAGTGGGTACCCGCCTACGCAATTCGGGCAGCAGGGTGGGCAGCACGTAGGGGGCGACAGTCGGGATGATGCCCAGCCGCAGGGTGCCGCGCAGCCCCTCCCCGGCGGCCGACGCGACAAATCGGTCAGCGGCCTCGAGGGTCGCGATGGCTTGCGGCAGCAAACGTTTGCCGTCGGCGGTGACCAGCACACGACGCGTGCTGCGCTCGATCAGCAACAGCCCCAGGCCGTTTTCCAGTGATGCCAGCGCCTGGGATAACGTGGGCTGGCTCACGCCGAGCCGGGTCGCCGCGGTACCGAAGTGCCGGTACTCCGCGATGGCCACGAACGCACGCAGCTGTGACAGGGTGGGCTGATAAGTTTGATCAGTCACGCCTATGAGTGTAGTGCGACCGATCACCTTTACCTCTCACCGCTGTTCGGCCAGGATCGTATACAGAAGTCTCGACACAATCGGCATGACTACAACGAGGAGCATTCATGGCACTGCTGACCATCGGCGATCAGTTCCCCGCGTACAACCTGAAGGCTGTCATCGGCGGTGATCTCTCGAAGGTGAACGCTCAGCAGCCCGACGACTACTTCACCCAGATCTCGAGCGACGACTACGCCGGCAAGTGGCGCATCGTCTTCTTCTGGCCCAAGGACTTCACCTTCGTGTGCCCGACCGAGATCGCCGCCTTCGGCAAGCTGAACGAGGAGTTCGCCGATCGCGACGCGCAGGTGCTGGGTGCCTCCGTCGACAACGAGTTCGTCCACTTCCAGTGGCGCGCACAGCACGAGGAGCTCAAGACCCTCCCGTTCCCGATGCTCAGCGACCTGAAGCGGGAACTGGCCGCGGCCACCGGCGTGCTCAATGCCGACGGCGTCGCCGACCGCGCCACCTTCATCGTCGACCCGAACAACGAGATCCAGTTCGTGTCGGTCACCGCCGGTTCGGTGGGCCGCAATGTCGACGAGGTGCTGCGCGTGCTCGACGCCCTGCAGTCCGACGAGCTGTGCGCCTGCAACTGGAAGAAGGGCGACCCGACCATCCAGGCCGGCGAGCTCATGACCGCGTCGGTGTAAGCAAGGCTCGTAAGGAAATTCGTCGTGACCATCGATAACCTGAAGAACTCGCTGCCCGAGTACGCCAAGGACCTCAAGCTCAACCTGTCGTCCATGGCGCGCAGCACCGTGCTCAACGAGCAGCAGCTGTGGGGCACCCTGCTGGCCTCGGCCGCGGCCACCAAGTCCGCGACCACGCTGCGGGAGATCGCCGAGGAGGCGGCCGACGTGCTGTCGGCTGAGGCGTACAACGCCGCGCTGGGCGCCGCGTCGATCATGGGTATGAACAATGTGTTCTACCGCGGCAAGGCGTTCCTGGACGGCCGCTACGACGATCTGCGCGCGGGCCTGCGCATGCAGATCATCGGCACTCCCGGCGTGGACAAGGTCGATTTCGAGCTGTGGTCGTTCGCGGTCTCCTCGATCAACGGCTGCCAGCACTGCCTGGAGGCGCACGAGCACACGCTGCGTGAGGCGGGCGTGTCGCGCGAGGTGATCTTCGAGGCGCTGCGCGCGGCCGCGATCGTGGCAGGCGTGGGCCAGGCCGTGGCGTCGACCGAGGCGCTGGCCACGGCCGCCGTCTAGTCGATCACGGGCGCTGCCCGGGACGCGGATTCTCGACGAGGGGCCGGACACCACGGTGTCCGGCCCCTCGTCGCATCCGCTTGCATATTTGCCAAAAGATTGCTGCAATCCGGCAACAATGCCCGGAACATCCGAATTGCCCACCTAGACTGCCCGGCATGCCTCCGCGCTCCCGGACCCCTGCCCGGCGTCGCCGGCGCAGACTCTTCGCCTCCTCCGTGCTCCTGATCGCGCTCTCCGCGGGTGGCCTGGCGCTGTATCTGAATCGCCACGAGACCCCCACCGCCGAACCGACCCCGCCGCCGGAGCAGGCGGGCACCCCGATCCTCGACACCGCCCGGGCGCGGGCCGGACTGGACCGACTGCCCGTCGCCTGGAACCGCAACTGGGAGACCTACGACCGCAACGCGTTCGGCCCCGGCTGGTCCGGGCGCGGCGGCGAGCCGGTGCTCACCGGCGGGTGCACCGCGCGCGAACAGGTAATGAAGCGCGATCTCACCGAAACCCGTGTGGGCGACAGCAATTCGTGCCTGGTGCTGTCGGGGACGCTCGACGATCCCTACACCGGCGAGCGAATTCCCTACGACCGCTTCGCATCCTCCGATATCGAGATCGACCACGTGGTCGCGCTCGGCGACGCCTGGCGTTCGGGCGCCTCGCAGTGGAAGCCCGAGCAGCGCCGGACGTTCGCCAACGACGTCGGCAATCTGCTCGCGGTCCAGAAGCAGGCCAATCAGGAGAAGGGCTCCAAGTCGCCCGATCAGTGGCAGCCGCGGGAGGCGTACCGGTGCGATTACGCGCGCCGCTGGGTGAGCGTCAAGGAACGCTGGGGGTTGAGCGTGCAACCCACCGAGAAGAGCGCCCTGGCCGACATGCTCGATACCTGTGGGCCTCCCGCGAATCGATAACTGTCGGTAAGCTCGCGTGACATGACCGTTCCGGAGAGTGATAGCGCCCAGATCGAGGTCCTGCGTGTGTTCACCGACGCGGCCGGTCGATTCGGCAGCCCGCTCGGCATCGTCCGCCGCTCGGCCGTGGAGCACATCGACCATCAGGCGCTCGCCGCCCGCGTGGGGCAAGCGCTGACCGCGGTGATCGACGACCCGGCCGACGGGCGGGCGGCGATGCGCATCTACACCCCCGCCGTCGAACTGTCCTTCGCCGGGCGGCCCAGCATCGGCGCCGCCTGGTGGCTCAACGAGCAGCGGACGCCGGTGAAGGTCATCGATGTCCCGGCCGGGCCCGTCGAGGTCGCGCTCACCGAGGGGTTGGCCTGGGCCCGTGCCCGCGCCGCGTGGTCGCCGTCGTTCGAATTCCACCAGTTCGAGGATCCGGAGCTGATCGCCACCCTCGACCCGGCCGACTTCCCCAGCGGCCAGCACTACTGCTGGGCCTGGACCGACGAACCGCGCGCCGCGGTCCGCGCCCGAATGTTCGCCCCCGGCCTGGGAATTCCCGAGGACGAGGCCACCGGCTCGGCGGCCATCGAGCTGACCGCGCTGCTCACCCGCGGCCTGCACATCACGCAGGGGCAGGGCTCCCAGCTCTTCACCGAATGGGACTCCGACGGCTGGGCCCGGATCGGCGGGCGCGTAGCCGCCGACCATCCCATCGTGATCTAGGGATTCACCGAGCGACGCGCTGACCGAAGGCGAGCCGGTGGCCGCCGGGAATGCGCAGCACGAAATCGCGCAGCCCCCAGGGGTGCTCGGTCAGTTCGGTGGTGATCTCGCCGCGGTGCCGCAGGCAGTGCGCGTACAGCGCGTCCACATCGGCCACGCCGACATATCCCGCGGTGGTCTCGTTGACCGCCGGATTCGGCGTGCGCACCACCCCGAGTCCGACCCCGCCGCGGCGCAGCAGCGCCAATCCCATCGCGGGCTCGTCCACCTCGATCTCGAAGCCCAGCACATCGCGCAGGAATTCGACGGTGGGCGTGAGGTCGGCCACCTCGAGATTGGCCCGGTAGCTCTCGAATTCGACCATTTCCGCAGCATACTGCCGTTGCCGGGCCGAAGATTCGGTTGCGCGCCCGTGGGTGGCCGGTGAGATGGATTCCTACCGGCCGTGGCCCGGCTACGCCATGTGCCCGCTGGAGAACTGTCCGGCGGGCACGATCACTGATCCGGGCACGGCTCAGCCCAGAGCGGCGGCGAACCGCGCGGCCATCTGCACGACCTCGGCCTCGGTGATGACGAACGACGGCGAGATCTGCAGCGCGCCCTGACCGGCCGCGCGGGTCGAGACGCCGTGCGCGCGCAGGGTTTTCACCATGCCGAGCGCCTCGGCCGGATCGGCGAGCTGGACCGCGGCGACCGCGCCCAGGCCACTGCGCACCTCGGCGACGCGCGGGTGGTCGGCCAGCGGCGAGAAGTGCTCGTGCAGCAGCGCTTCCAGGTTCTTGCTGGCTTCCAGCAGGTTCTCGCGCTCGAAGATGTCGAGGTTGGCCATGGCCGCAGCGGCCGCACCGGCGTGGCCGCCGTAGGTGTAGCCGTGCCGCCACCACACGCCGCCGGAGAAGAACGGCTCGGCGATGCGGGGCGCGATGAAGACCGCGCCCATCGGGACGTAGCCCGAGGTGAGGCCTTTGGCGGTGGTCATCAGATCCGGTTCCAGCCCGAAACGCGAGGAGGCGAACCAGGATCCGCCGATGCGGCCGAAGCCGGTGACGACCTCGTCGGCGACGAACAGGATGTCGTTGTCGCGGCAGATCTGGCGGACCTCGGCCAGGTAGCCCTCCGGCGGCAGGTAGACGCCGCCCGCGCCGATGATGGGTTCGGCGAAGAAGGCCGCGATGCGCTCCGCGCCGAGCTCCTCGATGAGCGCGGTCAGCGCCTTGGCCTGATCCCATTCGATGGTGCGGGTGTCGGGCATGAAGACGCCGGTGTAGCCCTCGCCGTTGACCGGGATGCCGGCCAGCGAGGTGCCGCCGACGTGCATGCCGTGGTACGCCTTCTGCCGTCCGACCAGGATGGTCTTCTCCGGGCGGCCCATCTCCTGCCAGTAGCGGCGGGCCAGCTTGGCGGCGGTGTCGATGCCGTCGGAGCCGCCCGAGGTGAAGAAGATCTTGCTGCCCGGCACCGGGGCCAGCGCGGAGAGCCGCTCGGCCAGATCGCGGGTCACCGGCGAGACCAGGTCACCGAAGTTGGAGTAGTGCGCGACCTGGGTCAGCTGCGCGGCCACCGCGTCGGCGATCTCGCGGCGGCCGTGGCCGACATTGGCGAACCAGAGTCCGCCGGTGGCGTCGAGATACTCCGTGCCACCCTCGTCCCAGATGCGGGCGCCCTCGCCCCGCGCCACCACGAACGAGCCGTCCCGCTCGACCGCACCCATATCGGCGAAGCCATGCCACAGCGAACCCATCCAGAGCACCTCCATCACCCGATACCGGCCACCCCCAACCGGGCGAACCGACCTTTGCTCACTATCTAACCCCGGAGGACGGTGAACAGGTCGAACGGCCCCCGGCTGCGCCGGAACGGGCGGCGGGCTCAGCCGGCGGCGGCCGCCACGAGCATGTAGGCGGTGCCGAGGTCCATCACCAGGTGCGGCACCACGGCCGGGGCTCCGACCGTGCCGCCGGGGTGCGGGAACACTCCCGGCAAACGGCGGCGCAGGCCCGGCGTCAGCATGACGACGGCGTCGAGCGCGAACAGCGCGGCGAGCGCCCACAGCGGAGCGGACGCGGGTGGCCCGGCCACGCCGTGCTCGTGCGCCCCGTGCCCGCTCATCGCGTACAGCATGGCCGCGGCCGCCAACACGTGATACGCGAACGCCCCGGCGGTCCCCGCCTCGGCGTCCCCGATCCCGTTGCGCCACCGCAGGATCCGCTCACCCAGCACCAGCGTGAACACGACCACCATGGCCGTCAGCACCCCCCGCACCGCATGCGCGTCGACGGCGGTCGGGAACACCAGCATTCCCACCATGACCAGGCACATCACCAGATGCGCGGCATCGGATTCGCGATCCCCGCGCTGCCCGTCGCACCCGACCGGCCGCACCCGCGCCAGCCTGGCGACCACCAGGGCGGCGGCCACGCAGAAGGCGATCACCGCACTCCACCGCACCAGCCCGTACTGCTCCACGAACAACCCCACGCCCCACCACCTCTCACCGCGGCGACCGGCTCCCCTTCCATGCTGACATCCTCGGCGCACGCCGCCCGGAATTTGCGCTGCCGAATCCCCTGCCCCCGTACCGCCACTCGTGACCGATTGCCCGGCCGATTCGCTCGCCCGGCTCCCCTGAAACGTTCGTATCGAGAGAATGAACAGAGGAGTCACTCCATGCGTCACAGCCGAGCCGACCGCCCGCGCCGAACCGACGATCCCGTCGACCCGATCGCCGATCTCCGCGCGAGCCTGAACCTGCTGCGCTATTCCGTCGAGCAGATGACCGAAGCCATGAAGGGCATCCTGCAGGAGATGCGCAGCTTCGACGCGCGTCTGAGCGCCCTCGAGTCCGGCGTCGCCGAGCGCTGACCGGACCTGGCGATCGCGGACATGGCAACGGCCCGGAGCCTTGCGGCTACCGGGCCGTCTTCAAGCTTCGGGCCGCCGTGCACGTATCCGACGCCCCGCGCCGGCACTCTCGGAAATGTGCACTTCACGGTTCGCCCCACGACGCTCCGAACACCGGCCGGGTAACCCGAGGTGATCACGAAACCCATCCGGCCACATCGAGTGTCGCTGGTGCGAGGGGGACATACAGGGCACATGGGGGCCGACGGCACGCCAGGTCGGCGGGTTGGCGCGCACGGTCAGTCGACGGGCGGGGCCTGCCGGTGGCTCGCTAGCCTGACGAGATGCGGATTGTGGTCGAAGATCTGACCGGGCCCGAGGTGATCGGATTGCTCGAGGCGCATGTGGCCGAGATGCTGGCGAACTCGCCGGAGGACAGCATGCACGCGCTCGACGTGGCGGCGCTGCGCAAGCCCGAGATCACCTTCTGGTCCGCGTGGGACGGGACCGAGCTGGCCGGGTGCGGGGCGATCAAGGAGCTGGATCCCACCCACGGGGAGATCAAGTCCATGCGGACCACGGCCGGGTATCGCGGGCGCGGAGTCGCGTCACAGTTGTTGCGGCACATCCTCGCCGAGGCCGGGGCGCGCGGGTACGCGCGGCTGAGCCTGGAGACCGGATCGTCGGAGTTCTATCGGCCCGCGGTGCGGCTGTACGAGCGCTACGGATTCGAGCACTGCGGGCCGTTCGCGGACTACGCCGAGGACCCGCACAGCGTGTTCATGACCCGCGCGCTCTGAGGCCGCGGGGTCAGCGGCGAGCGACCGCCCGGGGTACCAGGCCGGTCACCGCGGCCACGATGACGCCGAGGATGGCGAAGACCACGGCCATCACCACCAGGCCGATGGTCAGGGAGCCGTAGCCCTGCTCGCGCGGATCGATGAACGGGTAGGGGTACCAGTCGGCGAAGGGGCCGCGGATCAGGACGTACGCGCCGTAGGCCAAGGGGTAGGCGAGCCAGCCGAGAATGAGTTTGACGGTCGGCTTGATCCCGGGAGCGAGCACCAGCAACCAGTCCGCGATCAGCACGATGGGGATCAGCCGGTGCAGGATGTCGTTGATCCACTGCTCGGTCAGCTGGACGTCGATGTTCGACAGCAGCACGGCGTAGATGATGAGGGTGATCGTCAGATAGAGGGTGGCCGCGCCGCGCACCAGTTCCCAGCGGCGGCCCTCGGGGTCGCGCAGGCCGCCGACCAGCAGCACGATGACGCCGATGATGTTGGACTGGATGGTGAAGTAGCTGAAGAAGTTCAGGTACGAGTAGTTCGGATTATCCAGATTCCGCAGCGGGATCCAGACCAGCGCGACGATGCCCACGATTGCGAGGACGACGCGTAGCGCCCGGATCCACAAGGGCGTACCACCTCTGACGACCATGGCCCAGATCGTCGCACGGGGAACGGCGCGAATGCGGACGATACGCCGATGCGGCACACTTCCGGCAAGCCCCCGGCCGGGCGATCCGAGACCGCGGCGACCGGTCCGGACCAACTCTTCGCTATCGTTGACAGTGCAATGACCAGGACCGCCGCCACCTCTCGCGAGCTTCGTTCCCGCCTGGCCGATCTCTCGATCCGCGACGAACATCGCTTGCGTCGCAGGCTCGACAAGGCCCGCGGTGGCGATCTCACCTCCCTCGAAGCCGAAATCGACGCCGCCCAGCGCCGGGTGGAATCCCGCCGGGCCGCCGTCCCGGCCATCGCCTACCCCGAACAGCTACCGGTCTCCGCGCGCCGCGACGACATCGCCGCGGCCATCGCCGCGCACCAGGTCGTGATCGTGGCGGGTGAGACCGGGTCCGGCAAGACCACGCAGCTGCCCAAGATCTGCCTGGAACTCGGGCGCGGGATTCGCGGCACCATCGGCCACACCCAGCCGCGGCGGCTGGCCGCGCGCACGGTCGCCGAGCGCATCGCCGAGGAACTGAACACCGAGCTCGGCGATGTGGTCGGCTACACGGTCCGGTTCACCGATCAGGCGTCGGATCGCACGCTGGTGAAGCTGATGACCGACGGCATCCTGCTCGCCGAGATCCAGCGCGACCGGCTGCTGCGCCGCTACGACACGATCATCATCGACGAGGCGCACGAGCGCAGCCTCAATATCGACTTCCTGCTCGGGTATCTCAAGCAGTTGCTGCCGCAGCGGCCGGATCTGAAGATCGTCATCACCTCGGCGACCATCGACCCCGAATTGTTCGCGCGGCACTTCAGTGACGAGAACGGCACGCCCGCACCGATTGTCGAGGTCTCGGGCCGGTCGTATCCGGTGGAGGTCCGGTATCGGCCGCTGTCGCTGGAGGTTCCGGTCACCTCCGAGGATCCCGACGACGAGGACACCGCGATCGTCGACCGCGACCCCACCGACGCCATCGGCGACGCGGTGCGGGAACTGCAGGCCGAGGGCGACGGCGACATCCTGGTCTTCCTGTCGGGCGAACGCGAGATCCGCGACACCGCCGACTCGTTGCGCGATCTGCGCCTGCCGCGTACCGAGATCCTGCCGCTGTACGCGCGACTCTCGGCGGCCGAGCAGCACAAGGTGTTCGAGGCGCACACCGGGCGGCGCGTGGTGCTGGCCACCAATGTGGCCGAGACCTCGCTGACGGTGCCGGGCATCCGGTACGTGATCGACCCTGGCACGGCGCGTATTTCGCGCTACTCCATGCGCACCAAGGTGCAACGGCTGCCGATCGAGTCGATTTCGCAGGCCTCGGCGCGGCAGCGGTCGGGCCGCTGCGGCCGTGTCGCCGACGGCATCGCCATCCGCCTGTACTCCGAGGACGACTTCGAATCCCGGCCGCAGTTCACCGAACCGGAGATCCTGCGCACCAATCTGGCCGCCGTCATCCTGCAGATGACCGCGCTCGGACTCGGTGACATCGAGGGCTTCCCGTTCGTCGAACCGCCGGACGGCCGCGCCATCCGCGACGGCATCGCCCTGCTCGAGGAGCTCGGCGCACTCGCCCGCGCCGAGGCCGACGCCTCCGCGCGGCGCGAGATCCCGGACGCCGGGCTCGTCCTCACCCCCATCGGCCGCGAGATGGCGCAGATCCCCGTCGATCCGCGCATGGCCCGCATGCTGGTGGAGGCCAACCGCGGCGGCTGTCTGGCCGAGGTCCTCATCATCGTGGCGGCCCTGTCGATCCAGGACGTCCGCGAACGGCCCGTCGAGCACCAGCAGGCCGCCGACACCAAGCACGCCCGCTTCACCATCGAGGGCTCGGACTTCCTGTCCTCCCTGCGACTGTGGGATTACCTGCGCGAACAGCGCAATGCCCTGTCCTCCAACCAGTTCCGCCGCATGTGCCGCGACGAGTTCCTGCACTATCTGCGCATCCGCGAATGGCAGGACCTGCACGGCCAGCTCCGCACCATCACGCGTGGTCTGGGCTGGAACACCGAGGGCTCCGACGCCCAATTCGACCGCACCGCAACCGGATCCGACGCCGGCGGCGAGGCCGCCCGGGGCCGTCGCGGCCGCGGGTCCGGCGGTACCCAGCGCGCCGATGGCGGGCGCGCGGGCGGCAGGTCCGTGGGCGATTCGTCTGCCGCCGGCGATACGGCTCGTGGCGCGCGGTCCGGGCGCGGCGGCTCGGGCAGCGGCGCTTCCGGTTCCGGCGGGCGCGGCCTGGCGCAATCGCTGGCGGCCAAGGCCGGACTGGCGGATGACTCGCTGCCGTGGGATGTGACGTCGATTCATCAGGCGCTGCTGGCGGGCATGCTGTCGCATATCGGGGTGCGGGAGGCGGAGAGCCGGGAGTTCCTCGGGGCCCGCAATGCCAAGTTCATGATCTTCCCCGGGTCGTCGCTGGCGAAGAAGCCACCGCGGTGGGTGATGGCGGCCGAGCTGGTGGAGACCTCCCGGCTGTGGGGTCGGACGGCGGCGCGGATCGAACCGGAGTGGGCCGAGCGGCTGGCCGGGGATCTGGTGAAACGCACCTATTCGGAACCGCATTGGTCGGCCAAGCGGGGCGCGGCGGCCGCCTACGAGCGGGTCACGCTGTACGGGATTCCGCTGGTGACCCAGCGCCGGGTGGATTTCGGCCGCATCGACCCGGAGCTGTCGCGCGAACTGTTCATCCGGCACGCGCTGGTGCAGGGCGAGTGGCAGACAAAGCACGACTTCTTCGCGCGCAATCGCGAATTGCTCGAGGATGTCGCCGATCTGGAGCATCGGGCGCGGCGTCGCGACATCCTGGTCGACGACGAGGTGCTGTTCGAGTTCTACGACAAGCGCATCCCCTCGGACATCGTCTCGGTGCGGCATTTCGACAGCTGGTGGCGCAAGACCCAGCGCACCGACCCGAACCTGCTCGACTTCACCGCCTCCACGGTGGTGAACGAGGAGGCGGCCCTGCTGGATCCGACCGCCTATCCCGACAGCTGGCGGCAGGGCGAGCTGACCTTCCCGGTCACCTATCAGTTCGAGCCGGGCCAGGCCGACGACGGTGTCACCGTGCACATTCCGATCGCCCAGCTGGCGCACGTGCGCTCGGTCGGCTTCGACTGGCTGGTGCCGGGTATGCGGGAGGAGCTGGCCGCGGCGTTCATCAAGACGCTGCCCAAGCAGTTGCGCCGCACCGTGGTTCCGGCCCCGGACTTCGCCAAGGCCGCGCTGGACCGCCTCACCCCGCGCGCCGAGCCGCTGCGCACCGGCCTGGCGCGGGAGCTGTCCCAGCTCGGCTCGGTGACCATCGCCGCCGCCATGCTGGACCCGGCGGGCCTGCCCGACCATCTGCGCATGACCTTCGCCGCCGTCGACCCGTCGGGCACGATCGTGGCCCGCAGCAAGAGCCTGGCCGAGCTGAAAACCCGCCTGGCCGAACAGGTCTCGAAGTCGGTGGCGCGCGCCAACAATGCTGCCGAGCGGGCCCCGGCCGCCGTGTGGACCTCCGAATCCCTCGGCACCCTGCCGTCCGCGGTCAAGCGTCAGGTCGGCGGGCAGACCATCACCGGCTATCCGGCCCTGGTCGCCGAGTCCGAGGGTGTGGCCGTGCGGGTGCTCAGCTCCCCCGCCGAGCAGGCCACCGCCATGCGCACCGGCACCCGCGCCCTGTTGCTGGGCGCGATCACCACCAGCACCCGCGCCGTCACCGCGGGCCTGCCGCCCACGGATCGGCTTGCGCTGAGCCAGAATCCGTACGGCACCCTCGACGCCCTGGTGGAGGACTGCCGCGCCTGCGCGGCCGACGAACTGATCGCCGCCCATGGCGGGCCGGTGCGCAGCCCCGAGCAGTTCCAGGCCCTGGTGGAGCAGGTCCGTCCGCGGTTCACCACGGCGGTGGCGAATATCGTCCGCTCGGTGGTTCCGGTGCTGGCCGAGGCGCATCGGGTGCGCGCCGCCCTCACCGACTCGCGTGACCGCGACGCCACCGACGATGTGACCCACCAGCTCGACGATCTGATCTTCCCCGGCTTCATCTCCGAGTGGGGCAGCGCCCGATTGCGGGAACTGCCACGGTATCTGGAGGCCGCCCGGCTGCGGCTGGAGGCGCTGCCCGCCGCCGCCAACCGGGACCGCGCGGGCATGATCGAACTCGATCGCGTGCACGCCGCCTACGACCGGCTGGTCGCGAACCTCCCGGAGAGCCGTCGCGGCGGCCGCGACATCGTCGAGATCTGGTGGATGATCGAGGAACTCCGGGTCAGCCTGTTCGCCCAGCAGCTGGGCACCCCGTACCCGGTCTCGGCGAAGCGGATCGAGAAGGCGATAGACGCCGCACGCCGCCCACCGCAGAAACGCTGACGACCGCGGCTCGGAATCTCCGTCGGAGACAGATCGGTCCGGCTCCGAATGCTCGGAGCCGGACCGTGAATCGATGGGACACGGGGCGCGGTGCCCCGCCGGGACGATCGGCTATTCCGCGGCCGCCCCGACCGCGTGCTCGTCGCGGTGCTTGCGGAGATCGGCGATCTCGCGCTCGAAATCCTCGGCGGAGCTGAAGGATCGGTACACCGACGCGAAGCGCAGATAGGCGACCTCGTCCAGGTCGCGCAGCGGTCCGAGGATGGCCAGGCCGACCTCGTGGCTGGGCACCTCGGGGGAACCCTTGGCCCGCACGGCATCCTCCACCTGCTGGGCGAGCAGGTTCAGGGCGTCGGAGTCGACCTCGCGGCCCTGACAGGCGCGGCTGACGCCGCGGATCACTTTCTCGCGGCTGAACGGCTCGGTGACACCGCTGCGCTTGACCACCGACAGGATGGCGGTTTCGACGGTGGTGAACCTGCGCCCACATTCCGGACAGGCACGTCGCCTCCTGATGGCGGTGCCTTCCTCGGCCTCACGCGAGTCGACCACCCTCGAATCGGGATGGCGGCAGTACGGGCAATGCATCCGGGATCCTTCGTCGATGCCTGGGTTCCACAGCAACCTCGAGCAATCTCGAGGATACCGTGACGGACGCGGTCGGCGGCGTCCGCCCGGGTCGGCGTCTCCGAATCAGGCCGTCAACCGCCATTGCGAGGTCATGTCGGCCAGCAGGTCCGGCAGCCGCTGGACGAGCCGTCCCTGGACCAGTTTGGCGGAGAACGGTTCGGCCAGAACCGGTCTCGCGACGGACGGGTTCGCGCACAGCTCCAGGTAGCGGGGCAGCAGGTCGTTGGTGATGTAGTTCCACCGCGTGTCGCGGTCGGCCCAGTTGAAGTCGGGCAGCGGGGCTCGCAGCGACATGGTTCCCGACGTCAGGGTGGTGGGCGCGAACACGCCGGGCGCCCGCACGCCGGGGACGGCGGCCTTTCCGGCGATGGTGCTGACGTAGGTCAGCACCCGGCCCATGGCCCCGCGCCCGTGCGAGGTGACATCCCACTGGTCGGCGATGATCTGGTTCTGTTCCCGGTCGGTCATGCGCAGCGCGGCGTCGGCGAGCCCTTCCTGGGTGCCACCGGCCAGTTCCCGCCAGGCCGTGATGGCGTTCTCGTCGAGCACCCCGGCCTGGTACATCTCCTCGACCCCGGCCGCGCCCGCGGCGGCGTACGCCTCGTGCATGGGCACCTGGTCGATGAAGATGTGCTTCTGCATGATCATCAGCCGGGTCTGATACCAGGCCAGGTCGTCGGCGGTGAGCCGCTCCCCCTCGGTGCCCAGCGTGCGGATGTCGGCGGGCAGGATGTCGAGCAGCGGCGTGGGCGTGCCGCGCAACAGGTCGGCGACCGCGTCGCCGAGCTGATGGATGCCCGGCACACTGACGATCGCGGACACGTCGCCCATGTCGAAGAAGCCCGAGGCGAAGGAGCCGCCGGCCAATCCGGCCAGTCCGGTCCACCAGTACTCCGGGTGAGAGTTGTTCAGCCGCAGGTAGTTCACGTACACCTGGGTGAAGGTGACGGTATTGGCCGCGACGCCGCGCCCGGGATCCCACCCGGCCAGATCGATCTCGGCATTGCGGGTGGCGACCACCAGCCAGTACTGGTGCAGCAGCGTGGCGTAGTGCCGCGGCGGCACCCCCGCCGCCCGCGCGGCGTCGAGCGCGCCGCGCAGGGTGTCGGGGTCCAGGGGCAGGGCGGGATTCAAGCCGCCGCCCGCCGCGCCGTCCCCGTTCACCGATGGCAGGTCCAGATATTCGGCGTACACGGTTTCGGCATGCACCGCCGGGGCGGTCACCAACCCGATCATCAGGCAGGTGAGCACTCCGGCCACCCGGACCAACCCTCGAACTCTCGGCATTACGCCCCCTGTCGCTCGCGCGCCGCCGTGCGGTCGCGCGGATGTAGCCTCTGTCACATTCAGGGGGACGGTAGCAACGCGTTTCAGTTTTCAATCTGCAATTTCGGCCACGTCATGGCCGGGGATCCCTATCCCGGAAACCGGCTACGACCGGGCAACCAGCCGAGCATCACCACTGCTATCGCACCGGGGGCTGCACCAGCTGCACCGTGGGCGGCGTGGTCTGCGAATCGAAGTCACCGGAGCGTAATTGCGCGAGACCGATCAGTCCGGCCACGGCGAGAGCGCTCACCAGCGCCGTGATCGCCAGTGCGGCGAGGCCGGTCTGGGCGCGCTGCATCCGGTCCAGCGGATGCATTCCGCGGGCGCGTCCCGCGGCGTGTCGCACGACGACATGATCGGTTCGAACACCCGCGCGAGACATCGGCCGCAGGCGTGCCCGGCAGGGCCGGCGGTGCAGGACCGGGTGCGCCGAAGCCCCGGACGGGGTGGCCGGGGACCGATCGGAACGCAGCTCCCAGGGGAGGCTGTCGAATCCCAAATCGCTTTCCAGAGTGTCGATCTCGCTGACCATGGCGCGCATCGAAGTAACCTCCAAGGTAGGGCGGGCCGCAGAGTGCTGGACAACTGACTCGATCATGTGTTCGATGAACTGATGTTCGAATTTCTACCACGGCGGCCCGGCAATGTCACTGATTTCCGCGACATGCGTCGAACAGATGTTTGATCACACGCGTCACACGGTCTACAGTCGAGTCACGAGTTGCCCGGACGTACGACACGGCGCGTGCGGGAACGAATTCCGGTGAGCGACAGCAGTGAACGGAGGACGGCGGCGGTGAGCGAACACGGCGGCGTGGACGGTGAGAACGGACCTCTTGGTCCCGAAGGTAACGGCCCCCTGTCCGAATCGTCCGGCGTCGGCGCCGATCTGACCGTGCGTCAGCGCCGAGTCCTGGAGGTCATCCGCACCTCGGTGCACGACCGCGGCTACCCGCCCAGCATCCGCGAGATCGGCGATGCCGTCGGTCTCACCTCCACCTCCTCGGTGGCGCACCAACTCCGGGCGCTCGAGCGCAAGGGCTACCTGCGCCGCGACCCGAATCGTCCACGCGCCGTGGATGTCCGGGGCCTGGACGAGACGGCGATGCGCGCCACCGGCGGCGTGTCGCAGCTCCGCGCGGTCAATGCGGAGGCGGAGTCCTCGGACGACCACCCGATCCCGACCTACGTCCCGGTGCTGGGCCGGATCGCGGCCGGTGGCCCGATCCTGGCCGAGCAGGCGGTGGAGGACGTCTTCCCGCTGCCGCGCGAACTGGTCGGCGAGGGTTCGCTGTTCCTGTTGAAGGTCGTCGGTCAGTCCATGATCGACGCGGCCATCTGCGACGGCGACTGGGTGGTCGTGCGCCAGCAGAACGTCGCCGACAACGGTGACATCGTGGCGGCCATGATCGACGGCGAGGCCACCGTGAAGACCTTCAAGCGCACCGGTTCCCAGGTGTGGCTGATGCCGCACAACCCCCTGTTCGAGCCGATCCCGGGCAATGACGCCCAGGTGCTCGGCAAGGTCGTCACGGTCATCCGCAAGATCTGACCGTGCCGCACTGTCGTGACTCGGTGGCCGCCCCGCAGACCGGCCGCCGGGTCACGACAGTCGTTTTCTCAGTGATTCACCACGCCGTTCCACACCGCGTGCGCGCCCGAATCCCCGGCCCGGAAGGTCTGCCAGGTGGCGGCCCCGCCGGCGGCCAGCGCGAGTACCGCGATCACCGCCACCAGCGCCCGGCCCACCGGCCGTTCCCGCCGGGACCGCAGCTGCGCGAAGGCGAGCAGCGCCGCCGGAACCAGTAGTGGCGCAACGAAATACGGCATCTGCTTCCCCAGCCGCGCGTGTTCGTCGAGCAGCGGCGGCATTCCCAGCTGACGCTGGAACCACTCCCCCGCGTCGACGGTGATCGGGGTCAGCACGGTCACCAGCACGGCCAGCACGACCACGAGCCAGATCAGCCGGGCGCGGGCCGCGGGCCATACCGCGCACAGGATCAGCAGGACCGCCGTCAGCGGAACCAGTATGACCACCGCGTGCACCAGCAGGACATGGGCGGGCAACCCATTGATTGTCGACATATATCGGATCTTTCGAACTCGGTGAATGCCCGGCCTAATCGGTACAACGTACGCCGGGCCTGTCCGGTTCGATCGCGAGCCGCGGGTCAGTCGGTTTCGACCGGCTCCACGATGCGGGTGAGCAGCTGGGTGGGCGCTTCGTCGGCCGGGGCCGCCGATTCCACGGCGACCGATTCGGCGGCTCGCGGCGCGGCGGCTTCCGGCTCCGGGGCGGGTGCGACGGCCGGTTCGGGAGCCGCGATCACCTCGGTGACCTGCGGGATCGATAGATCCGGCAGCGCGGCGGCGGCCACGTCGGACGTGCCCGCGAGAGCGGCGGCGGGGGTCAGATCGTGGACGGCCACCACGGCGGGGGCGTGAACGATCCGGCGGGTCGGCACTTCCTCGGCCGGGGCGGCGTCGGCGACGCCGGGCAGACCCGCGCCCGCCATGAAGCCGAGCACCTCGTACTGGGTGCCGAGGGTCATGACGGCCGAGCTCTTGTCGTGCGCGATGTACCCCTGATTGGTACCCAGGACCCGGCGCAGGGATTCGAGCCAGCGGTGGTCGAGCACGCGGCAGTCGGCCCACGGGAAGTACTCGAGTCCGGTGCGGAGGTAGAAGCGGTCACCGATCCGGGCGCCGCGCAACAGCTCCAGCAGCCAGGCGTCGATGAGATTGGGCTGGGCATTGCGGTAGATGCGCGAGCGCGGCGGGATCGAGCCGTTCGCGAATTCGCCGAAGTAGTTCAGCAACTCGCCCGGAAACTCATCTGGTTTCCCAAATCCGACAACATCCAAACCAAGAAGTTGCTCAGGAAGTTGGGCGGCGATCCTGCGCTCGTCATGCAGTTTGAACTTCCTATTGATGTTCTCAGTGCGCATTTGTCTCCGACTTCCCACTCCAACTTCACGAAACCCTAGCATGAACCCAACCGTTTCAAACTAGTTTGGTCGGCCGCCCAGAGTAGTGGTACGGCATGGTCCGCAACGAATCCGCTACCCGCAGTTGCGGCTATCTCGGCGCAACGAACAGGCCACTCGGCCTCATTGGCGATAGCGGCCCGCAATGACGTCACCCTGGGCGAGAAGACCCGGATTGCCCGGCTCCCAGTAGTTTCCGTGCGACAGCACATCGAATGGCAAGGCCCGCAACACGGGCAGGTCGAGGGTTGGCCCCGACGAAGTGAAAACCGTTGCGCGGAATTCGCGATCGACCGGGTTAACACCGTGTACTAATTGACCGAAGACGGGAACCGGGTCAGCGGGGTCGGCGGTGGCATAGACATGCGCGCTGTTGTGGCCCGCTGGAATACCCATCAAACGCAATTCTGAAACATTGTCCACTTCTATCCCAGGACTTCCCACCAGTACCACGTCATCGGCCGCCAGCGTGTTGGCTCCACTGGCGGCCGCCCCGATCACGGTGCTCCCATAGCTGTGGCCGAGAACGGTCTGATGGGACGCGAGGCCCAGATGGCTTGCCCGCAGTCCGGATTCGAACCGATCCAGTGCGAGCGCGCCCGCGTCGGCCCGCCGATCCCCCAGCGCCCCGGCCAGATCCGGCGGTGCGTCGTAGCCGTACCACGCGATGACCGACGTCCGGGCCGACGGATCGGACCGTTCGGCGGCGCCGAGCAGCGCTCGGACCCGTCGCACCCCGACCCCGATGGCGGTGAGCGGTGAGCCGGTGCCCGGCACAAAGGTCGCCACATGCGCGGCGGTGTCCGGATTGTTCAGCGCGATCGCGCCGTGCCCGGCGGTGTCGACAGCGAGCAGGAGGCGCCCGCCCGGTGCCGGACCGAGCTGCTCCTCCAGCGCCTCGTATCCCGCGACCCTGGTGAGCGCCTCGGCCCGCGCCGCCTCCCAGGCCCGCAGCCGCCTCCAGTCCCCGCTGGTGGTGGGCAGATTCCGACCGCGGTACCAGTCGGGGTGCCGGTCGACCAGCCGCCGGTCCTCCGCCACCGCCGCCGCGCGCAGCTTCCGCACGACGAGCCGGTTGTAGTGGTCACGGGCGAGCGCGGGCAGGCCGTCCCGATTCCCGATCAGCGGATCGGCCGCGAACAGCTCGTCGCGATCGGCGGGGCCGAGCGACTTCCACAGCGCACCCAGCGCTTTCGGATCCTCCGGCAGTAACGCCGTTCCCTGCAGGAACCCGCTGATCCGGGTGCTCGGCCCACCGCCGCTCGGATCAGACCGCAATTCCGTCAGCGCCACTGCGACCGTGGCGAGCCGGGCGCCGACCCGCTCGTCGATCTCCCCGGCGGTGTCGAGCAGCGGCACCAGCCTCGCTTGCAAGGCCAGCGCCTTCGCGTCGAACCCGGCCTGGAAGATGAAGTCCAGCGCCAGGTCTCCGATCTGGGAGTGTGGTCCGGTGACCGTGCCGTCCTCGGCGATCCGGCATCCGGTCTCGTGCGCCTCGTCGCGGATGTGGCCGACCAGCGCACACACTCGATCCAGTGCGCCCGCCTCGGCCAACGCGTCCGCGACCTCGATGAGGGCCGCGCCGATATGGTTCGCCGCCAGCTGGGATGCCACGGCCCGCACCGCCGCGGCGGTCGCCGCCGCGCCCCGCCACCCGGCCATGGCCGTGTCGACCGCCCGGGCGGCCCGTGCCTGCGCCGCCGAGAAGGCCGAATCGGCCTCCACCACAGCGGTACTCGCGCGGTCGGCGGCAGCGGGATCCCACCCGCACGCCTGGGACAGGCTCGCTCGCGCCACCGTCCCTCCCGCCCGTGACCGGATCGCCTACCGAACCTGCTTCATGGCAATAGGTGCTGGTCGGGGCTGGACGCCGACGGTCAGGAGGTGGCGTGCAGGTATCCGTCCAGCTCGGCCGATAGCGCCAGCTGCGTGGCCTCGTAGGTGGTGGCTCCCTGATCGGCCGCGTCGGCGAAGGATCGGAGCCGATCCGCCGTGTGCCCGAGCGCGGCGAGCAGCGGCTCGCCGACGGTGACCGCGGCCGCGCCGATGGCCGAATTGGGCATGGCCTGCCCGACTTTCGCGATCAGATCCACCGGATCGATATTCGTGACGGCGTCGGCCTCACCCCTGAGGCCCGCCGCCATGATGCGCAGCGCCGTGATGTCGGCGCGCAGCATGTCCGCCATGTTTCCCCCTGTCGTCGTGCACCACACCCTAGCGGCGGCCGGCCGGGTGGGCTCGGTGAGAACAGCGCGCTGTGGACAGCGCGGTGGCTGTTCACATTTCGGCGCCGGGCGCTCACTCCCCGCGGCGGGCGGCCTCGCGCGCCAGGGCGCGGTCGCGCTGCTCCTCGAAGCGCAGGACGTCGTTGCCGAGCCGCTCCAGGTAGGCGGCCAGGTCGTCGCGGATCCGCTCGCCGCGGCCGGAGTAGTCGGTGCGATCGAAGATGTTCCAGTGGCGCAGCACCGGCATGACCACCTCGTCGAGGTGCTGGCGCAGGTCGTAGATCCCGTATTTGGCGATGAGGACGCTGTTGCGCCGGAACTCGGGCATGCCCGCGCCGGGCATCCGGAAGTTCTCGACGACCGCGGCGACGGCCGCCAGCGCGTCGTCGGGAACCAGGTCCAGGGCCGCCGCGCAGATATTGCGGTAGAAGACCATGTGCAGGTTCTCGTCGGCCGCGATGCGCGTGAGCATGCGGTCGGCGCGGGGTTCGTGGCAGGCCTTGCCCGTATTGCGGTGCGAGACGCGGGTGGCCAGCTCCTGGAACGTCACGTACGCGACGCCGTGCAGGATGGTGTTGTCGCCGGTGCCGGTGGGGTCGTCGATGCCCTGGGAGAGGCAGATCATGCGGGCGCGTTCCAGTGCGACCGGATCGACGGCGCGCGTCACGATCAGATAGTCGCGGATGGTGATGCCGTGGCGATTCTCTTCGGCGGTCCAGCGGTCGACCCAGGCGCCCCACGCGCGGTCACGGGAGAAGGCGTGGGAGATCAGCCGATGATAGGAGGGCAGATTGTCCTCGGTGAGCAGGTTGGTGACCATGGCGGCGCGCGCGACCGGACTGAGCCGAGATTGATCTTGTTCCCAATCGATTCCGCCCATGGCGGCGAAATTGCGGCCCTCGTCCCACGGCACGTAATCGTGCGGATGCCATTCCTTGGCCAGCCCCAGATGCCGGTTCAGATTCGCTTCCGCCACGGGTTCGAGTTCCACCAGCAACTCCACCGGAGTCATCGAGCCGGTCCCGGGGGTCTCGGTGATCATGGATTTCGTCATGTCGTGTCCCTGTATTACGACTTGTCTCCCCATCCGTTCGTGAGCCTACTCGGGTATACGGCGTATCACCGGGGCCCGTTCACAAGACGACCGTTCCGTTGCCGATGGCGCACAGGACTATTCAGACAAGCCTGGTCACAGCCCTCCGATCGCGTTAATGTTGACCCCCGCGTATGCGATTCACCGGGGAAATTACGTCTGCGATACCTGAGGAGGGGCGGATGGCGGCCGTTCCCGCAGTGGCGAGGAAGGCCCTGCCCACCGTCGTGTGCACCCTGCTGGTGGCGGCCGCGGCCGTCTGGCAGCGGGACGCGGTCCTGACCGGAGTGCACGCCCTCGCCGCAGCGGACCCGCGCTGGCTGCTGGTCGCCGCGCTCGCCACCCTCGCCCTGTGGCCCACCTCGGTTTTCATGTTGCGCGGCTCCATCCCGGCGCGGCCGACCACCGGGCAGTTGTTCGCCCTGCAGCTCGCGGTGCCCGCCATCGGGCTGGTGCCCGCCGCCTCTCTGTTGCTGCGCCTGCGATTCCTGCGCCGGACCGGGCTCAGCCATACCGGGGCGATGGCGTCCATGGGGTTGATGGGGTTCGCCGCGCTCATGGTCCGGGTGCCCCTGGTGGTCGTCGCCCTGCTGGCCGCGCCGAGTCTGATGAGTCGCCATGGCGCACAGCCCCCTTGGCACGACCTCGGTGCGCGAATGTCGGGTACGTGGCATCACCTGGTGGGCGAGAGTCCTTGGCGCACAGCGCTGATCGCGATCGCCACGCTGATCGCGGCCGGTGTGGCGGCGGCCGTGGCGGGTCTGGTCCTGCATCGCCGAGTGGCCGCGCAGGGCGGTTGGCGGCGAGTGCCCGCACGACTGCGGCACGCCCGTTCGGACGCCGAGTTCGCGTGGAAGTCGGTGGCCACCACCGCTTTCCGGCCACGGCGGGCGGCGGCGCTGTGGATCTGCGCGCTGGTGCAGCCGCTGCTCATGGTAGTGGCGTTGTGGGCGGTGTTGCACGCGGTCGGGGCGAATCTCAGCCTGCCGGACACCTTCGTGGTGGAACTGGTGACCGTGGCGCTGGCGCCGCTGCTACCGTCCCCGAACGGCGTGGCCACCAAGGAGATCACCATCGCGGCGGGCCTCACCGCGGTCGCGGGACTGACCGCCGGGGTGGCGGTGGGCGCGGCCCTGGGATTCCGGCTCCTCACCTTCTGGTGCCAGATCCCGCTGGGCCTCGCCTCCTTCGCCTATCTGAACCACCGCCGCGCCATCTGACACGGCGGGGTCCCGGCTCAGTTGCTGGGCTTGCAGTCGATGGTCGCGTACTTGGCGATGCCGCCCCACTTGGTCTGCGCGACGCCCGCAGCCTGATACTTGCCCCGCTTGGCGTCGACGGTGAGGGTGGGCAGGGTCTGGCCGTCCCAGGTCTGGGCGTTGCAGGTCCAGGTCGGCGCGACGGCCTGGGCGGTCGCGGCGTCGACGGCGGTGACGACCGGGGTCAGCGAGAGGACGGCCACCGGCAGGCCGACCAGATACTTCATGCGCACGGGGACTCCTTGTGCGGTCGCGGGTGAGCTGGGCGAACAGCAGCCCAGATTCTCGCACGGCTCCGGCGAGCCCGCCCCGCGAACCGGACGGCCATGGTCGACGATGGGGGCACTTTCGACCGACGTCGGGCGTTGATCGACGTAAGGCCGGCCACGAAGAAGGAGTCCGCCATGTCTTTCCTAGGTTCACTGCTCGGGCTCGCCCTGACGCTGTTCATGCTGCTGCTGATCGCGCGCCTGATCATCGACTGGATCGGCGTTCTCGGCGACACCCCGCCCGCGCTGCGCAAGGCCCGCGATGTCGTGCACCGCCTGACCGAGCCGGTGATCGCCCCGGTCCGCCGGGTCCTCAAGCCGATTCGCCTCGGCGGCGTCCAGATCGACCTGGCCTTCACGGTGGTCTTCATCGCCGTGCTGGTGCTGCGCGCGATCGCCTTCAGCCTGTAGCAAACCCCGGAACATCCTCCGTCCCTCGACGATCGGATCGCACCATGACAAGCGCTGACCTGCTGGTGGACGCCTTCGGCCGGATCAAGGAGAACGTCCACGGCGCCGTCGCCGACCTCACCCAGGCCGAGCTCGGCATGCAGCCCGATGGCGACGCCAACTCCATCGCCTGGCTGATCTGGCACCTCACCCGCGTCCAGGACGACCACATCGCCGACGTCGCCGGCACCGATCAACTCTGGGCCGTCGGCGGCTGGTCCACCCGCTTCGATCTCCCCTTCGACGACACCGCGACCGGCTACGCCCAGAACCCCACCGACGTCGCGGCCCTCGCCGGCGTCCCCGCCGATCTCCTGCTCGCCTACTACGACGCCGTCCACGCCGCCACCATCGCCTACGTCTCCACGCTCACCGACGCCGATCTTCCCCGCATCGTCGACACCCGCTGGGATCCCCCGGTCACCCTCGGCGTCCGCCTCATCAGTGTCATCGACGACGACATCCAGCACGCGGGCCAAGCCGCCTACGTCCGGGGAATGCTCCTGCGCCGCCGGTGAGCGGTCACCGATCCAGTTCTGCGGCAGGACGATTCCGCTGCCTTCGCTGACCGAGGGGCGCGACGATCAGGACCAGGCGTAGGTGACGCCGGTCAACTTCTCGCTCAACTCCCAGAGCCGCCGGGCCTGGAAACGGCTGTAGGCGAGCGGATTCCGCAGTGTCCGGCGCGGATACCCGAACGTCTCGAACGCGGGCCCGCAGTAGGAGTTTCCGGCCAGCCCCGGCGTGGTGGCGGCGTAGAGCTGCGGCAGCGCGCCCTTCGCGTCGGATTGGGCCAGCGAGAACAGCATTCGCTGCTGCACCGCCGCGAGGGCCGCCGCCGCACCCTTTTCCGGTGTGGACGTGTAGAGATTGGTCGCCGACAGACCCGGATGCGCCGCCACCGCGGTCAGATTCACCCCCGCCGCCGCGGCCCGGCGGTGCAGTTCCGCGGTGAACAGCAGATTGGCGAGTTTCGATTGGCTGTACGACAGCCAGCGCACGTATACCCGCCGCCAGTTCGGATCCAGCCAGTTGATCATCCCGCCCCACGCCGCGATGGACGACACGGTCACCACCCGCGGTTCGGGGGCGCGCAGCAGCAGCGGCAGCAAGGATCCGGTCAGCGCGTAGTGGCCCAGGTGATTGGTGCCGAACTGGGCGTCGAACCCGTCGGCGGTGCGCTGATCGCGCGGCAGGGCCATGACTCCCGCATTGTTGACCAGGATGTCGATCGGCGTGCCGCGGACGTCGAGATGGTCGGCGGCGCGGCGGATGGAGGCCAGGTCGGCCAGATCCAGTGGCAGCACTTCGGGTTTCGGTCCGGTGGCGGCGGCCCCGACCTGTTCCAGGGCGGCCGCGGCCTTGATCTCGTTGCGGCAGGCCAGCAGGACGTGCGCGCCCTTGGCGGCCAGGGCTTCGGCGGTGCGCAGGCCGAGTCCGCTGTTGGCGCCGGTGATCACGGCGGTGCGGCCGGTCTGGTCGGGGATGTCGTGGATGGTCCAGCGGCGGGCGATCACGGGCGGGCTGGTCACGGTGGGCCGGTGCGGGGCCTCGGTCATGCGATCGGTCTCCTTGCAGCGAATCTCCGTCTGAGACAATGTACCCGGAGCTGCCGGACCGCGACAGTCGAGCGGGGGACCCGAAATCCCGCTCAAATCCGGTCGGTCGCATTTCGATCGGAGGCCCGCGCAGGTTACTTACCGGTTCTGAGTGTCGGTGCCACACTCCGGCGATTCTCGGGTTAACCTCGCAGGCGCTCGCGAATTCTCTGCAGGACTTGCCAATTGGCCGAAAAGGACACGCGAAAAGTGAATAGCCTCGCAGAATTCTCCACCCGGAATGGCGGATTCCGAAATGTCGTGGTCACCGCCGTGGAGATGACGACCTCGATCGCCCCTGACACCGAGGGCACCTGGCAGGGACTTTTGTCCGGAGCCAGTGGCATCAGCACCCTCGACGACCCGGAAATCACCAGGCTGAACCTGCCGGTAACCATCGGTGGCAAACTCGCGGCTGATCCGACCGGCGAACTCGATCGGGTCAAGAAGCGCCGCATGTGTTACGTGCAGCAAATGTCGTACGTGATGGGAAAACGCCTGTGGAACACGGCGGGCAACCCCGAAGTCGACAAGGACCGCCTGGGTGTGTGCATCGGCACCGGGCTCGGCGGCGCGGACACCATCGTGGACGCCAATGACGCCATGCGCGACCACGGCTACCGCAAGGTCTCGCCGTTCGCGGTGCCGATGTCCATGCCCAATGGCGTCTCCGGCGTGGTCGGGCTGGAGATCGGGGCGCGCGCGAGCCTGGTCACCCCGGTCTCGGCGTGCGCCTCCGGCAACGAGGCGCTGGTGCACGCCTGGCGTTCGATCGTGCTCGGCGAGGCCGACATGGTGGTGGCGGGCGGCGTGGAGGGCTACATCAATCCGGTGGCCATCGCCGGATTCTCTATGGCGCGCGCCCTGAGCACCCGGCTCGACGAACCCGAACGCGCTTCCCGCCCCTTCGATCGGGACCGTGACGGTTTCGTCTTCGGCGAGGCGGCCGCGCTGCTGCTGGTCGAATCCGAGGATCACGCGCGGGCGCGCGGCGCGAAGCCGTTGGCCCGCTTGCTGGGCGCCGGTCTCACCGCCGATGGCTATCACATGGTCGCCCCGGATCCCGAGGGCACGGGCTGCGCGCGGGCCATGCGCCGGGCCATCGAATCCGCGGGCGTGCGGCCCGGGGAAGTGGATCACGTGAACGCGCACGCCACCGGAACCAGCATCGGGGATCTGTCCGAGGCCAAGGGGATCGCCGCCGCGGTGGGGACGCACCCGTCGGTGTACGCGCCCAAGTCGGCGCTGGGGCATTCGGTGGGCGCGGTCGGCGCGCTGGAGGCGATCATCTCGGTGCTCACGCTGCGTGATCAGGTGATTCCGCCGACGCTGAACCTGGAGAATCAGGATCCGGACGTGGAGTTGGATGTGGTGCACACGCAGTCGCGCAAGACCGGGGTCGAGTTCGCGCTGAACAATTCGTTCGGATTCGGCGGGCACAATGCGGCGGTGTTGTTCGGTCGTTACTGACCGGTACAGTCGGGCGCCGCGGGTGCTCGGCGGACCGTAGGTCAGCGGGTCGTGCGTTTCGTATTCGGCCACCCCGGTTTCCCCGGTGTGGCCCGGGAAATGGCAGTGTTTACGCCGGAACCCGGGGGACACCAAACATCTTGGGAGCCGCCGGAATACGATAGCCGCGCACGACCCGTTACCTACGAGGGAGATGAACGCATGGCCGACCAACCGCCCGCCGAACCACCCACCCAGAGCGCCCGGGTGATCCTCGCGGTGCTGGCGCTAGCCATTATCAGCGCACTCGTGGCGGCGGCCATGCTCGCCGGAGGCTGATCGTCTGAGACATCTGCCCGAATTGCCCGAGATCCCGGCCCATTTCGCGCGCCGGGACGCAGCGCGAGTCCGGCGCAGCGTGAGGCCCGCGCAGCGCGACGTCTAAGCCGTCGCGCTGTGCGGACGGGTCCCCGAATCCGGGTCCAGCCCCGCCGATTCGTCGAAGCGGGCCAGCACCTTGTCGTGGTACATCGCGAACAGGTCCTCGAACAGCGCCAATTGCGCCGGTGAGGGCCCGCCCTCGGATTCCCAGACCGCGAGCAGGGCGCGCCACATCAGGACGTGCAGATCGGCGGAGACCGCGAAGTAGGCGTCGACCGCTTCGGGCACCTCGAACAGCATCTCCCCCACCGAGTTCAGCACCGCGCGCTGCATGGTGTGGCCCAGGTCGGTGAGAATCGCGCGCACCAGACCCAGCTCGATGTCGAGCAGGCGGGCGTGGTCGGGCTCCGCGGCGCGGGCCTCGGTTTCGAGCGCGTCGACCCGGGCGGTCAGTTCCGCGGGCGCGATGCCGCGCTCGGCGGCGGTGTAGTCGAGCAGGGCGTCGAGCACGATGGCGCGTTCGGCGGCCACGATATTGCCGAACATCTCCGAGGCGACCTCGGGCGCGGGCAGGCTGAGCCGGAACAGCCGCCGGTACACGTCCACCCCGCCGGCGCGGCGCACGTCGCGCACGCTGAACCCGCGGCCGCGGTGGGCGTCGACGAAGCCGTAGGACTCCAACCGGCCCAGCACCAATTGCGCCGTGGCCCGGTTCATCTCGAATTCCTCGGCGACCTGGCGAACCGACGGCATCAGGTCCCCGGGTGCGTATTCACCGGTCGCGACGCGGCGAGCGAGCTCGTCGGCGACATCGGCCACGACCGTCTGGGCACCCATCCCGTCACCTTTCGACAACTTTCGGATACGTCCCAGACAGTTTAAGCTCTGGTGTGCCAAACTGCACGTGCATGGGCTATTCCGCAGACCCTGACGCTGCCGTGCACTCGATGGCCCTGCCGCGCACACAATGGGGTGAGCAATGTCGATTCGGCGAATCCGGGAACGGACAGCGGGCGACCCCGGCGGCCCGCCGATCCGCGCTGCCGTCCGCAATGCCCGGATCGCCAGTCTCCCGGTCGCATTCGCGGGCCGCCAGGCCGCCGGCGTGGGCAAGCGCGCCCTGGGCCGTTCGGCCGCCGAGGTGGATTCCGAGATCCGGCTGCGCACCGCCCAGCACATCTTCGAGGTGCTGGGCGAATTGAAGGGCTGCGCAACCAAACTCGGCCAGCTGCTCTCGCTCTACGAACTCGCCCTGCCCGCCGAGATCGCCTCGCCCTACCGGACCGCGTTGACCCAGCTGCAGGAATCGGTGCCCACCATGCTGCCCGCCACCGTGCACGAGGCGATGGTCGCGGGCCTGGGCGACCAGTGGCGTTCGCGGTTCGCCGAATTCGACGACCGCCGCGCGGCGGCCGCCTCGATCGGGCAGGTGCATCACGCGGTGTGGAGCGACGGCCGCCCGGTGGCGGTGAAGGTCATGTATCCGGGCGCGCACGCGGCGGTGCTCGCCGATCTCGAACAGCTGCGCCGACTCTCGGTGCTGGCCACGGTGTTCGCGCCGGGCGCGGACGTGCCCGCGGTGACCGAGGCCATCTGTACCTGCGTGGCCGACGAACTCGACTACGTGGCCGAGGCCGAACATCAGCGCCGCTTCGCGCAGGCCTACGCGGGCGACCCGGACTTCGCCGTCCCGGACGTGATCGTCCAGCAGGGCGATGTGATCGTCACCGAATGGCTCACCGGCACACCGGTTTCGCGGATCATCGAGTCGGGTACGGCCGCCGAGCGCAGCCGGGTCGGCATGCTGATCATCCGTTTCCTGCTCTCGGCGTGGACCCGCACCGGCCTGCTGTACTGCGATCCGCACCCGGGCAATTTCCGGATCCTCCCGGACGGGCGGCTGGGCGTGGTGGATTTCGGGGCCTGCACGCCCTGGCCGCCCCCGGGGTTCGAGGAGCTGGTCGGCGAGGTGATGGACGCCGCGTTCAACGGCGGCATCCCGGAACTGGACGCGGCGGTCCGCCGCCACGGCTTCGTCCGACCCGGCCGCGACTACGACGTGGCCGCGCTCGCCGAGGGGCTGGACGCCGTCGGCGAGCCGCTCACCGTGCCCACCTTCCGCCTCACCACCGCCTGGCTGCGCGGCCACGTCCGCTCGGTGCTGGCGCCCCGGCTCTCGAACGTCCACCGCCAACTGGACATGCCGGCCTACTTCACCCCCTTCGCGCGCTGCTTCCTCACCGCGCTGGGCGTGGTGTGCCAACTGGAGACCGAGGGCCCGATCCGCGCCGAATTCGCCCGCTGGTCACCGGAACTGGCCGCGGTGTTCGACCGCTACGACACCCGCCACGCCGAGCCTGCCGACCTGGCGGTGGTGCGTCACCTGCGGCCGGTGCCGAACGTCCGGCGCGCCCGGATCGTCGGCTGAACCGAGAGCCCTCCGCCGAACCGAAAACACCTGGGCGCGCGGTCGATCCCGATACCATCGACTGGGAGGTGCGCCATGACGAAGGTGCTCTTGATCACCGGCGATGCCGCCGAAGACCTCGAAGTCATGTACCCGTACCAGCGGCTGCTGGAGGAGGGGTACGAGGTCGATATCGCGGCTCCCGCACGCAAACAACTCCAGTTCGTGGTCCACGATTTCACCGCGGGCTTCGACACCTATACCGAGAAGCTCGGCCGCACCTGGCCCGCCGATCTGGCGTTCGGCGAGGTCGATCCGGCCGAGTACGCGGCCCTGGTCGTGCCCGGCGGCCGCGCGCCGGAGTATCTACGCGGCGACCCGGACTGCCGCCGCATCGTCCAGCACTTCGCGCAGGCCGACAAACCGATCGCCGCGCTGTGCCACGGCCCGCTCATCCTCGCCGCGGCCGGGGTGCTGCGCGACCGGTCGTCGAGCGCCTACCCGGCGCTGGAACCGGATATCGCCGCCGCGGGCGGCCGCTGGGTCGACAGCCCGGATCACGTCGACGGCAATCTGGTCACCGGCCGCGCCTGGCCCGACCATCCGCGGTGGATGCGCGCGTTCCTGGAGGTCCTGCGCAAGGCGGCCCCATCGGTTCGCTGAACCAGGACATAGACCGAGTCTATGCATCCATCGGAATGCGGCCGCTACCGGCGGAAGTGCGGCCGGGCCAAGGTTGAGCCATGACCACAGTGACCTTCCGCCGAACCGTTCCCGCCGCGACCGCCGCCCCCGCGGGTACGGCGACCGCGGAACGTTCGGGCGGCCGGGAGCCGCTGCGATACCTGGCTCCGAACTGGTTCGCCGCGGTGATGGGGACCGGGATCATCGGGAACGCGGCGGCCACCCTGCCGACGCAGTTCCCCGGATTGCGGGGCGCCGCGACCGTCGTGTGGGCGCTGGCCTCGCTGATCCTGATCGTCCTGGCCGGGGCGTGGGTGCTGCACTGGCGGCGCTATCCCGAGGAGGCCCGCGGGCACGGGATGCATCCGGTGATGATGCAGTTCTACGGCGCCGCGCCCATGGCGTTGATGACCGTCGGCGCGGGCACCCTGCTGCTGGGCAAGGACGTCATCGGCTTGTCCGCCGCCGTGACCGCGGACTGGGTGTTGTGGTCGGCGGGAACGGTTCTCGGGCTGATGACCGCGGCGAGCATCCCCTATCGGATGATCACCCGGCACCGGTTCGATCCCGATTCGGCGTTCGGCGGCTGGCTCATGCCGGTGGTGCCGCCCATGGTGTCGGCGGCGCTGGGCGCGCTGCTGGTGCCGCACACTCCCGCCGGGCAGGCCCGGCTGACCATGTTCGTCGCGTGCCTGGCCATGTTCGGCCTGAGCCTGATCGCCTCGCTGGTCACCACCACCCTGATCTGGTCGCGGCTGCTGCACCACGGGCTGCCGCCCGCCGGGATGGTCGCGACCGTGTGGCTGGTGCTGGGCCCGCTGGGTCAGTCGGTGACCGCCGCGGGCGCGCTGGCCGGGGTCGCCCCCGGCGTGGTGGATGAGCGCACCGCCGCCGGCATGGATGTCTTCTCCGTGCTGTTCGGTGTTCCCACCTGGGGATTCGCCATGCTGTGGCTGGCCTTGGCGGTCGCGGTCACCTGGCACGCCCGCGCCTCGATGCCGTTCAACCTGACCTGGTGGGGCTTCACCTTCCCGCTCGGCTGCTGTGTCACCGGCAGCACCGCCCTCTACGGCCACACCGGCGCGGATCTGTTCGCGGTCACCGCGGTGGCGCTGTACGCGCTGCTGGTCGCCGCCTGGCTGGTGGTGGCCGCCAAGACCGTCCGCGGGCTGGTGCTGGGCGAGCTGCTGCGGCCCGCCCGCTAGGGCACGGTCCGGGACCGATCGTGCCCGATACGGTCGAAAGGGCCGCGCTGTAACCCCGCCCGCTATCTACTGACAGACGTGAACACGCGTCGGGTTCTTCGATGGATGCGGGAAGCGGCGGTTCATGGTGCGACGGGTCGAATCCGAGCGCCGGACGCAGCCGGCCGCGAGTTCCGGCTCGGGTCGGGAGTTGCGGCTGGTGTCCGGTGACAGCTACCCCGGCTGGGAAGCGGTGTACCGGGACAACGCGACCTGGGTGTACGCGTTGATGTTCGGTAAGGTCGGCAATCGGCCCGACGCCGAGGATCTGACCGCCGAGGTGTTCACCGCGGCGTTGAGACCGCTGCGCATGACGGCCAGTGTCCCCGAGGTGCGGGCCTACCTGCGGGCCACCGCCCGCACGGTGCTGGCCGCGCACTGGAAGGCCCGCATGGGCCGCGAGATCACCGCCATCGACGGCGACATCGCCGACGATCCGCCGGAGGAGTTCCACGACTCGGGCGCCGAGGCGCGTGCGAAGGCGGTGTTGTCCGAACTGCCGGACCGCTACCGCCGGATCCTGGAACTGCGTTTCCTGCAAGGTCTCTCGATCCGGGAATCGGCGCAGACCCTCGGGGTGACGGTGGCGAATGCGAAGGTGTTGCAGCATCGGGCGGTGCGGATGGCGGCCCAGCTGAATGAGCGAGGTGTGCGGTGAGCGGGCGGGATGTGCGGAGGTTCGTCGACGAACTACTGGCGGGCAAGCGGTCCACGGGATTCACCCCCGACGAGGCCGAGGCCGAGGAGCTGCGCGCGGCCATCGAGTTGCGCGCCGCCCGGCTGGGCAGTGACGCGCCCAGTGAGGAGTTCCTGAGCGGCCTGCACCGGCGGCTGGCCGCCGAGATGGCGGAGCCGGAGCCGGAATCGGCGTCGCCCACCGGGTATCGCCGCCGCAATCTGCTGATCGGCACCTCCGCCGCCGCGGCCGCCGCCACGGTCGGCGCGGTCGTGGATCGCACCCTGCTGGGGCACGGTGAGGAGGGTGCGCCACCCGCCGCGCGGCAGACGCCGCTGTCGCCCAATTCCGGTGCGTGGCTGCCGATCGCGCGGTCCGCGGATCTGCCGGAGGGCGCGACGGTGGCCTTCGACGTGGGGACGGTGAACGGATTCGTGCGCCGCGACAAGGGGATTCCGGTCGCGGTGTCGGGCGTGTGCACGCATCAGGGCTGCAAACTGTGGCTGGACGCCCCGGCCGAACGGCTGCGCTGCCCCTGCCATTCGACGTCGTTCTCGATCGAGGGTCAGGTGGTCACCCATCAGCTGCCGGTGGCGCCCGCGCCGCTGCCGCTGGTCCAGGTGCGCGAGAACAACGGCACCATCGAGGTGTTCGCGCCCACCGAGCCCGCCTGACGACCAATGGCGTTCGGGCGCAACGGTTCCCGTGTAACCCGCTCCCCTATCCATGGATGACCGGTTCGCAGCAGCGAACGGACCCATCCCGGACGGAGGACCGGATTCATGAGACCCACCCGTAGCCCGCGACGCGTAGCCGTCGCCGTCGGAGTCGCCGCGGCCCTGTTCACGGCGACCGCGTGCGGCTCCACCGGCGGCGGAAAAGCCGCGGATCCGGCCGCGCCCGGATTCACCTTCGCTTCCGGCACCGCCACGCCCGGCATGGTGCCGGACGGCGGGGGCCCGGCCATGTCCGGGATGACCTCGGCGGCGGGCACCTCCGCCGCCGGGGCGCCCGCGGCCCCGGCCGGGCCCGATGCCGTCGCCATCGACAATTTCGCGTTCGGTCCCGCCTCGCTGACCGTCCCGGTCGGCACCACCGTGACCTGGACCAACAAGGACGAGGAGCCGCACACCGTCGTGGCGAACGACGGGAGTTTCCGCTCGCCGACGCTGGGGACGGGCGCGACCTACACGTTCACCTTCCCCAAGCCGGGCACCTTCGCCTACGTCTGCTCGATCCATCCGTTCATGCACGCGACCGTGGTGGTGACGCCGTGAGCACCGCTGACGACTACGAGGAGGACTCCCGCGATCCGCAGCGGATGACCCGCCGTCAGCTCATGCGGCACAGCGCCTGGTTCGGCGCGGCGGTGGGACTGGCGGTGGTGGGCGGTGAGGTGGTGTCGCACGTGGCGGGCAGCGCGTCGGCCGCCCCGGCCCGGCCGACGCTGCGGTTCGCACAGGTCAGCGACAGCCACATCGGGTTCACCGGGACCGCGAACACCAGTGTCACCGACACCTTCGCCGAGGCCGTCTCACAGGTGAATTCGCTGGGGTATCAGCCCGATTTCGTGATCCACACCGGCGACTTGACCCACCTGGCCACGGCCGAGCAGTTCGATCAGGTCAAGCAGATGATGGGCGGGCTGTCGACGCCGCACGTGTTCACGGTTCCGGGAGAACATGATTCGAGTGATGACGGCGGCTCGCGATACCGGTCGGTCTTCGGTAACGGCACGCGCGGCGACGGCTGGTACAGCTTCGACATCGCGGGCGTGCACGTGATCGGATTGGTCAATACGCTGAACCTGAAGAACCTCGGCCATCTCGGGCAGGATCAGCTCGACTTCGTCCAGAAGGATGTGGCCGGGTTGTCCAGTGACACACCGATCATCGTGTTCAGCCACATCCCGCTGTTCGCCATGTACCCCCAATGGGGCTGGGGCACAGACGATGCCACGCAGGCGCTCAGCTACCTGAAGCGGTTCTCGTCGGTCACCTGCCTCAACGGCCATGTGCACCAGCTGTTCACGAAGACCGAGGGCAATGTCACCTTCTACAGCGGCACCACCACCGCCTATCCCCTGCCCAAACCCGGCGACGGGCCCGCGCCCAAACCGGTGACCCTGCCCGCGGGCAAGCTGCACGAGGCGCTGGGAATTCGCGAGGTGACCTTCCAGAAGGGGCGACAGCAACTCGCTATCAAGGAACAGGCGCTGAAATGACCACTGCCGACCGGCGTGTCGCTCGCGGGTCTCACATCGGTGTCATTTCTCAGGGATGACCTGGTGATGGAAGATCGAAAACGGCGAGTAATCTACTACGCTGGGCAGTAACAAGATGCTGTGCAGCGATGCGGCGCACGGCGATTACAGGAGGGAAGCCATGCCACCCCGCCGTTTTCGGACGAACGCCGCAGCGAGCGTATTGGTCACGCTCACGCTGGTGCTGGCGGCCTGCTCGTCCAATCTCCCGAGCGGGAAGGTCGGTCCGCGCACGCCGGTCGAGCAGTCCATCGTGGTGTCGCCCGCCCCGGGCTCGGACAAGGTGGATCCGTCGGCGCCGGTGAAGGTGAGCACCACCGGGGGCGTGCTGACCGACGTCGTGCTCAGCAATGAGGACGGCAAGGTCATCGAGGGCACCTACACGCCGGACAAGACCGCGTGGAAGCCCAACGACCAGCTCGGCTACGGCCGCACCTACACGCTGAAGGCTTCCGGCGTCGATGTGACCGGTCCCACCGGGCCGGTCACCTCCACCTTCACCACCATCAACCCGAAGAACCAGACCAAGGTGTACCTGAACACCACGGGCGGGCAGGCCATCGTCGACGGCAACAGCTACGGCGTGGGCATGGTCATCGTCGCACACTTCGACGAGGACATCCCGGACCGCGCGGCCGCGCAGAAGCGACTGGTCGTCACCACCGATCCGCCGGTGGAGGGCTCCTGGTACTGGCTGGACAACCGCAATGCGCACTGGCGGCCCAAGGAGTACTGGAAGACGGGCACGAAGGTGAACGTGGCGGCCAACCTGTACGGCGTGGAGGTCGGCAACGGGCTGTTCGGGCAGGAGGACGCGAAGTCGCACTTCGTGATCGGGCCCTCGCACGTGTCCATCGCCGACGACAACACCAAGCAGGTGCAGGTGTTCGAGAACGGTCAGCTGGTCCGCACCATGCCCACCTCCATGGGCCGCGGCGGCACCGAGACCATCGCGGGCAAGACGTTCTCGTTCTGGACCATGCCCGGCACCTACACGGTGATGGACAAGGCCAACCCGGTGATCATGGACTCCTCGTCCTACGGGCTGCCGATCAATTCGCGGCTCGGGTACAAGGAGGCCATCGGCTGGGCGACCCGCATCAGCACCGACGGCATCTACCTGCATCAGCTGGACTCCACCGTGTGGGCGCAGGGCAATACCGACCTCTCGCACGGCTGCCTCAACCTCAATCTCGACAACGCGCAGTGGTTCTTCAACTTCGCGCAGCCCGGTGATGTGGTGGAGGTGCGCAATACCGGCGGCGCGCAGCTCGAGGTGTGGCAGAACGGCGACTGGACGCTGCCGTGGGATCAGTGGCTGGCCGGTAGCGCCGGCTGACGCCGCTCGCGCGCGGCCAGTTGCCCGGTGCGCGCGAGATACCAGGCCGCGACACAGAATTCGGCGGCCACCGTGCCCCACACCAGCGTCCACACCGAGTGGGTGCGCAGGGTGAGCAGCAGGGCGGTGGCCGCCACCGCGGTCCCGATCACCGCGCCGATCATGATGCCGACGGTGTCCTGGCGGACCGGCAGGATCGCGGTGGTGACGAACGAGGTGGTGGCGGTCGCGACCAGGATGCACACTTCGACCCGCAGCATCGGCACCACGGCGCGGAACTCGTCGTCGTAGATGACCTGCACCGCGAGCGGCGCGGCGATCCAGATCCCCGCCACCGCGACGGCCGCCGCGATCACGCAGGCGGCCAGGGCGCGCAGCTCGTGCCGCCAGAAGCCGGGATCGGTGCGCTCGCGCGCCATCCGGGGCAGCAGCGCCAGCCCGATCGGATCCAGCAGCGACTGGGTGGCGCGCACGAGTTTGTCGCCCGCCGAATACAACCCGAGCGAGGCGGCGTCGAGCACCGACGAGTAGACGGTGGCCGTCCCCTGCCCGTAACTGGTGACCAGCAGCCGTGAGGCGAGCACGGGCGCGCCCTTGCGCAGGATCATCACCACCTTGCTCGGCCGTCCCGGCTTCCCGAACCGCTTGTTCGCATCCCACCAGGTCAGCGTGACCGTGACCACGGACGACAGCAGCAGGCACACCAGCACCACCTCGGCGTGCGGCAGCCGCGGCAGCACCCCGACCAGCAGCCCGAGATACGCCACCCGACCGGCGATCTGGTACGACATCGAGGCCCCGAATCTGGCCTGCCCCACCAGCAGCCAGTCCTCGGACATCGACAGGAACCCGCCCACGAACAATCCGAGCAGGATCATCCGCAGGTGCGCCCCGGCCCCGACAGACAGTCCCGCCGCGAGCGCCACCCCGAGCGCGCCGAGCCCGGCCGCCCGCACCGCGAGGTAGCTCCCCCGCAGTTCGTCGAGTCCTTCGTCCCCGAGCAGCGCGGCCATGAAGGTGTTGATCCCGAGATCCACGACCAGCGATCCGAGGAAGTACGCCGACATCCCGATGGCCAGCAGTCCGACGCCGCTCACCCCGAGCATCCGCGCGGTCAGCGGCACGGTCACCGCGGTCACCAGGAACTGCCCGTACTTTCCGAGGCTGACGAACCCGATGTCCCGCAGGACCGACAGCGGCCCGTCCTCGGCCACCCTCGCCCGCACCCGTCCGACCAACGCGCCACCCAGGTGTCGCCGATCCGCCATAGCGGTCCCTCTCTCCCCGACCGCGCACCCCGGGCCGACGACGAAATTCTCCCGCCGCACCACCGACCCCGCCACCCGATCCCGGCCGGTCGGGGGAAACCGTAACGCCCCGTTCAAATGAACCGCGCAGTCCCGCAACCGGACCCGCGACCGCGCCCAAATACCGGCCGCCTCCCCCCGGTGCCTGCACACTGGTCCCATGGAGATCACATCGGCCGTCGGAGCGATCCTCGGCGCGTTCGGATTGTCGGGCGCGGCGGGGCTCAATGCCTGGCTTCCGCTGCTGGTGGTGGGCGCCGCCGACCGCATGGGCTGGATCGACCTCGGCTCGTCCTACGGCTGGCTCTCCTCCACCCCCGCCTTGATCGTGATCGCCCTGCTGCTGGTCTTCGACCTCATCGGCGACAAGATCCCCGCCGTCGACTCGGTCCTGCACGCCATCGGCACCCTCGTGGCCCCCGCCTCCGGCGCGATCCTCTTCACCGCCGAGACCAGCATCTCCTCCAACCTCCCGCCCGCCGTCGCCGCCGTCCTGGGCGCGGTCACCGCGGGCAGCGTCCACGCGGGCCGCACGGTGGCGCGCCCCTTCGTCACGGGAACCACTGCGGGCGTGGGCAACCCGGTGGTCTCCACCGCCGAGGACGGCACCTCCCTGCTCCTGACCGTCCTGGCCCTGGCCGTCCCCGTCCTCGCCTTCGCCGCCATCCTGCTGCTGCTCATCTTCCTGGGCTGGTTGGCAATCCGAGCCCGGCGCTGGCTCCGCGCCCGGCGAGCCCGCAAGGACGGCCAACCGGACCGGCTCAAGCCGTGACCCCGCGTCGTCAGCCTGGAATCGCGCGTCTGGCCCGCAACGGAATTCGATCCCGAAACGCCTCGATGGCCGCCGCGACCTCGTACGGTGTCGCCGCATCCTCGATCTCGTTGCGGTACAACACCCGTCCCGCGACCGCGTCCAGGTCGAACCCCCACACCATGGACATGAGCGGGTTGATGAACAGCTCGTAATCCCCGCTCCGGGTCCGCGGCACCGACCGGTAATCTCCGAACTCGCCGCGCGCCGCATCGGTGATCGACGCACACACGATGCTCTCCCGATCGGGCGTGTTCCCCTGCACGTACGTCACCGCCTCGAGCCACTCGTCCACGGCCCGAATCCCCGGCGTCAAAGCGAAAACCCCATGGTAGGCGCCCATTCGGGCCAGCGCCGCCACGTTCTCGAGGAAATGCGCGTGGCACAGCCCGTGATGCGCGTCCACCCCGAAACCGACACACGCCACCGTCTTCACCGGCACATCCAGCGCTTGCACCGCCAGCAGGCTGGTGATGTCCTCGACCGGCGTCCCCAGCCCGGCCTCGTCCCCGGTCATCAGCAGATCGGTTCCCCCATCGACCAAGACGACCCCGTCGACGCCCAATTCGTCTGCCAGCCAGCGATAGGCGGCCCGGATCGCCTTGGTCCCACCCTTCTTGATCATGTACACCCGGTCCCCGTACCCCCGCTCCGCCAACCACGCGGCGAGGTGCTTCTCCGGGAAATAGGACTGCGGCCCATCGGAATCCGGGCGCGCTTCGAAAACGCCCGGTCCGACCTCCACCGCCGAGGTGCGCTTCGCGGCGGTGAAGGTCAGATTCGCGAGGAATACCGTGCACCCTCGTTCGATCAGGGACAGCGCGATCGGTAGCCCGCTGAGCACGTCGAAACCCCCACCGGCCCCGGCGATCAGAACCCGCTCACAGTCCCGGAGACGATGCAGGACCGGAGTATCGAACAAGGTGGGTGCTGGCACCGGGCCCAGTGTAGGCAGGCTTCGTGTCGGGAAGATGGCTCAGCGGTTGTGGCGGACCGCGCGCAAGATGAGGTCAGCGACCGCGTCGGGGCGGGAGACGCTGACGGCGTGGGAGGCGTCGACCTCGGTGGTGTCGGCCCCGGCGCGGGCGGCCATGAAGCGCTGGGCCTCGACAGGGATGTTCTTGTCGGCGGTGGTGATCAGGGCGAAGGCCGGGATGGTGCGCCAGGCGGCGGCCGCGGCCGGTTCCTCCAGGGCGGCGACGGCGACCGGGCGCTGGGTCACCGCCATGGTGGCGGCGGTGGGGACGTCGGCGGCGAACTGCTGGGGGAACTCTTCCCGGCGGATGTAGAGTTCGGCGGCTTCGCTGCCGTCCGCCCGGTGATAGGTCGCGGGGCGGGTAGTCGGGCCGAGGGTGGAGCCCGGGAACTTGCCGGTCAGTTCCAGTGCGCTCTCACCGATCTCGGGAATGAAGGCCGCCACATAGACGAGCGCGGTGACCTGCGACTTCCCCTGGGCGGCAACGCTGATGACGCTGCCGCCGTAGGAGTGCCCGGCCAGCACCACCGGGCCGTCGACGCTGTCGACGACAGAGGCGATGTAGTCGGCGTCGGAGGTGAGCCCACGCAAGGGGTTGGCTGCGGCGAGGACCGGGATGCCCTCGGCGGCAAGGGTTTCGATGACACCGTTCCAGCTGGAGGAATCGGCGAAGGCCCCGTGCACGAGGATGACGGTCGGGGTTGTGGTCATACGGTGTGCTCCTGAGCTGGGGTGGGTGGTCAGGCCGGGTACAGCGCCGCGCGCAGGGTCGCGACGGCCTGGGCCACAGCGGCTTTCGCGGCGTGCGTGTCGTGCAGGGCGTTGACCATGACGAAGTCGTGGATGATGCCGCCGTAGCGGACCTGGGTGACGGGGACGCCGGCGGCGCGCAGGTTCGCCGCGTACGCCTCGCCCTCGTCGCGCAGGACATCGGCTTCGGCGGTGATGACCAGGGCGGGCGGCAGTCCGGCGAGCTGGTCGGCGGTGGCGCGCAGCGGCGAGACGTCGATGCGGGCGCGGTCCTCGGCGCTGGTCGTGTACTGGTCCCAGAACCACTTCATGCCGTCGAGGGTCAGGAAGTAGCCGTCGGCGAACTGCCGGTAGGAGCCGGTGTCGAAGTTGGCGTCGGTCACCGGGTAGAACAGCACCTGCTGGGCGAAGGCGACGTCGCCGCGTTCCTTGGCCATGAGGGTCAGCGCGATGGCCATATTGCCGCCCACCGAGTCTCCGGCGACGGCGAGCCGCGTGGCGTCGAGGCCCTTGCTCGCGCCATCGGTGGTGACCCACTGCGCGATTCGGTACGACTGCTCGTTGGCGACCGGGTACTGCACGTCCGGCGAGCGATCGTATTCGGGGAACACGACGGCCGCCCGGACACCGACCGCGAGATCACGCACCAGCCGGTCGTGGGTGTGCGCGTCGCCGAAGACCCAGCCCGCGCCGTGGGTGTAGACGATGACCGGCAGCGGCTCGGTCACACCCTGCGGCTTGACGATGCGGGCGCGCACCGATCCGGTCGGACCGCCCTCGACGGTGATCCACTCCTCGTCGACCTCCGGCTTGAAGATCGGCGAATCCTGCACCGAGTCAACGGCTTTGCGACCCTCCTCCGGCGGCAGCTGGTAGAGGAACGGCGGCTGCGACGTGGCGTCCACGAACTCCTGGGCGGCCGGTTCGAGCGCGAGGTGGTGCGGGTTTCCGGACATGAGCGATCCTTTCCGCGACGCCGGGGTCGGCGCCACGGCATTCAGTTTCGTTCGGAAACACCTCGCGCCGCCCCGCGCTACGGGCCGCGAAATCCACGATTCAGGACACGGCCGCGATCGCCGGCTCCGGGGTGTCCGCCCAGCTCGCCGATCCGGTCGTCCGGAAACGTTGCTGGTAGCTGCGCGGCGAAACACCCAGGCGCGCAACGAAGGCCCGGCGCAGCGCCTCACTGCTGCCGTAGCCGGCGGCCATGGCGGCCTCGGTCACCGTGGACCCGGCGTGCAGCAGGTCGCGGGCGACCCCGAATCGGATGAAAGCCACGTATTCGGCCGGTGAGCGCTCGAGTTCGGATCGGAACAGCCGGGTCAGGTGGCGCACGCTGACCTGCGCGTGCGCGGCCAGGGTCTGCACCGTGTGCGGGAAGGCCGGATCCGCGCAGATCAGATCGACGACCCGGCGCACCAGCGGGCTGCGCGGCACCGGACCGGTCAGCGAGGCCGAGAACTGCGACTGTCCGCCCGCCCGCTGCATGTAGACCACGAGCAGCTGCGCCGTCCGCCGCGCCACATCCGCGCCGTGATCCTCCTCCACCAGCGCGAGCGCCAGATCCACGCCCGCGGCGACTCCGGCCGAGCTGTACAGGTTTCCGTCGCGCACGAAGATGGCATCGGCGTCCACCTCGACCGCCGGGTACCGGCGAGCCAGGTCCGGTGCGAACTTCCAGTGCGTGGTCACCCGCCGCCCGTCCAGCAGGCCCAGTTCGGCCAGCACCGCGGTCCCGCTGCAGATCGACACCAGACGGCGGGTGCGCGCGGACAGATGCCGGGCCGCCGCCCGCAGTTCCGGCGTCACGAATACCGACGCGGGCAGCTCACTACCGGGTATCACCACGGTGTCGAAGGACCCGGCCGCGGCCGCGGCCCCGTTCACCGCCACCTTCGCGCCGATCGAGGTCTGGACCTCTCGCCCGTCCGGAGACAGCAACACCACGTCGTAGCCGTGCACCGCCTGATTGGCCTCCATGAATACCTCGGCGGGACCGGCGAAGTCGAGCATCTTCACACCATCGAAGACGAGGATCCCCACCCTGCGCCGGTTCGTACCGGAAGATTTGGCTGACATGTCCACCAGTATTCTGGAGGCCAGCCTCCAGAACAAGTGAAGTGCGCGAGATCGCAGATTGATACGGTGACCCCATGGGCAGACCACGGCAGTTCGACGAGCAGGCATTGCTCGCCGCCGCGGTGGAACTCTTCTGGGCGAAGGGTTTCGACACCACGTCGGTCGAAGACGTCTCCCGCGCGACCGGTATCGGCAACGGCAGTATCTACGCCGCCTACACCAGCAAACGCGGGCTGTTTCTGGCCGCCTTCGAGCGCTATTGCGAGCAGCGCGCCCGTTTCGTGCGCGAGACCGTCGAGTCGGCCCCCGGCTCCGCCCGCGACGCCGTCCGCGCCCTCTGCCGTGCGGTCATCGACGACTGCGCCGCCCACCCCGACCACCGCGGCTGCCTGATGCTCAATAGCATCGCCCACCTCGCCACCCGCATCCCCGAGGTGGCCACCATCGCCACCCGCACCACCACGGCCATGGAAACCGCTGTGGCCGACCGACTTCGCCCGGCCATGCCCCACCCCGACGAAGCCCTGCTCTCGACGCTCGGCGCGAGCGTCATCATGACCACGCAGGGCCTCATCCAATTGAGCCGGATCGGCGTCCCCGCGGCCCGCCTCGGCGAGATCGCCGACGTGTCCTGCGAAATCCTCCCTCCGGACTGGGCCGATCTACCCCGGAGTTGAACGCTCCGGACAGGCAGCGAGGCCGCCGTCTATTTAAGTAGCGAGCAGTCGATATGTGTTGACTTCGTAGCAGGGCTCGGGTTCAATCGGCCGATCAGATGAAAGGAACTGCTTCCAATGAAGGTTCGGGGTCCGATTCTGGCCTTGGCGGTTGCCTGTGCCGCGGTTGCGGCGCCGGGCCAGGCAGGGGCGGACAGTCCGGCCGGGCCGGATGGCGCGGCGTTCTACAACCCGCCCGCCGCGGTGGTTCCCGGCGCGCACGGATCGCTGATCTGGTCCACGCCTGTGACGGGGAGTCCCGGGCTGCCGGGGGCCACGAACACGAAGGTGCTGTATCGGTCGGTCGATTTGCGGGGCAACACCGTTGCGGTGTCCGGGGTGGTGTCGGTTCCCGCCGGGACACCGCCGCCGGGTGGGTGGCCGGTGATCTCGTGGGCGCACGGCACCACGGGCACCGCCGATGTCTGCGCGCCGTCGATGGACACCGATGCCGGCTTCCTTTCCCATCCCTACACCTCGCTGACCGATCAGACACTGGCGCAATGGATTTCAGCCGGGTATGCGGTATTGAAGACCGACTACCAAGGATTGGGCACGCCCGGGGAGCACGGGTATCTGATCGGCACCACCGAGGCACGGGCCGTCGCTGACATCGTCACCGCGGCACGGGAGCTGGATCCGACGGTCGGGTCGAAGTGGGTCGCGGCCGGCCATTCGCAGGGCGGCCACGCGGCGGTGTGGACCGATGCGCAGGCGCAGGAGTGGGCGCCGGGTTCGACGCTGCTGGGGGCGGTGGCCTTGGCTCCGGCCTCGCATGTCGGTGCGGCGTACGCGGTTTCGGGGTCGCCGTTGGGGAGCCTGCTCAGCGGTAGCGCGGGGACGGGGAGCGCCGGGAGCGGCAGTGCGGCGCTCACCGGCAGCGCGCCGAGCGCCTTCACTCCCCTGATTCTGACCGGCGCATCGACGGCCGGGGACATTCACCTGTCCAGCATCCTGACCCCCACGGCCGCGAACCTGATGCCGCTGGCACAGACCGGCTGCATCGATCAGCTGCGCCAGAGCGAGTGGGGGCAACTGCCGTTGAACAAGACGTTCGCCTCCGGCGCCGACACCTCCGCGCTGCGGTCGATTCTCGACGCGAATGATCCGAGCTCGCTGACCTTCTCGACTCCCCTGTACGTCGCGCAGGGCAAGGCGGACACGGTGGTGCCGCCGACCGCCACCGATGCCATGGTGGCCCAGATGCAGGTGGCGGGTCGGCCGGTGACGTACAAGACCTATCCGGATGTCGATCATCGCTCGCTGATCGCGGCCTCGTCATCCGATGTACTCGCCTGGGTGAACAAGCTGTTCGGCCGCTGAGCCGGCGACTCCGGCCGGTCCGGGCAGCGGCTCAGGACAGGTCGGAGAACCGAACGGTGTGCGCGACGGCGGTGACGTGCAGGCCGTCCGAAGCGGGCGTGATCGACGTCAGGCGGGCTCCCAGGGGCAGCTTCTCCAGCGGGATGGTGAAGGTCAAGGCCTCGCTGAGCGCCGCCAGGGACAGGGTGGGGCCACCCGCCGCCGGCTGGATGGACGTCGGGGTCACGACGATGCCGTTGTCGGCGAGAGCCACGGTGACGAAGACCGTTGCGGGAACCGGGATACCGGCCACGGTGAAGGTTCCGGCGACGCGGAGGCCCTCGGGGCTGTCGGAGATGGACTCGACACCCGCCGGGGCGTAGCGCTGGACCGTGTCGTAGGGGACGCGGGCCGTGGCGGTGGCGGTCTCGGCGGTGAGGTTCTCGGTGCGCTTGTTGACGACATCGCCCAGCGGCGCCGAGACATTGGTGAGCTCGACGTCCAGGTCGCGGACGGAGATGTCGGGGTCACTCCAGTCGCCGATCCGGATGCCGATGTCGGAGTACGTGCCATCCAGGGCCTGGGTGAGGAAGGGGAATCCGCCGATGGTGACCTTGGGCTGCTCGGGCAGCTTGTAGTCGGCGGCGATCTGGCGGGCGATCTCGTTCTGGGCCATGCCGACCGCGACGCGGTCGCCGACGATCAGCGCGATCGCCAGCACGACCAGCAGGATCAGCAGTCCGCGCATGTGTTCATCTGTTCAGCCATGCCACCCATCATGCTGGCGAATCCCGGTGACGAGGACGGGCGCGCGGAACCGGGCACGAATCCCCACGAAATCGCCACAATGTACGCATGAAATCCACCCGCATAGTGCTCGCCTCCCGCCCGGTCGGGATGCCCGAGCAGGAGAACTTCCGGACCGAGACCGTGGAGCTGGAGCCGCCGCGACCGGGCGAGGCGCTGTTGCAGACGCTGTATCTGTCGCTGGACCCCTACATGCGCGGGCGGATGAGCGACGCGCCGTCCTACGCGCCGCCGGTCGAGGTCGGCGACACCATGTGCGGCGGCGCGGTGTCGCGGGTGATCGAATCCACCGATCCGGCACTGCAACCCGGCGATATCGTGCTCGGCTGGGCCGGATGGCAGACCCATTCGGTGGAGAACGTGCAGGCCCTGCAGAAGCTGGATCCGGCGGCCGCGCCGCTCACCACCGCGCTCGGCGTACTGGGCATGCCGGGTCTGACCGCCTACACGGGCCTGCTCACCATCGGCCGTCCGAAGCCGGGCGAGACGGTGGTGGTCGCGGCCGCCACCGGCCCGGTCGGCGCGACGGTCGGCCAGATCGCGAAGATCCAGGGCGCGCGGGCCGTCGGCATCGCGGGCGGCCCGGAGAAGGTGGCGCTGCTGCGGGACCGCTTCGGCTTCGACGCCGCGATCGACCATCGCGCACCCGATTTCGCCGAGCAGCTGGCCGCCGCCACTCCCGACGGCATCGACGTGTACTTCGAGAACGTCGGCGGCGCGGTGTTCGACGCGGTGCTGCCGCGCCTGAACACCTATGCCCGGGTTCCGTTGTGCGGCTTGGTCGCCAACTACAACGACACCGATCTGCCGCCCGGCCCGGACCGGCTGCCGCTGCTCACCTCGAACATCCTGCGCAAGAGCCTGACCGTGCGCGGCTTCATCGTGTCGGAGTTCTGGGATCAGATCGGCGCGTTCCAGCCGACCGCGGCGCAGTGGATCGCCGAGGGCAAGCTCACCTACCTCGAGGACATCGTCGACGGCCTGGAGAACGCGGTCGAGGCGTTCCAGGGTCTGCTCACCGGCAAGAACGTCGGCAAGCTGATCATCAAGGTCGCGGACTGACCCCTAGCGCATGGCGCTGATGTAGGGCCGCAGCCCGAGCGCGATGTCCACGCACACCCCCAGCAGCACATCGCGTTCCACGGGGTCGAGCGGGTGTTTCAGCCACAGCCGGGTGCCCAGGACGGGCACCGGTAGCGGCTGTCCCGCTCGATCCCACCAGAACGAGTCGTTGTAGAGGTCGTTCACCAGCCGCCCCACGGTCCAGCCGCCCGCGGTGCGCACCACGTCGAGCCGGCCGACTGCCACACCCATGCGGTCGAGTACGAGCAGCCGGAACAGTTCGGGTGTTCGGGGCTCGTCCGGGTCGGGCACGAAATGGAAAAGCGTTCCCGCCGTGGATCCGACGGCGGTGGAGGTGTCGGCGCGCTGGATCGAGCCGATGGAGGTGCCGTCACCGCGGCTGATCACGGTGGGCGCGGACTCCTTGGACTCCACCCACACCACCGAGCCGTCGGCGTAGGTGATGCGATGCCGGCCGGTGCCGCCGTTCTTGAAGCCGAACAGGATGGCGGCCTTGGCCCCGAGCCCGTTGCCGGCGCCCTGCACCCCGGTGGCGAGCGCGTCCTCGGGCCCCACACTGAAGGTGATCTCCAGGGCGTTGTTCAGCTTGTGCACGACCCGGCCCTCGATCATGGTCGAGCGCTCCTGCGACGCCGGCATCGTTCGATCGTAGGCCGGTGGCACCAGCGTGAGGTGGTTTCGCGGCGGCACGCCGGGGGCGACGCGCGCCCCGCATTCACTTGCCGGCAGGGAAGCCCACCGTGGCGAGTGCGGTCGTCCAGTCGGTCGCGATGGCGACCTGCGCGTCGCTGAGAGCGACCTTGCCGTCGCAGATCAGCGTGTGCAGCTTGGACTCGACGCCGTCCTTGGGGTTGTTCGGCCCCGCCCCGTCCTTGTGCCCCGGGGACGGCGGCTCGACCCACAGGTTGCGCGCGTCATTGGGGTCGCCGCCGAGTTCGAGGGAGATGAGGTGGTCGTACTCGCCGTCGCGGGGGTCGCCGGTGTAGCCGTAGGACTTGATGTTCTCGGTCTTTTCGCGGCCGGTGATATTGCTGTTGGGCCGAATCGAAGCGGTGTATCCCGACTTACAGATGGTGTCGGCCAGATTGGCCGCTGTCACTGTGGGATTCAGCGCGCCCGGCGTGCAGGCCGGGTCGGGTAGCGGCTCGCCCGCGGCGGTCTTGCGGTAGTGGCAGCTGCCGGGCGCGGGCTGCGCCTGCACGGTGTAGGTGCCCTGGGGTCCGGGCCCGACCGGGATCGCGGAATTGTTCTGTTTGGGCGCGGGCTGCGGAACCGCCTGGGCGGGCGCATTGGCCGGATGGGCGGCCTCCTTCGAGCATCCGATCGTCATGCTCAGGACCAGCAGGGCCATCGCAAGCCCTTTGTGCGCCTTCATAACATCCCCTGCTCGACCCGGACGGCAGCCTAATTGTGCGCTATCCCTTGGTGATCGGCCACTCGCTCACGACGACACACCGCGCGGAAACGCGGATCCCGCCGCCCGCCGAGCAATACATACCAACCGGTTATGCTGCACCAATGACAGCAGATCTGTCGCACTCTCCCGCGACAATCCACCCGGTCGGCACCAATGGAATTCGGGGTCGCGCCATCGCGCTCGCCGGCCTGCTGCTGGGCATGGGCACCCTGCACTTCCTCATGCCCAAGCCCTTCGACACCCTGATCCCGCCCCAGCTGCCGGGCGAGCCCCGCACCTACACCCACGTTTCGGGCGCGGCCGAGCTCACCGCGGGCGCCCTGCTCGCGATCCCGCGCACCCGCGGCCTGGGCGCGCGGCTGGCCGCCCTGCTCTTCGTCGCGGTCTTCCCCGGCAACCTGTACATGGCCTACGACTGGCTGAGCAGCGACCGCGCCCTGCCGTTGAAAGCCGGTGCCCTGCTCCGCCTCCCGCTGCAGATTCCGCTGGTGCTCACCGCGCGACGGGTGTACCGCGCCGCGCGGTGATCGGCCTCAGTCGGTGGTCAGGAACTCGTCGAAGGACGGGTCCGGCAGTTTGAGCTGGGCGTGGATATCGCCGCCCAGCCCGAAATGCCCTATCGCGCCGCCGTAGTTCTGCTGATAGCTCTGCCAGAGCACGACCACGCCGATGATGCGGTTCGCTCCCGGCAGCGCCGGATCCGGGAACGGGTTGGGCAGCACCGCCCGGTAGCTCGCGGCGCCGTGCTCGTCGGTGACGAACACATTGGGCACGCCCAGCGGCCCGGGCCGGGTGGGCGCGTCCCGGTCCAAGTCCTTGGCGCGCAGGGACATCACCGTGTACAGCGAATCCGGGATCAGCCCGGTGAACTCGAACCGGAACTCCGCCTGCCGCGCATCGTCCAGGTCGACGGTCACGTCCAGGGTGCCGCGCGCCCGCAGCCAGTCCCCCAGTGTCACCGGGCCGGTCAGCTTGCGTCCGTCCGCGGGCCGGAAGTCCGGGATGGGCGTCTGGTGGAACGGGTAGCTCGGCCGCGTCACGCTCGCGGCCTCGGGGAGCTGATCGGGCGCGAAGACCACCGGATAGTTGTTGGCGGGCAGCGGAAGCGGCAGCGTGTGCAGGACCCCCGCCGCATCCTCGTCCGGCAACTCGTCGGGCAGCTCCCGCACGATCGTGTACGCCGCCAGCTCGCCGAAGGCGGGCACGGGGGTGTCGGCCGCGACGATGGCTCGCCCCCAGCGCCGGGTGACGGTGCCGCCGGGCCCGGGCACGGTCAGGTATCCCACGACGATGAAATCGCCGTCGGCGTCGAGCACTTCGCTCGGCGGGTAGAGCGGCCCCTGGGTGGTCGGGGTGAGTTCGTAGCGCTTGGTCACCATACGGAGAGCACTTCCTGGTCGGAGAGGAGGCGGCCCGGGTCGTCGATGGACGCGCCGACCCGATCGGACAGGTGGATCCAGCCGGTGCCGTGGACGGCGAGCACCGCGTCGTCACCGCGATAGCCGGGGTGCGCGACGGCCCGCAGGAACGGCAGATCGCTGGCGTGATCGCCGTAGCCGTAACTGTTCTCCCGCGCGATCGCGTGTTCGCGCAGGAACTCGGTGACGGCCGCGGCCTTGGCCTCGCCGATCATGGGCCGCCACACCTCGCCGGTGAGCACGCCGTGCTCGTCGGCGACGGGGACGGTGGTGATGACGTGGTCGGCTCCGACCGCCGCCGCCACCGGTGCGACGGCCGCGCCGAACGAGCCCGACAGCAGCACTGTGGCGTGCCCGGAATCACGGTGTGCGCGCAGCCTTTCCACCGCGTCGGTGTAATAAACGGTGTCGCTCGCGGAGAATTCCGCGAACCAGCGCTGCCCGGCCGCGTCCAGTGCCGCGGCCTCGACTCCGCGATAGACCCGGTAGTAGTGCCGATTCACCTCCTCCCGCGGTGTGCCCGCGGCCGCCCGCTGCTGGATCTCCCCGGTCAGTCGCGCGTATTCGCCGCCGTCGTCCCCGTTCTCGGCCAGCCAGAACCGCAGGAACGCGAACATGCTCTTGACGGTGATCAGGGTTTCGTCGACGTCGAAGAACGCCGCGCCCGCGCTCATGCCGCCTCGTCGAGGTAGGCCGCGATCGCCTTGGCCGCCTTGTGCCGTTCGATCTGCGAGATGCGTTCGCTGGGCAGTGCGGCGTACCCGATGCGGGTGGTGGCGACGGCGCGGCCGAGCTGGCGCACCTCCACCTCGATGCTGAATTCCAGCTTCCCCGGATCGTCGATGGACACCGGGGTCAGCGTCGCGTGCAGGGTGGCGGGCAGCGGGAACAGGAAGGACTTGAACTCCAATTCGATGCTGTTCCACACGATGTAGAAGTGCTGTTCGGGCCAACGGCGGCCGTACTCCAGCTCGAACGCGCCGAGGAACAGCTGGCGCACCGCCTCCACGATCACGATCCCCTGCACATGCTCGCCGGTCTGATGGTCGAGCAGTAGTTCGTTGTCGCCGTGGATCCGCAGATCCGCCCGGAACACGGTCTCCGATTCCCGGACCAGCCCGGCCAACAGCACATTCGAGTGCTGATACTTGTGCACCTGATGGCGCGGGGCCGGTTCGGCGACCGCCCCGGCCACCCGCAAACCCGCCGGGGCGTGCACGATCGCCACATGCTCGACGTAGTCGAGATCGTGGCGGGTGACCCCCTGCCCGAGCCGTACGGTCAACGGCTCCTCCGCCGTCCGCCAGCGACCCGCGCGCAGCGCGGCCACCAGACCGGACACGGTGAACGCGCGATCGTCCGCGGCGATCCCGCGGAACCGGTCGGCCACCAGCAGCACCTCGCCGACAGCCGCCTCCGCCACGGTCGCGGACGCCGAATCGAGCTGAGCTACAGACATTTTCCCTCCGAGAACAAGACGCTTATGGCGACGCTCGCCGCCATCCGGTCGTCACCCGGAGCACCCCACCGCCCGGAGGGTTGCCGCCCAGCGAGCCGGGGCTTCGCGCTGGAACTCATGACCGTGAGCGAAACAGTATGGGGGGCAGATATTTTCGAGAATCATTTCAACCACGCCGATCGAAACCCGGCTACGGCGGCCAGGGCGGCGCCGGTCACCGCGAGCCCCGCGACGGCCAGGGCGACCGCCGAATAGCCGTGCTGGGCCACGAGATTCGCCAGCTGCGGGCCCGCGCTCGCGCCGACGAACAAGGCGAAGGTGTACAGCGCGGTAGCCGCGCCGCGGGCCGCACCCGCGCGGGCCGTGATCGTCTGGACGGCGGCGGGGGCGGCCACCGCGATGGCGGCGACGAACACGAACAACCACACCGCCACCCAGACCCCGCCGAGCGGCACCGCGGTCACGGCCACGGCGAACGCGGCGGCGCCCAGGGCGGCGACGAGGCGGGTGGCGGGGTCAATGCCGCCGAGCCGTCCGGCGAGCAGTGGAATCGCCACCATGGCGGGAATCGCGCTGGCCCGCAGGGCGAGCAGCGCGCCATTGCCGGAGCCCACGCCCTCGGGCGGAGCGAGCTGGATGCCGGTGTAGATGCCCACGAAGGAGCCCAGGATCGCCAGGCAGCTCAGATACAACAGCAGGAGCCGGGATTGCCGGAGCAGAGCCGCGAACGGCGCGAACACCGACCTCGGCGGAACGACACCGGTTCCTGGATCACCGTCGTCCGCACGGGAATCCGCCGACCGGACCGGCGGTTGCAGCACCACCCGCAGCACGACCGCCGAGACCGCGAACGCGATGGCCCCGGCCACGAAGATCGCGTGCCAGCCCAGCGCGTTCCCGATGAGCTGCGCCAGCACCTGCGCCACCACCCCCGCTCCGAGGAACGAACTCGTCAGGCAGGTGAGCGCGAAGATCCTGCGCTCCGGGGCGATCCGCTCCGACAGGTAGGCGAACGCCGCGGGGGCGAAGAACGACGCCGTGAGGCCCTGCAGGATTCGCGCCGACAGTCCGGCCACCAGACCGGGTGCGGCCGCCACCAGCAGGGTGCTCACCACGGTGGCCGCCAGCCCGGCGACGATCACCGGCCGTCTCCCCCACCGGTCCGACAGCGGCCCGGTCACCAGGAAGCCCGCCCCGTAGGCCAGCCCGAAGGCCGTGGTCGTCCAGGTGGCCGCGGATCTGGACGTATCCCAGTCCGCCGCCAGCCGATTCAGCACCGGCAGGACCACGTACAACTGCCCGACCACGAGGATCCCGACCGCGCACACCGCGCCCACGGTGCGCCCGACCGGCGCCCACGCCTCGGTCTCCGCGGGCGCGCTCATGAGCCCACGACCCGGACGCGGGCAGGGAGAAACAGCGAGGTGGTCATCGAATTCCTTTCGTGGACAACGGAGTCCACGTCTATCAATCCGAGACCACCGGGCACGACAGTTACGTGCGCGCTGATCCGAAGCCGGAGGACGGCTCAGGCCAGGATGAAACTCAACTGCGGTACGAAGTTGCCGCCCATGCGGATCCAGGTGTAGCCGAGCCATACGCCGGGGGTGACCTGGCGGATCTCGTCGTACACGTTCGGGGTCGGGGACGGCGTGTAGTCGAGGATCCAGGTGGGCTCGCCGTCGACGACGGACGACCCGGTATAGACGGTGGCGGGCCAGGCTTCCAGATCCGCGGGGGTCAGGCGGTTCTGGAGGTGGCCGCCGGTGGGGCCGGTATAGAAGTGCTTGCCGATCCAGACCAGCGGTGTCCAGGACTGCGTCTGGAGGGGCGCGGCGACCCAGCCGTCCTTCGCGCCGACCGGGACGTCGCCGGGCGGGGCGTCCCGATAGATCGCGTCCAGCTGTTCGGGCACACATTTGAACCGGAGTGAGTCCACAGTTGCTGATGTGTTGTCGGAGTACAGAACACAGCCGTTTCCGTGGTCCGCGTCGGCGTGCGCGGACACCGGGACAATCAGCGCCAGCACCCCGAACCCGACCGGGGCGAGGCTTCTTACGAGGCCATTTCGGAAGATCTCGCGGTATGCGCTCATGGTTGTCTCCACCGGGATGGTTCTCGACCCAGCGATGATCTTAGTTCGCCACAAAATAGCCGGTCAGCGCCGTCGCCGAACCGAGATCAGATCGACGCGCACTTAACAGGAAATTGACAGGTTTCCGCTGGAAATGTCTCGAGCTTCGTGTCGATGTAATGGAGCATGAGCTCGATTCAGGCCCGCACCCCGCGCGCACGGTGGTCGTGGATCGCGACCGGAGGCCTCGTCGCGGTGGTCGCCTTGTCGGCGCTGGGCGCGCCCGCCGCCTTCGCCACCTCGCACGACCAGGCCGGGCCGGGCCAGGCGCCCGAGGCCACCGCGCCCGCGGCGGTGGCCGTGCGGCATCCCATCTCGGTGACCGCCATCGCCCAGCAGATGCAGACCGCCATCCAGGCGGCCTCGCCGGGCACCACGGTCGGGATCGACGTGGTGGACACCACGACCGGGACGGCGATCGCCAGTCTCAATGCCGACCAGCAGTTCTACACCGCGTCGGTGGTCAAGCTCCTGATCGCGCTCGACACCCTGGGAAGCCAAGGCGCGCAACCGGATCCGGATACCGCCGCGAAAGTCACCCAGATGCTCTCGGCCAGTGACGACGACATCGCCGATCAGCTCTGGGAGCTCGGCGGCAACGACGCGATCATCGATCGGATGGTCGCGGCGATCGGGCTGACCGCCACCACCGCGCCCGAGGACACCGCGCAGTGGGGCGAAACCCTCACCACCCCACGCGATGTCGTGGCGATCTTCCACTACATCACCGCCACCGCCCCGGCCGCGACCCGCGATCTGATCCTGGGCGCGCTGCGCGACACCGCCCGGACCGCCGCCGACGGCACCGATCAGTTCTTCGGTATCCCCGACGCGCTCACCGGCAAGACCTGGGCGGTCAAACAGGGCTGGATGGACCTGAATTCGTCGACCACCCTCGACACCACGGGCCTGGTCGGCCCGTCGCCGGATCAGCCCTACCGGTACGCGGTCGTGGTGCTGTCGACCCAGCCGGCGGGCACCAGCTGGCCGGTGGCGGGCGCGGCGCTGACCGCCGGAGTGACGCTCCTCCATGCGGCGCTGAAGTAGGCCGAGCCGTCACCTTCGACAACGCGGCCATCGGCCGGGCGCGCGGTACGCTCGCCGGGTTCATTCGATGTTGAAGGAGAGTTCGTGGGTAAGAAGAGCCGTCTCGCTTCGGGTTTCGCACTGGTTGCAGCCGCTGCCGCCACGATGGGCGCGACCGCCGGAGTAGCCGCCGCGGAGCGCGCGCTCACCGGGCAGGAGCAGGTGTTCGTCACCTACCTGGAGGAGCACGGGGACATCCTGGTCGATCTGGACCAGAAGCTCGCGGCCGTCGATCTGGGCAAGGCGTACTGCTCGGCGCTGGCCGCCGGGGTGCCCCGGGACCAGCTGTCGACGCGCCTGCCGGGTGGCGCGGGCGAGGACGCCGAGGCCGCGCTGGTGCTGGAGGCGGCCACGGCCCCGGGCAGCCTCTGCGGCTGACCCGTTGACGTGATGCCTGCGGGCGCAACCGGAAACGGTTGCGCCCGCAGTTTTTTTCGCGCCCGTCCGTTCTATCTGATTGCGTAAGTTGTTAATTGCGTACCTTGCGGAATTCTTCAGCAAACCACATACCGCCGGGCCCGTACGGGCGTAGCGTCACCGCTCGCGAGAAACCGTCACGGCTAGGAGAGGAAAATCCATGGCGGACTTGGAAGTTGCCCTGAAGGACATGATGATGCTGGACGGCGCCATCGGCGCCGCCGTCGTCGACTACGGCAGCGGCATGCCCCTGGGCATGCTCGGCGGCTCGAAATCCCTGGATCTCGAGGTGGCGTCGGCCGGCAATACCGAAGTGGTGCGGGCCAAACTGCGCACCATCGAGCAACTCGGCCTCAATGAGGAGATCGAGGACCTGCTCATCACCCTGAACAACCAGTACCACCTGGTGCGCCCACTGCGCGGCCGCCGCTCCCGCGGCCTGTTCCTGTACGTTGCCATCGACCGCGCCCGCGGCAACCTGGCCCTGGCCCGGCACCGCTTGCGCGACATCGAGGAAACCCTCGAGGTCTGACCGGGGGCGCTGTCGCCGCCGGGGCGGTGGCGTCAGCGCCGGGTCAGACGCTCCATGGCGTCCTCGGGCATGCCGAAGGGGAGGTCGGTTTCGGTCTGCAGGGCCTCGGCGCGGGGCAGGTCGCGGGAATTGGCGTAGAGGGACTTGTAGATTCGGTTCGAGCCCGCGGAGTTGGCAGCGATCTGGGCGGCCAGACGGGCGACGAATTCGTCGAGGCCGACGTCGGAGACGCAGTGGTTCACCAGGCCGATGTCGGCGGCCTCGACGCCGCTGATGCGGCGGGCGGTGAAGCTGAGTTCCTTGGCGCGAGCCATGCCGACGCGCTCGGGGAGCCGGACCGACATGCCCCAGACCGGGGCCAGGCCCCACTGGCTGTGGGTGTCACCGAACTGCGCGGTGTCACCGGCTACGAGGAAGTCGCAGGCCAGGGCGAGTTCGAGGCCGCCGGTGAAGCAGTGGCCGCGGATCTTGCCGATCACCGGGACCGGGAACTCCTCGAGCATGGTGACAGTCTTGGCCTCGTCGTAGCGGAATTCCAGGGCGTCGCCCGCGGCGAGCGATTCCAGGTCGTGCCCGGCACAGAAGGAGCGGCCCGCGCCGGTGAGGACGATGCAGCGCACGTCCGCGCCGGACAGCGCGTCCAGGTGCGCGCGCAGCTCCTCGAAACTGCCCGTGGTCAGGGCGTTCAGCTTATCGGGCCGGTTCAGGGTGAGGGTGGCGACGCCGTGTTCGACCGTCTTGGTGACCAGCTCTGAACTCACGAGACACGCCTTTCCTCGGTGATCCGGCCCGCCGCCGGTCCCGTGTGGATCATGACAGATCCGAGGGCCCAAACAGGGCAAATGGACGCTTGGTGATTCCGAAGCCGGTCTCCGGATACCGCCGGATCCGCCCCGTCACCGCCCGGTCGTCGAGGACCACCCAGTACATGTCCTCGAAGGGCAACTCGTCGACGTATCGTTCCAGCGTGATACCCAGGCGCACACCGGAATCCGCACAGACGAACCGATTGCGCTCGTAGGGTTGAGCCGGATCCACCGACAGCCAACCGGCTCCGGCCTTGGCGACCGCCCACGCCGCCAGCACCCATTCCGGCGAGCACGGCATGCCGACCGCGAGCACCGCGTCCGGCACGACCCGCAGTTCGATGAGCAAGTGCGCCAGCTGATTCGAGCGCCGATCCAGGTCACGATAGGTGGCCCGGTGTTCGCTTCGCGATCCCTGCATACGCCCGGCTCCTCCAGGATGCTCTGCCGACGCCCCGGAATATCACCAGCTACCGACCGTGGGGCCTGCGCTGACGAGGCGAAAGTCCATCCACAAGACAAGGTCCGGACCATTTTGACAGAGCCCGTCGACGACAGGGCAACATTAGAGCAACCCATCGCGTGTCGGCCGGTGGCCCATTCGGGCCCGCTCCGGATCGGAGGAGCTTCCCAGGCCGGGCGTCGCCGCCCGGCATCCGGCCCGGCCACCGCGGAAACCACTGACGCGGAACGTATTCCGGTCGCTGTCCGCGGCGGCCGTCACCCGGGTCAGGTCAGCTTCAGGCTGCGGCCGATGATCTCCTTCATGATCTCGGTGGTGCCGCCGTAGATGGTCTGGATGCGGGCGTCCATGTAGGCCTTGGCGATCGGGTACTCACGCATGTAGCCGTAGCCGCCGTGCAGCTGCAGGCAGCGGTTGATCAGGTCGAGCTGCTCCTCGGTGGACCACCACTTGGCCATGGCGGCCTCCTCGACGCTCAGCTTGCGATCGTTGAGCAGTTCGATGCAGCGGTCGACGAAGACCCGGACCGCGGTGGTCTTGGTGGCCAGCTCGGCCAGCACGAAACGGGTGTTCTGCAGTGCGCCGATCGGTTTGCCGAAGGCCTTGCGGTCGCGCACGTACTGGCAGGTCAGCTCCAGGCAGCCCTCCATGGCGGCGGCGGCCATGACGGCGATGGACAGACGCTCCTGCGGGAGGTTCTGCATCAGGTGGATGAAGCCCTGGCCCTCGGTGCCCAGCAGGTTCTTGCCGGGGACGCGGACGTCGGCGAAGGACAGCTCCGCGGTGTCCTGCGCCTTGAGGCCGATCTTGTCCAGATTGCGGCCGCGCTCGAAACCGGCCATGCCGCGCTCGACCACCAGCAGCGAGAAGCCCATGGCGCCCGCGGCCGGATCGGTCTGGGCGACCACGATCACGATGTCGGCATTGATGCCGTTGGTGATGAAAGTCTTGGAGCCGTTGAGGATCCAGTCGTCGCCGTCCTTCACCGCGCGGGTCTTGATGCCCTGCAGATCCGAACCCGTGCCGGGCTCGGTCATCGCGATCGCGGTGATGATCTCGCCGGAACAGAAGCCGGGCAGCCAGCGCTGCTTCTGCTCCTCGTTCGCCAGCTCCAGCAGATACGGCGCGATCACGTCATTGTGCAGGCCGAAACCCAGGCCCGAGTACATGCCCTTGGTGACCTCCTCGGTCACGATGGCGTTGTAGCGGAAGTCGGCCTCGCCCCCGCCGCCGTACTGCTCCGGCACCGCCATGCCGAGGAACCCCTGCTTGCCGGCCTCGAGCCAGACCGAGCGATCGACGACTCCGTCGTGCTCCCACTGCTCGTGGTTCGGGGCCACATGCTGATCGAGAAACTTACGGAACGACTCCCGGAACAGCTCGTGTTCGGGTTCGAAAAGGGTGCGCTCCACGCCAACCTCCTACAGTGACCACATCGGCACCATCGCCTGTGTTCAATACCGTACTCGAAAGTCGAACGGAGGTTAACTTCACGGGCCGAGAAAGTGGTCCGAACTGCGACAGTCGCCCTTGACGTCGCGGAACGGAGGTCCTGAACCCGGGTAAACCTACCGGGAAGTCAGTGCGCCCGGGACCAGAGTCCGGGGCGGCGAGCTCAGAGGCCGAAGCGGCCGAGGGTGCGTCCCAGCAGGCTGCGACCGCGGTCCCGGTCGCGTTCGCCGAGCAGGAAGTCGAGTTCGCCTTCGAGGGCCTTCTTCACCACGGCCTGCAGTTCGTTCGCCGCGGCGTCGGTGTCGGGGATGTCGCGCCAGGGGCTGGTGTCGATCGGGGTGCCCACGGAGAAGTAGAAGCGCTCCGGCTTGGGCACCAGGGTGGGACCCAGCCCGCGGATCAGCGGCGGGGTCAGGGTCGAGCGCAGGCCCAGGCCCTCGACGGCCTTGCGCACCGGGAACATGACCGGGTGATCGCCGTCGAAGACGATGTCGAAGACGTCGTCGCCGCCGACCATGGCGATCGGGACGATGGGCGCGCCGGTCTCGATGGCCATCTTGGCGAAGCCGGTGCGGCCCTCCCACACCAGCTGATACTTCTGGCCCTTGCCGCGCATGGCCTCGCGGCCGCCGCCCGGGAACACCGCCACCGCTTCGCCCTGCTCGAGCAGCGTGGTGCAGTTGCGGCGGTTGCCGCGCACGATTCCCCAGCGGTGCAACACATCTCGCAGCCCCGGCACGTCGATGAGGACGTTCTCGGCGAGCCCCCGCACCAGCCGATCGTGGCGCACCAGGATCTCGTGCGCGAGCAGCGGCGCGTCGGTGCCGCCCGCCAGACTGTGATTGCCGACGAGCAGCACCGGGCCCTCGAGCGGGAAGTTCTCCATCCCGTAGAAGCGCGGGCTGAACCAGGCCCGCGACGGCGCGACGAGCGCGTCGATGATCCGGCGATCGGTATCGGTGAGATCGACGTGCAACGGCGCGCCGTCGGTCAGCCGCTTCGGCGTTTGTTCTTCGGACCCATGACTGTCGTGAGACAAGGCAACCCTCCCTGCAGATCTTTCGATAACTTCATGGTAACGAAAGTCCGCGCAGGTCACCGAATCAGGGTTAGAACAGGTTCCCCCGGCCGAATGAGACGAACTCGGCTTCGAGTTCCAATTTGCCGGAATCGGTCAGGCGTTCATATTCGGGCTTCCCGCGGCCGAACCAGCGGAAGAGCAGCTCGCCGGTGTGCCAGCGCTGTTCCTGGAGTTCACGTTTGAGCACCTTGTTCGAGCCGGTGACCGGGAGGCTACCGGAGACGCGGAGCAGGCGGGGCGCACCCTTGGAGCCGAGATCGTCCTGGGCCGTGAGGAATTCGGCGAATTCGACGGCGTCGAAGGCATCCGGGTCCGCGACCTCGATGGCCGCCATCACCCGGTCGCCCGAGCGCGGGTCGGGCACCCCGTAGACCGCGGCGGCGATGACCGCCGGGTGCCGCCGGATGACCTGTTCGATGGACAGCGTCGAGGTGTTCTCGCCGTCGACGCGCAGCCAATCGCCTTTGCGACCGCCGAAGTACAGGAATCCGGCTTCGTCGATATAGCCCAGGTCACCTGTCCAATACCAACCGTTCCGCAAACGTTCGGCATCCGCGACATCGTTTTTGTAATAGCCCTCGAATACGATCGCGCCCGCCTTGTCGACCATCTCGCCGACCGATTCGTCCGGATTCAATACACGGCCGTATTCATCCAATACCGCGCGCGGACAATCCTCGAGGGTGTCCGGATTCACGACCGCCACGCCCGGATGCGCCGGACGGCCCAGCGCGGCGGCCGGAGCCTCCGGATCCAGCGCCGCCAGGGCCGGGCCCTCGCTGGAGCCGTAACCCTCGAACAGCTCGGCCCCGAAACGGCGGCGGAACTCGGCCTGGTCGGCCACCGACGCCTCGGTGCCGAAACCGCGGACCAGGGTGGTGTCGGCGTCCTGCGGGGTGGCCGGCGTGGCGAGCAGGTAGCCCAGCGCCTTGCCCACGTAGGTGAAGAAGGTCGCGCCGAAATACCGGACGTCGGAAAGGAATCCGGTCGCGGAGAACTTCGGTGTCAAGCACACCGTGGCGCCGTTCACCAGGGCGGGAGCCCACAACGCCATGATCGCGTTGCCGTGGAACAGCGGCATGCAGCAGTAGTCCACGTCCTCGCGGATGTGCCCGAACTTGTCGCTGGCCGCGTACCCGAGGATGGCCAGGCGGCGCTGGGTGCACTTGACCGCCTTCGAGGTGCCGGTCGTGCCCGAGGTGAACAGCAACAGCAGCAGGGCCTCCGCACCGGCGTGCGCGACCGGCTCGGCCGCGTGCGCCGCCACCCGCTCGACATAGGCCGGGTCGTCCACCAGCAGGAACCGGTCCGGTTCCAGGCCCAGGTCCAGGGCGCCGAGCCGGGCCATGCCGGCGGCGTCGGTGACGATCAGCTGGCAGTCGACATAGCGGATGTCGGCTGCCAGCTGAGCGTTGCCGCGCGTGGGATTGATGCCGACCACGGTCGCGCCCGCCAGCGCGGCCGCACCCAGCCAGAAGACGAAGTCGGGCACATTGTCCAGCAGCACACCGATGTGGAACGGCCCGCCGCGCCGCAGGTCACGAGCCAGTTCGGCGCGCGCCGCCGACTCCCGCACCACGGCGTCCCAGGTCCAGTCCCGCTCCCGGGTGCGCAGGCCGAGCCGCTCGTCACCGAGCCGGTCGAGCAGCAGGCTCGCGATGTCCGCGCGCCGCTCGACCGGGGCCTGCGCCGCCGGGGTTGCCACTGATAGGTCCGTCATGTCCGATTCGCCTTCCATCTGCCGAGTCTCGCTGTTCTCAGACTGCCGAGTGCACGAGTTCGATGTATTCCGCGGGCAATTCGTCGAAGGACAGCTTGCGGATCTCGGTCGGGCCGGAGTGGTAGGAATCCTCGCCCACGATCAAGCCGTTCTCGTCCACCGGCCACAGCAGCAGCTGGCGGAACGCGATCAGGTAGTCGGCCTCGGGGTCGTCCACCGGAATGCCGATCTGGGCCGCGTACGCGCCCGGGTAGATCTGCCGCAGATAGCCCTCGGTGACCACGCAGTCGTCGTCGACCAGCAGCCGGTCCAGCTCGAACTCGAGGATGTTGGACTTGCTCGCCACGAACGCCGAGTAGTACGCGTGTACACCGTCCCAGCCCTTGGGGCCGACATCCTGGCCCGCCTGCCAGAAGTGGTAGTCCGGCTCCGGCGTCAGCGTCTTCATCAGACCGTCCAGGTCGGGCACGGCCTCGGCCTTCATGTGCTCGATGACGATCGAGAGCACCTGACGGTGGCGCTCATTGGTGGTGACGGCCAGCCGCTCCTCGAGCAGCTTCCAGGTCTTGGTCGGTTCCACGATGGCCATGGTCTGAATCTCCTTCTCCCGCACCGGCTCTGCCGTGCCCCACGATCCTCGCCGAGTGACGTGACCCGGATCACCCGCCGCCCGTCGCGGGTATCACCGCCCGGGCCCGACGCTTGTCGGGTCGGCCGCCGCCGGGGCCGACAACTGCGCGGACGACAGCGCCATCCGGCGCACGAACAACACCAGCGTGGCCGTGAACCGGTCCAGCGCGTCGTCCACATCCCACCCCATCACCGCCTCCACCTGCGCGATTCGCGCGGCCACCGTGGAGTGATGCAGATGCAGCTCGGTCGCGGTGCTCCGCAGCGTGCCGAAGACACAGAACGCCTCGAGGGTGTCGACCGCGAGCGCGCCCGCCTCGGTCGCCGCGAATTCGTTGATCCGCGTCACATCGGCGGTCCCCAGCAGCCGCTGCACCGGCAGATCCGCCAGCAGCTCCAGCGCCCCCAACCGCTCGAACGCGATCACCCGACGGCCGTGCCAGGTCGAGGACGCGAACCGCAACGCCCGTCGCGCCTGTCCCCACGACGCGGCCGCCGCCAGCGCCGGCAACCGCTCCCCCACCCCGATCCACGGACCCGCGACACCCGCCTGTGACGCCGGAAATGCCTGTACGACAGCGAAGTTCAACGTGTCCGAGAGTCCGCGATCCACCATGGAGGGACGGCCGGGCCCGGTGGTCGGGCCCGCCGCACCGGCGGCCTCGCCCGCGGGAAAGCCGTTCGCCGCGACCGGGCCACGCCCGTCGGACCCGACGCCCAGCGGCGCGAGATCCTGCACCAGCACCGCGGTGGTCGCCCCGATCACAGCCTGCCGCAGGATCGGCACCTGCTCACCGATGATCCGGACCGCCTCCACCGCCCCGGGCCCGGCGACCGCGAGCACCCTGGTGGCGCGCCCGGGATCCAGACCGAGCAGCCGCATCGCCCGGACCCGATCCTCGCGCCGTTCCTTCTCCGACAGCACCACCTCCAGCAGCGCCGGATCGTCCATCCCGAGCGGATTCGCCACCTGCCGCGACGCCGACACCAGCAAACAGTGCCGCAGTCGATCCAGCACCACCCCGTCGAGGAGATGCGGCCCGGCCGCGGACTCCGTCACCGCCGGCTCGGATGCGGCTCGGCGCTCCAACCACACGGCGGGGTCGGACCCGAGGGCATCGGCCGGGACGCCCGTGGCGGGGAGCAGACGGCCGGCCGCGTCGTAGCGGATCACGGTGCCCGACGGCCAGCTCGCGCCGACCGGGCACTCGGCCAGCAGCGCGGCGGCGCGAATCACGGTGTCGGCGTTGGCGGCTGATTCGTCGAAGGCGTCGAAGTGGGTGATCACGCGCAGCGCCGCGGCCGGGTCCGCACCGAGCTCGGACAGCCGGAGCGGATGCGCGGGCGGCGCGGACTCGGTCACGCTGCTCCCTCCACACTGATGGGCATCCGACCAGACTGACGAGCCGCCGGGGCGACCGGAAGGGAAACACGCGAATCGTCCAACTGGGTGGGACTGACCGCCGATGGATACCCGCGCGGTCAGCGCAGCGTGAACAGCCGCAGCGACGCCTCGACCACCCCGTCCCGGGCGTGGTGGCCGGGGTCGGTGTCGGGGCGCAGCCAGATCGACGCGTGATTGAGAATGCCGTGCAGACAGTGCAGGGCCACCGCGGGATCGGGGCAGTCGAAGGCGTCCGAGTCCATGCCGCGGTCGATGACCTCGCGGAAGATGCGGTCGTGGCGGCGGCGCATGGTCTTGATGGCCTCGCTGTGCTCGGCCGGCCAGGGGGCGGGGAACGAGAACAGCTTGCCCACCTCGGGGTAGAGCACGGTCAAGATGTGCAGCTGCTCGGCGATCAGGATCCGCAGCTGCTCGGCCGGGGGACGGTCGGCGGCCGCGTCCAGCGCTTCGCGCAGGCGGACCAGGACGTCGGAGGTGAGCTTCTCCAGGGCCGCGGAGACCAGCGCGTCCTTGCTCGGGAAGTAGTGGTAGAGGGTCGCTTTGGCGATATCGGTGCGCTCGGCCACGTCCTCGAAGCGCATGCCCTGGTAGCCGCTGCTGGACAGGATCTGCAGCGCGGTCGCGATCATCTCCGCCTTGCGGCGGTCGCGCCGACGGGCCGCGCGCCCGGGCGGGGCGGCCTCCTCGTCCACGGTCGTACTCATCGGTCGATCATATCCGCCGCTCAGGTCTATTAGACCGACCACACAGATGGTTTGCCGACTAGCCAGATCAAAACTCGACCCGTAGGTTGAGAAACGTGACCACGAACGCACCCGAGACCGCCTACTTCCGGCGCGTCGGCGAACACCGCTTCGTCCCCACCCGCCACGCGGGCGGCGCCTGGTCCTCCGGCGAACAGCACTTCAGCCCGGTAGCCGGGGTGATCGCCCACGAGATCCTGCGGGCTCGACCCGAACGCGGCGACCTGGTGCCGAGCCGCATCTGCTTCGACATCCTCGGCCGGATCGCATTCGAGGAGTTCGAGATTCGCGTCGAGACCATCCGGCCGGGCCGCACCATCGAGCTGGTGGAGGCGACGCTGAGCATCGGCGGCCGCGACACCATCAGTGCGCGAGCCTGGTTCCTGGGTGCACAGGACACTGGCATTGTCGCCGGCGGCGAGCCCGATCGACTGCCGCCTCCGGACGCGCTCGCGCCCTGGTCGCTCACGCCGGTCTGGCCCGGCGGATACATCGAATCGATCCAGGCCCGGCAGGTCGGAATCCCCGAGCCCGGCCGTGCCACCGCGTGGATCACCACCGACATCGACCTGGTCGAGGGCGAGGAAGTCGACCCCGTGGCCGCCTTCATCGCCCTGGTCGACACCGCGAACGGCATCGCCGTCCGCCAGGAACCCACCAAATGGATGTTCCCGAATGTGGACCTGACCCTGCACCTGTACCGGCAGCCCGAAACCCCCTGGGCCGGGCTGGACACCAGCGTCGTCTTCGGCCACGCCGGCCAGGGCCTGACCAGCACGGTCCTGCACGATCTGCGCGGCCCGGTCGGCTACGCCCAGCAGAGCCTCACCCTGCGGCCGCAGCCGACCACCTGACCCGCGCGCCGCGACACTCCCCGCGCCGGGCGACGAAATCCTGGATCAGCCCCACGAATTCCCTCGGCTGCTCGGCCATCACGACGTGCCCGGTGTCGACCTCCTCGTACACCGCGCCGGAGATGCCCGCGGCCAGCTCGCGAGCATTGGCCACCGGCAGGAAGCCGTCGTGCGCCGCGCCGATCACCATGGCCGGGGCCTGAATACGCGGCAGCAGGCCCCGAATGTCCAGGCGCAGCGCGAGTTCGATCTGCCGTCGCCTGCCGGGAGTCGGGCGGAAAGCGGTGGCCAGCTCCTCGACGGCGTCGCGGCCGATGGTCCGCAGATGGCCGCGGCTGAACGCGAGCAGCATCGAATACCGGGCGAACGTGTCGGCGTCACCGAGGAGATCACGCCAGACGGTCAGCGCATTGCGCAGGTACTCGTCGCCGTGGCCGGCGAAGGTCGCGACCGGGACGACGGTGCGAACCAGGTCGGGGTGCAGGGCCGCGAAGGCGGCCACCACCACGCCGCCGAGGGAGTGCCCGACCACGTCGACCGGACCCGCGCCGAGGTCCCGGACCACGGCGGCCAACTGCTCCACCAGTTCTTCGACGGTCAGATCCGCGCCGTCGTCGCGAGCCGCGTCGCTGCCCGAAAGATTCGGCAGCACCACCGTGCCGGTTTCCGCGAACGCGTCCTTGACCCGATCCCACGACCGCGCACCCGCACCGGCCCCGTGCACCAGCACCAGCGGACGTCCGGCGCCCAGCATCTCGTACGGCACCCGTGCTGTCCCCACCGTGATTTCCTTCATGTCCAGCTCCTTTCGCTCGATGTCATCGACCCTGCCAAGGGGGTCGAGCGATGAGGAGCGGAGAGTTTCCCCTAGGAGCGGCGCTCCCAGGCACCGGAAGATGGACGACATGACCATGGATCGCGACAAACTGGCGGACTTCCTGCGCCGATCCCGCGAGCGACTACAACCAGGGGACGCGGGCCTGGCCGCCGGACCGCGCCGCCGCACCCCGGGTCTGCGGCGCGAGGAGCTGGCCCACCTGGCCGGCGTATCAGCCGATTACGTGATGCGGCTCGAACAGGCCCGCAGCTCCCAGCCCTCGACGCAGCTGCTCGCCGCCCTCGCCCAGGCGCTGCGATTGAGCGCCGACGAACGCGACCACCTGTACCTGCTGGCCGGGCATCGGCCGCCCGCCGGAGCCCTGGCCGGGAACACCGTGCGACCCGCCCTGCGCTACCTGCTCGACCGCTTGGGCGACACCCCGGCCCAGCTGATCACCGATCTGGGCGACCTGCTCGCGCAGAATGCGTTGGCCGAGACCCTGTTCGGCTGCGTGTGCACCATCGCCGAGCCGGATCGCAATATCGTGTGGCGCTGGTTCACCGAACCGGCCGTGCGCGCCGCCTATCCCGCCGCGGACCACGAGAACCTGAGCCGCCTGCGCGTCGCGGACCTGCGCGCGGCCGTCACCCGCCGCGGTTACGACCACGCCGCGACCGCTCTCATCGAGCGCCTCGAAGCCGCGAGCCCCGAGTTCACGGCGCTCTGGCAACGTCACGAGGTGGCCGTCCGCCGGGAAAGCCATGTGCGCGTGCACCATCCGGCCATCGGCACCATCGAATTCGACTACGAACTGCTGCACACCCACGCCGAGGATCAGCGCCTGCGACTGTTCACCCCGCCGCCAGGCTCCCCCGCGGCCGAGGCTCTCGACGTCCTGCGCACCCTCGGCCCCGATATCGCCCACCGCTCACACCAGCCCACCGCGAACGTCACGGCGTCGTCGGAATCTCCTCCTGGGGCCCACCACCTCTGAAATGTTCTCAGAATCCCCTTAGTTGAGACCCCTCGCCCATTTAAGACACCGTGTCTTAAACTTCCGACGTGAAATTCAGGCACAAGACCACTCTGCTGGCAGGCCTCGGCGTCCTCGCGACCCTGGCGCCGCTGACCCCCGCGGCGGCCGAAGAATCCGGACTGCCACCGGGCGGCACCATGCCGCCGGCCAATCCACACATGTCGCACGGAACCACCAGCAATGCGCACGATGACGCCTACATGAGCGACTCGGTCGCGCACGCGGGCCCGAGGTCCGCCGACCTCGATGTCCGGCAGGTCTACATGGGGCGGGCGGACTCCCCGATCGGGGCGTGCATGGCGACCATGTTCGACAGCCGCGGCAACATGTTCTCCGAATGCGCTGGGCCGCAACGGGCCTGGCTGGTCTGGCTCGATCCGCACACCCTGGCGACCAAAGCCGTGTACGACCTGCCGACCGGGCCGGTCCCAGCGGTGTCGTACGTGTACATCGACGATCAGGATCGCATCGTGGCCGCGACCGCGAACCGGACCGTGGAAATCATCGAGGCGGTCTCGGATCCGCGGCCTTCCCTTCGGAAAGTGCGCGAGTACGACCTCACCGGGTCGCTGGTGTCCGGCGACAAGATCGTCGGCGTGATTCCCGACTGGGATGGGCGAATCTGGTTCGCCACCATGGGACACGGCACCATCTCCGGTGCGCAGGTCGGCAGCCGGGACGCGGTCGTGGGCACGATCGATCCCGGCACCGGCGCGGTCAGCACCATGCCGCTGCCGGGCGAAGCCATCGGGAACTCGCTGGCCACCGACGAAACCGGCGGCGTGTACATCGCATCCGATCGCGCCCTGTACCGGTTCGAAGCCGCCGGCAACGCGCCGGTCGTCGCCTGGCGCGGTGAATACGACAATTCCGGAGTCCACAAGCCCGGGCAGATCGCCGCGGGAACGGGCACGACGCCCACCGTGACCGGCGCCGGGTACGTGGCCATCACCGACAACGCCGATCCCATGAACGTGGTCGTCTTCCGGCGCGACACCGGCGCACAGGTCTGCAAGCAGCCCGTATTCGACTCCGCCGCATACCAATTGCCCGCGGGGTCGCCGGTGCACTACGCCAGCGCCACCGAGAACTCGCTGGTGTCGGTCGGCGACGGATTCATCGTCGAGAACAACTACGGCACCCAGCTGGTGATCGATGGCGGCAGCCGAGCCAGCTCCTCCGGCATCGCCCGCGTCGAGGTCGGGCCGGACGGCGGCTGCCACGTCGCCTGGACCAGCACGGAATCCGTGCCGTCAGTCGTGTCGAAGTACTCCTATGCCACCGGCCTGCTCTACAGCTACACCCGTGAAGCCGACCCGGCGGGCATCGGCACCTGGTACTTCACCGCCATCGACGCGGCCACCGGGCACACCGTGTTCAAGACCCGCACCGGTATCGGGCCCACCGCCGACAACACGTACTCGGCCATGACTCTGGGCCCCGACGGAACGGCGTACCTCGGCACCACCACCGGTCTGCTGGCTGTCTTCCCCCGTTAGTGCCGGGCGGCGGGCATCGTCCCGCCGCTCATTCCGGCCGGCACAGCAGGACGGTCCCCATGGCGATCAGATCTCCGGCGGTGCGGTGAATTCCCGCGACGCCCTGGCCCTCTCCCCGCTCGTCCTGCGCTTCCAGGTGCGCGAACGCCCGCGCCGAGAGCACCACGAACAGCCACAGCCGCTCCCGGATCAGCCGCGGATCATGATCGGGCAGCGCCTGTTCCAGCAGCGGCCCCGCCTGCATGGCCCCGACGAAGTGTGGGGCCCACCGCTGCTCGATCAAGCCGAGGCCGAGGTCGGTGATCATCCGATCGGTGAAGCGTGCGACATAGCTGGGATACCCTGTGGCAGCCAGGGTTTCGGAGGCCGGGACGATCAGCGCGGCGAGTACCCGCTCCACTGTCACATGCTCGGGATCAAGCTCGGCCAGCATCTCCCGTCGCCGCGGCTCCCCCCGCGCCGAGCGCGTGGTCACGATCGCCTCGAGCAGCCCGTCCTTGGTGCCGAAGTGATACTGCGCCGCCGAGTTGTTCCGCTGCCCCGCCTCGGCTCCCACCTGCCGCAGCGACAATGCCGCGAACCCCTGCCGCGCGATGAGCCGCTCCGCAGCCTCCACCATCCGCAACCGCGCATCCTCGCCCACCCCGCCACTCTAGAACCCCACCCGACAACAAGATCAGGGAGCTCTCCGGGCACGTCACGGCTTCGTCGGAATCTCCTCCCGGGACCGCACCTGATCGACCTCGATGATCAGGATCTCCCGCTCGTCATCGGTCAGCACCTTCAGAAACCCCGGCGGATTCTCCAGCACATACCCCATCACCGTGCCCCCGCGAGTCTCGATGCGCTCCAACGGCGCCCACGGCACCCGCACGATCGCCGCCGTCACCAGCAGGGCCAGAACCGCCACCACACCGGTGCGATGCATGACGAACACCGCGAACCGCCGCCCCCGCGCACCCCGATGCCCCGTGGCCTGCAACGCGATCATGATCGCGCCCACCACACCCGCGATGATGAGCAGCCACCACAACCGGTAGGTGGCCAGCAGCACCACCCCGAACAGCAACACGATGATCAGCAATACGAGATTCCCGGCGGTCCGGAACGACGGCTTCCCCAGCCGCCATTGATGACTCAACGACGCGGGCACCAGCACCGCCAGCACCACGCCCGTCACCGTCGGATCGGCCATCATCGTGCCGATGACCATCCGCGACGCGTCATCGAGCCCGATGGTGTCGGCCACCGACGCCGCCCGCACCCAGTCGTAATCCGACACCGCGAACAACCGCAACACCACGAACAACACCGCGGCCCCGGTCAACGACAGCCCGGTCGCCCACGCCTCACCGGGGCCCGCGCCGTCCTCGCCCTCCGAATCCTGACTATCCGCCCGCCCGGTCACCCCATCGCCACCGCCGGAAGCCATGCCGCGCAGCATAGCCACAGGTCAGAGCCGCCAAGCGTTGGCACGCCGCGCCGACGACGGCCTGATCCCGACACCCCGTCTCAGCGCTCCCAGACGCGACTTTCGAGGAACGACCGCCAGGAACGCGGTCGGGTGGGGAGACATCGGGCGCCGCGGCGGCGGGTCAGGGGGTGAGCCGTGCGGGCGATCAGTCATGAGGTGCCGGATTATCCGGTGCAGAATCTCGAGGTGGCGCGGCGCGGGCTCGAGGCGCATCGCGACTGCGGCAAGGAGTGTGAGGCCAAGCGGTATTTCACGGCGTTGGTGCCGCATCTGGAAGTGATCGCGCGGCGGCGGGCAGCTTCGGCGGGGTGGAATCTGTGGGCGCGGGAACCGTGATGTCGAACGGGCCCGGGAACGCCCCGGCCGGAAGCCTTGCGAAGGCTTCCGGCCGGGGCGGGTCAGAGTCGGGTCGGGTTACGCGGCACCGAATTTCGACGTGTCGGCCTCATGCTCGCCGTCAGCGTCGTCCAACTCATCGGTTTCGTCCAACTCGTCATCGTCCAGCTCGTCGACGAGGTCATCCTCGAGTTCGAGCTCTTCGACGTCGGTGGCCGGGCCGCCCGCGTAGGCGAACTCCGCCAGCTGGCCGGCGAGGCTGTTGGGGACGCGGGCGCGAACCCGGGTGCCCGATTCCTCGTGGTCGGTGCTGAGGATCTTGCCGTCCGCGTGGATGCGGGCCAGCAGGTCACCGCGGGTGTAGGGCAGCAGGACGCTGACCTCCACATCCAGGCCGCCGAGGATCTGGCCGAGGCGGTCGCGGAGCTGGTCGATGCCCTCGCCGGTGCGGGCCGAGACGAAGGCCGCGTCGGGCATCCAGCCGCGGAGCTGGGTCAGCTCCAGGGGGTCGAGGGCGTCGATCTTGTTGACCACCAGGAACTCCGGCGGCGCGGGCGTCTTGGTTTCGCGCAGGACGTCGGTGATGACCTCGCGCACGGCCTTGATCTGCTGATCCGGCAGTGCGTCGGAGCCGTCGACCACGTGCAGCAGCAGGTCCGCGCCGGTCACCTCTTCCAGGGTGGACCGGAACGCCTCGACCAGCTGGGTGGGCAGGTGGCGGACGAAGCCGACGGTATCGGTGAACACGACCTCACGGCCGTCCTCCAGCGCCGCGCGGCGGGTGGTCGGATCCAGGGTGGCGAACAGGGCGTCCTGCACCAGGATTCCGGCATCGGTCAACGCGTTCATCAGCGACGACTTGCCCGCGTTGGTGTAGCCGACGATCGCGACCTGCGGGATGCCGCTGGACGAGCGCTTGGCGCGCTTGGTGTCGCGGGCGGTCTTCATCTCGCGGATCTCGCGGCGCAGCTTGGCCATTCGCTCGCGAATCCGGCGACGGTCGGTCTCGATCTTGGTCTCACCGGGACCACGCAGACCCACACCGCCATTGCTGCCCGCACGACCACCGGCCTGCCGGGACATGGACTCACCCCAACCGCGCAGACGCGGCAGCATGTATTCCATCTGGGCCAGCGACACCTGCGCCTTGCCCTCACGCGAGGTGGCGTGCTGGGCGAAGATGTCCAGAATCAGCGCGGTGCGGTCGATGACCTTCACCTTGACGATCTTCTCCAGCGCGGTCAGCTGCGCGGGCGAGAGCTCACCGTCACAGACGACGGTGTCGGCGCCGTGCTCGAGCACCATGCCGCGAAGCTCGTCGGCCTTACCCGAGCCGATGTAGGTGGACTTGTCCGGCTTGTCGCGGCGCTGGATCAGCGCGTCGAGCACCTCCGAACCAGCGGTCTCCGCGAGCGCGGCCAGCTCGGCCATGCTCGCGTCGGCCTGCGCGGCCGTGCCCTCGGTCCAGACACCGACCAGAACGACCCGCTCCAGTCGCAGCTGCCGGTACTCGACCTCGGTGACGTCCTCGAGTTCGGTGGACAGACCCGCGACGCGACGCAGCGCGGCGCGCTCCTCGAGCTGTTGCTCGCCGACGGTCGGCGCGGCCGACCAGCCATCACGGCCGGTCTCGGGCGCGTCGTTGGTCTCCTCGTCGAGGTCCTCGGCGGGAGTGAACTCATACGTTTCTGGCTTACTCATACACCTCCATAGTCCCACGTCCCAACGAACGGCCGCACTCGGTTATTTCGGGGCGACCACCACGCCCATTCAGGGGCGACCACCATGCGGCACCCGCGGCACCGCTCACGACCTGGTCACGAACCGCTCCCCCGCGCGCACGATCACATCGTCGAGCACCTCGCGGGACCGCAGCAGGTCGGCGATCGACCGGTCGATGCGGTCGCGTTCGGCGCGCAACTCGTCCACCAGCTCGGGGGTGGCGCGCTCGTTCGCGCCGCCGTCGACGTCCCGCATGCACGGGAGGATCTCGAAGATCTTCTTGCTGTTGAGGCCGGCCGCGAACAGCTCCTGGATGTGGATCACGCGATCGACCGCGAGCTCCGGATAATCGCGTTGCCCACCGGGCGTGCGGACGGCGACCAGCAGCCCCTGCTCCTCGTAGTAGCGCAGCGACCGATCGCTCACGCCGGTACGTTTTGCCAGCTCACCGATTCGCATGCGGCACTCCGGAATCCGAGGCTTGCACCTCACATTGATGTCAGGTTTTACCTTACCGGCATGACGAACACAGACCTCTTCACCACCGGCCGCGTCGGCGAACTCGAACTCCCCAACCGCCTCGTGATGGCCCCGATGACCCGCAACCGCGCGGCCGCCGACGGCACCCCGACCGAGCTCATGGCCGCCTACTACACCCAGCGCGCGAGCGCCGGCCTGATCATCGCCGAAGCCGCCACCCCCAACCAGGTCGGACTGACCTACCCGAATATCCCGGCCATCTACACCGATTCGCACATCGCGGGCTGGCGGCGGGTCACCGACTCGGTGCGGGCCGCGGGCGGGCGCATGGTGCTGCAACTCCAGCACGGCGGACGCGTCGGGCACCCGGACAACAGCGGACTGACTCCGGTCGCACCGTCCGCCATCGCCCTGCCCGACACCGTGCACACCCCGACCGGGCACCAGGACGCCGTCACCCCGCGCGAACTCACCGTCGCCGAAATCCAGGACACCGTGGCCGATTTCGTCACCGCCGCCCGCAATGCGATCGCGGCCGGATTCGAGGGCGTCGAGATCCACAGCGCCAACGGCTATCTGCTGCACCAGTTCCTGTCCGACAACACCAACCAGCGCACCGACGCCTACGGGGGTTCGATCGCCAATCGGATCCGGTTCACCGTCGAGGTGGTGGACGCGGTGATCGCGGCCATCGGAGCCGAGCGGGTCGGGGTGCGGATCGCCCCCGGGGTGAACGTCAACGGCATCGCCGAGACCGACACCGACGAGCTGTACCCGGCGCTGGTGTCCGCGCTCGCGCAGCGGCGGCCCACCTACCTGCACGTGGTCTTCGCCGACCCGGAAAGCGGCCTGTTCCACCGCATCCGGAGCCTGTGGCCGACCACCCTGATCGCGAACCCGAACCTCGGCTGGGGCGTCCCGCTACCCGCCGACGGCGGAGCCGCCGCGGCCGCGGCACTCCTCGGCGCCGGCGCGGACCTGGTCTCGCTGGGTCGATCGTTCCTGGCCAATCCGGACCTGGTGGAACGCCTGCGGATCGGCGCGCCGCTCAACACCGTCCGCGACGCGCACCTGATGTACGTCGGCGGCGCGACCGGCTACACCGACTACCCGGTGCTCGACACGGTCGCCGCGTGAGCGAAGGCTCAGGCGTCCTGCCACCACTTGGCCGCGATGCGGCCCGTCGCCACCAGCTCCGACGGGCCGCGCAGCCACGCCGAACCGTTCTCGATACCGACGGTCACCATGCCGCCGGGGATGCGGACCTTCACATGCCCGACGTCCGAAGCGAGATCGAAACCGTCGCGAGCCAGGGCGGCGGCCGCAGCAGCCACGGTTCCCGTGCCACAGGATCGGGTCTCGCCCACGCCGCGCTCGTACACGCGCATGTTCACCCCCCGCTCGCCGTCGGAGCCGACAGTCAACGGGGTCAGGATCTCGACGTTCACACCGTGCGGGAACAGCGTGTGGTCGAAGCCCGGGGCATGGTCGAGGTCGAGGTCGGCCAGCAGCGCCGGGGTCAGGTCCGAATCCACGCAGGCCAGATGCGGATTGCCGACATCGATGCCGATCCCCGTGAATTCCCGCCCGCTCAGCGTCGCCGTCGAGGGACCGAGGTTCTTCACAATCCCCATGGCAACGGTCACTTCACCGTGCACCGGGTCGGCGTGGTGCACGACCACCGGCCGCGCGCCCGCGCGGGAGCCGACCACGAACTCGGAACGCTGCTCCAGCCCGGTCGCGACGAGGTAGTGCGCGAACACCCGCACCCCGTTGCCGCACATCTCGGCGATGGACCCGTCCGCGTTGCGGTAATCCATGAACCAGTCGTCCACGTCGACGCCCTCGGGCAGTGCGGCCAGCACGCCGGTCTCGATCAGCGCGCCCGCGCGGGCCACCCGCAGCACCCCGTCCGCGCCGAGCCCCCGCTGCCGGTCGCACAGCGCGGCGATCCGGGATTCGGTGAGCTGCAGCCAGGCGTCCGGGTCCGGCAGCACCACGAAATCGTTCTGGGTGCCGTGGCCCTTGCTGAATTCGATATCAGCGGCGCTGCTCTCGCTCGTCATGGTCATTACGGTAGCGCCCGGCGCTGACGCGAGATTTCGTAGAGGGCCACCGCGGCCGCGGACGGCATGCCGAGCGTGCCGTCGGTGGGGATGCAGACCAGTTCGTCGCACACCTGCCGCCAGCCCGGGGCCAGCGCCTCGGTCTCGTCGCCGAGCACCAGCACCGTGCCGCCGTCGAACTTCGCGTCGTCGAGGGCCAGGCCGCCGCGATCGTCACTGCCGACGATCCGTGTCGCGAGGCCACGCGCCCGCTGCCGGTCCCGGAACGCCGCCACCTGCGCCGGACCCGAGGCGCGCAACACGGGCACCTCGAACAGGGCGCCGTCGGAGGCGCGCACGCTCTGCGGGTCGTATTGGTCGGCGCCGGAACCGGTCACGATCACCCCGCCCGCCCCGAACGCCGCCGCCGATCGGATCAACGCGCCCAACCGGATCGCCGACGCCGGCCGGTCCACGACCACCACGGTCGCCGGATCCTCCGCGGTGCCCGGCGCGAAGTCCTCGAGCTCGGGCCGTTTCGTCACCGCGACCGCCACCAGTTCCGGCACCGGCTCCCCCGGTTCGGCCAGTTCGGCCATCACCTCCGGCACCAGGCCGATACCGGGCACGCCGCTGGAATCCAGCACCCGCCGCACCCACGGCGACGGTTCCGGATCGCCCAGCCGGTAGACCAGAGTCTCCAGCGGCCAACGGCATTCGAGGGCGCGGCTGATGGGCCGCATGCCCTGCACCAGGAATCGGGAATCCCGGGTGCGTGCGGCGCGGGTGGTCAGGTAGGCCTGCCACACCCCGACCGCGGCGGTGCGTGTGTTCGCGCGACGCGTCACTGTGGTTGTTCCTGTTCGTCCCTCAACGGTGAGGCTCGAGGAGGGCCAGCGCGGTCTCCGCCACAGCGGGATCCGCGCCGTCCACCCATCGCACCCGCTGATCTCGGCGGAACCACGACCGCTGTCGCCGGACATAGCGCCGGGTGCCGATGAAGGTGCGCTCCTGAGCTTCGTTCAGGTCGTATTCGTTGTCCAGGAAATCGAGGACTTGGGCGTAACCGATGGCGCGGCGGGCGGTTTGGCCGTGCCGCAGACCGTGCGCGAGCAAGCCCTCGACCTCGTCGAGCAGACCGGATTCGAACATCTTCGCGGTGCGCAGTTCGATGCGGGCATCCAGTTCGGCGGTCTCGCGATCGACACCGATAATGGCCGCGCCCCAACGGGGTTCACCGATCTGGGGCGCCGAGGCGGCGAACGGCTGCCCGGTCAGCTCCACCACCTCGAGCGCCCGCACCATGCGGCGGCCGTCGGTGGGCAGGATCGTCTGCGCGGCTACGGGATCGGCTTGTTTCAGCGCCTCGTGCACGGCGACCGTGCCGCGGTCGGCGAGCACCGTCTCCCACTTGGCGCGGATCTCCGGATCGGTGGCCGGGAAGTCCCAATCGTCCAGCAGCGCTTGCACGTACATCATGGAGCCGCCCACGATGACCGGGGTGCGGCCGCGCGCCATGATCGCCTCCACGTCGGCGCGGGCCGCCGCCTGATACGAGGCGACGGTGGCGGTTTCGGTGATGTCGAGGACGTCGAGCTGGTGGTGCGTGATGCCGCGGCGTTCGGCGACCGGGAGTTTCGCGGTGCCGATGTCCATGCCCCGGTAGAGCTGCATGGCGTCGATATTGACGATCTCGCCGTCCAGGCGTTCCGCCAGATCCAGGGCCAGGTCGGACTTTCCGGTGGCGGTGGGGCCGACGACCGCGACGGGGCGGGTCACGCGGTGACCCCGTTGCCGGCGTCGCGGGCCGGGCGCCACCCGCTGACGTGGTAGGCGACGCCGAACGGGGCTGCGGCGTAGCGGGTTTCGACCCGCGGATCGGCGGGGTCGGCGGCGAACAGGCCGGCCAGCGCCTGGTAGGCGGGCCAGCCCGCCACCTCGATCTCGGCGCACAGGGCGGTGTCGAGATCGGCGAGGGCCTGGCGGTCGCCCGCGCTCAGGGCGCGGTCGATGTCGGCCTGCACGCCCTCCGCGCGCTCGTCGAGGTATCGGGGAGCCTTCAAGGACAGGGTGGCCGCGCCGTCGGCAACCACCAGGACACCGACCGGTTCGGATTCTGCGTCGAGTTCCACCCGCAGCGCCCGCCCGAAGGCCAGACTCTCCTCCGCGGTGGCATCGGCCGAGATCAGACGGCATTCCGCGACGGTCTCGGGTGCAACCTGCTGACGTAGCCAGCCCGCGATCAGCGCGGGCAGCGGTAACAGGACATCCGCGACACGCTCGGCAACCGGGCCTGACAAACCGACCCGCACATCCACGCCGTAGCCCCGGAATGTGCCGACCGCGTCAGCTCCGATCACCCGGCCCGAACCGCCCGCGCCCGAGACCTCCCCCGGCTCCGCCACGCCGATGACGACCCATCGCGACACGCGGGCGGCCAACTCCTCGCCCGCGGCCAATACCGCAGCTCGCAGCTCCGCGACAGCCCCCTCGACGGCCGACCCGGCCGCACCCTCCAGTTCGGGAACCAGCACGGGCGGCGAGGGGACCAGTGACGCAACACAGAACACGCCGTCAACCGTAGCGCTACCGCACCTCACCAGCCCCACCCCCGCCGATCGCCGCGCCGCCGAAGCGGGCTCAAAGACAGCATTTCGCATCTCAGCCTGGTTGAATGGGATGAGCTAGACCGATGAGCTAGGGCGTAACCAGGCAGCCGTGACGCGCGGCAGGGACGAGGAGCTATGACCGACAACAACGGAAACGAGAAGGCTACCCACCCGGAGTCGACCCCGACGCCCCAGCCCGGCGCCGCCGTGCCTGCCCCGAGCGAGAGCGCCAAGCCATCACCGGCGGCCGCCGCCGCACCCCGTCCGGGGGGCCCGCGCCGCAAACCCGAAACTCCCAAACCGCACGCCATGCCCGGCCCGGCCGCCGCGCATCCGCACCCGGTCGTGGTGCCCAGCGTCAGCGACCCCAGCCAGTGGGGACGGGTCGACGACGACGGCACCGCCTGGGTCAAGACCGCCGACGGCGAGCGGGTGATCGGCTCCTGGCAGGCCGGCGACGCCGCCGAGGGTCTGGCCCACTTCGGCCGCCGCTACGACGATCTGGCCACCGAGGTCGCGCTGCTGGAGGCCCGCCTGGCCGCCGGCACCGACGCCCGCAAGACCAAGACCGCCGCCACCGCGCTTGCCGAAACGTTGCCGACGGCGTCTGTGATCGGTGATCTGGACGGTCTGTCCGCCCGGCTGCAGGCCATCATCGAACACTCCGACGAGGCGGCCGCGCACGCCAAGGAGGAGAAGGACCGCACCCGGCACGAGCAAACCGAGCGCAAAGAGGCCTTGGCAGCCGAGGCCGAGCAGATCGCCAACGACTCCACCCAGTGGAAGGTCGCCGGCGACCGGCTGCGCGAGATCCTCGACGAGTGGAAGACCATTCGCGGCGTGGACCGCAAGGTCGACGACGCGCTGTGGCGCCGCTTCTCCAAGGCCCGCGAGGCGTTCAACCGCCGCCGCGGGGCGCACTTCGCCGATCTGGATCGCGAACGCGCCGCCGCCAAGGGCCGCAAGGAAGAGCTCTGCGTCCGCGCCGAGGAGCTGTCCGGCTCGACCGACTGGTCCGGCACCGCCGCCATCTTCCGTGAGCTGCTGACGGAGTGGAAGGCCGCCGGTCGCGCCCCCCGCGAGGCCGACGAGCAGCTGTGGCGTCGCTTCAAGGCCGCCCAGGACGTGTTCTTCGCCGCCCGCAACTCGGCGGCCAGCGAACGCGACCACGAGTTCGAGCAGAACGCCTCCCTCAAGGAGGAGCTGCTCGAGGCCTACCAGCACATCAACCCGGAGACCGGGCTCGATGCCGCTCGCAACGCCCTGCGCGAACTCCAGGAGAAGTGGGACGCCATCGGCAAGGTGCCCCGCGAGCGCATGCACGACCTGGAATCGCGGCTGCGCGCCATCGAGAAGAAGGTCCGCGAGGCCGCCGACGCCCAGTGGCGCCGCACCGACCCCGAGGCCATGGCCCGCGCCGCCCAGTTCCGTGAGCGCGTCGCCCAGTTCGAGGAGCAGGCCGCCAAGGCCCAGGCCGCGGGCAAGACCCGCGACGCGGAGAAGGCCCTGGAGCAGGCCAAGCAGTGGCGCGAATGGGCCGAGGCCGCCGAGGGCGCGGTCAGCCAGCGCTGAACGGCGATCGCCTGGATCCCCTTGCGGCCCAGGCGATCACCAACACGTCGGTCAGAATGGCCGGGTGGCGACGATCGGGTCGCCACCCGGCCTTCTCGTTGCTCGGACTGGCCGGTCGCCCCATCGCCGCCGGAGCTCGATCGGGCGACGCCACCCACGCCGAATCGATGTCCAGTGGGCTGGACGGCCACCCGGCGACGCAGCAGAGGCGTCCGCCCCGAGGATTCGGCTACCGGAACCCGGCTGCCGCGCCACCGGGCCGTGGCCGCCGTAATACCCACGTCGCACGAAAAAGGCCCGGTGACAACCGATTCGGTTGCCACCGGGCCTTCCGGAACTCCTGCTGCGGCTCAGTCCTCGCCGAAGAGGCGGCGGCGCTGCTGGTCCTCGGCCTCGGCGGCGGCCAGGCGACGCTGCTCCTCGGCGGCCAGCTGGACCGAGGTGCGGGCCCAGACCACGCGAACCCAGTGGAAGGTCAGCACGATGATGGCGAGCGTCGCCACGATGAGGCCGACGCCCGGGCCCGCGCCGTGGTAGTTGCCGAGGCCGGGGGTCTGGCGGTGCCAGATGGACAGCACGCCGAAGACGCTGCCGACGGCGGAACCGGCGACGGCGATCCAGGCCAGCATCCAGCGGCGGGTGATGAGCGCGAGCACCGAGAAGCCGATGCCGAAGACCACCACGAACCAGACGAACACCCGCGACGGCAGGCCGATGTGATCGGCCTGGGCGACGGTGTCGTAGAGCAGCACGTCGAAGCCACGGGTCTTGCCCGCGTGCGGCAGCACCAGCGAGGCCAGCAGCACGAACACCGAACCGGCGACCACCATGGCCCGCATGCCCGGGTCGATCTCGCCGGCGATCTTGCGTTCGACAGCCTCGAGGTCCGCGCGGAACTGCTCGAAGTCCTGACTCCGGTCGGCCGCCTTCATGCTCTCCTCGTTCGCGTCGGGCGCCTGCTGCGACGCCGTATCCGATTGTGCTGCTTCGTCTTCCGGTTGCTCCGGCCGGTCACGAGGCTCGTCGGAGCCGGTGGGCTGCTGCTCGGTCATACCGCTGCGATCCTCGCTCACGCCTGGGTCGTCGAGTCCCGCACCGCGCTCGGGCGCGGCACCGGAGTGGTCGGCGGCGTGTCGGGCGGAATCCCGCGATGGCGATCCACCGCACGTCCCCCGCGATCCTGCCCTATGACGCTGCGTAGTTGACAGCCGACCCACGGTTCGCGGCGCCCGGGCGGGCCCGGGCACCCGCGAGGACGGCGTCCGCTAGTCGCCGCAGGCGGAACCGCAGCCCGCGGCGGCGGTCTCGACCACCACGGGCGCGCCGATGCTGGGCAGGCCCAGGCCGACGCCGATCGGCGCGGTCTTGGGGGTGATGCCCTGCTCGTGGGCGTCGCCCGCGCGGGTGCGTCGGTGGCTCAGCACCTCGCCGTCGGCGATCAGGTAGTGCGGGGCCGCGCCGGTGACGTCGATGGTGATGATGTCGCCGGGCCGGATTTCGCTGCCCGGGGCCGGGTTCGCGGTCGGGCGGAAGTGGACCAGGCGGCCGTCGCGGGCGCGGCCGGACATGCGGGCGGTCTTGTCGTTCTTCTTGCCCGCGCCCTCGGCGACCAGCAGTTCGACGGTCGAACCGACCAGGGCCTGATTGCCTTCCAGGGAGATCTGCTCCTGCAGCTCGATCAGCCGGTCGTAGCGTTCCTGCACGACCTCCTTGGGCAGCTGGTCGGGCATGGTCGCGGCCGGGGTGCCCGGGCGGATCGAGTACTGGAAGGTGAACGCGCTGGTGAACCGCGCCTGCCGCACCACGTCCAGGGTGGCCTGGAAGTCCTCCTCGGTCTCGCCGGGGAAGCCGACGATGATGTCGGTGGTGATGGCGGCGTGCGGCATGGCGGCGCGTACCTTCTCGATGATGCCGAGGAACTTGGCGCTGCGGTAGGAGCGGCGCATGGCCTTGAGCACGCGGTCCGAACCGGACTGCAGCGGCATGTGCAGCTGCGGGCAGACATTCGGGGTCTCGGCCATGGCCTCGATCACGTCGTCGGTGAACTCGGCCGGGTGCGGGGAGGTGAAGCGGATCCGCTCGAGGCCCTCGATGGTCCCGGCGGCGCGCAGCAGCTTCGCGAAAGCGCCACGGTCGCGCGGCTCCTCGGGATCGGCGAACGAGACGCCGTAGGAGTTCACGTTCTGACCCAGCAGCGTCACCTCGAGCACGCCCTGCTCGACGAGCGCCTGCACTTCGGCGAGCACGTCGCCGGGCCGCCGGTCGACCTCCTTGCCGCGCAGCGCCGGCACGATGCAGAACGTGCAGGTGTTGTTGCAGCCCACCGAGATCGACACCCAGCCCGCGTACGCGGACTCACGCTTGGCGGGCAGCGTGGACGGGAACGCCTCGAGCGATTCGATGATCTCGACCTGCGCCTGCTCGTTGTGGCGGGCCCGCTCCAGCAGCACCGGCAGCGAGCCGATGTTGTGGGTGCCGAACACCACATCCACCCAGGGCGCCTTCTTGACCACGGTGTCGCGGTCCTTCTGCGCCAGGCAGCCGCCGACCGCGATCTGCATGCCCTCGCGTTCGGCCTTGATCGGCGCGAGGTGGCCGAGGGTGCCGTACAGCTTGTTGTCGGCGTTCTCGCGCACCGCGCAGGTATTGAAGACGACCAGGTCAGCGGTATCGCCGGCCACGGCCTTGACGTAGCCGGCGTCCTCGAGCAGACCCGAGAGCCGCTCGGAGTCGTGCACGTTCATCTGGCAGCCGTAAGTGCGGACCTCGTAGGTCCGGGCCGGGGAATTCACTCAACCAGGGTAATAGCTGCCCCGCGCGGGCCCTAAACGCCATCGGCCGACGGCCGCCGATGGTCGCGGAGTTGTCGCTGAATCAACGCCCGACCGGCCGGGCTGGTCTCGGCGGCGTCAATCGCTGGTTACGCGCGGGTGTCGAGTCCCGGCACAGTCCGGGCCGGACCGGCAAAGACGAGCATTTCGGGCGCAAGGTGGTTAGGGTCACTGGTCATGACCGACGTGGCCGATTCCATCAGCACTCCCGCGCCGATGATCTCGATGCGGAATGTGGACAAGCACTTCGGCTCGCTGCACGTCTTGCGTGACATCAATCTCGAAGTGCCCAAGGGGCAGGTCGTGATCGTGGTGGGACCCTCGGGCTCCGGCAAGTCGACGTTGTGCCGAACCATCAACCGGCTCGAGACCATCGATTCCGGTGAGATCGCCGTCGACGGGGTGAAACTGCCCGAGGAAGGCAAGGCCCTCGCCAAGCTGCGCGCCGACGTGGGCATGGTGTTCCAGCAGTTCAACCTGTTCGCGCACAAGACAATTCTCGACAATGTGATGCTGGCGCCGGTGAAGGTGCGCCGCACCGACAAGGCCAAGGCGCGAGCCCGGGCACTGGAGCTGCTCGACCGGGTCGGCATCGCCAATCAGGCCGACAAATATCCGGCGCAGCTCTCGGGCGGACAGCAGCAGCGCGTGGCCATCGCCCGCGCGCTGGCCATGAGCCCGAAGGTGATGCTGTTCGACGAGCCCACCTCCGCACTCGACCCCGAAATGGTGTCCGAGGTGCTCGAGGTCATGGTCGGGCTGGCCCGCGACGGCATGACCATGCTGGTCGTCACCCACGAGATGGGCTTCGCGCGGCGCGCCGGCAATCGGGTGCTGTTCATGGCCGACGGGCAGATCGTCGAGGACACCGAACCCGAATCCTTCTTCACCGCACCGAAATCGGATCGCGCCAGGGACTTCCTCGGCAAGATCCTCTCCCACTGACTCCACAAGAGAACAGGACGTTCGATGAGGATCAACCCCGCGCTCAGGATCGCCGCCGGAGTGGCTGCCCTGGCTCTCGCTGTCACCGCGTGCGGCGGCAGCAGCAACAAGACCGCCAGCCAGCACGCCGCCGACGGCAAACTCACCGTCGGCATCAAGTACGACCAGCCGGGCCTGGGCCTGCACAACAAGGACGGCAGCTTCAGCGGCTTCGACGTCGACGTCGCCACCTACGTGGCCGACAAGCTGGGCGTGAAGGCGGAGAACATCACCTTCAAGGAGTCGCCGTCGGCGCAGCGCGAGACGCTGATCGAGAACGGGCAGGTCGATTTCATCGTCGCCACCTACTCGATCACCGACAAGCGCAAGGAGAAGGTCGATTTCGCGGGCCCGTACTTCCAGACCGGTCAGTCGCTGCTGGTGCGGTCGGACAACACCGACATCACCGGGCCGGATTCGCTGAACGGCAACAAGAAGCTGTGCTCGGTGAAGGGTTCCACCCCGGCGCAGAACATCAAGGACAAGTACGTCGCCGCCCATGAGGTGCAGCTGATCACGTACGACACCTACTCGCTGTGCGTGGAGGCGCTCAAATCCGGCGCGGTCGACGCGGTCACCACCGACGACATCATCCTGCGCGGTTACGCGGCGCAGTCGCCGGGCGCGCTCAAGGTGGTCGGCAACACCTTCACCGTCGAGAAGTACGGCATCGGCGTGAAGAAGGGCGACACCGAATCCCGCGGCAAGATCAATGACGCCATCGACGCCATGATCGCCTCCGGGGCGTGGAAGGCTGCGCTGGAGAAGGAGTTCGGCTCCACCGGATACCAGGTTCCGGAGCCGCCCAAGGTCGACCGGTACTGATTCGCGGACTCGTGCCGGGTGATTTCCTGCTGCTGAAATCACCTGGCACGCTTCGTTTTCCGATCGGAGGAATGGGGCAGTCGTGTTCGACTTGATCTCCAACTATCACACCAAGCTGCTCGACGCGTTCTGGGTGACCATCAAACTGACGCTGTACTCGGGGTTCTGGGCGCTGATTCTCGGCACCCTCGTCGCGGGCATGCGGGTGTCGCCGATTCCGATCGCGCGCTGGATCGGCACCCTGTACGTCAACATCATCCGGAACACGCCACTCACGCTGATCATCGTGTTCTGCTCCATCGGCCTGTACTCCACGCTCGGGCTGCGGCTCGCGGCGGAGGGGCCGAACAGCATCTCCGAGAACAACTTCCGGTTCGCGATCGTCGGATTGAGCGTCTACACGGCGGCTTTCGTCTGCGAGTCGCTGCGAGCGGGCATCAACACGGTGCCGTTCGGGCAGTCGGAGGCGGGCCGTTCGCTGGGGTTCACCTTCGGGCAGAACCTGCGCATGGTGGTGCTGCCGCAGGCCTTCCGGGCGGTCATCGCGCCGCTGGGCAGCGTGCTCATCGCCCTGACCAAGAACTCGACCATCGCCTCGGCCATCGGCGTCGGCGAGGCGGCGCTGCTCATGGCGGAGATGAACGAGAACGAGGCGGCCGTGCTCAATATCGGCGCCATCTTCGCGCTCGGGTTCGTGATCCTGACCCTGCCGACCGGCCTGTTCTTCGGCTGGCTGGCCAAACGATACGAGGTGGCGCGATGACCGCGGCGTCCGTGCTCTACGACGCGCCCGGCCCCCGCGCCCGGGTGCGCTACCGGATCTATTCGGTCATCGCGATCGCCGTTGTCGCCGCGGTGCTGTGGTTCGTCTACCGCGGGCTCGCCGACAAGGGTCAGCTCACCGAAGCCAAATGGAAGCCGTTCACCGAGAGCCAGGTGTGGAGCACCTACCTGCTGCCGGGTCTGCGCGGCACGCTCGAGGCGGCGGCGCTGTCCATCGTGCTGGCGCTGGTGCTGGGCATGCTGTTCGGCATTCTGCGCATGTCGGATCATCGGGCGATCCGCTGGTTCGCGGCCGTGGTGGTGGAGGTCTCGCGGGCGATTCCCGTGCTGGTCCTGATGATCTTCCTCTACTACCTGTTCGCCAAGCAGAACGCGTTCCCCTCCGATCAGCTGGCGCTGGCGGCGGTGGTGACGGCACTGACCGTCTACAACGGGTCGGTCATCGCCGAGATCGTGCGCTCGGGCATCCGCGCGCTGCCCAAGGGGCAGACCGAGGCGGCCGTGGCGCTGGGCATGCGCAAGACCCAGGTGATGGTGTCGATCCTGCTGCCGCAGGCGATCACCGCCATGATGCCGGCGCTGATCTCGCAGATGGTGGTGGCGCTCAAGGACTCCGCGCTCGGCTACCAGATCACCTACCTCGAGATCGTGCGCTCGGGCACCCAACTCGGCGCCGCGCAGCAGAACCCGATCCCGTCGCTGATCGTGATCGCCATCATCATGATCATCATCAACTACACGCTGACCGTGCTGGCCACCCGCGTCGAGAAGTGGCTGCGCACCCGCAAACGCGGCTCCCGCGCCGTGGTCGCGGCGGGCACCATCACCGCCCCGCCCGGCATGGACGCCATGGTGTCCGACGTTTCCCTGCAGAAACCGCCGAACTGACCGGTGCGGCTTGCCCGACCGCCGGACAAGCCGCTCCCCCAGCTCGCATACTGAATTTCATGACCGAAGACGACAGCGCTCGAAGAGAATTCGTCTTCGGGCTCTTCCTGGCCACGGTGCTCGCCCCGCTCCTCGCGGGGCTCACCACCTTCGCCGCCATCCTGGGCATGCACATGATCCGCGAGGCCCTCCACCGCCTCCGCGACGCACGCCGGGAGAAACCTCTGAAGCCCGAGTCCCCGCACCTGACCGCCCAGCGCCCCCTCCGTCATTCCGGCCACCGGCACGCGCGCCGCGCACTGTCCACCCGCCGCCCGGGCGGGGTCCTGCACTGACCTGCCGGGCAGTGGACATCGGCCGAACTCCTGCGCTACCACCTACGCGCGCCGGCGGACCGAGCACTCAGCTGCTTTGATCAGTCACCCGAGAGATCGGCCTCGGCCAGTTCGGCTTTCACCACCGCGTAGGCCGTCGACGCACTGAAGCCGCGGCGGGCCAGGAGGCCGACGAGGCGTTGGGTGGCCTTGGCGTGGTCCAGGTTTCGGGGCAGGGTACGGATCTTCGCGCGGACCAATTCGGCGGCACGGGCTTGTTCGTCGTCCTCGGCCGGGTCGGTCGGGGGTGGGGACGAGAGCTTCGAACGGCGCGGTGCGGGCGCTTTTCCCGATGTCCGGTCGGGTCGATCGGGGGCGAAGTTGGCGGCGTTCAGTTCCGCGGTCACGACCTTGTAGGCGGTGGCGGAGGCGTAGCCGCGGCGGGCCAGGAGGCCTACCAGGCGGCGGGTGGCTGTGTCGCGGTCGAGGGTCGGGGACAGGGTGCGGAGTTTGGTGCGGATCAGTTCGGTCGCGGATTCGGTGTCGTCGGAGGGGGGTTCGCGGCGGGCGTGGGTGGGGTTCGAGTCGCCGGTCGGCGTGGGCGCGGCGGCGCGGCGGGTGGTGGGTTGGGGCGGGAGTTCGGTGGTCACCACGTCGAAGGCGGTGCCCGGGTTGTAGCCCTTGCGGGCCAGCATGGCGACCAGGCGCCGGACGGCCTTGTCGCGGTCGAGTTCCGGGGAGAGGTTCGCGGCTTTACGGTGGACCAGGTCCGACGCACGAGTCCGCTCATCGGCGGGGGTGATCGCCTCCAGGGCCGGCTCGGCGTGTTCGGGTGCGATCCCCTTGCGCCGCAATTCCTCCGCGAGCACCTTCTTGCCCTTGCCCCCATAGGTGTGCCGCGAATGCACCCACTGCTGCGCGAAAGCCGCGTCGTCGATCAGCCCGACCTCGGTCAGCCGATCGAGCACCCGCTTCACCACATCAGCGTTGAACCCTTTGTCTGCCAACCGATCAGCCAACTCGAACCGGCTCCGCGCCCGATCGGTCAGCAGACGCAGGCAGATGTCCTTAGCCTGCGACTCGGTGCCGCCACCCGCCGTAGCAGCCGCACCGGCCGATTCCTCACCGGCCCCATTCCGCCCACGCCGACGGCCGCCCCGTCCAGGTCGACCGCCGTCATCCTCGGAGTCGGCACCAACGCCCCCGGGACGTTCCCGGTACTCCCCGCGCCGACGGCCACCGCGACGCCCGCGTCCACCGGCCTGATCCTGCCTGCCGCCGTCATCCGACCCCGGACCCGAGTTCTCATCGATATCGCCGTACGACTCCCGCGAAACCGAGTTCTCATCGGCATCGCCATGCGACTTCCCCGCATCCGAGTTCCTGTGAGTGCGACGTGCCCTGGGGCTGCGCCCCTCATCGGCAACCTCGTGCTCTGCACCGTCCTGATCCGCCACGGCCTTCGCGCGGCCACCTCGACCACGCCGATCCGACTCCGCCGCAGCCTGCGCCGCATTCGCGGCCGCGATGGCAGTGGCCTCGGCCAACGCGGCCCGTGCCGCGGCCAGCTTGTCGCCGGGGGCAGTGGGCGCTTCCTCTCGCCACTGCCCCGGCGAACGGCCTCGCCCGGTGGGCGAACGGCGTTGCGGGCGGGATGAATTCGGGGGCGGGACGGCGCGGGTCGGATCAGCGGCGGCGCCTGGTGGGCGACGGGCGGATTCATCGGCACGGCGTGGAGGTTCGGAGTCGCGGGGCGGCCGTGCGGATGTCGTGCCCGAGGAGACGGGATCGTCGCCGGGGGCTTCCGGATCATGGTCCGCGGCTTCGGAGTTCGAGCGCGTCGAGGCGGACGGGATCGGTGCGGCGTCGGTGGTTCGCCAGGTGGAGCGGTCGTCGCTCGGCGAATGGTGTTCGGGGACCGCGTGGTAGGAGTCGGTGCGGCCGCCGGAGGGGCCGTAGTTCCAGCCGCCGGCGGAGGCGTAGGGGTCGGCGGAGTCGCGGCCGAAGAGGTCGTGGCTCGGCTCGGCGGAGCGGGGGGTGGTGGAGCGGGAGGGGCGGCGGGCGGACTTGGCGTCGCGGGATTCCAGTTGGCGGCGGAGGCGTTCCACCGCGTCCAGCTGGGGGGTGGGCCCCGGCGGGATGCGCCGGGGCCCTTCGGAATCCCGCGAGGTCATGTCAGAAGTCGGCGGCGGTTTCCTCGGCGGCGGTGACGTCCGCGCCGATGCCGAGCTTCTCCTTGATCTTCTTCTCGATCTCGTCGCGGACGTCGGTGTTCTCGAGCAGGAACTTGCGGGCGTTCTCCTTGCCCTGGCCGAGCTGGTCGCCCTCGTAGGTGTACCAGGAGCCGGACTTGCGGATGAAGCCCTGATCGACACCCATGTCGATGATCGAGCCCTCCTTGGAGATGCCGAAGCCGTAGAGGATGTCGAACTCGGCCTGCTTGAACGGCGGCGAGACCTTGTTCTTGACAACCTTCACGCGGGTGCGGTTACCGACCGCGTCGGAACCGTCCTTCAGCGTCTCGATGCGGCGCACGTCCAGACGGACCGAGGCGTAGAACTTCAGCGCCTTACCACCGGTGGTGGTCTCGGGGGAGCCGAACATGACGCCGATCTTCTCGCGCAGCTGGTTGATGAAGATGGCGGTGGTGCCGGAGTTGTTCAGCGCCGAGGTCATCTTGCGCAGCGCCTGGCTCATCAGGCGGGCCTGCAGACCGACGTGGCTGTCACCCATCTCGCCCTCGATCTCGGCGCGCGGCACCAGGGCGGCGACGGAGTCGATGACGATGATGTCGATGGCGCCGGAACGCACCAGCATGTCGGCGATTTCGAGCGCCTGCTCACCGGTGTCGGGCTGCGAGACCAGCAGCGCGTCGGTGTCGACACCGAGCTTGCGGGCGTAGTCCGGGTCCAGCGCGTGCTCGGCGTCGATGAACGCCGCGACGCCGCCGTTGGCCTGCGCGTTGGCGACCGCGTGCAGCGCGACGGTGGTCTTACCCGAGGATTCCGGGCCGTAGATCTCCACGATGCGGCCGCGCGGCAGGCCGCCGATGCCGAGAGCGACGTCCAGCGCGATGGATCCGGTGGGAATCACCGCGATCGGCTGGCGCGCCTCTTCTCCCAGGCGCATGACCGCGCCCTTGCCGAAACCCTTCTCGATCTGCGCCAACGCCAGTTCGAGGGCCTTGTCACGATCGAAAGCCGGAGGTGCCATCGTCTGTCCCCTTCTCAACGGGTGAGTCTCATTCTGTGGTTGGCGCCCACGTTAGAGGGAGGCACCGACAACTTCCGACGACGAGCTTAGACGAACAGGTGTTCGATGCAAGCGACGCGCTGAACGACACGCGAAACGCCTGGTAGCTATCGTTCGGCAAGCTGACCGGGCTCAGGGCACGACCCCCACCTTCCGGTCATCCAACAGCGTCGACGACTGTTTGAATATCCGCAACGCCGACAGCACCTGCACATCGTTGATCCCCGGCAGCACCCCCAGCGACTCGGTGACATACCGGTACAGATGCGCGGTGTCGTGGCACACCACCGCGGCCACCAGATTCGTGGTCCCCGTGGTCGCCGCGACGAAAGTCACCTCCGGATGCGTGGCGACGGCCCGGCCCACCGCCTCCAGATCCCCGGGCCGCACCCGCATCCACAGCATGGACCGCGACACGTAACCCATTCGCTCCAAAGCGAAGTCGAGATCGAAGTACAGCACCCCGGAGGCGATGAGCTCGCTCATGCGCCGCGCCACCCGGCTCGAACTCCACCCGGTGGCGGTGGCGATCTGCGCGTAGGCGGCCCGCCCGTCGCGCCCCAGGATGGCCAGCATCGCCTCGTCCTCCCGCGACAGCTGGACCGATTTCTCCGGCCCCCGCGGCTCCCACATGGGCGGCCGCGGCCCCAGTTCACCGAGCTGCTCGGCCGTGAGCAGCGTGCTGTAGCGCGGCCACTCCTCGCCGAACGGGAATTGCCGCATCACCTCGTGCACGGTCAGCTCGAGCACCTGAGTGGCGCGCGGGATCATCCGTAACAGCAGCTCGTCCTGTCGTTCCACCGACCGCGGCCGACACACGCAGGTGACCTCGAATCCATTGGCCTGCAAGGACACCCAGCTCACATCCGGCTGCCGGGCGAGCGCCTCGGCCAGCCCGACCGCCCGATTCGGCGCGGTCCGCATGCGCAGGATCCACCGGGTGCGCCCGAGCGGCACCGTATTCACCTGCCCGGCGACGTGGAGCATGCCGCGCCGCCGCAGCGACCGGTAGCGGCGGGCGACGGTCTGCTCGGATACGCCCAGGATCGCGCCGAGCCGCGCGAACGGGATGCGCGCGTCGGTGACCAGGCCGTGGATGATCTGCTTGTCGAGCGTATCCAGAACGGCGGATTCGGCCGCGTGCTCAGCATCCATCGGAGGAATCTTTCGTCAGAGCCGGTGTGGCTAGGGGATGCCGGGCTTCATCGCCAGTCTAGGTGACGAAATCGCTCGTTCTCCCGGAGGTTCCCATGCGGAAATGGCTCCCCCTCGTCGCGGCCTGCCTGGGCACGCTGATGCTGCTCATAGACGTCACGATCGTGAATGTCGCCCTGCCTGACATCGCCGTCGACCTCGGCACCGGATTGTCCGGATTGCAGTGGGTCGTCGACGGTTACGCTCTCGCCCTGGCCGCCCTGCTGCTGGTCCTGGGCTCACTCGCCGACCGGGTCGGCGCCAAACCCACCTATCTGGTGGGCCTGGTCCTGTTCGCGGCGGCCTCGCTGGCCTGCGGTGTCGCGCAGTCCGCGGAAGTGCTGGTGGCCGCGCGCGCCGCGCAGGGCATCGGCGGTGCGGCCATGCTGGCGACGACGCTGTCGCTGTTGCACGCCACCTACACCGGCAAGGAGCGCGGTGTCGCGTTCGGCGCGTGGGGTGCGGTGGCGGGCGCGTCCGCGGGCATCGGCGTGGTGCTCGGCGGCGTGCTGACCGATCTGCTGTCGTGGCGGTGGATCTTCTTCGTGAACCTGCCCATCGCGGCGATCACGATTCCCTTGACCGCCATCGCTTTCGGCCCGTCGCCGCGCCGCGCCGATCGCGGCGTGGACCTGCCCGGCATGGCGGCGTTCGCGCTGGCGGCGACCGCGGTGACCTACGGCATCATTCGCGGCGGCGAACACGGCTGGACCGATGCCCGCGCGGTGACCGCCCTGATCGCCGGCGCGGCAGCGCTGCTGGCGTTCCTGGCCGTCGAATCCCGCAGCGCCGCACCGATGCTGCCGCTGACCCTGCTGCGTCACACCGGCTTGGTCGCGACCCTGATCGCCGCTCTCGGCATGAGTTTCGCCGCCTTCGCGGCCAGCCCGCTGATCTCGCTGTGGCTCCAGCAGCAACTGCACCTGACCCCGTTGCGGGCCGGGCTGTCGCTGCTGCCCATGTCGGTGAGCGCCTTCCTGACGTCGGGCGTGTTCGGCCGGCAATTGCACGACCTGTCGCCGAGGTGGTCGATCGGCGGCGGCCTGCTCACGATCGGCGTGGGCAGCGGGCTGCTCACCCTGATCGACGCCGGATCGTCCTGGACCGCCGCGGTTCCCGGGCTGCTGGTGATCGGCGCGGGTGTCGGCGTGATGGCTCCGCCGCTGGTGGCCGTGGGCATGGCCGCGGTCCCGCCGCAGCAGAGCGGGACGGCGGCCGGGGCGGTGAACACCGCGCGGCAGCTGGGCCTGGCGCTCGGGGTCGCGGTGCTGGGCACCGTGTTCCGCGGCACCGCCGGTGACGGCCGTCCGACGCTGCCGCACTTCGTGACGGGTCTGGATTCGGCGGTCGCGGTGGCGAGCGCCGTCGGAATCGTGTGTGGCGTCGCGGTGTTCGCGCTCTTCCGCACCCACGAACGCGATGCCGAACCGGCCCCCGCTCCCGCGCTGGTCTGACCGCTAGCGCACGGGGAGGAGGGCGTCGTCGTCCTCCTCGGTGCGCGGGCCGAAGATGCGACGCTCGGACTCGGCGATCGGCACATCGTTGATGCTGGCCTCGCGACGCGACATGCGGCCGTCGGGCGCGAACTCCCACAGCTCGTTGCCGTAGCTGCGATGCCACCGGCCCTGGTCGTCGTGCCATTCGTACTGGAAGCGGACGGCGATGCGGTTCTCGGTGAAGGTCCACAGGTCCTTGCGCAGGGCGTAGCCGTTCTCGGTGGACCATTTGCGCTTCAGGAAGTCGACGATCTCGGCGTGGCCGGTGAGGAACTCGTCGCGGTTGCGCCAGACCGAATCCTCGGTGTACGCCTGCGCGACCTTCTCGGGATCGCGGGTGTTCCAGGCGTTTTCGGCGGCGCGAACCTTCTGCTTCGCGGATTCCAGGTCGAAGGGCGGCAGTGGAGGACGCATGGCGGTGAGCCTTTCGGGTTGACGGGGATCGCGGGTCAGGGGTTGACCGGCGACAGCTCGGGGTCGGTCCAGCGCAGGGGTGTGGCGCCCGAGATCTCGACGACCTCGGTGACGGTGAAATCGATGGCGCATTGCGCGCCGGGCGTGAAAACCGCCTCGTCCCAAGTGATCTCGGCGGTTCCGGTGAGTTGCAGGGTGGCCCTGGTCCGCCAGTCGGGCACGAGCAGCCCACAGCGCGGATCGGCGGCGATATTGCCGAGGGTCATGAACATGGAGTTGCCGCGGTAGTCGGGCCAGCGCAGGCGGGTCGGGGAAAGCACCTGCAGGAAGCCGGGATTGCCGCCGCGATGGGAGGCGTCGGCGTGCCCGTCGGCGTCGGCGGAGGCGACGAAGAAGGTGTCGGCGCGCGAGACGAGTTCCCGCTGCGCGGCATCCAGCTCCGTGCCGCGGCGCACCTCCGGTGTCGTGCCCGCGATCCATTCCTCGACCCCTCGTCGGGAAATGTACTTCGGGCAGTTCGAATACACCTGTTCGGTGTCGATGCGCAGTCCGGTCGCGGTGGGCGCGATCACCCCGTTGACCCGCATGCGGCGGCGGGTCTGCGGCTGCAACGCGATCATCCCGACATGCCGTGTGCCGCGCAGCGATTCGGCCAGCGGGTCACCCGCCACCGGTGTCGCCTCGACTTCGATGACGCGCTCGCCGGCGGCGTGGACGAACCCGGGTGACCCCGCCAGCTGGCCCGCCCACATGCGGCCCGCGTCATCGGCCGCGGCCAGCACGATCATCGGCTGTTCGGCCAGGAATCGCGCGGCGGCGGCCGGAATGTCGGGCCGGATCATCCGGCCGACCCGCTGCGCGATGTCGGCCTGGCCCAGCCGCCGCTGCACCGCCAGTTCCCCGGGGTGATAGGCGACCCCGCCGGGCACTCGTATGTCGTTCATGTCCGTCTCCCTTCGGGGGCTCGGTTCGGTGGCGAGGCGCCGCGGCGGCACCCCATGCGAATCCCGCGGTGGCAGTCCGATATTCCGGCTCAGAAGAATCCGCAGGTCGGGGCGCTACCCGAGGGAGCGGGAGCATGCTCGGCGCCCGACGGCGCGTACACCTCGAGGCGGATGCCGTCCGGGTCGATGAAGAAGATGCCGCCGGAGGCCGCGCCCTCGCCGTGGGCGACGACGCCGTCGTGGGCGAACGCGACGTCCAGGTCCTTCAGCGCGGTCTCCACCGCACGGACCTGGTCGATGGTGTCGACCTGGAACGAGAGGTGGTGCAGGCCGGGAGTTTTCGCCGAGAACTCGCCGTCGCTCTGCTGCCACAGCGTGACCTGCAACTGCCCGTCCCGCCCGAGGAAGGCGAAGCGCTGCGCGCCCTCCCCGCCCGCGCCGAGCTGCTCGAAGCCGAGCGCGCGCCGATAGAAGGACACCGAGCGGTCGAGGTCGGTGACATTGAGGCCGATGTGCCCGGGGGCGAGGACGGGTGCGGTCATGATGAATCCCTTCGGAATGATCTAACCTATGTTGTTTGTTTGACAGGTTAGAAGCTAATCGCCGGGGTCACCCACCGTCAACCCCTATAGTTGATTTGTCTGGTTAGAAGGGAGTGGATGATCCGATGACGACAAGGAGCCGGTTACCCTCAGACGTGCCCGAACCACGCCCCCACCTCGGTGAACCGCCCGCGTTGGACCTGCTCAACACGCGCTGGATAGCGCAGACGGGCCCGCAGGATCTGCTCACCGATGTGGCCGGCGCCCGGCAGTGGCTGGCCGACAACGATCTCGACATGCCCGCCGACGAAGACACGCTCAATGCCCTGATAGCCGCCCGCGACGCGATCCTGCGCGTGGCCAAGGCCGACTCCGCGGATGATCCGCACATCGCCGACGACCTCAATGCGGTGCTCGCGCACGGCCGCATCCGCCGCTCCCTGACCGCAGCGGGCCCGGCCGACGTCCCCGAGGTCGCCGACCCGGCCTGGCTACCCGCCTGGCTCGCCGCCGACAACCTGCTCCACCTGTTGGCGAGCTCCCCCGAACGCATCAAGCAGTGTGCGCACCCGCACTGTGTCCTGTGGTTCCTGGATACCTCGAAGAACGGCACCCGCCGCTGGCATTCCATGGCGGCGTGCGGCAATCGCGCCAAGGCGACGCGGCACTATGCGAAGAAGACCCAGTCGGAGCAGTCCGCCGGGTAACCCGAATTCACCAGCGCGACTTCGGTACATCGAATTCCGCGCACAGCGCCCGCCACACGTCGCGGGGATCGATCCCCGCCTCGATGGCCTGCGCGCCGGTCCGTCCCATGGACGGCAGCACGTGATCGGTCAGCAGCGCGTCGGCGCGCGCCGTGCCGAACTCGGTATGCATCAACTCCTGAAACTCCGTCAGCCGCACGGCCGCGAGCCTACGCCACCGCGCGGATCCGGCCGGTGGCCTACCGGTCCGACCGGATCGGCCGACTCGTGCGCGACCGGTCGGTCCGGAGCTCGCACGGCTGGTCCGGCACCCGTCCCGCAGGCGGCGTCAGAGCACCACGGCGTGACAGATCTCGACCGGGTCGACGGTGTCCGCGATGCCGGCGGCGGCCGACTCGGCGGCGGTCTTGTAGGCGGGATCGTCGAGGATGCGTTTCACCGCGTCCCGCAGGGCCTCGGGGGTGAGCGGCCGCACGAACCGGGAACTGCCTTGGCGGGCCGCGCGATTGGCGAGCTCCCACTGATCGCCGCCGCCGGGAACGGTGACGATCGGGACGCCTGACAGCAGGGTCTTGGCGAGCAGTCCGTGTCCGCCGCCGCCGATCACCACCGAGGCGTGCCGCAGCAGTTCGTCCTGACGGCCCAAACCGGCTGTGGCCCAGGACGGGAGGCTGGTGGGCGGGGTGTCGAGGGTGGAGATGGCGACCCGGACGCCCGCGCCCTCGAACGCCTCCAAGGCGGCCTCCGCCAGACCGACCTGGCCGGTCTGAGCGGTGGAGGGGGCGACCATGACCAGCGGTTCGTCGCCGGGCGGCAGGTCGAGAATGTGCGAGGTGGGCTCCCACAGCAGGGGCCCGACCAGGTGGGCGTTCTCCGGCCAGTCCGGCCGCGGCACCTCCAGGGCGGGCAGCGTGGCGATCAGCCGGGCATCGGGCCCCGGATCCTCCGCGGGCAGGCCGATACTGGCCCGCGCCTGCTCACGCTGCACTTCCCCGCGGCGCACGGCCCGCGAGCTCAGTCCGCGCAGCACCGAGTCCCGGGCCCGACCGCGCAGCCCCTCCCCCGCCGCGAGGCCACTCCCGATGGGCGGCAACCCCTTCGACTGCAGGTACAGCGGATGCGGCGACAATTCCACCCACGGCAGCCTCAAACGTTCCGCGGCCATCCCGCCGCCGGCGGTGAGCACATCCGACACCACGAGTTCGGGCAGCATGGCGCTCAGATCCGGCAGGATCTCGGTCGAGATATGCGCGGCCCGTTGATGAATCCGCGCCCCGGCGTCATTGTCGTCGTCCTCGGCCCGGGGCGCGAGGCCCTTGAGCCGCCGCACCCCGATCCCGGCGTCCCGCGCGGCGTCGAACCAGCGCGGGCTGGTGAACAGCACCGGCTCGTCCCCGGCCGCCAGCAATCGCTCGCACAACGCAATCGCCGGAAACGCATGCCCCGGATCAGGCCCGGCCACCACCGCTACTCGCACCAGGCCAGGGTGCCACACCCGCCCGACACATCCGGAACCTCACCCACCTTCCGGTTTCGTGCCGCCGGGCGGGCGGCGAAGTCCCCGGTCAGCCCGCGAAGTGGTACAGCTCGAAGCTGAGGGCCCGGGCGGCCGGGAAGCCCTCCTTGGGGCCGGTGGTCATCTCGATGACGGCACGGGCCTGGGCTTCGACGGGTTCGGGACTGAGGACCTCGAGGTAGCGGCGGTGGGCGGTGAGGGATTCGACGGCGGCCTCGACGGTGTCGGTGACGTCGAGGCCGTGGCTGCCGTCGCCGACGCCGTAGACGGCGGCCCAGCGCGGCGACCAGGCGGGCAGGTCGGCGATATCGGGGTGGATCCACTCGTTGCCCGCGTCGGAGACGGCGTCGAGGGCGGCACGGCCGACGGCGCGGTGGTCGGCGGAGTTGACGTAGCCGCGGGCCCAGGTGTCGCCGAAGTTGAACAGGAGCACCAGCTCGGGGCGGTGGCGGCGGATGGCGGCGGCCAGGTCGCGCCGCAGGGCGAGGGATTCCTCGATGCGGCCGTCCGGGTAGCCGAGGAATTCGACCGAGCTGACGCCGACGATCTTCGCCGAGGCCCGCTCCTCGTCCTCGCGCAACGGCCCGGCCTCGGCGGGCGACAGCCCCGCGATACCGGCCTCACCGCTGCTGACCAGCACGTAGCGAATGTCCTTGCCCTGCCCGGTCCATCGTGCGACCGCCGCGGCGGCCCCGTACTCGATGTCGTCGGGATGCGCCACGATGACGATCCCCCGCTGCCAGTCCTCGGGAAGTTGCTCCATGCCTGTATTCAACTCCGGCCGCACCGGCCCGCGCCACGAGGGCACGAACTTCGCACCCCGGACCCGCGTCGCGCCGCCCGCGCCGAGCCGGCGGCGGCGGATCACAGCATGCTGAGCACGCCCTCGAACGCCGCCTCGGCCGCTCCCAGCAGTTTGAGATCCGGTCCCAGACAGGACTTCTCGATCCGCACCCCGCCGAACGCCCGGCTCACCATGCTGCGCCGGTGCACTTCCTCGCGCACCCGCGCGATCGCCGCGTCGGGCAGCGCGGTGAACAGGTCGCCCAGCACCACCAGTTCGGGCCCGAGAATGTTCACGACATTGACCAGCCCGAGCGTCAGCCAGTCCAGGTACTCGCCGAGCTGGGATTCCCAATTCCCGCCCAGCGCACGCAGTTCGGCCACGATCGCGCCGCGCGGCCCGTGCTCGGGCATGCCGAGGGCCCGGCACAACGCCGCCTCCCCCACCTCGCCCTCCCAACAGCCCTCGTTGCCGCAGTAGCACTTTCGCCCGCCGGGCCGCACCGTCATGTGCCCGATCTCGCCCATGTACCCGGCCTGCCCGCGCAGCAGCGCGCCCTGGGCGATGAGCCCGCCGCCCACCCCGACATCGGCGGATACGAACACCGCGTCGGCGGCGGTGCGCCCCGCGCCCCGGACATGCTCTGCGAGAGCGCCGAATTCGGCGTCGTTGCCGACCGTGACCGGCACCTCCAGCACCGCCCGCAGCCGCTGTCCGAGCGCCACCTCGCCCCAGCGCAGATTCGCGGCATTGTGCACCAGCCCGTCGGCGCGCCGCACCACCCCGGGCACGCACACCCCGGCCGCGACCGGCCGCAGCCCCAGATCCTCAGCCAGGATCGCCGAGGATTCCGCGACGTGGGTGATCACCTCGTCCGGTTCCCGTTGCCGCCCACGCAGATTCCAGCTGTTGCGGCCCAGGATCTGCCCGCCGAACCCGACCAGCGCGATCCCCACGTGCTCGACCTGCACGTCCACCGCCAGCACCACCGCCGCCTCGGGTTGCGGCAGCACCAGCAGCGACGGCCGCCCGGCGCCACGGGCCAGGCGCGGCACCTTCTCCTCCACCACGCCGTCCTCGGCGAGCCCGTCCACGAGCATCTTGATGGTGGATCGGTTGAGCCCGAGTTCGGCCGCGAGGGTCGCGCGGGTGGCGGGGCCTCCGGTGTGTAGCAGCCGCAGGAGGGTCGACCGGTTGAACCGGCGCACCTCGTCCGGACGGGCGACGGTCATGAACTCGGATATACCATCGCGCGGCTCACCGGCCGGACATCGCCACGCGGCGTCTCGACAGCGCGTCGACGGAGGCGGCCAGCAGCAGCACCAGCCCGGTCACGATGGACACCACCGCCGCTGGTTGCCGCAGCAGGCCCAGCCCGTTCGACACCACCGCCAGCACCGCGCCGCCGATCACCGCGTCGGCCACCCGCCCGCGCCCGCCGAACAGCGACGTCCCGCCGATCACGGCCGCGCCGACCGCGAACAGCAGCGTATTGAGCCCGCCCGCTTGCGGATCCACCGAACCGACCTTCGAGGAGTAGACGATCGCCCCGACGGCCGCGCACGCGGAACTGATGACGAAGACGCTGGCCCGCAACTGGGTGACATTGATGCCCGCGCGCCGCGCGGCCTCGACGTTGCCGCCGACCGCGTAGATATGACGGCCGTAGGTGGTCCGCGTCAGCACGTAGGTTCCGGCGACCAGCAGCACCAGCACGATCGGAACCACGTACGGCACACCGGAAATGACGATCAGCGAGCTCGGCGACCGGTTGACGGTGAGCAGCGCCGTCACGACGACCGCGAAGATCACCAGCGCCGAGACCTTCACCACCACCAGCGCTGTCGGCCGCGTCACCAGCCCCCGCCGCCGGCGCAGCACATGCCCGCCGAGCGTGACCGCGGCGTACCCGCCCGCCGCCACCACGCACAGCACCCAGCTGCCCACCGTCGACAGATTCCCGTTGGCCACCGCGTCGAGCACAGGCGAGGAACTGATCCCCAGCACCCCGCCCTCCCCGATGAGCTGCAGGATCACGCCCTGCCACGCCAGGAACAGCGCCAGCGTCACCACGAACGACGGCATCCCGATCTTGGCGATCAGGAACCCGGTGATGGACCCGATGGCCGCGCCCACGCACACCGCGAGCAGCATCTCCACCCACGGATTCGCGGACAGGCCCAGGACTGTCAGCAGAATGCCGAGCAGCGAGAACGCCACCCCCGGCCAGATCCGCAGCAGCCCCGCCAGGATCGCCGCCAGCGCCAGCATGGCGTTGAACACGAAGAACACCGTCGACCCCATGCCGGTCAGCAGGTTCCCGTTGTCCACGTAGTGCATGGCCAGCACCGCGCCCGCCACCCCGGAGGCCGTGCCCGCCGACAGGTCGATCTCGCCGATCAGCAGCACGAACACGATCCCGATGGCGATGATGGTCTGCCCGGCGCCCTGCGCCAGCAGGTTGGCGATGTTGTTGAGCGAGAAGAACACATCCGAGAGGGCCGAGAAGAAGACGATCAACGCGACCAGGCCGAGAATCGCGGGCAGCGAGCCGATCTCGCCGCCGCGCAGCCGAGCAACGTAGTCGCTCAACGCTTCTCGCACCGATAGCGTCGTGGTGTCGATTCCGAAGTCGGTGACGGCGGTCCCGGATTCGGCCGTCGCGTCCGAAACATTGGTCATAGCGGTGGATTCCTCGCTCACAGCGCCACCGCTTCCGGACGCGCCAAGCCGAGATCCCCCGAGCGTCCGGCGGTGATCAACTCCACCACCTGCCCGGTGGTCACATCGGCGGTCCGCACCTGCGCGGCCATCCGCCCCAGGTACAGCACCGCGATCCGATCCGCGACCTCGAACACGTCGGCCAGGTTGTGGCTGATCAACATCACCCCGAGCCCCTGTTCGGCCAGCCGCCGCACCAGATCCAGCACCTGCCGTGTCTGCGCGACGCCGAGCGCCGCGGTGGGTTCGTCGAGCAGCACCAGATTGCTGTTCCACAGCACGGCTTTGGCGATCGCCACGGTCTGGCGTTGCCCGCCGGAGAGTGCCGCGACCGGGGTGCGCACCGATTTCACGGTGCGCACCCCCAACGAGGCCAGGGTGCGCCGCGCCGCCTCCTCCATGCTCGCCTCGTCCAGCAGCCACGGCTTGCCGCGCTCCCGGCCGAGGAACATATTGGCCACGATGTCGAGATTGTCGGCCAGGGCCAGGTCCTGGTAGACCACCTCGATGCCGAGCGCCGCCGCGTCCTTGGCGCCACGCAGGTGAACGGGTTCGCCTCGGAATCGCACCTCGCCCGAATCGGCGGCATGGATTCCGGCGACACATTTCACCAGCGTGGATTTGCCCGCGCCATTGTCGCCGACGAGTGCGGTGACCTCGCCCGCCGGCACGGTGAGGTCCACGTCGTGCAGCACGTGCACCGGTCCGAAACTCTTGTTCAGGCCGGTGATCCGGAGCAGCGGCTCATTCATGCCGAATCCTCAGGCGATGCCGAGCGCGGAGCAGGCGGACTTCACGTCACCGGAGCAGACGTCACCGGCCTTCACGAAGCCGGAGTCCACCACCTGCTTGACCTCGGTCTTGGTGATCGGTTGCGGTTGCAGCAGCACCGATTTCACGTCCCGCTTGCCCTTCGGGTCCTGGCTCACGGCCTGCGCCAGCGCGTCCGCGGCCGCCTTGTCGCCCTTGGCCAGGGCGACGGCGAGCTTGGCCGCGTTCTCCGCCTCCTCCTTGATGGGCTTGAACACGGTCATGTACTGGTCCCCGCGCAGCACCGCCTTGAGCCCGTCGACGGTGGCGTCCTGACCGGTCACCGGCACCTTGCCATTGAGGCCGTTCTTCTTCAGCACCGTGATCACCGCGCCCGCCAGGCCGTCATTGGCGGCGACCACGCCGTCGACCTTGCCGCCGTTGCCGGTGAGGATCTGCTCGAAGGTGGTGCCGCCCTTCTGGTTGTTCCAGTCGTCGATGGGCTGGCTGCGCACCAGTTTCAGCGCGCCCGAATCGTAGAGCGGCTGCAGGGCCTTCTGCTGGCCCTGATGGAAGAGGGTGGCGTTGTTGTCGGTCGGGGCGCCCTCGATCTCGACGACCTGTGCGCCGGGCTTGTCCTTCAGCGCGGTCGCCAGGCCCTGGCCCTGCAGCTCACCGACCTTCACATTGTCGAAGGACACGTAGTAGTCGGAGGATCCGCCGAGGTTGAGGCGGTCGTAGTCGATGGTCGGGATGCCCGCCTTCTTGGCCTTGGCCGCGACGGCGCTGCCGACCTCGCTGTTGATGGCGGCGATCACCAGGACCTTGACGCCCTTGGAGATCATGCCGTCGGCGAGGGTGGTGAACTTCTGGACGTCGCCCTGCGCGTTCTGGACGTCGGCATCGAATCCGGCCTGGTTCAAGGCATTGCGCAGCAGGGGCTTGTCGAAGGATTCCCAGCGGGCCGAGGTGGCCGTCTCCGGGAGGATGACACCGACCGTCCCGTTTCCCCCGCCGCCGGCGGGAGCGTTGGACGTGGAGGTGTCGGTACTGGAATTGGATCCGCAGGCGGTGAGGGTGAGCAAGCCGGACAGAGCCAGCGCGGCGGCGGCGTAACCCCGTCGACGTCCGGACTTCTTCGGCGGGAGCGCGCTTTTCGTCCTCATCAGGGTGACCTTCTTTTCCATGACGCTGCACGCGGCGGCCACTGGGTTGCGACCGCACACACGGCATATGTTGTGGGCAACAACATATGCCGTGTGTGGTCATGGAGGGGACGATTCGCCAAAACTGGCGACGCCGATCAGGGCAGTAGAATGACCTTTCCACCGGCGTGGCCGTCCATCACGAACGTATGCGCCGCAGCCACTTCCGCCAGCGGGAACGTCTTCGCGATAGCCAGATCCAGCTTGCCCGCCGACAACAGCGGCAGCAGTTCACGCCAGGCGTTGCCGCGGATCTCGGTGCCCGGATCCGCGCCAGGGCCCTGACCGAGCACCTTGAAACCGTCGGAGGCCGCGCGGCCGAAGGCCACGATGCTCGCGATCCGGCCGCGATCGGCGACCAGTTCGAGGGAGACGTCCACCGCCTCGTCGGTGCCGGCCGTGTCGATGGCGGCGTCGATTCCGTTGGGGGCCAACGCCTTCACCCGATCCGCGAGACCGGGACCGTAGGCGACGGGTTCGACGCCGTAGGCCCGCAGCCGCTCGTGACGACTCGGCGAGGCGGTGCCGATCACCCGCGCGCCGCGCGCGACCGCCAGCTGAGCGGCCAGCGCGCCGACGCTGCCCGCCGCGCCGTGCACGAGCACGGTGTCACCGGGGCCGACGGCGGTGGCGGCGAGCAGATGCACCGCGGTGCCGCCGACACTGAGCACGCCCGCGGCCTGCTTCCAGTCCACGTCTGCGGGCTTGGGCACGACGCGCGCGGCGTTCGTGGTGACCGCGGTGGCGTATCCGCCGCCCACCGTCGCGATGACCTCGTCGCCGACCGCGATCGGCCCGGCCGGGCCCACCGCGTCGGGGCCGACGGCGGTGACCACCCCGGCCACCTCGAGCCCCAGCCGGATCGGCAGCTTGCTCGGATCGGTGCCGAACGCACCGCTGTAGAGCTTGTAGTCGAAGGGATTCACCCCGGCGGCGCGCACCGCGATGGTGACGTCACCCGGCCCCGGATCGGGCACATCGACGTCGATGAGCGACAAGACTTCCGGTCCACCGTAGGCGGTGGCAACGACAGCAGTAGCCATACGGCGATCATACGGAGAACGGACCGCCCGCCCGGGTCTCCCCGGGTAGACGGTCCGTCGTGGGCCGTACGGTCAGAACTTGCTCAGCGGCGACTTGTCCTTCGACCCCGACACCGCCTTGTACAGCAGGTACAGGCCGAAGATGACCGCGCTCACCATCAGGATGGGGAACAGGCTCTTGATCAGCGCGCCGAGAATCATGAAAGCGATCCAGACGAGGACGACGACGCCGAGAATCTTCCAGAACATTCCTTGCCTCCTAGTTTCCGAACCGCCGTCCGCGCGATCCGACACCATCCATACTGCGTCGGCCGGTCGAGAAAATCACCAGGTCAGCCGCGATATCCGGGACAGAATCAGGGTTCACCCCGAGGCTTGCCGCGGATGCGGGAGGTTCTCGGGGATTGCGCGCGCGGAAACGGCTCAGGGACGCGTGCGGAAGCGCTGGTCGGCCAGCTCGGTGAGCGCCTGCGCCCACCCGTCGAGCCGATCGGCGGCATCGCGCAGTCCGACCATGGCCCAGCCGAGATCATCGGCCACCGCCGCGCTTTCGGGCACGGCCAGCACCCGGGCGGCCGCCTCGACCATGCCCTCGAATTCGACGACGCCACCGTCGAGACGGATCGACACGGCCCGAACGTGCTCACCCAGAGGCGAATTCGACCCCAGCGCACCGGCGGCCTGCTCCATGGCGACCACATCCTGGGCGAGGGCATGCAGGGCGGCCGCACCCGACGCGGCAGTCTCGAGCGTGTCGTCGAGATCATCCACCGGCAGTCGCCCGGACCGCGCGATCTGCGCGTGCAATCCGTGCAGGGCTCGCTCCGCCCGCACCAACCGCGCGATCGAAGCCCGCGCCGCCGACCGGATCGGCGGCAACTTTCGCGGCACGAACGCCGCCTGCGGCAGGGGCTCCCGCCGCATGTCCAGATACCGCCGCGCCGTCACCGCGGTCCCGGTCACCAAGGCGACCGCGCCACCGCCGACCACGACCACCGCCCACGCGGGCGCCGAGATCAACACCAGCCCAACGGTTCCGGCCGTCGTCAACCCCGAGGCGGTCCCGAGCCGGAAACTCCGCCGCCGAGCCCGCCGCCGCTTCCGCAGCTCCCGCTCCCGCGGATCCGCCCACTTCCGCACGGCGACCAACGCCTGCTCCCCCACACCCCGCAAGGTGTCCGGCAGCCGCTGCGCCAACTCCTCGGGCTCGAACCCGGTGGGCGCCAACACCTCCCGCACCGCTTCGGTGGCCCGCTCCCGCCGCGCCCGCTTCTTCGCACGCCGACCGGGCGCTCCAACCTCGGAACCCGCCGACGGGGTACGCGGCACCGCCGCATCGATAGGCGCGCCGAATTGTCCAGTGGCTCCGGGCGGTACCGCGCCCGACGGCTGCGAGTTCGAGGGGGCAGGCGGCAGGTCGCGTCCGATCGGACGCTTGCGGCTGCGCCACCCTGTCGATGCGGCTGTCGGCGGCGTCTGTGGCACGGCGTGCGGCGCTGACCGGGGCGCACGCGGCGGGGCCGCCGTCGTCGACTGCGCGGGATCGGATTGCGCGGGCGCGGTGGCGGCTCGGGCAGTGGATCGGTCATCGAGGGGCGCGCCTGCTGCAGCGGCGGCCTGACCGGCCGGATTGGGTTCAGCCGCCGGGAAATCAACCGGAGAGGGTGCAGAAGCCGTTCCGGGCCCGGAGGTTTCGGGCTGCGCGGGCGGCTGGGAGTTTGCGGGCGCACCGAAGGGTGCGGGGAAGCCCGGGATGGGATCAGGGGTTTTCGTCCGGGTTCGGCGGAGAAAACGGGCAGGGGAGGTCGCGGGACTCTGGTCGGCCCGCGATCTCCCCATCGTGTACTACTTTCCGCGCAGCAGTTACTGCTGGGCGGCCTGGCCCTTGTTGAAAGGCTGCGCGGCCGGCTGGGCGGGCTGGCCCTGCGGGATCTGCTGCTGGGCGCCGCCCGACGGCAGGGCGTCGCCGCGCATGGAGGCGCGGATCTGCTCGAGGCGGCTGTGGCCGGCCATCTGGATCGAGGCCTGCTGGACCTCCATCATGCGGCCCTGGACCGAGTTCTGGGCCAGCTCGGCCGAACCCAGGGCGTTGGCGTAGCGGCGCTCGATCTTCTCGCGCACCGCGTCCAGGCTCGGGGTGGTGCCGGGGGCCGACAGGGTGGAGTCCATCTGCTGCAGCGAGGCCGAGACCTGCTCCTGCATCTTGGCCTGCTCCAGCTGGGACAGCAGCTTGGTGCGCTCGGCGACCTTCTGCTGCAGCAGCATGGCGTTCTGCTCGACGGCCTTCTTGGCCTGAGCGGCGGCCTGCAGCGACTGGTCGTGCAGCACCTTCAGGTCCTCGACCGACTGCTCGGCCGTGACCAGCTGCGCGGCGAAAGCCTCTGCGGCATTGGTGTACTGGATCGCCTTCTCGGTGTCGCCCGCGCCGGTCGCCTGGTCGGCGAGCATAACCGCCTGGCGCGCATTGGCATTGAGCTTCTCGACCTCGTCCAGCTGACGATTGAGCTTCATCTCCAGCTGGCGCTGGTTGCCGATCACCGACGCGGCCTGCTGCGACAGGGCCTGATGCTGGCGCTGGGCTTCCTCGATGGCCTGCTGGATCTGAACCTTCGGATCCGCATGCTCTTCGATCTTCGAGTCGAAGAGGGCCATCAGGTACTTCCAGGCCTTCACGAACGGATTAGCCATCGATTGATCCCGCCTCCATATGACGTGCCGCGCCCCGTAGCGCGACAGTAGTGCGCGACCGTCGCGCACCCCTGTTGTCCCATATCTCCACTGTGCAACGGTCGTTCCAGAGATTTCGGCAACAGCACGACCTCTCCGGGACGAAGCCTACAGAGAATTTATCCCTTTCGGCCCCTCAGTACAGCGATCACTTGGCGGCCACCAGCACCAGACGATCCGACTTGGGGGCCGGAATCACGATGCGGGGGCCGAAAGTTCCGTCCGCGGCCATCGCCACGTCACCATCGCCACCCCGGACGGGCACCTTCGCGGCGGCCTTGTCGGCGTCGGCCATGGTGGAGCTCACGTCGAACAGCACCTGCGCCAGCGGGACGTCCAGGGCCTGGCAGATGGCGGCGAGCAGCTCGCTCGACGCCTCCTTGCGACCCCGTTCGACCTCGGACAGGTACCCCAGGCTCACTCGCGCGGAGGTGGAGACCTCACGCAGCGTCCGGCTCTGGGCGACCCGAGCGCGCCGCAGGCTTTCCCCGATGGCTTCTCGCAGCAGCGTCATCTCGTTCTCCTCACACTCGTCTCGCCGGACCCAGCGTTTGACTGGACAACGTCCGGCGTCGGCCGCGCGTTCCCGGTGTCGTCACTCGCCCCGAACCAAGCGGACGAGCTCGGTGACCGCGGCGCGTACCGCGCCCACCCTGATCGTCCACCGGTCTCCCGGCAACTTCAACCGAAGCACCTCGGTGGACTCCGGACCCGCTATACCAACAAATACCGTGCCAACCGGTCGGCCGTCCTGTGGTTCGGGTCCGGCGACCCCGGTGAGTCCGATTCCCCAGTCCGCTCCGCACCGCTCACGTGCGCCGACGGCGAGTTGCTCGGCGGTGCTCGCGGACACCGGACCATCCGAGGTCAGCGTGTCGGCACTCACACCGGCGAGCGACGCCTTGAGGTCGGTGGCGTAGACGATCAGCCCACCCCGCAACACCGCGCTCGCGCCCGGAATTCCCGCGATGGCCGCGCTGAGCAGTCCGGCGGTCAGCGACTCCGCGGTGGCCACGGTCTGCTCGGCCGCGATCAGGGCGGCCACCAGGTCGGCGGCGGGCGCGGAGGTGACCAGCGGGTCGGGCGGGATGGGACCGGCGGTCGCTACGCGCGACAGCAGGCCGTCGATGTCCGGCCGGACCTCACGCGGCACGACTGCCGCCCGGCGACCCGAACCACAGCCGGGCCGCTTGCACGACGTAATCGAGACCGGTGACCACCGTCAGCAGCACGGCCAGGTACATCAGGTCCATTCCGGCCGTGGCGAAGGCGCCCGAGAGCGGCAGCAGCAGCACGCCGATCGCGACCGACTGGACCAGCGTCTTGAGCTTGCCGCCACGGCCCGCCGGAATCACCCCGCGCCGGACCACGGCCAGCCGCAACAGCGTGACGCCCAGCTCGCGGGCCACGATCACCAGCGTGATCCACCAGGGCAGATCGTGCAGCATGGACAGCCCGATCAGCGCGGCCCCGATCAACGCCTTGTCCGCGATCGGGTCGGCCAGCTTCCCGAAGTCGGTGACCAGACCGTATTTGCGGGCCAGTTGCCCGTCGATGCGATCGGTGATGGCGGCGACGCCGAACGCGGCCGCCGCGACCCAGCGCCACTGCGGGTCGTGTCCGCCGCGGGCGAACAACGCCATCAGGAACAGCGGCACGATGAGAATGCGCAGGATCGTGAGCACATTGGCGATGTTCAGCAGCGGCACCGGCTTCGGCTCGACCAGCGTCTCCGCCCGGTGCGCGGCCAGGGTGTCCGGCCGGTCGGCCTGCGGGCGAGCGGCGGGCACGAAGCCCGGACTCACCGCGGGACGGGGGTCGGCCCAGCGCCCCTCGATCTCGTCACGCTGCACCGTCACCAGCGCCCCCACCGGCCGCGGGACCGGCCACGGTTTCCGGACCAGGCCGGGATGCGGGAGAGCTGGATGTGCGACACACCGACAAGCCTATCGGTACGCGGGCCGACTACTGTGCACCCCATGACAACACGGGCACCAGACAGCGGTTCGATCGGCGGGCAGGCGGCGGGAGCGCCGGTCGTCCGCCGAGCGCGAACCTCTGACGTGCCCGAGATCAAACACCTCATCGACATCTACGCCGGCCGCATCCTGCTCGAGAAGAACCTGGTCACTCTCTACGAGGCGGTGCAGGAGTTCTGGGTCGCCGAGCGCGACGGGGTGATCCTCGGCTGCGGGGCGCTGCACGTGCTGTGGGCCGACCTCGGCGAGGTGCGCACGGTCGCGGTGCACCCCGACATCAAGGGCACCGGCGCGGGGCGGCTGATCGTGGAGCAGCTCATCGCGGTCGCGCGAGAGCTGGAGTTGCGGCGGCTGTTCGTGCTCACCTTCGAGGTGGAGTTCTTCGCCCGGCACGGGTTCGCGGAGATCGAGGGCACGCCGGTGACGGCGGAGGTGTACGCCGAGATGTGCCGGTCCTACGACACCGGTGTCGCCGAATTCCTGGACCTGTCCTACGTCAAGCCGAACACGCTCGGGAATACCCGAATGCTGTTGACGCTCTGACTCTTCCGTATCCGTCACCGACTTCGATCAGGAGCGTGCCCATGGCCGTCTTCGCCATCCACTACGTCTACTCCGAGGCCACCGTCCCGGCCCGCGACATCCACCGGCCCGAGCACCGGGCCTGGCTGAACGCGCTCGTCGACGAGGGCACCGTGCTCACCAGCGGGCCCTACGCGGACGGGTCCGGAGCGCTGATCCTGGTCTCGGCCGAGGATCTGGCCGCGGTCACCGAGCTGTTCGAGAACGACCCGTTCAACCGGGAGGGCCTGCTCGAGGACAAGCGGATCACCGAATGGTTGCCGACCATGGGCGCGTTCGCTCCCTGAACCACGCACTGCGCCCGATGATCACGGCGCTGGTCGCGATCATCAGCAGCGGATAGCAGCCCGCGTAGGTCGGCACGGTGAGGTACGCCCACCACACCGATCGATCCGCGCGGGGCAGCATGAACAGGCCGATACCGATCGGATGCGGGGAGCCCTCCATCGGCGGGCGGTCGGAAAAAGTCCACCACCAGCTGAATCCGATGAGGATGACAGTCGCGGGGGCCAGCATCGCCCAGCGGACGGTGGCGGTGCGCGCGTAATGCCAGGTGAGAATCGCCAACGGCATGAACCACACCCAGTGATGTCCCCAGGAGAACGGGGAGACGCAGGCGGCGGTCATTCCCGTCACGGTGACAGCAAGTAGCTCGCGGTTGGCGCGGTGGGCCAGGACGGCGGCGAGCAGGCCGAGGACCACGACCGGCAGGACCACGAGCACCCAGAGCCAGGCCGGTGGCTCGAACACCGTCGCGCCGAACGGGTTCGACGTGTAGCGCTCGATGTCGAAGAAGCGCAGCAGCTGCGCGAGGAAGCCGTTCACGGACTGGTTGGCCGGGGAATCGACCGCGCCGACGCGTTCGGGGGCGGCGATCTGGCGACTCCAGTACGACCACGCCTCGTGCGGTCGCAGCAGGAAGCCGATCGCGACGGTCGCGGCGAACGCCCCCGACGCGACGCCCAGGGTCCGCCATTGGCGGGTGCAGGCCAGGTACACCATGAAGAAGATCGGCGTCAGTTTGATACCGGCCGCGAGCCCGACGCCCGCGCCGCGCAGCAATGCCGCGCGCGGTCTCGTGAGGTCCCAGACGACCAGCAGCGCCAGGAAGATGTTGATCTGCCCCAGCCAGATGGTCGTGCGCACCGGTTCCAGCACCGTGCACACCACCGCGAGCGGGAGCGCGAACATCCACGTGCGCAGCGTGTTCCGGTATCCCAGGGCGATCAGGCAGCGCCCGGCCAGGGCGATGAGCGCCGCGAGGGTGGTCGTCCACCACAGGGCTTTGGCCGTCACGAGGGAGAACAGGGTGAGCGGCACGAAGGCCAGGGCCGCGAACGGGGTGTAGGTGAACTCCATGCCGAACACCACCGGACCGTCGTAGAGGCCCGATCGCGCGCGGATCACCGCACCGCCCGCCTGATAGACGTCCAGATCGACGCCATTGTTGAACAGTCCGTAGTAGGGATCATCGATCGGCAGCGCGTATATGTGCCACACGATCGCGGCCGCCGCGAGCAGCAGGCCGATGATCAGCATCCGGTCGGTCACTTCGGGCTCGGCGCGCGGGTTCCGCGCCCTGGCGACAAACTCTTTAGCCCCCGCAACCATTAATCCACAATAACCCGACAATCAGGACACCGGGCGTAATCACTTGCTACACAATAGATTTCACATCACCCCGGATGCGCATGACCGATCGAGCCCCGGACCGGTCTGCGTCGGTTCGGGGCCCGCTCGGGGGTAATCGCCCATGGTGATCGCTCAGCATGTTTGACAAAACAGGACAGTACCGGCCGCGACACGCCCCGAAACGGACGTGTGAGCCGCGACACACGCCCTGGCCAGTGGTCCCACGCGGTTGTGGGTGTTGCCGGTCGGCTCAACTCCACACGAGGCGCGTACACCTGAGCCCGAATATAGTGGGCCACTGCCTATTTCGTGGCACGACAACGACAATTGGAGTTCGATCGGGCGAATCATCTTGCGCCGGAGCCGAACCGGATCCACGCCGGATTCGAAGCGCTCCCGCTATGGCTTCCGCGCCCAGCGGGCGAACTGGAATCCATCGGTATCGAAGATGATGTGCTTGCAGTCCATCCGCAGCTGAGCCGGACGCTCGGTGTGGGTGATACGGCGGGCATCGCCGCAGACCACGGTGGGTGCGGTGGTGACACAGAGTTCGTCGAGCACGTCGTCGGCCGCCAGCTGACCCGCCAGGCTCGGGCCGCCCTCGCACAGGATGCGGCGCATGCCCAGACGGACGAGGGTGTCCATGATGGCGGCGGTCTCGACGCGATCCGGGCCCAGCTCGACGACCCGCGCGCCCGCGGCGGCCAGGTCGCGCTTGGCGGCGGCCGGCGCGGCGGCGGTGGTCAGGATGATCGGCGGGACGATCGTGTCGGTGAGCAGCCGGGAGCCCGGGTCGATGTCGGCGCGGCCGCTGACCACGGCGAGCGGCGGAATCGGTTCCAGGCCCTGGGTTTTGCGGCGCTGCTGCCCGGATTCGGGGATCCGGATGCCCCGGTAGTCCTCGACCCGGATGGTGGCGGCCCCGACCAGGACCACATCCGCGAGGCTGCGCAGCAGTTTCAGAACGCGCTGATCCAGCGGGCTGGTCAGGCCGCTGGAGGAGCCGTTCGTGCTGATCGCGCCGTCCACCGAGGCCACGAAGTTCGCGCGGACCCGCGGCTCGGTGGTGTCGGGGTAGGCGTAGAGGTCGGCGAGGTCGTCGTCGGTGAGGCCGGTGGCGCCGACGATGTCGGGGATCCCTGCCGCCGAGGTTCCGCTGGTTGTCATCGGACGCCCTTTCCTTCTCGATCCGCGATGAGCCCTGCTCGATCCGTGCCGAGCAGAGCCAGGAACAGCCGAGTGGCGACCGATTCGTACGGTTCGGTCATCGGATCGCCGTAGGCGGTCGCGCCGGGCATGGCCGCGGCCCGCCGCCGCGCGGCGGTGGCCAGTGCGCCCATGATGCCCGCCGAACGCTGGATCGCCGACTTCTTCGCCCAGGCGAGTCCCCGCGCCGATTCGGGCAGCAGGGCCTCGCAGGCCAGGCGCAGGCACAGCTTGTCCGCCGGTTCTCCGTCGTGTTCGCCGAAAAGCGCTGTCGGGGCGAAGGTCTCGGCAACCTCCCACATGCGGACGGTTTGGAAGACGTGCACGAACCGGTCGGCGTACTCCCCCATGATCCGCGGATAGAAGTCCGGCACCAGGCGCGCGTGGACGAAGTTGTTCGCCGATTCCTTGCGGATGGCGCGGTCGAGTTCCTCGACGGCCTCGGGCGAGCCGATCGGGTGCCGCAGTCGCTTGCCGCCCGCGACGATCGCGTCGGCGCCGCTGCCGGTGAGGATCGGGCCGACCGCGCCGAGACGATCCAGGGCGGGCAGCGCGGCGAGCAGCGGGACGGCGTAGGTGACCTCCCACAGCTCCGGCACGCCGAGGCGGTCGATCGCGCGCGCGGCCAGATCGACGACGGTGGGCTCGTCGATCTCGACGACCTCGTGGGTGAGCCCGAGCGCCCGCGCCGCGGCTTCCGCGTTCTCCCGGTCGGTACCGCCCTCGGCGACAATGGTGATCGCGTGCGGCCGCGCACCGGCCGCGACGGCGGCGGCCGCGACCAGAATCGAGTCGACTCCGCCCGACAACAGCACCACCGGATCGGCGGTCGCGGCGTCGAGCACGGCCCGCAGCCGATCCCGCAATTCCCGCCCGATCAGTTCGGCCGCCACCGCGGGGTCGGTGACCTGCCGCAATCCCGGATCGGGTGCGGCGATATCGCGCAGGTCGGCGACGAACTGCATGGCCTCGCCGGTCTGGTCGGCGCGGACCCGCTCGTTGCGAGCAGTCGTCATGGGTTCGATACTCCTTCGCCGCGGATCACGCAGTCGAACCTACAACACCCGGCCTTCCGGAAATTCCAGCCGTGACGGGGCAAATCGGGCACGCCGGACGAGTATCGGCCTCGAATAGGAAGCGTGGCGGCCCGTGGTCATGTCCGGGCCGCCGGCGTTTCGAATTCACCCGTGCGCAGCGTGAATCCGTCCGCGCACTTCCCCGAAAGGATGAGCAGCGTCATGTCCGCCCGCGCCGTTCTCGTGATCGTGATTCACCTGATTCTCGCCGCAGTCATGGCCCACCCCGCCGCCGCCGAGCCACTACGCCCGGGCCGGTATCGCATCTTCCTGGAGGCACAACCGGCCTACACGTTGCGCCCGGCGGTGACGGCCCCCGGCGGCGCGAAGGCGATCGTCGACGACGGCGCGGACGTGAATCGCTGGGAGACGGTGTTGATCACCTACAAGCCCGCGGGTCCGCTGTACCAGCTGCTCAATTCCTCGACCCGGTTGTGCCTGCAACCGGTGAAGCTCGATCCGGTCACCTACTCCGTGGGGCAGGCCGTGTGCGGGGTCTCCGACACGGGCCTGTGGTACGTGAGTGAGACCGCGGGCAATCATCGCGTCAGCCTGGCGTCCGACCCCAGCCTGACCCTCTACGGCGATACCGCGTCGGCGGTGCCGATCGCGTTGCTCGGTCACGTCAGCGACGAGCCGCGGGCCCGCTGGGTGTTCAAGCGGCTCTAGCCGCGATCGCCCTTGGTTTCGGGCCCGTCGCCGGATCCGATGCGGCGTGGTTTGGCGATGGGCCGCATGCCGGTGGCCGGGGCATCCTCACCGGCTCGGCGTCGGCGCGCCGCGTTGAAGTCGAGGACACTGCCGTCGCCACGGCCCGCCTCGGGAGCCGGGGCCGGGTGCTGGGCGCGGCCCGGATCGATCGGCAGCCAGCCCGTCTCGCCCTGCAGTTCCGCGCGGGTCACCGGCCGGGTCGGCGCGGGATCGTAGGCGGAGCCGCCCGCCGGATTCCAGGGCATGGACGGCGGGCCGGGAGCCGGATCGGTAGTGCGACGCGGGCGACGCGGCAGTCGGGTGAGATTCGAATCGTTCTTTTCGGGCGTGGAAGCCTCGCCTGCCCGCATGGCCTCCAGCTTCGCGCGCAGCCGTTCCACGGCATCGAACCGGTTCGCGCCGGGCCCCGGCAGGGATCCCCGCCCCGGCACTTCCTGGTCCGACATCGAACTACCCACCGACGGGCGCCACGACACCCGCCGGCACCCCGTGCTGAATTCTGATCGTCTTTATCACGTCACTCACGTCCGCATTCTCCCATTCGTGATAAATCAACGATAGCTGGGCGGATGGCGACGCGAGAAAGGCCGCCCGGTCGGTTCGACAATCAGATCCCGTCCCGGGTCAGCGTAGACCCGCGAAGAGGTCGGTTTCCGGGTCGGGCGCGGCCCCGAGCTTGGAGGTGTGGCGCACGAAACTCTCGGTCCCGAAGAACTCCTGCCGCATGTCCGCCGGCAGCCGCAGCAACGGCACGCTGTCGGCCTGACTGGCATGCGCCTCGAGCGCCTTGATCTTTCGCGAGACATGCGGTGCGACATCGACGATGGTGGTGATCTCATCGACCGGCGTGCCGAAGTCCGCCGCCGGCTCGAAGTCGATCAGCCCCTGCTCCCGCATGGCCTTGAACCGCTCGAGCGCGGGCTCCCGCGGAATCGCGGTGTAGTACAGCTTGTCCGGGATCCCGGTCGCGGCGACCGCGGCCCGCGTGATCCGGTTGGCCTGAATGTGATCGGGGTGCCCGTAATTGCCGTTCTCGTCATAGGTGACCACCACCTGCGGCCGGTACTGCCGGATCAGCTCCACCAGCCGCGCCGCCGCCTCATCGACAGGCGTATTCCAGAACGCGTCCGGATCCTGATTCCCGTCCCATCCGACCATCCCGGAGTCCCGATACCCCAGCAATTCGACATGTTCGATCCCCAGCAGCGCCGCCGACTCCTGAAGCTCCGAAAGCCGCTGCGCACGAACAGCATCCGGATCATGTCCGGCCTCGCCCGGCTTGATCCCGCCGGGCGCGTCGCCCTGCTCTCCATTGGTACAGGTCACCAGCACCGTCCGAATCCCCTCGGCGGCGTATTGCGCGAACACCCCACCCGTCCCGATTACCTCATCGTCCGGGTGGGCGTGCACGGCCATGATCGTCAGCAGCTCGGTCATGCTTCGAATGAACACCACGACCCCGCGAGATGATTCCGAGGGTCAGCTCGAGTCGGACACCAGGCGGTCGCGCAGCACATTCTTCTGGATCTTGCCCGTCGCGGTCGTCGGCAGGGCGTCGAGGAACACGACGCGGGTCGGCGTCTTGAAGCCGGCCAGTCGTTGCCGCGCGAACGCGATGACGTCCTGCTCGGTGGGCGCGGCGGCACTGTCGGGCACGATGCACGCGACGGGGGTCTCACCCCATTTCTCGTGCGGCGCACCGATCACCGCCACATCGCGGACGCCCGGCATCGCGGCGATCACGAGTTCCACCTCCCGGGAGTAGACGTTCTCGCCGCCGCTGATCAGCATGTCCTTCTTCCGGTCGACCAGCGTGATGAACCCCTCGGCGTCGGCGAAACCCAGGTCGCCGCTGTGGAACCAGCCGTCGCGTAGCGCCCGCGCGGTCTCCTGCGGACGCATCCAGTATCCGGCGAACACATTGTCGGCGCGGACCAGCAGTTCGCCGACCGTGCCCACCGGCACGTCACGGTCCTGATCGTCGACGATTCTGGTTTCGATGCCGAACAACGGCCGCCCGATCGAACCCGCCTTGTCGCGGACGTACTCGGAGTCCAGCAGCGCCACCGAGGGCGAGCATTCGGTCATCCCGAACCCCTCCCGGAACGGAATGCCGCTGCGGGCAAGGAAATCCAGGACCTGAGGCGGCGCCGGTGCGCCCGAGGTGAGCGCGCAGGTCAGCGAGGACAGGTCGTAGCGTTCCAGGTCCGGCACCGCCATCACGGCCTGCCACATGGTCGGCACCAGCAACAGCTGGGTCGCCCGTTCGGACTCGACCGCGTCGAGGACCGCGACGGGATCGAACGACGGCATGATCACATTGCGGGCCCCGAGATAGATGAAGGGCAGGGTGTAGAGCCCCAGACCACCGATATGGAACATCGGCAGCGCTGTCACCGTGACATCGGTGGACCGCAGGCCGAAGGCCGCGACGACCGCGGCGGCATTGGCGCGCAGGTTCTCGTGCGTGATCATCGCGCCCTTGGGGCGGCCGGTGGTCCCGGAGGTGTACATGATCACCGCCACGTCGTCGCGCCGGGCGAGCGGCGTGACCGGCGCCGGATCGGCGGTCGCGAGCAACTCGGCGTACTCCTCGCCCAGACCGACGATCGACCGGAGCCGGGCGCCCGGCTCCCGCGCCGCCGCCTCGGCCGCGGGGAACGCGGCGTGGGCGAAGAGCAGGTCGGCTCCGAGATCGCCCAGCACGTAGGCGATCTCGGCCGCGGTCAGCCGGACGTTGATAGGGGTGAAGATCGCACCGAGCTTGGCGGTGGCGAACAGGATCTCCAAGCATTCGACCGAGGTCGGCACGACCGCGGCGATCCGATCGCCGCGCCGGATGCCGAAACGATCCCGCAGCTGGTTGGCCAAACGGTTGGTGCGGTCGTCGAACTCGCGGTAGGTCCACGAGCGGTCGCCGGACACGAACGCGATCCGGTCGCCGCCGCGCTGCGCCCGCTGGACGGCCCAGTCACCGATTCCCTGCATGCATCGACTCCTTCGCTGTGATGTCCGGCGGCTCAGCCGACCTTCGGGGTGACGCGATCGAGAATCGCGGCGAAATCCGTTCCACGGGGCAGGGTTCCGTACACGCTGCCCCGGTCGCCGTCGAGCCGCGACGCGATGAACGCGTCGGCAACCGCCTGATTCCCCGACCGGACCAGCAAGGACGCCTGCAGCACCAGCGCCATGCGCTCGATCACCAGGCGCGCCAGGATCTCCGCGTCGGCGAGATCGGTGAGCCCGGAGCGGATCTCGCGCACCGCCCGCTCGATGCTGGGCTCCGGCCCGGCGAGTGCGACCTCGGCGAAGAACGCCTCGACGGTCTGCGGATTCTTGCCCATGGCGCGCAGCACGTCGAGCGCGGCGACATTGCCGCTGCCCTCCCAGATGCCATTGAGCGGTGATTCCCGGAACAGTCGCGGCATCTGGGATTCCTCGATGAAGCCGTTGCCGCCGAAGCACTCCAGCGACTCGGCCGCGTGCGCGGGCCAGCGCTTGCACACCCAGTACTTGCCGACCGCCAGCGCCAGTCGCAGGAACTCCGATTCGGCCCGGTCTCCGCGCACCGACCGATCGTGCGCGCCGGCGAGCCGCATCATCAGCAGCGACGCCGCCTCCGACTCCACCGCCAGGTCCGCCAGCACATTGCGCATCAGCGGCTGGTCGATGAGGTGGCGCCCGAAGGCCATGCGGTGCGTCGCGTGGTGTGCCGCCTGCACGACGCCGCGGCGCATGCCCGAGGCCGCCCCGATCAGGCAGTCGAGGCGAGTCATGTTGACCATCTTGATGATCGTCGGCACGCCCCGGCCCTCCTCACCGATCCGCCAGGCCAGCGCGTTCTCGTATTCGATCTCGGCCGACGGGTTCGATCGATTGCCCAGCTTGTCCTTCAGGCGCATCAGGCGGACATTGTTGCGGGTCCCGTCCTCGAGCACGCGCGGCACCAGGAAGCAGGTGACGCCCGCGTCCGTCTGCGCCAGCACCAGATACAGGTCGGCCATGGTGGCCGAGGTGAACCACTTGTGGCCCAGGATCCGATACGACCCGTCGGGCTGGCGGGTGGCGCGGGTGGTGTTGGCGCGAATGTCGGAGCCGCCCTGCTTCTCGGTCATCGACATGGTGGCCAGCAGGCCGGGCTTGTCCAGCGGTGCGCGCAGACCGCCCTCGTAGCTCGCATTCGACAGCAGCGGTTCGTAGATCCGCGCCAGGTCCGGGGCGTCGCGCAGGGCGGGCACCGCGGCGTAGGTCGCCGAGATCGGGCAGGTGTGACCGGCCTCGACATTGCTCCAGAGGTAGAACTTCGCGGCCCGGGCCACATGGCTGCCCGCGCGGGGATCGCTCCAGGGCGCGCCGTGCAGGCCGTTGGCGACCGCCGCGGACAGCAGTTCGTGCCAGGCCGGATGGAATTCGAGGTCGTCGATGCGGTGGCCGAATCGGTCGTACGGGCGCAGGATCGGCGGGTTCTCGTTCGCCAGCCTGCCCCACTCCTGGACCTGTTCGGTGCCGGCGAGCCGCCCCAGGCGCTCGATGTCGCCGAGCGCCCACTCGGCGCCCTCGCGGACGAGTCCGTCCAGCAGGGTGGCGTCGTCCGCGACATTGTGGCCGTAGAGCGGCACGGACTGGTTGAACACCTCGTGTGTCTGCATGACTGTCTCCTTCGACTGCTCGATTCGGACATTACGTTTTCCGAACAGTCGAAGTCAATAAGTAATATTCCGGTCAGTTCGCGTGCCCCACCTCCGGGATCGACACGAATTCGTCCTGATACTCGATCCAGACCCGATGCAGACGGTCCGCCGTCCACTGCCGAGGCCGAAGCTGTTGCGGCAGAAAAGGATCGGTGAGCAGATGCCGGACGATCGCGGTGGCGACGGTGAAGCGGTCGACAGGGCTGCCGGCCCGGTCGATGAGTTCGAGCAGCCGCCGTGACTGCGCCTCCCAGGCGGGCAGATCCCACAACAGGTCGAGCAGTTCGGCCGCGGGACGCTCGGGCTTGCCGGTGAAGATCTCCACCGGCGCGTCCCCCAGTTCGAGCGGCCGGATCAGATTCGCCGGGCGCAACCAGACCCCTTCCCGCAGCTCGGCCAGGCGCAGTCGCGCCAGCCGGGTCCGCAGGGTCGCCCGCTCCCCCGGGTCCCGGCCCGGGCCGGCGACCATGACGATCTCCCAGTCGCCGTTCCACTCCCGAGTCGGCTGCTCGACCTCGTGCAGCACGCGCTGCCGGCGTTCGAGCAGCGGGCCGCTCAGGTGAAATCCCTCGCGCGTGCGGGTGAGGTCGCCGCCGGAGACCATCCGGGTCAACGCCACCCGGGCCGCGGATTCCTTGATGCCGAACGCGCCCGCCGCCCGCACCACCTGCGCGGGGGTCGCACGGGCGGGGTGGTTGCTCACCAGGAGGCTGAGAATCACCCCGCGCGCCGTCAGCCGGGGGAGGTGATCCTCCAGGTCCAGACGCGCGGAATCGGTCGCGTCAGTCACGTCTCCAACACTCCTTCACTGCGTGGCAGGGTGCCACCGACTGCCTAGCAGCGTGCCACGCGGACGACGGCGCACCTTTCCCGCGCCCCGATGCCGTGTTGGGCGCCGGCGCATCCACCATCCGCCGATCGGGCGCGGATGCCGCCGTCCTCAATTGTGGAGAAACCCGGTCGACACCGCGTCGGAGCGGTCCGGCCCGGGAGCAGCCGGGACGCGATCTCGCCGAATCCGTCCTTCCGGAGCCGATCCCATGGAATCCGACTGTCCAGCATGTGATTCCGGTCATGATTCAGGATGAGTCTTGACCTGTCCGAATCGAGATGATTCGATCTGAATCATCATGGATCCACAGAATCAGCCGACACGGGGCGCGACCGAGGCGGCGGCGACAGCCGCCAATTCGGTTGTGCGCCAGTCGCATCCGCGCCAGCAGTTGGGTGCGGAGCTACGTCGGTTGCGGGATCTGGCCGGGATCTCCGGGCGGGAGCTGGCCAAGCGGGTCGGAATCAGCCAGTCGACGTTGTCCCGGATCGAGGCGGGGACCGTGGTTCCGCCGCTACCGCAGGTGCTCGGCTGGGCCGAAGCGGTTGGGGCGGAAGAGGATTCCCGTCAGTCGCTCCGTTCGCTCACCGAGGCGGCACACTCGCCGGAGGTGCAGGAGTGGGCGGGGGCGCTCGCGCATCGTCCGCATCTACAGGATGACGTGCAAGCCTTCGAGCGCGACGCGCAGGTGGTGCGGAACTTCCAGCCCGCGCTGGTGCCGGGTCTGCTGCAGACCGCCGACTACGCGCGCCGCGTGTTCGACACCTTCGACCCGCCCTATACGCCCGAGGCGGCGGCGGCCGCGCTGGCCGCGCGCCTGGATCGGCAGCAGGTGCTGTACGACCCCGCGAAACGGTTCGAATTCCTGATCACCGAAGCGGCCCTGCGTTTTCGGCCGGGACCTTATCGGGTGCTGCTGGCCCAGCTGGACCGGATCATCTCGATCGAGACCCTCGATACGGTCACCATCGGGGTGATTCCGCAGGACATCGAGGCGAGCACCACGATTCCGCACGGGTTCGTCATCTACGAGAACGAGGACCACGCGGTCGCTTCCGCGGAGCCGATCCCGGGCAGCATGGTCACTCGCGGACCCGAACTCGTCGACGCCCATCGCCGCCGCTGGGACGCGCTGGCTCGAATGGCCTTGTTCGACAACGATGCCCGCGAATTCCTCGCGGCAATTCGCGATGAAATCCACCGCATCGCAACCCAATGACCATTTTCCAGCGGCCGTCGAGGGGTCGGCCGCACGTGGGGGTGGTGGGGGGGGGCGCGCGACGACAACGGCAACACACACAACACAAGACACACAAGAACAGAAAAAGACGGCCCCACACCCACACACACAGCG
>NZ_JBEXXC010000017.1:0-109631 GCF_040630175.1 Nocardia sp. NPDC005825
CGCCGGGCGGTCCTCGCCCGGCGACCGCCGTCGTGCGTCAGGGCGTCCGTTCCTCCCTCGAAGGCGACGTGGATCTCACATGCGGGTAGCCGAGGATTGTGCGACTTCGGGGCTGGATAGCATCGACAGCACGTGCAGATCGAGGAAACCCCGAGGACTTGTGTTGACTACCGACCATCTTGACCGCTGGAACGCTCACGAGGCTGCGGCGGAGGCGATGATTCCGATCATCGGCAGCTTGTATCGGGACAAGGGGGTGACGATTCTGCTGCACAGCCGGTCACTGGTGAACAAGTCGGTGATCAGCATCCTGCGGACCCACCGGTTCGCGCGGCAGATCGAGGGCGAGGAACTGTCGATCGACGAGACGCTGCCCTTCCTGGAGGCGCTGCGCTCGCTCGACCTGGGCCCCAGCAAGATCGACCTGGGCCGTCTGGTGATGGCCTACCGCGCCGACGAGCGCGGCCTGTCGGTCCCCGAGTTCACCGCCGACGTGCTCGGCGAGGTGATCGACGGCAACAAGGCCGAGGCGCAGGGCCCGCGCGATGTCGTGCTGTACGGCTTCGGCCGCATCGGCCGCCTGGTGTCGCGCCTGCTCATCGAGAAGGTCGGCTCCGGCAACGGCCTGGTCCTGCGGGCCGTCGTGGTCCGCAAGGGCGGCGAGGACGACCTGGTCAAGCGCGCGTCGCTGCTGCGCCGCGACTCGGTGCACGGCCAGTTCAACGGCACCATCAAGGTCGATGCCGAGAACAGCACGATCATCGCCAACGGCAATGCCATCAAGTTCATCTACAGCAACGACCCGACCTCGATCGACTACACCGAGTACGGGATCGACAACGCCATCCTGATCGACAACACCGGCAAGTGGCGTGACCGCGCGGGCCTGGAACAGCACCTGCGCCCGGGCATCTCGAAGGTCGTGCTGACCGCGCCCGGCAAGGGTGACGTCCCGAACATCGTGCACGGCGTCAACCACCGTGAGCTGGACCTGTCGCAGACCGTCTACTCCTGCGCGTCCTGCACCACCAACGCGATCGTCCCGCCGCTGAAGGCGATGGAGGACGAGTTCGGCATCGTGCGCGGCCACGTGGAGACGGTGCACTCGTTCACCAATGACCAGAACCTGCTGGACAACTACCACAGCTCCGACCGTCGCGGCCGGTCCGCGCCGTTCAACCTGGTGCTGACCGAGACCGGCGCGCAGTCCGCGGTCAAGAAGGCCATGCCGGACTTCCAGGCCAAGATCACCGGCAGCTCGATTCGCGTTCCCACCCCGGATGTCTCGGTGGCGATCCTGAACCTGCAGCTCAAGCGCCCGACCTCGAAGGACGAGGTGCTCGAGTACCTGCGCGAGATGTCGCTGTCGGGTCCGTTGAGCCGCAACCTCGACTTCACCGCGGCCACCGACGTGGTCTCGAGTGACTTCATCGGCTCGCGCGCGGCGTCGATCGTGGACGCCAACGCCACCATCGTGGACGGCGACACCGCGATCCTCTACCTCTGGTACGACAACGAGTTCGGTTACTCGTGCCAGGTCGTGCGGACCGTGCAGTACATCTCGGGTATCGAGTACCCGACGTACCCGCGCGTGGGCGCGGAGAGCGTCGCGGTCGCGGCGGGCTAGTCCCCGGATATGACGAAGGGCCCCGGCGGTCACACCGCCGGGGCCCTTCGCTGTGTCGACTAGCTGACCGGGGTGACCGGCTGCCAGCACACCACGCGGGCGGGCTGCGGGGTCACGGTCGCGCCGGCGGGGATGGCGCACTGGTTGGTGTCGGTGGTGCCGTCGAAGCGGCCGCCGATCTGGACGGTGATGGCGGTGCCGTTCTTGGCCGCGCAGTCGATGGGCGCGATCTGGTTGACGTCGGGCTGCATGCTGTAGCAGCTGCCCACCTTGACGTTGGGGGCGAAGCACAGCGAGCTGTTGCCGTTGGTGAGCACGAAGTAGCCCGCGTCGCGCAGCTTGCCGTCGGGGCAGGTGGCGCCGTTCTTCACCGAGGCGGCCAGTTCGTAGACCGCGGTGTTGTCCTCGCAGGCGGTGGGCTTGATCTTGCCGATCTGGGCGCCGCGGTAGTCGGTGGCGGTGACGCAGTTGCCCACGGCCAGTTCGGGATCCTTGGCCGTGATGGCGCCGGACTTGGTGAGGCCCGCGACGAGGCCGAGCGCCAGGATCAGGATGCCGGCGACGGCGACGATGGTGCCCGTGTGCTTGGGCAGGCCGGAGGACGCGGTCTTGGCGGGGATGCCGCCCTCTTCCGCTGCGACGGGGGTCGTCTTCGACCGGTTGCGCAGTACGAGCCCCACGATCAGCAGGACCACGCCGGCCGCTGGGATCAGGAGGCTGCCGGCGGAGAAGCCGGAGGAGTCGGCCGAATCTCCGGCCGCAAGGATCGCGGTCGACCCGATTTGCCCAATGAACACTGTGTTTCAACCCTTCCGGTCCGGTGACGGACTCGGCAGGAAAGTACCTCGAGTGGGGTACCGGCCGGGCTGTTTTTAAATGAACTTGTTTCCGATTTTTTCGGAGTGCGCTCACCGATGTGCGGGACCACCTCGGTGGTCCCGCACATCCCCGGTCAGTGGCAGTCGTGCTTGAACGACAGCCGCTCCGACCAGCGCTGCGAGTTCGGATCGTAGGCCTGGATGTAGGAGTCGTCGCCGCCCGTGCAGGGCGCGTGGAAGCCCGACTTCGGATCCCACATATTCGTCTGGTAGCCGAACGAGGCGCCCGCGTAGCCGTTGTGCGGCCCGGCCTTCACCGTGTACGTGGCCAGCCGCGTGCCGTTGTTCCGGTTCACGATCAGCGTGACGGTCCCATTGTTGAAGTGATCGCCGTTGATCTTGAACTGCGCTCCGGCATCCGAGACCGCGGTGCACACGTCGCCGTCGCATTTGTTGCCCGCGGTGTAGGTGGTCAGCCAGATGTTCAGCGACGCCTTGCGGGCGGCCGCCGCGGCATTGTCGTCCTTGGCCTGCTGCCGCACGGCCGGGGTGACGCAGACGACGTCACCGTTGTAGGCCTCCCGCCAGACGTAGCCGTTCACACAGGTATTGGGCCCGTACGCGCCGCCGCCCGCCTTCCGGGACGCGGCCGCGGCATTGTCGGCGCGCGCCTGGTCCCGGGTGCCGGGGCTGACGCACACGTGGTCGGCCGCGTTGGCCTCCCGCCACACGTAGCCTTCCTGACAGGTGTCGGGCCCATAGTCGCCGCCCGCGTTGGCGACGGTGAGACTGCCGAACAAACCGAAACTGGCGGAACCGACGACGGCCGCTGCGAGTGCGGCACGGGCGGCGGTACGGGCGTGGGTGGCGATCATCGGTGCGGTTCCTTCGTATTCGAGAAGTGGAATGCACCGAGAATGCGGGCGGCTACCAACGAACGACCAACGACAAACTCATCGCCGCGAACGGCCGGTGGCCAGCAACAACGGACCCGCCGGAGGGGAGCGGGCGAACCGGCTGGAATTGGTTGCGGTGGTACGGGATCCGAAGTGACGGGTGCCCTGACGACCGGCGCCGCGCAGCGATGGCTGCACGGCGCGTTGGCACGGTCGGTGGGTGGTGGGCCGGAGTAGCTGGTCCGGCCCACCGGAACGGCCAGGGATCAGTGTGTTTCGCCCGCGGCCTCGGCCAGCCAGTTGCGCAGCCAGACCGTGGCGGTGGTGCCGTTGCTGTCGACGACGTACCGCGGATAGGACTGGTGCACGCCCGAGTCCAGGAAGTCCTGGACCTGCTTGATCCACTGCTCACTCGCCGGGTGGTCGCCCGGCGCGTTGAGAATGGCGGTGCCGCCCTGGACCAGGGCCTCGGTCAGAATCGACTGGAAGGTCAGCACATAGCTGGGGATCTGCACCGGGTCCTGGGCGGTGAGCTGGGTGAGCAGCCCGGCCGAACGGCCCGCCAGGTCGTCGGTGGGGACCGAGCAGTACAGGTCACCCGCCGCGCAGAAGGTGCGGACCCGCGGGCTGAGCCAGCCGAAGCCGCCGGCCCGCGCGCCGCCCGCGCCGGTGCCGGCCACGTGCGGGCCGATCAGGGCGTCGGTGGGGGAGCGGCGCGGATCGGAGACCAGTCCGACGGCGGCCACCCGGTCGGGCGAGACGACGCCGAGGCCGGTGCCGATCTCGGAGGCCAGGTCGCCCGCCGCGTCCGCGCCCTGGCTGTAGCCGATGAGCGCGAAACGCGTTGCCGCGCACCGGGCGGCCATGGCGGAGATGAGTCCGCGTGCATTGCTCACGGCCTCGTGCTTGGAGCGGCCGTAGACCTCGCCGTCCCAGGGGAAGGCGGTCGCCGGATAACTGACGTAGTCGGTGCGCACCGAGCCGGGCAGGCCGCGCGTGACTTGGGCGAGCATGCCCTGTTTCGGATCGTCGACCGATGTTTCCCAGGTGCCGGGGACGGCGATCACATTGAGGTTGGGGCAGTCCGCGGGCGCGGCCTGCGCGCCGGGTGTGCCGGTGGCCGTGAGGATTCCGGCCGCGGTCGCCACCGCCGCGAGCGCGCTGCTCGCGGTTCTGAAGGCTCGTGTAACTCGAAAAGACAAGGTTCGCACCCCTTGTTCGAATCGTTCGGACGATTTCTCCACCGCTTGGTCGGTGCCGGGGCGGCACGTCGAGCAGAACATACCAAAGGTGGGGGCCGGTCTCGAGACTGATTGCGCGGGAAACGCCGAGAACCGGACGGATGGGATAATTGACACACGTTCTATTTGCTCGGCGTGGCGGCGCGCGGGCGGAAATCCAATTCCATTGTGCCGCGCCGATTTCACCGCGGTTAAATTCGCGGACCGATAGCTGATTCCTCATTGCTATCAATCGACGCGCCGCCCGGCCGGTGCGACTCCGGCCTGATCATGTGGGAGTATTCCGTTCGGGAGAAGTTCTGGCAGTGGTCACGGACGCAGAGCCGTCGATTCGCTACAGGGCAGGAGGGAACCGGCGGATATGACTATCCGGGTAACGAATATCGGGGAACATCAGGACATCGTGCTGCCCACATTCGGTGACGTGTTGCGGCGGTTGCGGGATCGACGCGGGCTTTCCCGGGAGCGGCTGGCATTCTCGGCCGGGGTCAGCGCCAGTTATGTCACACAGCTGGAGAAGGGCGGGAAAGCCAAGCCCACCCAGGCCGTGGTCGACGCGCTCGTCCGATGCATGAATCAGCGGGACCCGTTGTCGGACACCGAGCGTCGATATCTCTACGATTTGGCCGGACTCACCGGCGCCGGATATCCGACGGTCGCGGAGTTGAAGAGATCGATCAGTGCCGACGCGCTGCGCATGCTCGCCATGCACCGGCCCAAGCTGGCGGCGTTCTACGACACCCGCGGCAATGTGCTAGCCGGGAACATCGAATGGGCGCAGGCGTTTCCGGGGCTGGCCGAGAACGGGAATCTGTATCGGTGGATGTTCGCCGATCCGGCGGCCCGGCGGGTGCTGGCCGATTGGGAGGCCGATGTGCGGCAGTCGGTGAGCTGGCTGCGCGGAAGTGTCGGGTCGCTGAGCGATCCCACCGTATTCGGCGATCTCATGCGCGAGCTCGGCGAGTTCGCGGAGTTCCGGCGCTTCTGGTCCTCCGGCGATGTCGGGTTCGCTCCACCCGTGCGGACCATGCGATTGCGTGATCGGGGCACGGGCGAGCTGAAGCTGTACCGGATCCAGGTGGGCATGCTGGATTCCGTGGCGTATCCCGGCCACATCGTCGCCACGGTCGGACTACCCACCGGTGCGGGCTAGCGGGTCGAAATGCGCGGCGGCAGATCACCGTGCCGTTCCCAGCAGTGGGCGGGAGTTCACCTTGCCACGCAATGGATCTCGCGAATCTGAACGCGTCGACTGTGCGGCCATCGGTGTAGTCGAGCGGCTCATCCGCCGGAACAGGCCAGACCGGTTTCGTAGGCGTAGACGATCATTTGGGCGTGATCGCGGAGGTCGTGCTTCGGCCTACTGCCTGGCTGCGGGGCCGTTGTCGGTGCGGTGCAGGACCCAGGTGCTGCGACCGGCGGCCTTGGCGCGGTACAGGCCGACATCGGCGGCGTCCAACAGCTTCTCGGCATTCGCGCCGGCAACCGGGGTGACAACGGCGCCTATGCTGGCCGACAGGGACAGCAGATCGCCGGGACCAACGGGAATCGGGTCTCGCAGCGTCGCAAGCATGGTCTCGGCGGCCGCGTGGGCCGTGTCTTCGTCGCAGGGCGGTGCGAGCAGCGCGACGAACTCGTCTCCTCCGATGCGGGCCAGCGCGATCGTCGGCGAGGTCAGTGTCGCGTCGAGCCTGCGGCCGACCTCGGTCAACACGATGTCTCCCGCGCGGTGGCCGTAAGTGTCGTTGATCATCTTGAACGCGTCGAGATCGAAGAAGCACAAACCGATGTGATCGGTGGGACTGGCCGCCGCGACAATGACCTCCAACTTTTCGAGCAGGCAATGACGATTCGGCAGACCCGTCAACGGATCGTGACGGGCCTCCCACCACAGTTTCTGCTGCATAGCCCGCCGTTCGGTGATGTCCTCCCCGACGGCGAGCACGCGCACATCACGTCCGTCCGCGTCGTGCACCAGCGTCATCGTCCATGAACCCCAGCAGACGCTGCCGTCAGGGCGACGGAAGCGAGCTTCCAAGTGCGCGGTGCCGCGTCCGCACTCGAGTAAACCGACGACCGTGTGACGGAGCTTGTCGCGGTCGTCGGGATGCATCAAGTCCAGAGCGGATGTCCCCGGCAGATCCTCCTGGTTGATCCCGACCATCCGGGCCGTCGTGAGATTGGCCTCGAGCGTGATGCCGTAGCTGTCGTAGAGCGCGATAGCCACCGCGGCGTTGTCGAATACCGCGCGAAAGCGTTGCTCGGCGGCCTTCTCGCTGCGGGCATGGACGTCCAGCAGCTCGCTGGTGTAGCCGCGACCCAGTTCTCCCAACAGCGCGCCGAACCGCTGTGTTCGATCCGACCGCTCTGATCTCTCCAGCAAACCGGCCAGCATCGCCGCGGTCGAGGTCATCATGGTGGGAACCGTCAGCTTCGACCGGACCATCTCGACCCCGACTCGGTATGCGGGCGACGGGTCGAACGACTCGGCCGACAAGGCAGCGTCCAGGGTGACGATCCATCGCGTCGTCGTCCGGCGGATGTCGTGCGGCACAGATGTGGACACGCCACCGCAATCGACCAGCGCCGCCGACCAGACCCGTGCCATCTCGGCAAACTCACGACCGCCCATCCGTGAGGACCCTCCTCCATCGCCGGGCCATCGAGGTCCAGCACTTCTCTCCCCACTCGCTAACAATGAGCATACGAAAGAACCGCTGCGGCCGTGGCCGTGCCGACCGCAACCGGCCGAGGATGGCGCCGCCCACAGCGGGCCGCGGCGGCCGACGGGGCTAGGCCATTGGGAAGGTACTGGTCACCCGACATCTCCGGCACGGCTTCGCGGTGACCTCGCTCGGAACAAGCGTGAGCGTGGGGCCGGTGGTAGTCCCCTGGATGGACGACGAGCCGGCAGAGCCCGACTACTCGGAGTCTTTGAGGTCGTGTGCGACCTGAGTCAGGAACACGGTCACCGCTTGGACGTCGGCAGGGGTGAGCAGCTCCTGTTCGGGGCTCTTCTTCACGAACCGCATTTTCGCACTCCATAGCCCATCCTGGACGTGGACTTCCGTCCAAGACGGCAGCGGCGCTCCCACCCACGCCTTCCCCTCGAAGCCGGGAACCGACGGGTAGGCCGTGGGTATGCCGTCGATTGTTCCGTCGTCTATCCGCTTGTTGTGCACATTGAACGAGCCGATCAGGTCGCGTCCAGCGTGGCGGCCGTCGCAGATGGTCCCCCAACCGACAATGCCGCCTTCCTCCAAGGTGAGGGTCTCCACCGCTGCGTCGGTCATCAGCAGCGAGCTCTGGAGAAATGACTGGTAACGAGCACAGAGCTGCGCGCCGTCATAGTGGGACGGCTGCGTGAAATGGCTCGATGGACCGGAGAACCAGGAGCAGCCGGCCGCTCCGACCAGCGCCGAAACGACCAGGATGGCACCGCGTTTGGTTCGCGTCGTGGATGCTCGCCGCTGCCGCCGTTGCGGTGGTGCCACCCCACGCCGACGTGCTGCCCCGATGAGTCCCTCTGGGCGACTCCGCAATCCAGCCCACGCCCGCAACCTCATAACCAGCCCCCCGAAACGTCGAACACCGCTCCCCGCGGCTCGCCGATCCGGATCCTAGCCGTCGCACCACAATCCAGTCATCCGACAAACCCCAGCCGAGCGCGTGCCACTGTTCCTTGAACCAGCACTGAGCGCAGACCACTGCGTTCTGAGTCGGTGCGAGGTGACTGTCATCGCGCGACCACGGTCGAGGGCCTGAGAAGAGAAACAAGCTTCAGCGGAAGCTGGAGCTCGCGGTGGACACGACGGTGCCCGATGGTCAGTAAGGCCAGCGTGCCGATCGGATAGTCGTCAACACGGTGTTTCTGCTGGTCGACGGACTATGAGGGTGGCCCGATCCGTACTGCTGGACAAGGAATTTCGGAACATCTGCGATTACACCGCTCTGGCCACCCACTCCGGCCTGACGGTCGCCGTCCGAACACCAGACTGTGCACGCAGCCTTGCCGCTCTGATCGACTTCACCCAGACTGGCAGCGGCCAGCTCCTAGACGCTAGGCCGGGCTCGGGCCCACGGTGACCGGGGGTGCCGCCGAGCCGGGCTGCTGAACGCGATGCGGGCGGGCTAGAGGGTGGAGCTACCGGTACTGCTGAACAGTCGATCCAGCTCTCCACAGCCCGGCTGGGATGTCGGCTGGGCAGGTGGGGAGCCGGGCAGGGCCGGCTGAACGTCCACTGTGAGGGTTTGGGTGGTTTTGCTGTCCTTGGCCGTGATGACGTGGCTGCCGGCTGTCGACGGGATCCAGTTCACCCGTGCGACCGGGGCGGTCCCGACCTCAGGACTGCCGCCGTGTCCCCCGCTACCGCCGATGCACTGGCCGTTGTCGTAGAAGGTCACCCAATCCGATCCGGTCCCGACGAGCGCCACGGAGAAACCGTATTTGGTTCCGACGTAATAGGTTTGAACACCCTGATCGGCGAGTATGTGGAAATTGACCATATCGGCGGATGCGGCGGGCACCGCGGTCGTCAAGGCGGCCGTGGTGGCGGCTATGGCGGTGAGGCCCCAGCCGATTCGGCGGGAGAGGCGGTCGTGCGCGGTCATCGTTCTCCTGTTGCGGGTTCCCCGCGGTGGGGTCGCCGAACCCTATCCACCCAACGAATGAAACACGTCAACTTCACTATGGTGGGCCTGCCCCGACTTTCAGGGGCAGAGGTGTTCGAACCGGAACCACCCCGAGCTCGATAACGTTCCAGCGAAACGGATTCGGGGGTCTTGTGCATCCTCCCGGAATCCGGCGCTAACGCAGTGACACCCGTGGGTGACCTGGTGAGACTCGTCATCGAGATGTCAGTACCGGAATGTCAGTAGAACCCGCCTCGTGATCGCCTGGTCATGATCGAATGCCACACGGCGCGCGCTCGATCATGTTGCGAGCCAACAGGTTTGGAAGACGTGGGCTGGTGGTCGATGCTGCGGATCGGAGCGTGCTGATTGGTTGCCGGCCAGCGAAACCTGACCACGGAAGCCTTGACTTGCCGCGACCGGTTTGCTGTCCGGCATCGCGCTGGACAGGGCCGGTGTGTCGCGGTCAGTTGGCATTGAGGCCGTGTGTCCGCGAGAGGAGCGCGTTCTTGAAGTGCGATTCAGCCGTGTCGACCTCGGTCGTTGGGGTGCTGGGGCCGAACACTCGCAGCAGGCTGAAGACGTAATGCCGGGCATGCTGTGGGTCGGCCTTGGTCAGCGCTCGCAACTCTCGGTTCCCCCCGTGCCCGTCGGTTGCATACTGGCGCCAGCGGCCCAGGATGTTCTCGCCGCCGTCGGCCTTGCCGACGTAGTGCTTGCCGGTGCTGGTGTCTGCGATCAGGTAGATGCCTTGCACCGATCCGAGGGCGGTCTGCCAGGCGGCGTATCGCGGGTCAGCGACCACCTTCTGGAGTTCGGCGTGCGTCAATACGAAGCTGTCGTAACCCAGGAAGGGCACGGCGCTGCGGTCAGCAATCTCGAGCACCGGCATCTTCTCGGCGGCGCTGCCCCATTTCGCCCAGTTGATCGGGTCCCGTCCCCAGTCGATCTGGAGCCGACCACACAGCCCGGACAGTGCGTCACTCTCGGTCAGGTCGTAGGCCCGCATCAGCGGGTTCGGGTGAGGCGCTTCGCCGTGGTTGTCGTAGACGACTTCCAAACGGCATCGGGTCTTGCTGTCCGCGAGGAACACCACCCAAACCGGGGGCGGGTTCTTGAAGAACTTGCCGCCGTTCTTCAACTGCTCGCGGGTGTAGCTGCGGATGCCCTTGGGCGACAGGTCCGTGGGACTGTGTTCGCTGTAGAGCGAGTGCCGGATCAGTACCACGTCGGCGGGGTCCAGCCCAGCTGCAGCCAGGATGTGGCCCAGTGTTAGATCGCCCACACGGGTTATCGTCATGCCGCCGACCGTAGCGGCCCCGATTCTTCTTGCCCAACGATAAGGGCACCCGCTGACATCACCAGATGCTCGGAAGCCGGAGCTCACCCCGTCGTCCTCGAATCGGTCGACCAGCGCCCGCAATATCGGGATCTGCTGCAGGACAGGGTTTGTCGGCGAGCTGCTCGTGCAGCATGTCGTTACCGCTGCGGCCGGCGCCAGAACCGGGCGTCTCCGTGCGAACCGGCACATCCACCCGGCAGATCGCTCGGACGAACGATTTCGAGGCCGACTGTCCGGCGTTCGTGCGACTCTCCAGTTCATGCCGCACGGACGCAATGCCGACCTCGCCGTCGTCGCGGAGAAAAGGGCCCGAATCCGTGATCCACATGTCGCTGCCTTGAACACCTTGGCCGACCGGATTGCCGACGCCGAAGGCCTTCCGCACGGCCACGTTCCCTACGTCGATCCCGACCAGGGTGGGATCGGTGCGCGCGTGTTGGTGCTGCTCGACAACCCTTCCACGAAGGCTGAGTCGGGGACGGGGTCTGGTCTGCTGAGCCTCGACAACAATGATCGAACCGCCCGCAACTGTCGAGAGGCCTACGCCCGCCACCGGATTGGATGGTCGCAGGTGGTGCACTGGAACGTTGTCCCGTTCCCGGTGGCGGGAGCCAAGAACGGCGGATCCACCCTTGCCGAGCGGGCCCGGGCGGTGCCGTGGACCCGCGCGTTCGTCGAGCTGTGTCCGAACCTCGAGATGGTGCTGCTGTTGGGCGCGGCCGCGCGCGACGGATGGGAACGCGCGGGAATCCGCCGCGACCTGTACGTCCTGCCGGGCAAGATTCCGCACTGCTCGGCTCGAGGACTGAACTCCGCCGGAGGCCGCGGCCGGTTCGAGGCTGCGATCGCGGAGGTCTCCCAGCGCCTCACACGCTGATACCCGTGCTTGCCCGTGGCCCGGTTTCGATGGCAGGCATTGGCACGGATCGGAGGTTCATCGATGGCCGCGTATCCGGTCGCACTGTGCGCAGGGTCCCCCGTCCTGGGTCAGAAGGCGTTGAAGGACTGCAGAATCTGGTCGAGGTCGTCAGCCACGTCGTGCCGTTGTGTGTGCCGATGGGTGGCGCCAGAACCACAGCGACGGACTCCGAGGCGATTCCGCCACGCAGTGCGTCCTTGCGCAGCATCGAAGGCTGGGCATCATTCGCCGGCGCGGACTGGGTATTTCGGCGCAAACTAGCTGATCGGGGTCAGGATCACGACCGGGATCTCGCGTTCGGCCCACGCCTGATAGGTGTCGAAGTCGGCGTAGGCCTCCACCAGTCGCGGCCAGAGCCGGGCGCGCTGCTCGGCGTCGGCGGTGTGGGCGCGCACCGCGAATCGGTCGCGGCCGATCTGGATGTGGGTGTCCGGGTTCGCGCACAGGTTGCGGTACCACTGCGGGTGTTTCGGCAGCCCGCCCTGCGAGGCCACCACGATGGTGTCCGCGCCGTCGCCGATGTAGAGCAGCGGGACCGTGTAGACGGTGCCGGACTTGCGGCCGCGGTGCTCGAGCAGCAGCGTCGGCACCGGTTTGCGGAAGCCCGCGCCGATGCGCCATTTCCCGCCGATCCGGCCGCCGGTGCGGCGGTAGATCCAGACCTGGGCTCTGCCGGTGTATTTGAAGATCTTCGGCAGGACCGGGGAGTCGAGTTGCGGGGGCCGCGGCGGGATCGTGGTCATAGGCTTCCTTTCACGCACCACGACCATACAGTGATCACCATGTGTATGGTCAAGGGTGCGGGGTAACCTCGGACGGCCGAATCGTGAGCGAAGGAGGACGGTCCGGTGCGCACGCATGGCTGGTCCGGAGCGGCCCCCGCTGACGACGCGGAGGCCGTCGACCGCATCGTCGCCGCGGCCCGCCGCGCCATCGACCGCTCCGGCGACGAGTTCAGCATCGCCGAGGTGGCCCGCGACCTCGGCGTCACCCGGCAGACGGTGTACCGCTATTTCCCCAGTGCCGAAGCGCTTCTGACGGCGACGGCCATCGCGCAGACCGAGCATTTCCTCGATGTGCTGTCCGCGCGGCTGGTCGAGATTCGCGATCCGGCGACCGCGGTCGTGGAGGGCATCGCCTACACCCTGGAACGTCTGCCGGAGGAGAAGTATCTCGGCCTGCTGCTGCGTCCGGGTCGGGCCAGCGCGTTCTCGGCGGGTGTAACCTCCGATACCGCACAGGCTTTCGGTCGATCGCTCCTGGAACGGTTCTCGGTGGATTGGGCCGCGGCCGGTATTTCCGACACCGCCCTGGACGAACTCGTCGAGCACATGTTGCGCATCGTCCAGTCGTTCGTCATCGATCCGGGCCGTCCGCCGCGTCGCGGTGCCGAGCTGCGCGCCTATCTCTCGACCTGGGTCGGGCCCGCGCTGACATAGGGAAACCCCGGGGCCTAGCCTGCCCCGGGGTTTCGGTGTCCGCCCAATTGCGGCACGCCGACACGTTTAAGAACGGGTCTGAGTCTGAAGTTAACGTGACGCTCTGCGATTGAGCTACGGCCCATTGGTGGCTGAGCCGGCAGGAGTTGAACCTGCAACCTTCACGCTGACAAACCGTTCCCTCGATTCGGCGTTCGGCGGAGAATACTGAAACTGGAGCGATAGTGTGAGTTTGAAGGCGCGGTGCCTCTGCCGGTTGGGCTATCCCGCCGTGGAGATGGCGGGAGGAGGATTCGAACCTCCACTGGGCCGCTGTGCCTGTCACAGTGAACTTCTGTTTCAGCTTGCGCTCCTTGCGCATTGCCGACTCTAGCCGCCCGCGCGGGGATCAGCCAAACAAATATCCGAAGACCTCACCGCCCAGTTTGCGCTGGGTGATCTCGTCATTGTTGGCCTCCTCGCGCGCGAATTTGACTGCGTGCTGAAGCTTTTCGACGCGTTCGGTGAGCTCGTTGACACGCTTGGCGGGCAGCGCGCCCGAGAATCGGATGGTGCGCCAGTAACCGACCACCACATCCTCGTGATACACCTCGACCTGCGCCGGATGCTTCTCCGTCGCTTCTGCTTTCACGTGGTTGCGCGGAATCTTCTTGGTGCGCACCGTCTGTACCGGCTCGGTGGCGTAGCAGTCGGCGGCCGAGTCGTACTCCCACGACTCCGCAGCGTCCAGGACCGGCAGTTTGCGCACGAAGGTGTGCAGGTCCACCAGCTGCTTCTCCAGGAACAGCAGGTAGGTGATGGGCGCGTCGGCGATCAGCGTGCGGCCGTCGACCACCACGTCGGCGCGGGCGGCGCAGTTGGCCCAGTCCTTGGTCGCGACGACGTCGAACAGTTTGGTCAGGATGTCCGCCGTGGCCTGCAGGACCTCCTCGGATCGCACCTGGACGCGCGTCGACTCGGGCGGCAGCTGCTCGCCCTCCTCGTCCTTGGGTCGGTAGGTGCGCGAAATGCCGCTCAGCAGCGGGTTTTTGGCCAGCTTGTGATGGGCTTCGGTGAGGTCGGAGAAGGTGCGGGACTTGATCCCTTTCTCGACGGCGACAATCTGATTCAAACGAGTCATTGCGGCACTGTATCGACGCATCCGGGTTGGCGGCCACGGGTTTTCGGCTCGCCGGTGGTGGGGGACACCGTGGGGCGTCGACTGCCGGTCGACGGCGTGGCCGCTGTTCCGGCCGTGCACCGAGGGCCGCTCTCCTTCGACGGCGATCGCCGCTCGCTCACGCCGGGCGGGTCCCTCCGAGCGCGCGTCCAGCGCCGATTCCCGCGCGCGACGTCGAAGCCGCGCTCAGCCTCGAATCCGGCGTGCGGTAGAAAAGGTGTGGCGTCGTGGGAGGCATATCCGCCGATGCCGCCGCCGAGGGACTTCGTGCGGTCATCACATCTGAACGGAGAGGCTGTTTCATGGCGACCTCGGAAGCGCGCGCCCAGATCGGCGTGACCGGCCTGGCGGTCATGGGTAGCAATATCGCCCGCAACTTCGCCCGGCACGGCTACACCGTGGCCCTGCACAACCGCAGCATCGGCAAGACCGACGCCCTGCTCGCCGAGCACGGCGGTGACGGCGACTTCGTGCGCACCGAGACCGTCGAGGAGTTCGTGGCCGCGCTGGAGAAGCCGCGCCGCGTGCTGATCATGGTGAAGGCCGGCGACGCCACCGACGCCGTCATCGAGGAACTCGCCGACGCGATGGAGCCCGGCGACATCATCATCGACGGCGGCAACGCCCTCTACACCGACACCATCCGCCGTGAGGCGGCCATGAAGGCGCGCGGCCTGAACTTCGTCGGCGCCGGCATCTCCGGTGGTGAGGAGGGCGCGCTGAACGGCCCCGCCATCATGCCGGGCGGCCCGAAGGAGTCCTACGAGTCGCTGGGCCCGCTGCTGGAATCGATCGCCGCCCAGGTCGACGGCGTCCCCTGCTGCACCCACATCGGCCCCGACGGTTCCGGCCACTTCGTGAAGATGGTGCACAACGGCATCGAGTACGCCGACATGCAGCTCATCGGCGAGGCCTACAACCTGTTCCGCGACGCGCTGGGCTTCGACGCCAAGCAGATCGCCGACGTCTTCACCCAGTGGAACTCCGGTGACCTGGAGAGCTACCTGGTCGAGATCACCGCCGAGGTCCTCAACCAGGTCGACGCCAAGACCGGCAAGCCGCTGGTCGACGTGATCGTCGACGCCGCCGAGCAGAAGGGCACCGGCCGCTGGACCGTCAAGTCCGCGCTCGACCTCGGCATCCCCGTGACCGGTATCGCCGAGGCCGTCTTCGCCCGCGCGCTGTCCGGCTCCCGCACCCAGCGCGCCGCCGCCAAGGGCCTCGCCTCCGGCGTCCTCGGCGAGAAGCCCACGGATGTCGCCGAATTCACCGAGGCCATCCGCCAGGCCCTCTACGCCTCCAAGATCGTCGCCTACGCCCAGGGCTTCGACCAGATCGCCGCCGGCTCCGCCGAATACAACTGGGACCTGCACCCCGGCGACCTGGCCACCATCTGGCGCGGCGGCTGCATCATCCGCGCCCGCTTCCTCAACCGCATCAAGGAAGCCTACGAAGCCGACCCGGCTCTCCCGTCGCTGATCCTCGCCCCGTACTTCCGCGAGGCCATCGAGACGGCCATCGACAGCTGGCGGCGAGTGGTCGTCGTCGCGACTCAGCTCGGCATCCCGGTCCCGGCCTTCGCTTCGTCGCTGTCCTACTACGACGGCCTCCGCGCCGAGCGTCTCCCCGCCGCCCTGACCCAGGGCCAGCGCGACTTCTTCGGCGCCCACACCTACGAGCGCATCGACGCCGAAGGCAAGTACCACACCCTGTGGAGCGGCGACCGCAGCGAAGTCCCCGCGTAATTCGCGGCAGGACAACCGGTCTCACCTGAAAGGCGGGGCAGGCGCCACCTCGGCGCCTGCCCCGCCTTCTCGTTCAGTACGCCCGTAGAAGTACGGGGGAGTGGCGGGTGTGTGTCAGAGGGGCAGGCACAACAACAGGACTATTCGGTCGGGGTGGGTTTCGCATTGGATCGGGCCTACCTGGACGCTGTATTCGCGGATCACGCCCGAGTTGGGGTTGCGGAGGCGGAGGGTGCGGACGGGCGGGGTGAAGTCGACGGTGCCCTCGGACCAGTAGTGGCGGAAGTGGGGGTAGCGGGCCAGCTCGGAGACCAGGGTGGTGAGGGCGGGGTCGTCGGGGAGGCGGCCGACGGTCATGCGGAGCCATTGGACGTAGAGGCGGACCTCGGATTGCCAGTCGGGTTCAACGAGTTTGGCTACCGGGTTGCCGAAGAGCCAGTGGAAGATATTGCGGTCCTCGCGGAGACCGGGGAAGGCGGCATACCAGGCGTCATTGGCGTCGAGGACGTCGCCGCACGGGGCGATGTAGGCGGCGAGGGCGGGGTCGAACAGCGCCAGCGCCTCGCGTTGGTCGAGCGTGAGGGAGTCGTACAGATCCTGGGAGGTGGGGGCGTCGTCCACGCGCAGGCCGGCCAGGTCGAAGAGGTGGCGGCGGTCGGTGGGGGTCAGGGGCGCCTTGACGTCGAGGCAACGCAGGAGGGCCTCGACCACGGACCGGGTGGGGTTGCCGCGTTCGCCCTTCTCCAGCAGCGCGACGTAGCTGGCGCTGACGCCGGCCGAATACGCCAGGTGTTCGCGGGAGTAGCCGCGTTCGTCGCGGAGCCGGCGTAAGGCCCGGCCGAAGCTGGGAATCGAGATGTCATCCGCCAGCCGGTCGCCGTCTCCGGTCACCGATGCCCGCCTTCCCACTGCCTGCTCGTCGCCGATTCCCGCTCGCAGTCACCGACGAGCAACCCATAACGGGATGCTGCCACACAACTCGTTTCGCGACGATCAGGCGTTGGATCCTGTTTGTGTGTGTTGCAGCGCTTGTGGCGGCGGTGCCGCGCGTGCTAATCGCGCTTACCACACCCCGTCGCGATGGGGTACTGGGAAAGTGCTGGGTATCGCCATGGAGTCGGCGCATAATGCGGCTTCGGCTCTCGTCGGGACCTGGTGGGCCGCACTACTTTTCGAGGCGTCTTCAAATTCGTTCTCGAAAGGTAGAAACACATGTGGGCTCTGGTTCTCGCCGCGGTCGGTCTGATGACGGGTAGCGCGGTGGCCGCGGGTGCGGCGGGTAGCGCGGGATCACTGGCCGGGAATATCTGACCGGTCAGGGCTGCGGGTCCGCGGCCATCGCGTCGCGGACCGAACTCTCCTGTGCGCCACGGAATGTCGGCTCAGGGTGCAGGAGAATGGAATAGACGGCCTTGGTGTCGGCCAATTGTTCGCGCAGCCAATTCTGGCGATAGACCATGGTGTGCGGCATGGTGTCGTCACCGACCGCGACCGTGTCGATCCCGGCCGCGCGGCACAGCGCGATGGTGCGGGGCAGACTGAAATCCTGGGTGACCGCGATGGCGGAGGTGACGCCGAAGATGTCGTGGGCGCGCACGCACGATTCGTGGGTGCTGAATCCGGCGTAGTCGAGCGCGATCTTGGCGGCGGGCACGCCCTGTTCGATCAGGTAGGCGCGCATGGCGGTCGGCTCGTCGTAGGTGGAGCGGCCGTTGTCGCCGGTGAGCAGCAGCGCCTTCACCTTCCCGGCCGCGAGCAGCTGCCGGCCCAGGTCCAGGCGGGCCTTCAGATAGTCCGACGGCTTCCCGTTCGCCTTGACCTCCGCGCCGAGCACGATGGCGACATCGGCGGACGGAGCGGTCGCCACGCTGTACTCGTACTTCCGGTGCGCCAGCCGGATCCACAGATCCGACGCGAGCACCACCGTGAACCCCAGCACCGCGATCACGGCGCAGATCTTCACGACCCGCCGCAGCGGCAACCACGTGGCGACCCGGCTGCGGGCGGAGCGGAGAGCGGAACGCAACGGCATGGTGGCCAGTGTGCCGGAACTCCCCGCGCCGATCGAACGACTTTTCGCCCGCGTCGCGCCCGGCTCAGACCGGCCGCACGCCGATCATCGGCAGCACCGTGCGCCGTGCGAACTCGCGTGCCGCGGTCTCGTCGGTCAGCGGGATCAGCCCGTCCGGCGTCAGCACCAGCGACTGCCCCAGCCGCGCGAAGATCTCCGCCACCAGATCGGCGTCGAAGTCCGGCACATCCCCGGAAGCCTGTAGCGCGCGCAGTTTCTCGGCCAGATAGCTGCGCCCGACCGCGAGCACCGGCCCGGCCTCGGTGGTCAGCCGCGGCAGGATGGTGTCGGGTTCGGTGCGCAGCAGCCGCCGCAGCAGCTTGTTGTTGGCGAGCTGAATGATGAACGCCGCGAATACCTCGACCAGCTGAGCCTGCCCGGACTTGCCGACCGCGGCGCGGCGCACGCGTTCGTCGATCTCGGCGATGAACAGCTGCGCCTCGCGTACACCGACCGCGGCGACCAGATCGTTCTTGGATTCGAATCGCCGGTACAGGGTGGCGGGACTGATCCCGGCGCGACGGGCGATCTCCCCCATGCTGGTTCGCTTGATCCCGAAGTCCAGGAACGCCGACAGCGCGCTTTCGAGTAGCTGTTCGCCCTCGCTCCGCGGCTTCTCGAGAATGCGTTGCAGGATGGTGGGAACGGACGGCATCGAGACTCCAGTCGATCGGGTGGACGACCCCGCGACAGCGCGGTGAACGGCCGAGGCGCGGTAGCGCACAGGCCGATCCGAAAGTATCTCATTGCCGCGGGGAAGCCGTTCGTACCCCGTCCGATCAGTGAACGCCCGGTCCGGTCAGCGGACGTCGAGGGCGGCCATTTCGCTCTCGATGGCGTTGGCCGCGAAATCGATGCCGCTGGAACGCAGTTCGTGGACTCGGCGTTGCAACGCCTCGAAACCCCCTGGCTGCGCGGCGATGTCGGCCACGCTGATGCGCTGTCGGTGCATACCGTCGTGCTTGTACGACACCGTGAAACCTCCTGCTAGCCCCGAGCGCGCACCCGGCTAGCGGCTGCACAGCGCGGGCCGCCGGGAACGCATCCGCCGATGCTAGCAGCGTACTGACTGGTCACTTGTTCAGTGTGGGGCTTCTCACACGCCCCCTTCAGTCACACCTCTTGACCCTGCCGATGCAGCGCCGAGTTGTGCAGGTATGCGGCCGCATTCAGGCGAATGTGATCGCGCTCGGCCTCGCTCAGCTCCCGGCGCACCTTGCCCGGGACGCCCGCCACCAGCGACCCCGGCGGGATCTGCGCACCCTCCGGCACCAGCGCGTTGGCCGCGATCAGGCTGCCCTCGCCGATCACCGCGCCGTTGAGCACCGTCGCGCCCATCCCGATCAGCACGTCGTCGCCGACCGTGCAGCCGTGCAGAATCGCGTTGTGCCCGACCGAGACACCCTCGCCCACGGTGCACGGGAAGCCGGGATCGGCGTGCAGCACGCAGCCGTCCTGGATATTGCTGCGCGCGCCCACGGTGATCTGGTCCATGTCCCCGCGCAGCACCGCCGAATACCAGACGCTCACTTCGCCTTCCAGCCGCACCCGGCCGGCCACGGTGGCGTTGGGCGCGATCCACGCGGTCTCGTCGATCTGCGGCGCGTGCTCACCCAGCTGAATCCTCATGGGGCGAACTTAGCGGCGGAACAGGGCGCGGTGGGCCGCGGGGGTGGTGCCCAGCAGCCGGTGGAAGTGATGGCGCAGATTGACGCCGGTGCCCAGACCGGAATCGGCGGCGACGCGATCCATCGTGTCGTCGGTCGATTCCAGCAGCAGCCGGGCGTGATCGACACGCTGCTGCAGCAGCCACTGCTGCGGGCTGGCGCCGGTGCGGTCGCGGAATCGCCGGGTGAAGGTGCGCCGCGACATGAGCGCCGTACGCGCCCAGCCGTCCAGGTCCACCGGCTCGTCGAGATGGGTGCGGGCCCACACCATGGCGTGCTCGATCGGATCCTCGTCCACCGACTCCGGCACCGCGACCGGAATGTACTGCGCCTGTGAGCCACTGCGATGCGGAGCCAGGACGAGGCTGCGCGCCAGCTCGGCCGCCATCCGGCTGCCGTGATCGGTGCGCACCAGATGCAGGCAGCAGTCGAGCGCCGCGGCCGTGCCGGCGGAGGTGATCAGGTCGCCGTCGTCGGTCCACAATCGGTCGGCCCGCACCCGCACCGCCGGATAGGCGCGGGCCAGCTCGGTGGCCGCCGACCAGTGCGTGGTGATCTCGCGTCCGTCGGCCAGGCCGCTGGCCGCCACCGCCCACGCGCCCAGGCACAGGCCCACGATCCGCGCGCCGCGAGCGTGCGCCCGGTGCAGGGCCTCGCGAACCGGTTCGGGCAGTGGGCGATCGCGGTCCCACGCGGGGATGACGAAGGTGTCGGCGGTCTCGGCCGCCTCCAGGCCGTGGCCGACGACGATGTCGAATCCCGCGGGCGTGGCGAAGGTTCCGGGCCGCTCGGCGCACACCACCACGCGGTAGGGGCTGTGGTCGGGGCCGCCCGCGCCGATCCGGCCGAACACCAGGGTGGGGACCGACAGGTGGAAGGGGCTGATCCCGTCGTGCGCCAGAACGGCGACGGTGTGCTCGGCACTCATGGCCCGATCTTATCGATACGCGGCCTTCGGGCCACTGTCGGCGCTGGGCCCCGACGACGAAACTCGAAGCCATGACGAACAAGATCGACACCGCGGGCGCCCTCGAGATCCTCCACATCGGCGGTCCCACCGTGCGTTTCGGCTACGGCGACCTGACCTTCCTGACCGACCCCACCTTCGACGAGCCCGGCAACTACCCCGGCCCGGTCACCCTCTACAAGCTCGCCGGACCCGCCGTCCCGGTCGCGGAGATCGGCCCGATCGACGTGGTGCTGCTCTCGCACGACCAGCACGCCGACAACCTCGACGCCGCCGGTCGCGCGCTGCTGCCGAGCGTCGAGCACGTGCTGTCGACCCCCGACGCCGCCGAGCGCATGGAAGGCGTTCGGGGACTCGCGAACTGGGAGTCGACGCGGATCGGCGCGGTGACCGTCACCGGCGTGCCCGCGCTGCACGGACCGGAGGGCTGCGAGCCGCTCACCGGTGTGGTCACCGGGTTCGTCCTGCAGGCCGACGGACTGCCGACCGTATACGTCTCCGGCGACAACGCCTCGGTCGAGAACGTGCAGCGGATCGCGGAACGCTTCGGGCGCATCGACATCGCCATCCTCAATGTGGGCGCGGCGAACGTCGACCGGTTCGGTGATCTGGACCTGACCCTCAACGGCCGCACCGCCGCCAAGGCCTCCCTCGCGCTGGGTGACGCGCTGATCGTGCCGGTGCACGCCGAGGGCTGGGCGCACTTCTCCGAGCACCTCGACTACCTGACCCACCGCTTCATGCTCGCGGGACAGACCGACCGCCTGCGCATCCCGAGCCCGGGCGAGACCCTGACCCTCGAACTCCCCGCCGCGGTGGCCCGCTGACAGCGGCCGCCGAATTCGGGCCGTGGCGCTGATGGCGGCGCGGCCCCGGCCGGGGAACTATGGCGGTATGAGAATCGGGGTTCCACGGGAGGTCAAGGAGCAGGAGTACCGCGTCGCCCTCACCCCGGCCGGCGCCGGGGAACTGGTGCGGGGCGGCCACGAGGTGCTGATCGAGGCCGGAGCGGGCATCGGGTCCGGCTTCCACGATGCCGACTACCTCGAGGCGGGCGCCCGCACCGCGCCCACCGCCGACGACGTCTGGGACGCGGCCGAACTGGTGCTGAAGGTGAAAGAGCCCATCGCCGAGGAGTATCCGCGCATGCGGGCGGGGCAGGTGCTGTTCACCTTCCTGCACCTGGCCGCCTCCCGCGCATGCACCGACGCCATCCTCCGCTCGGGCATCACCGCCATCGCCTACGAGACCGTGCGCGCCGCGGACGGCACCCTGCCGTTGCTCGCGCCCATGAGCGAGGTGGCGGGCAAGCTCGGCGCCATGGTCGGGGCGTATCACCTGATGGCGCCGCAGGGCGGGTCCGGACTGCTGCTCGGCGGGGTGCCGGGCGTGCGGCCCGCGGACACGGTGGTGCTGGGTGGGGGCGTGGCGGGCGCCAACGCGGCGACCGTCGCGCTCGGCATGGGGGCGCGGGTCACGGTGCTGGACACCAATATCGCGCGCCTGCGGGAACTCGACGCCCGGTTCGGCGGGCGGATCACCACAATCGGATCGAATACCGCCGAGGTCGAGAAGGCCGTGCTGGTCGCCGATCTGGTGATCGGGTCGGTGCTGGTGCCGGGTGCGCGGGCCCCGAAACTGGTGCCCGACAGTCTGGTCGCGCGGATGCGGTCCGGCGCGGTGCTGGTCGACATCGCCATCGATCAGGGCGGCTGCTTCGAGAGCTCGCATCCGACCACGCACGCGAAACCGACGTTCCACGTGGCGGACACGCTGTTCTACTGCGTCGCGAACATGCCGGGCGCGGTCCCGCACACGTCCACGGTGGCGCTCACCAATGTGACGCTGCCGTACGTGCGCGCCATCGCGAATCTCGGCTGGGCGGGCGCGTGCGCCGCGGATCCCGGTCTCGGGCAGGGGCTCACGGCCGACGCCGGGCGGCTCTACTCGCCGGAGGTGGCGGCCGCGCACGGTCTGGGGCCGGCGACGTACACCTCGTCCTGACCACGGTGGCGGGCCCGCGACCGGGTGAATCCGGTTGCGGGCCCGCGGTATCCGTCGCTCAGGACTCGGACGAGCCCAGCGCCCAGTCCGGTCCCGCGCCGTCGGCGGGGAGGTCGCGCAGCTTGTCCGGGTTGCGCACCACGTCGATCTTGGTGATCCGGCCCTCGTCGATGGTGAACGAGAAGACGCCGGTGTTCTTGCCGTCGAACACCACCAGGCCGGGCCGGCCGTTGACCAGCACCGGGCGACCCCACGCGCCGCCGATCTTCGACGCGAACTCCAGGAACCCGAGCAGCGTCGCGGCGACCTTGTCCGCGCCGTGCATCGGATGCAGGAACGCCTGCACCTTGCCGCCGCCGTCGGAGGTGAAGGTGACATTGGTGTCGAGCACGCCCAGCAGCGCGCTCAGGTCGCCGGAACGCCACGCCACCGCGAACGCCGACACCACCTTCTCGTGCTCGTCGGCACTGGCGGGGAAGCGGGGGGTGCCGTTCTCCACGTGTTTGCGGGCGCGCGAAGCCAATTGGCGCACCGCGGCCGGGGTGCGGCCCACGACTTCGGCCACCTCGGGGCCGGTCATGCCGAAGACGTCCTGCAGTACGAACGCGGTCCGCTCGGCGGGCGACAGCGATTCCAGCACCACCAGCAGGGCGGTGGTGACCCGCTCGTCCTGGGAGACGCGGTCGGCCGGGTCGTCCCAGGTGGTGACCTCCGGCTCCGGAAGCCATTCGCCCACATACTGTTCGCGCCGCGCCCGCGCCGATCCCAGATAGTCGAGGGCCAGCCGCCCGGTGACGGTGGTCAGCCAGGCGCGCAGGTTCTCGATCCGCGCGTCCTCCGGGCTGGTCTCGTAGTACCGGACCAGCCGCAGCCATGCCTCCTGCACCACGTCGTCGGCGTCGCTGAGACTGCCGAGGGTGCTGTACGCGACCCGCCGCAGATAGCCGCGATGCTCCTCGAACTGCCGTGCCAGCTCGGCCTGGTCGGGCCCGTTCCGTCCGTCGCCACTCATCGCAACCCTCGCCTTCGCTCACGCCCGCCCGATGGGGCGGACCGTCTACAGCACCGACGAATCGAGTCCGCGGACTGTGACATTCCCATGTCAGAACATAGCGAAGGGAGACCGACCGGTCGGAGCATCGCAAGGCGCGCCCGGCCACCGAAGCGGGATCCCGTCCGCGTCCGCGGCCTGTGCGGTCAGCGCCGGCGCAGGTACGCGGCCGTGGCGGCGGCCACCGCGGTGGCGAGCTGAACGGCTTCCGAGAGCCGCACCGCGCGCCGCAGATCGGGAACCCGGGGGACCGGGCCGTCACCGAGGGTGGGCCGCATCTCGATCCCGTGCCGGTACTCGGTGCGGCCGCCGAGCGTCACGCCCAGCGCGCCCGCCATGGAGGCTTCCGCCACACCGGCATTAGGGCTCGGATGCTTGCCCGCATCACGACGCCAGGCCCGCCAGGCGGCGGCGGGACGGCCCCCGATCACCGGCGCGAGGGCGGTCGTGAGCAGGCCGCTCACCCGGGCGGGCGCGAGATTGGCGACGTCATCGGTTCGCGCGGCGGCCCAACCGAACCGCTCGTAGCGCTCGTTGCGATAGCCGACCATCGCGTCGAGGGTATTGATGGCCCGGTAGGCCAGCAGCCCGGGAACGCCCGCCACCGCGCCCCAGAACAGCGGCGCGACCGTCGCGTCCGAGGTGTTCTCCGCGATCGATTCCAGCGCCGCGCGAGCCAGCCCGTCGGCGTCGAGCGCCTCTGGATCGCGGCCGCACAGCGATGGCAGCAAGGCCCGCGCGCCCTCGATGTCCCCGGACTCGAGGCGATCGGCCATGTCCCGCCCGGTCTTCGCCAGCGTGGTCCCGCCCAGTACGGTCCAGGCCGCGGCCGCGGTGAGCGCCAGCTCTGCGAGCGCGCGCACCGGAGTCAGATCTTCGCGACCGCCCTTGCGCGGCCGCGTAATCCAGGATCCCGCCGGACCTCGCCCCGACACCGCGCGTCCCAGCCCGATACCCAACCCGGTGACCGCGCCGACCAACACAACCTCGTGCGCCACCCCGGCCGCCCGGGTGTCCCGATAGGTGACCTGCTCCACCCGCATTGCCGCCGAACCGAATCCGGCCACCGGATGCCCGCGCCGAGGATCGCCGAGCACCCGATCCATGCCGAACCCGATCAGCAGCCCGGCAGCGGTAGCAGTCCCCTTACGCACTCGGCGAGGTTAGCCGAGCGGTCGAACGAGCCCGGTCGCGCCCGCAGGTGCTGCGACGGTCGGCGGGCAACCGGGCGCGCCTGTCCAGCTTCCGGTCAGCGCCGTGTGCCGCCGTAGCGGTCCGCCAGGCGGGCCTCGTTGGTGGTGGGCTTCGGTGTGGGGGTCGGGTCTGCGACCGCCTGGGCGTCGGTGCCGGCGCGGGCGGCCTCGGCCGGTTCGGCCGCCGCTTCGGACTTCTCGCGGCGGCGAGCGCGGATCTCGGACCACACGAAGTAGCCGAGACCCAGCGGCGCCATGACGCCGAAGGCCAGCCATTGCAGGCCGTAGGACAGGTACGGGCCGGCGTCGAGCTGGGGGAGGGCGTCGGGGGTGAACGCGCCGGGCTGGCCCGCGTCGAGTTGCAGATAGCCGCCGAGGCCATCGGTCGGGATGGGCGTCAGGGGCAGGCCGAGAACGGCCGCTTCCTGCTGGGTGTCGGTCGTGTACACCTGCCGGAAGCCGTCTTCGGTGGTCGGCGGCTTCTTCTCGATGACGCCCTCGGAGGCGCGGATACGGGCCTCGAGATGCTGCGGCCCGGTGGGCGGGTCGGCGATGGCGGGCGGGCGGGTGCCGCCCTGCGCCGCCGCGATCTGGCCGCGGTCGACCAGCAGGGTGCGGCCGTCGTCGAGCCGGAACCCGGCGAGCACGGTGTAGGCGGGCTGCCCGTCGAGGTGGCGCAGGCGCACCAGGACCGTCGAGTCCGGGACGTAGCTGCCGGTGGCGGTGACGCGCCGCCATTCGGTGTTCTTGCCGTCCCCCGACAGCAGCCCGGCGATGTCCACCGGGTCGGCGTGCACCGACGCGGCGATGCGGTCGTTGCGTTCGGAGGTGCGGGTGTTCTTGCCCAGCTGCCAGGGCGCGAGCACGGTGAAGCACAGGTAGGCGAAACCGGCCACCACCACGGCCAGGATCAGCCAGCTCGGGCGCAGCAGGAAGGTGAGGCGACGCAGCAGCGAACTCATGCGTCCCGGCCTCCGGCCCGCGGGTCCTCGCCGAGCTGTTCGCGCACCCAGTCCAGCATCCCCGGCACGGCCGCCTCGATCTGCTCGCGCACCAACGCGAAATCGGACTGGTCGCCGTAGTACGGGTCCGGCACCGAGCGACCGTCCGCGTCCGGGTCGAAACTGCGCAGCAGCCGCCGCCGATCCGACGGCACCCCCATCCGGGCCAGGTCCCGTTCGTGCCCGGTGTCGAGCGCCACCACCAGGTCGGCGTCGCGGTGGTCGTCCCCGATCACCGCCGCACTGTGCCCGGTCGGATAGCCGTGCGAGCTCAGCTCCTGATTGGTCCGGTAGTCGGCCTCGTCGCCGACATGCCAGCGCCCGGTCCCGGCACTGCTCACCCGCACCCGATCCGCCAATCCCGCACGCTCGAGATGCGCGGCGAAGATCTTCTCGGCCATCGGGGACCGGCAGATATTGCCGGTGCAGATAAACGTCACATGCAGGTCGCCCACGACAGCCATTCTGGCCGGTGGGCGTGGACGGTGGCCACGTAGGGTGGACGGCTGTGCCGGACGACACCGAGTTCCAGGATTTCGACCATGCCAGGCTGCGGCACCACGGGGACGTGGACGCGCGGCCGGGCATGGTGGATTTCGCGGTGAACGTTCAGGGGAGCGCGCCGCCGGAATGGCTGCGGGAGCGGCTGGCGCGACGGCTGGGGGAGCTGGGCCGGTATCCAGGGGAGGCGGACGAACGCGCGGCGCAGGCGGCGGTGGCCGCGCGGCACGGGCGCTCGGCCGACGAGGTGCTGTTGCTGGCCGGGGTGGCCGAGGGGTTCGCGATGCTGCCGCGGCTGGTGTCACGGCTGGCCGCGGTGATCCATCCGTCGTTCACCGAGCCGGAGCTGGCGCTGCGCGAGGCCGGGGCGCCGGTGGCGCGGGTGCTGCTGGAGCCGCCGTACTCGCTCGACGGCGTCGTGGTGCCGCAGGACGCGGATCTGGTGGTGGTGGGCAACCCCACGAACCCGACCTCCGTACTGCACTCTGCGGACAGCATTCGGGCGCTGCGCCGGCCGGGACGGATCGTGGTGGTGGACGAGGCGTTCGCCGACGCGGTGCCCGGTGAATCGGAATCCCTTGCCGGAGAGAGCCATCCGGATGTGCTGGTGTTCCGGAGCCTCACCAAGACGTGGGCGCTGGCCGGACTGCGCTGCGGGTACGCGCTCGGCGCGCCGGAGGTGCTGACGCGGTTGAATCACGGCCGCGCGCACTGGCCGCTGGGCACCCTGCAGCTGGAAGCCATTGCGGCGGTGAGCGAACCGGCCGCGGTCGCGGAGGCGCAGCGGATGGCCGAGCACATCGCCGCCGATCGGGCCGCCATGATCCCGCGGCTGCGGGAACTGGGCGTCGAGGTGCACGAGCCCGCGGCCGGGCCGTTCCTGCTGATCCGGGTGCCGGACGCGGAACTGTTGCGAAAGCAGCTCGCGGACAAGGGGATCGCGGTGCGCCGCGGTGATACGTTCCCCGGGCTGGAAACGGGTTTCCTGCGGGTCGCGGTGCGGCCGGCGGAGGCGGTGGACCGGCTCGTCGCGGCCATTCGCGACGTGGGTGTGTGATCGTGGCAGGCAGGATCGAGCAGGAGGTTCGGTTGTGACGACGGTGCGGTTGTCGGATCTCATCGCGGCGTTGGAAGCGGCGTACCCGCCCGGACTGGCCGAATCCTGGGATTCGGTGGGACTGGTGTGCGGTGACCCGCGGGACTCGGTGTCGCGGGTGCTGTTCGCCGTCGACGCCACGGCCGCGGTCGTGGACGAGGCCATCGAGTGGGGCGCGCAGGCGCTGGTCGTGCACCACCCGCTGCTGCTGCGCGGGGTGGACACGGTCGCGGCCGACACCCCCAAAGGCGCGCTGCTGCACCGGCTCATCCGCTCCGGCTGCGCGCTGTTCAGCGCCCACACCAATGCCGACTCCGCCGATCCGGGCGTCTCGGACGCGCTCGCGGCGGCGATCGGGCTCACCGTCACCGGCCCGCTCGATCCGAAACCGCTGACCGCCCTGGACAAGTGGGTGGTGCAGGCGCCGGTCACGCACCGCGACGCCGTGCTGGACGCCCTGTTCGCGGCGGGCGCGGGGCGGATCGGCACGTACTCCGACGCCGCCTGGACGGTCGCCGGCACCGGCCAGTTCCGGCCCCTCGAGGGTGCCAATCCGGCCCTCGGCGTGGTCGGCGAGCTGCACGAGGTCTCCGAGGATCGCCTCGAGGTGGTGGCCCCGCCGTCGCGGCGGGCCGCGATCCTGGCCGCCCTGCGCGCGGCCCACCCCTACGAGGAACCCGCCTATCACGTCACCGAACGCGCCGACCTGCCGTCCGGCCTGGGCATCGGCCGCGTCGGCGAGCTGCCCGCCCCGGAAACCCTGCGCGAGTTCACCGCTCGCGTGCGCGCCGCCCTGCCCGCCACCACCTGGGGCGTGCGCGCCGCCGGTGACCCGGACCGGATGATCCGCACCGTCGCCGTCTGCGGCGGCGCGGGAGATTCCTTCCTGGGCAAGGTCTCCCGCCTCGGCGTGGACGCCTACGTCACCTCCGACCTGCGCCACCACCCCGCCGACGAACACCTGCGCGCGGGCGGCCCGGCCCTGATCGACGCCGCCCACTGGGCCACCGAGTTCCCCTGGTGCGGCCAGGCCGAAGGTGTGGTCCGCCACGCCCTGCCCGGCCTCGAGACCCGCGTCTCCACCCTGCGCACCGACCCCTGGACCTTGGGCGCGTCGGACTGCTGAGCCCGGTCAGGCGCGACGCCGCCGACCCCGGCCGATCCGGTGATTTTCCGGCCCGGCCCGTTCGGTGTGATCGTTTCTCCTGCTGGGGGCGGGCTTGGCGATTCAGACCCCTCAGGGCGGGTACGGTGGGTGTCTTGAATTCGTCCATAGCGTCCAGGAGACCTTCGCGTTGAATGCCGAACCATCGATCCAGGCCAAGCTGCTCGACCTCGCCGCCGTCGACGTCGAGCTGACGCGGATCGAGCATCGCCGCAAGGTGCTGCCCGAGCAGCAGGACGTGGATCGGCTGGCGGCGGAGCGCTCCACTCGTAAGGACGAGGCGGTGAAGGCCGAGATCCTGATCGACGACCTCGATCGCGACATCCGGAAGCTGGAGGGCGAGATCGAGGCCGTCCGCAAGCGCGAGGAGCGCGACCGCGGCATGCTCACCGCCGGTTCGGTCGGGGCCAAGCAGCTCTCCGAACTGCAGCACGAGCTGACCAGCCTGGAACGCCGCCGCAAGGTCCTCGAGGACGACGAGATCGAGGTGATGGAGCGCCGCGAGGCCGCGGCCGCCGCGCACGCGCACGCCGGGGCCAACCTGGACCAGGCCGAGGCCGAACTGGTCGACGCCGAGCGCCTGCGCGACAGCGCGCTCGCCGACCTGGCCGTGGCCCAGCAGCGCTGCGACTCCGACCGCGAAGCCCTGACCCGCTCCGTCCCCGCCGACCTGCTCGCCGCCTACGACAAGCAGCGCACCACCTACGGTGTCGGCGCGGCCCTGCTCCAGGCCCGCCGCTGCGGCGCCTGCCGCATCGAACTGGACCGCGGCGAGATCTCCCGCATCACCCAGACCGCCCCCGACGTCGTGGTCCGCTGCCCCGAATGCGGCGCGATCCTGGTGCGCACCAAGCACTCCGGGCTCTGACCCGACCGAACCGCGAACCGGGTCCCGCGCGGCGCGGACCTCGACGCCGCGGCGGCGTGCCCGCCGGCGGATTCTCGGACCTGCACGGAAGGTGAACAGCGTTGGTGGACATGGTGATCGTCGAAGCGGACGGCGGCTCGCGCGGCAATCCGGGCCCCGCCGGATACGGCGCGGTGGTCTGGGACGCCGATCGTGCGCGCGTCCTGGCCGAGCGCAAGGAGTTCCTCGGGGTCGCCACCAACAATGTCGCCGAATACCGCGGTCTCATCGCGGGTCTGGAGGCGGCCGCCGAGCTGGGTGCGCGGGAGGTGTCCGTGCGCATGGACTCCAAACTGGTCGTCGAGCAGATGTCGGGGCGCTGGAAGGTCAAGCACGAGGCCATGATTCCGCTCGCCGATCGGGCGCGGCGGCTGGTGGCCGGGTTCGAGCGGGTGAGTTTCGCGTGGATTCCGCGCAAGGAGAACTCGCACGCGGACCGGCTGGCGAACGAGGCCATGGACGACGCGGACACCGTCGCGGAGGTTCGTTCCGCGCTCGCCGACGCGGGCCAGGCGCTGGGCCGACCGGCGGAGCTCGGGCTCGAAGGCGCGAATTACGCTGCGGGTGACGGTGGTTCGGGCAATGGCGTTGCCACGTCCGGCGGGGCGGTCGGCGCTGCGCCGACGGGTGCGATCAGCGCCGAGGTGGCCGGTGGCGTGGTGGACACCCCCGCGGCCGGTTCCCTGGCGACCACGCCGATCACCGGGTACGCGCCCGGGTGGACCGGTGCCGTCGGCCGGCCGACGCGGCTGTTGCTGCTGCGGCACGGGCAGACGGAATTGTCGGTGCAGCGGCGGTATTCGGGCCGCGGCAACCCGCCGCTGACCGAGCTCGGCCGGCGGCAGGCGGCCGATGCGGCGGCCATGCTCGCGCGTAAGGGCGGGATCGAGGCCATCGTGTCCTCGCCGCTGGGCCGGGCGCGGGAGACGGCGGCGGCGGCCGGGCAGGCGCTGGGCCTGCCGGTGACCGAACTGCCGGGGCTCACCGAGACCGATTTCGGTGCGTGGGAGGGCATGACCTTCACCGAGGCCCGCGATCACGATCCGGAGCTGCACGCGCGCTGGCTGGGGGATCCGTCGCTGCCCGCCCCGGGCGGTGAGAGCTTCGATCAGGTGCGGGAGCGCGTGGAGTCGGTGCGGCGGGATCTGGTGGCCTTGTATCCGGGCGCGAATGTGCTTGTGGTCAGCCATGTCACGCCGATCAAGACGCTGCTGCAGCTGGCGCTCGGGGTGGGTCCGTCGCTGCTGTACCGGCTGCACCTGGATCTGGCGTCGCTGTCGATCGCGGAGTTCTATCCGGACGGCGGATCGTCGGTGCGCCTGGTCAACGACACGTCGTATCTCTGAGGAGACGGGTAACCCCCGGTGCCGCAGGGGGTTCGGGTCACGGACGTAGGGTCGCCATCAGGAACTCGGTCTGGTCGTAGACGGCCTTCTCGAACCAGTCGTCGAAGTAGATGTCGAAATGGCCGATCGGATAACGCTTCACGGTGGCGTGCTTGGTCCGCTCGGCCGCCTTCACGGTGGGGCCCGCCGGGGCCACCGAGTCGTTGTCGCAGATCGCGTACAGCACAGGCGCTTTGATGTCCTTGACGTGCCGCGTCGGATTGTCGAACAGCGTCGACAGCCCTACCCGCGCCGCCACCTTCGGCCGGTACTGCGAGCTCTCCTCGGCGAGCCGTCCGAATCCGGCGGGTACGTCGGCCGCGCTCATCAACGCCGCGGAATGCTTCTTGCCCGCCAGCCGCGCGGTGATCGGGCGCCGAATGATCGGCCCCACAACCTGATCCGTCACCGCCAGCGTCCCGGTCTTGATCAGACTCAGCGGCCCCTTCGCCAGCGCCGAGGACCAGCCGCTGGTGAACGGGCACTGCGCCACCACCGCCGCGATGTAATGGTCCTCCGGTGCCACCGCCAGCACGTGCCCGCCGCCGAAAGAACTGCCCCACAACGCGATTCGTGTGGCGTCGATCCCTCGGATGGTGCGCGCGAACGCGATCGCGGCGTGCCAGTCCTCGCGCTGCCGCGCGATATTGATCACCTGCCGGGGCTCGCCCCCACTGGCCCCGAAATGCCGATAGTCGAAGGCCAGAGCCGCGATTCCCACCGATGCGAAACGGCGCGCGTACCGATCCAACCCCATTTCCCGGTCCGCCCCCAGCCCGTGCCCCATGACCACCAGCGGGCGCGGACGCGGCGGTCCATCCGGGAGATACAGCCAGCCGGCGCACTGTTCGACACCCGAAGGGAACCCCACCTCGACACGCTCCATGACGCCCTACCGTACCCTGGTGGCCGCGGACGAGTCGGTCGGGCGGCCGCGGCGAGAGGAACGGGCAACGCGTGTGCCGCAGCCTGTCGCCGAGGAAAGTCCGGACTCCGGAGAGCAGGGCGGTTGTTAACGGCAACCCGGGGCAACCCGCGGGACAGTGCCACAGAAAACAAACCGCCGGCGGGCCGCACTTCGCGAGAAGTGCACCGCCGGTAAGGGTGAAACGGTGCGGTAAGAGCGCACCAGCGCGCCGGGTGACCGGCGCGGCTAGGTAAACCCCGCCCGGAGCAAGGTCGAAGGCCGCACTCGCGAGAGTGCGGCTGCGCAGGTGTTCGAGGGCTGCTCGCCCGAGCCTGCGGGTGGACCGCTCGAGGCACCCGGCAACGGTGTGTCCAGATGGATGGTCGCCACCCGGCGTTTCGACGTCGGGGACAGGATCCGGCTTACAGACCGACTCGTCCGCCCGCATTTTCTGCCCCTCCGCTTCGCTACGGGGCGGGTTCGCGGCCGCTGGTCCCGATTCTTCCCTCCTCCGCTCCTCCGCTTCGCTCCCCCGCTCCGTCAGTCCAGAATCGGGACGGCCGCGAACTCTGGGTGCTCTGCTGGCAGCAATTGGCGTCGCGGGGACGATCTGTCGGTGCCATCATGGAGGCACACCGTCGGATTTCCGATGGCGCGGAGATATTTTCGCGGAGCTCGCCATGGATGTTCTGTATCTGCTGGTCGGATGGTTCGCCGCCATCGTCGTGATCGCCGGAATCGGCCTGGCGGCCGGGGTGCGGGTGGTCACGCAATACGAGCGGGGCGTGGTGTTCCGGCTCGGGCGGGTGCGGGCCGTGCGGGAGCCCGGATTGCGGCTGCTGATTCCCGGCGTGGACAAGATGTCGAAGATCTCCATGCAGGTGGTCACGATGCCGGTGCCCGCGCAGGAGGGCATCACGCGGGACAATGTGACGGTCCGGGTGGACGCGGTCGTGTACTTCCGGGTCGTGGATCCGATACGGGCCCTCATCGAGGTGCAGGACTATCTGTTCGCGGTCGCGCAGGTGGCGCAGACGTCGCTGCGTTCGATCATCGGCAAGAGTGAGCTCGACGATCTGCTGTCGAATCGGGAGGAGCTCAACAAGGGCCTCGAATTGCTCATCGACTCGCCCGCCCTGAATTGGGGCGTGCACATCGACCGCGTCGAGATCAAGGACGTCGCCCTGCCGGACGCGTTGAAGCGTTCCATGTCCCGTCAGGCCGAGGCCGAACGTGAACGCCGCGCCCGCATCATTTCCGCCGAGGGCGAATTGCAGGCCTCGCGGAAGCTGGCGCAGGCCGCCGCCAATATGTCCGACGCCCCCGCCGCATTGCAGCTGCGATTCCTGGAGACCGTGGTTCAGGTTGCGGCGGAGAAGAATTCGACCCTGGTGTTGCCGTTCCCGGTGGAGCTGCTGCGTTTCCTCGAACGCAGCGGGCGGATGCCGGCCGAGACCGCGCCGGAGGAGCCCGGCGCGTCGCAAGAGATGAGGGAGTAAGTCATGGCTGGTGTCGTTCAACCGGCGGCCATCGTGGTGCTGTTCGCCATCGCGTATGGATTCAAACTCTTCAGTGCCAAGTTCCCGGGCGGACTGCGCGGTAGGTAGGCGGTCCGCGCGGCGAGCAGTGCGGCCGCGGGAAAACAGGCGGGCGGGCGGCGTGATCGACACCGCTCGCCCGTTTCCCCGCGCAGACCATCCGGTTGGATAAGAATTGCGGCGCGCCACACGGTGTGTACCGGCGCGGCTCGGCGTGTCGAGCGGGTTATCCGCCTTGAACTGGCACCGAACGTGATCGACGTCATAAAGTGTTGCGCGTTGGAAAGTTCCGTAGCGGTCCGCGACGGGACAAGGGCTCAACAAACGTCGGAAAGCAGGTCTCGTCTCAATGCGAATTGCTCGCAAACTGGCAGTGGGGGCGCTTCTCGCCGCTGCCGCCTCCGCTGTGCTGGGTGCCGGTTCTGCCTCCGCGGTGGCCGTGACGCCGCTGCCGGGCGGAATTCAGGTGGATCTCACCGCGGCGGACACGCAGTGGGTGGCGCAGAACCACTTCGGACAGGTCATCGCCGGCCTGCCGCATCCGTCGGCCGCGTCGTTCGGGGAAGCCCTGGACTCGGCCGCGTTGCTGTCGTCGCAGTATCCGGGCGGCCGCGTGGTGTTCACCGTGTACGGTCCGTTCAACGAGCTGAACGGCACGATGCTGGCCCTGCAGTAGGGCCAGTCTCCGCAGTGGAACTGCATCAACGGATCGTGTCGGCGCCGGTGGACTTCGGCGCCGTCCGAACCGAGTTCGGACTGGCCTCGGACTACCCGTCCGAGGCCGTCTCGGAGGCCCGCGACGCGGTCGACGCGTTCGCGGGCGCCCGAGCCGACCGGCGGGAGATTCCGCTGGTCACCATCGATCCCCCGGGTGCCATGGATCTGGACCAGGCCGTCTGCCTGGAACGCACCCCGAGCGGCGGATTCCTCCTCTCCTACGCCATCGCCGACGTGGCCGCGGTGGTCGTCCCCGGCGGGCCGCTGGCCCGCGCGTCCCTGGCTCGCGGCCAGACCTTCTACTTCCCCGACGGCACCGTCCCGTTGCACCCGCCGGTGCTGAGCGAGGGCCTGGCCAGTCTGCTGCCCGACGTCGACCGCCCGGCCGCGCTGTGGACCATCGAATGCGACGCGCACGCCGAACCGGTGCGGTTCTCGGTGACCCGCGCGCTGGTCCGCTCCCGCGCCCGCCTCGACTATCAGGGCGTGCAGGCCGACGCCGACAACGGCCGCCTGCACCCGTCGATCGCCGCGCTGCCCGACTTCGGGCGGCTGCGCATCGCGGCGGGTATCGAGCGCGGCGCGATCACGCTGCGGTTGCCCGACCAGACCGTGGTCCGCGACGCCGAGCAAACCGGGATCGACCACTGGCAGCTGGCGCTGGAACCGCGCACCGCGGCCGACGACTGGAACGAGCAGGTCTCCCTGCTGACCGGCATGTGCGCGGCCCGAATCATGCTCGATGGACATAACTCGAACGGCTCCGGCAACCCCGAGCCGCCCGGTCTGCTGCGCACCATGCCGCCGCCCGCCCCGGCCGCCATCGAGTCCATGCGCCGCACCGCCGCGGCGGTCGGGGTGCCGTGGCCGCCGACCGAGTCCGCGGGCCGCATGCTGGCCGAACTGGACTGCAATACGCCCGCCGCCCTGGTGCTCATGTCGGAGGCCACCGGCCTGCTGCGCGGCGCCTCCTACACCATCCTCGACGGCCAGGACCCGGACACCTTGCGGCACAGCGCGATCGGGGCCCCGTACTCGCACGTGACCGCCCCGCTGCGTCGCCTGGCCGACCGCTACGCCACCGAGATCTGCCTGGCCCTGTGCGCGAAAACCGCGGTGCCGCAGTGGGTCGTCGACGAACTCGCCACCGCCGTCGACACCATGCGCCGCACCGACGCCCTCGCCGGCAAGGTCGAACGCGCCTGCCTGGACCTCACCGAGGCCACCGTCCTGTCCCCGCGCCTGCACACCGACTTCGACGCCGTCGTGCTCCGCGAGGCCAACGGGACCCGCCCGGCGGAGATCTTCATCGCCGACCCGCCCGTCCTCGCCAAATGCACCGGGCGGCCGCCCGAAGGCGAAACCGTCCAGGTCCGCCTCGCCCAAGCCGACCCGGTCACCCGCACCGTCACCTTCGTCTACCCGCCCGGAGCCGAACCCGAACCCACCCCGGAACCCTGATCCGCCGCGGCCCGCCGCCGCCGGGCCGGTCGGCCGGAATCCAGGCCGTCGAAGGTGACGGGTGCCTGCCGGGTCGCCAGGTCCCGCATGTAGCAGCGTCGGTCGCTGCTCGACAGTCAGCTCAGCGGGTGGTGGTGGACGAATTCGACGGCGTCCGGGTAGTCCGCGAGGGCCATGGCGGCGGCTGATTCCTCGGCGTCGCAGAGGCGCTGGAAGCCGGAGTCGGCGGTGTCTGCGACGTGGGTGCGGATGGTGAGGAGGGCTTCGACGGCATCGCGGTGGTCGCCGAGGACGCCCTGGAGGTGTTTGGCCTTCTTGCCGAGGTCTTCGGCGGGTTTGCCGAGGACGGCGGTCGCGGCTTCGGCGGAGTAGCGCAATCGCTTGGCGGCCTTGCGGATATCGTGCAGGCGCTCGATGCGTTCGTCGCCCGACAGGCCGTGTTCGGCGTGGACGAGGTGGCGCAGCGCGCGCAGATCACGGCGCAGGACCTTGGTGAAGACCGGCTCGGCCGGCTTGTCCGCGCGGGAGTGTTTCAGGGGCGGGTCGGTGATCAAACCGTGCAGGGTGCCGATCAGGGCGGAGTAGCGGCGGCTGTCGAAGGCCTCGAGTACCGCGCGGTGTGCCTCGGCGTAGATGCGGCGTTCCTCCGCGACCAGCCGCTGCCCGAAATCCGGCGGGGGAGGGACGTTCCCGCCGTCGTGGGGGAGCGGGGGCTGCTCCGCGTCGCGATCCGAAGCAGCGCTGTCGTTGTCCGGCTCGGCGGACGGGTCCGCACCCAGTAGGGCGGCGAAGCGGTCGGCGCGCACCTCGGCGTCCCGGGCGACGCCGAGTAGCCCGGCCAGCCAGCGCAATTCGTCGGTGATCTCGGTAACGGGCTTGCGGCGCAGCACCCGGCGGTAGGACTTCAGTACGCTGCGCAGTCGCCGGGTGGCCACCCGCATCTTGTGCACCGAGTCCGGAAGGTCCTGGCGCACATCGGGTTCGGCCGTGCACAGCCGGTCCACATCGGCGGCTACTGCGTCGACCAAGGCGGGACCGGCTGTGGTGCTCATCTACGTCCTGTATTTGTCCGTGGCTTCCACCAGGTGGTGGGTGATGCCGGGTTCGAGGGCCGCGTGGCCGGCGTCGGCCACCAGGTGCAGTTCCGAGCCGGGCCAGGCCCGATGCAGATCCCAGGCGCTGGTGGCCGGGCACACGACGTCGTAGCGGCCCTGCACGATGACGCCGGGAATGTGGGCGATGCGGTCGATGTCGCGCAGCAGCTGGCCTTCGTCGAGGAAGCCGCCGTGGACGAAGTAGTGGTTCTCGATGCGCGCGAAGGCCAGCGCGAAGCGCGGATCGGCGGTCTCGGCGACCCGATCCGGCTGGGGCAGCAGGGAACTCGTGGCACCCTCCCAGGTGGACCACGCGACGGCCGCGTCGGTGGCGAGAGCGGCATCGGGGGAGTGCAGCAGGCGGTGATAGACCTCGACGAGGTCACGCCCGCGGTCGGCTTCCGGCACCGGCGCCAGGAACTTCTCCCACTCGTCGGGGTACACGTACCCCGCGGAGCCATTGTAGTACCAATCGATTTCCTTGCGCCGCAACAGGAATATGCCGCGCAGCACCAGTTCGGTGACCCGGTCGGGGTGGGTCTGGGCGTAGCTCAGCGCCAGCGTCGAACCCCACGATCCGCCGAACACCAGCCACCGCTCGATGCCCAGATGCGTTCGCAGCCTTTCGATATCGGCGACCAGATCCCAGGTGGTGTTGTGCTCGAGGCTCGCCCCGTCGGCGATGTGCGGCGTCGACTGCCCGCACCCGCGCTGATCGAACAGCACGATCCGGTACGCCTCGGGATCGAAGAACTGCCGGTGATAGGGCGCGGTGCCGCCGCCCGGTCCGCCGTGCAGGAAGACGGCGGGCTTGCCGTCCGGATTGCCGCTCACCTCGTAGTAGAGCGACTGACCGTCACCGACGTCCAGCTTGCCCTGCTCGTAGGGCTCGATCGCCGGGTACAGGGTGCGCATCAGCCCGCCACCAGCCCCGCGGCCATGTTCGGGATCTCCAGCGCCGACAGCGTCTGATCACGGACGTCGGAACAGCTCTTGGTGGTGACCCGGTCGACCACGCCCCGCTCATTCGGCAGGAACAAGCCGTTCTGCACCGCCCACTGCACAACGGTGGCGTTGAACGCGACCTTGCCCAGCGTCGGCCCCTGCACCCGCCAGTCCGACAGCTGTGGGCGCAGCATGTCGCACAGCTGCTTGGCGAGGTCGTCGGAAATGTTCAAGGGGGCGCCGGTGCTCGGCGCGGTGGCCGACGTGGTCGTCGGCGAGCCGGAGCTCTGCTGCGACGACCCGGTGGTGGTGTTCCCGCAGGCCGCGGTCAGCGCGACGGCGGCCAACGCCGCGCCCAGCAGCGAAGTACGGCGGATCCAGCGACTCGTTCCACGATCCATGAAATCCCTTTGGTCGTTCCAGCTCGTTGGCTATCGAGTCTGCCACCAAAAGCGGGCGGTGGACCGGGACGACAGGACGCGGCCGCGTGGCGATAGCCGGAGGCTATCGGGGAAGCGTCATTCGTGGTCGGAGCGTCGGAAGGCGGATGCGGGCAGCACCGCCGCCCGTGCGGGCAACCGTCTCGTGTGTACAGCGGGCGGTGGGCGCATGCGAACGCCCCCGCGATCCTGCGCGGGGGCGTTCTCGTTCAATGCGCGGCCGGACGGCTCAGTAGCTGTGCTCCGGGCCGGGGAACACCCCGCGCCGCACCTCGTCGGCGTAAGTGGCTGCGGCGGTGCGCAATTGCCCGCCCACATCCGCGAACTGCTTGACGAACTTGGCGGTCTTGCCGCCGGTGTAGCCCACCATGTCCTGCCAGACCAGCACCTGCGCATCGCATTCCGCGCCCGCGCCGATGCCGACGGTCGGAATGGTCAGCTTGCGGGTGACCTGCCCGGCCAGCTCCGCGGGCACCATCTCCATCACGACGGAGAAGGCCCCGGCCTCCTGCACCGCGATGGCGTCGGCGATGAGCTGCTCGGCCCCGTCGCCGCGGCCCTGCACCCGGAATCCGCCCAGGGTGTTGACGCTCTGCGGGGTGAACCCGATGTGCGCCATCACCGGGATGCCGGCGGCGGTCAGCGTGTGGATGGTGTCGGCGACGCGCTCGCCGCCCTCCAGCTTGACCGCGTGCGCCCCGGTCTCCTTCATGAACCGCACGGCCGTGGCCAGCGCCTGTTCGGGGGAGGACTCGTAGCTGCCGAACGGCAGGTCGGCCACGACCAACGCGTGCGGAGCGCCCTTCACGACGCCGCGGACCAGCGGGATCAGTTCGTCGACGGTGATCGCCACGGTGGTGTCGTAGCCGTACACCACATTGGCGGCCGAGTCGCCGACCAGGAGGACCGGAATCCCGGCCTCTTCGAAGAGCCGAGCGGTGGAGTAGTCGTAGGCGGTGAGCATGGACCAGCGTTCGCCCGCCTGCTTCATCTGCTGCAGGTGCTGCACTCGCGTCTTCCGCCGCGCGGGAGTTTTCGGCGCCGAACCGTACACAGGGGTTTCCGCATCGGATACGGACATCATCGTCCCTTTCGTCGTTCCTCGAGGCCCGTGCCGGGTCCCCGGGTTGTTCTGACGCCCTCAGTCTGCCATTGCGGCCGCTCACCCCAGAGATGCAATTCCTCACATCTCAGCCGACCGGTCCCTTCGCCAGCTGGACGCGCGCGGACCGGTCCTGCCCGGTCGCGTCGGTCCACTTCAAGGTGACGGTGTCGCCCGGATGGTGCAGGTCCATGGTCGCGGTGAGGTCGGTGGCCGTGGTGATGGTGTGGTCGTCGAGGCCGGTGATGACGTCGCGAGCGGCCAGCCCGAGTTGATCGGCGGGCCCGCCCTGCACCACGCCCCGGATCTGCGCGCCGCCGCCGGCGGAGGTCACCGAGACGCCGATGAACGCGGTGTCGCCGATGTGGATGCGGTCCGAGCCCTGGCCCGCCTGGATCTGCTTGGCCACCTCGACGGCCTTGTTGATCGGGATGGCGAAGCCCTGGCCGCCGCCGATGCTGAACCGGAACCCCTTGGACGCGGCCGTGTCCATGCCGATCACCTTGCCGGTCGCGTCGACCAGCGGGCCGCCGGAATCGCCGGGCTCGATATTCGCGGCTACCTGGATCAGGCCGGTCAGCTGCTCGGAGCTGCCGGTGGCGTCGTCGCTGGCGGTGATGGACCGGTTCAGCGCGGTCACGGTGCCCTGGGCGGGAGTGGGCTCGCCGCGGCCGCCGGCATTGCCGACGCCGACCACGGGGTCACCGACCGTCACTTTGTCGGAGTCGCCGAGCGGTGCGGTCCGCAGTCCGGAGGCCCCGCTGAGTTTGATGACGGCCATGTCCTCGCTGCGGTCGAACCCGACCACGGTGGCGTCGTAGGTCTGCCCGTTCCCGAGATCGGTGGCCGAGATCTTGGTCGCGCCCTCCACCACGTGATTGTTGGTGAGCACGAGGCCGTCCGAACCGAGCACGATGCCGGTTCCCGCGCCCTCGCCGTTCTGCAGCCCCAGTTCGGTATCGATATCCACGATGCCCGGCACCACATTTCGCGCGGCCGCGTCGAGATCGGCTGGCGCGGTGGTGAAGTCGATGGGCTGGCTCTTCGTCACCCCGCCCGGCGATTCCGCGATCGGCGCACCCGGGAGGGTCGAGGGCCCGCACGCGACCAGTCCCAGCGTGGCGGTCAGCGCGACCACCGCCGCCGCGGCGGCACGCAGCGCGCGGGGGCGGGAGGAGCGGGTGGTGGACCGATTCGGCGAAAGCGGTTGCACGGACATGGCATCCCCTCGTACGTAGAGCCCCCCGGTTCTCTCCCATTAAGCATGCGGTTTCTGAGAGCGGCCTGGGGACTTTCCGTGCGAACACCCACGTACCGGACAGGACCGGCACCGAACCTCCACCATCGCCGAAACCGTGACATGGCACGATCGTGGGATGGCGTTGATGCGAACCGGCCGGGTCGTGCTCATGGCGACGGCGTTGGCGATGACCGCGGCTGCGTGCACCAGCGTGGTGGACGGCAATCCCACCGCGTCGGCACCGGTGGGGATGGAAGCCTTCTACAACCAGACCCTGAACTGGGGCAGCTGCCGCGAGTACAGCGAAGACCAGATGCCGCGCGACGCCGAGTGCACCCGGGTGACCGTGCCGGTCGACTACGCCAATCCCGGCGGGGCCACCGCCAAGATCGCCATCTCGCGGGTCAAGGCGAACGGCGACAAGATCGGTTCGCTGCTGTTCAACCCCGGCGGCCCGGGCGTGACCGGCCTGAGCATGGTCAGCCTCGGCGACAGCACCGCGCTGGCCGACCGCTTCGACCGGGTCGGTTTCGATCCGCGCGGTATCGGCGCGTCGCAGCCCGCGATCAAGTGCCGGACCGACGCCGAGAACGACGCCCAGCGCGCCGAGCCGAACCGGGACAACTCGCCCGCCGGCATCGCCGCGCTGGAGGCGGAGAACAAGGACTTCGCCAACAAGTGCGTGGAGCGCACCGGCAAGGAGTTCCTCGGCCACGTCGGCACCCGTGAGGTCGTGCAGGACATGGACGTGATCCGGGCCGCGCTCGGTGACCCCAAGCTGACCTACGTGGGCTACTCCTACGGCACTCGCCTGGGCTACGCCTACGCCGAGAAGTTCCCCGACAAGGTGCGCGCCCTGGTCCTCGACGGCGCGCTGGATCCGGAACAGGATCCGGTCAAGGAGTCGGTGGCGCAGGCGGCCAGCTTCCAGAAGGCGTTCGACGCCTACGCGGCGGACTGCGCGGCCAAGGAGAAGACCAACTGCCCGCTCGGCGACGATCCGGGTCAGGCCACCAAGAAGTTCCGCGCCCTCGTCGACCCGCTGTGGGACAAGCCGGTGCCCACCCAGGACGGTCGCGGCCTGCACTACGGCGACGCCATCACCGGCGTCCAGCAGACCCTGTACTCCAACCGCCTGTGGCCGGCCCTCACCAAGGGCCTGCGTGAACTGGCCCAGGGCAGCGGCGACACGCTGCTCGCGCTGGCCGACATGTATGACGGCCGCCACGACGACGGCACCTACGACAACAGCGCCGACGCCTTCAACGCCATCCGCTGCGTGGACGACCCGGCCGTCACCGACCGCGCCGTCGCCGCCAAGCAGGACGCCGACTACCGCCGCGTCGCGCCCTTCCTCGACGACGGGCACGGCAGCGATGCCGCGCCGCTGGAACTGTGCGCCATCTGGCCGGTCCCCAGCACCAGCACCCCGCACAAGATCTCGATCCCGAACCTGCCCAAGGTCGTGGTGATCTCCACGACCGAGGACCCGGCCACCCCCTATCAGGCGGGCGTGAATCTGGCCCAGCAGCTGGGCGCCTCGCTCATCACCTTCAACGGGACACGCCACACGGTGTCGCTGTCCGGTGTGAAATGCGTCGACGACCCGGTCATCGACTATCTCGTGGACCTGAAGCAGCCCGCCCAGGGCCTCACCTGCTGATCGCCGACGCCCGGGCCGCGCGCCGGATTCTGCGCGCGGTTCGGGGTCGTCACTGCTGACAGTTCCGAGAGTTGAATCTGTCGGCGTATGTAACACGGATTTAACTCCGGGACCCTACGCTCGCGGTCATGGACCGTCAGAAGGAATTCGTGCTCCGGACGCTCGAAGAGCGGGACATCCGTTTCGTGCGTCTCTGGTTCACCGATGTCCTGGGATATCTCAAGTCCGTGGCGATCGCGCCCGCCGAGCTCGAGGGTGCGTTCGAGGAGGGTATCGGCTTCGACGGTTCGGCCATCGAGGGGTTTGCCCGGGTCTCCGAGGCGGACATGGTGGCCAAGCCGGATCCGTCCACCTTCCAGGTGCTGCCGTGGTCCACCTCGAAGGGCCACCAGCACTCGGCGCGCATGTTCTGCGATATCGCCATGCCCGACGGCTCGCCGTCGTGGGCCGACCCCCGGCACGTGCTGCGGCGTCAGCTCAACAAGGCCGGTGACCTGGGCTTCAGCTGCTACGTGCACCCCGAGATCGAGTTCTTCCTGCTCAAGCCCGGCCCGCACGACGGCTCTTCGCCGGTCCCGGCCGACAACGGCGGCTTCTTCGACCAGGCCGTGCACGACGAGGCCCCCAACTTCCGCCGCCACGCCATCGACTCGCTGGAGTCCATGGGCATCTCGGTGGAGTTCAGCCACCACGAGGGCGCGCCCGGCCAGCAGGAGATCGACCTGCGCTACGCCGACGCGCTGTCCATGGCCGACAACGTCATGACCTTCCGCTACCTGATCAAGGAAGTGGCCATCGACGAGGGCGTGCGCGCGAGCTTCATGCCCAAGCCGTTCGCCGACCACCCGGGTTCGGCCATGCACACCCACATGTCACTGTTCGAGGGCGAGCAGAACGCCTTCGCCGACCCGGACGACCCGGACAACCTGTCCGAGACCGCGCGCGCCTTCATCGCGGGCATCCTCGAGCACGCGCACGAGATCTCCGCGATCACCAACCAGTGGGTGAACTCCTACAAGCGCCTCATCCACGGCGGCGAGGCCCCGACCGCCGCCTCCTGGGGTCGCTCGAATCGTTCTGCGCTGGTGCGCGTCCCGATGTACACCCCGAACAAGTCGGCCTCGCGTCGCGTCGAGATCCGCAGCCCTGACAGCGCCTGCAACCCGTACCTGGCCTTCGCGGTGCTGCTCGCCGCGGGCCTGCGCGGAATCGAGAAGGGCTACACCCTGCCCCCCGAGGCCGAGGACGACGTCTGGTCGCTGACCTCGGCCGAGCGTCGCGCCATGGGCTTCCGCGAGCTCCCCGCGTCCCTCGACGAGGCCCTCAAGGCCATGGAGAAGTCCGAACTGGTCGCCGAAACCCTGGGCGAGCACGTCTTCGACTTCTTCCTCCGCAACAAGCGCCGCGAATGGGCAGGCTACCGAGCCCAGGTAACCCCTTACGAACTGAAGGAATACCTGGGTCTCTAACCCCCGCCCCACCCGCCAATCGGGCCGCGATCCACACGATCGCGGCCCGATTCGCGTCTGCCACCCGCACACCCACCCGCCGAGCGGCACACCCTGGAGGGGTTTTGCCCGATTCCGCCGCCAGGGTGTGCCACTCGGCGAGGTCGCGGAGTGGGGGCGGATTGGACACAGTGTCTGGTTTGGGTGGGATGGGTGGCATGTCTGGCGGGTGTGGCCTGTAATTTGAAGGGCATGGTTCGGCCTCCGACTGCTCGTTCCGCTGTGCCCGGTGTCGGGCGGCTCGGTCTGCTCGAGCCGTCGGCCGCCGCCTCTCTGCGAGAGTTGGCGTGGGACAACGTGGACAGCGTTCCCCTGCTGTGGGCGCTGTCGCGTTCCCCCGACGCCGATCTGGCGCTGCTGACGCTGATCCGGCTGCGCGAGCAGCTCGGGAGCGATTGGGCCGCCGTGGATTCCGAACTGCGCCGCGATTCCGCGCTGCGCGGGCGGCTGTTCGCGCTGATCGGCTCCTCCAGCGCTTTCGCCGACCACCTGGTGGCCGATCCGGGCGCGTGGCGGCTGCTGCGGCGGCCCACGCTGCCCAGCCGCGCGGAAGTGCTGGCGGATCTGCTGGACGCCGTGCAGGCCGTCCCGGAGAACGGGGCCGCGGCCGGGCCCATGATGTACCGGGCGGGGATCTCCGGGCCCGAGGCGATCGCGTTGCTGCGCAAGCGGTATCGCGATCAGCTCATGCTGCTGGCCGCCATCGACCTGGCCGCCACCGTCGAGAACGAACCGGTGCTGCCGTATCAGCAGGTGGGTCAGCACCTCACCGATCTGGCCGATGCCGCGCTCACCGCGGCGCTGTCGGTCGCGGTCGCGCGGGTGTGCCAGGACCGCGACGTGCCCGTGCACCTGGCCGTCATCGCCATGGGCAAATGCGGTGCGCGGGAACTGAATTACGTCTCCGACGTCGACGTCATCTTCGTCGCCGAACCGGCCGACACCACCGCCACCCGGCTCGCCGCCGAGATGATGAGCGTCGGCAGCGCCGCGTTCTTCGAGATCGACGCCGCGCTGCGGCCCGAGGGCAAGGCGGGCGCGCTGGTCCGCACGCTGGACTCGCACGTCGCCTACTACAAGCGCTGGGCGCGCACCTGGGAATTCCAGGCGCTGCTCAAGATGCGGCCCGCCACCGGTGATCTCGACCTCGGTCGCGAGTACCAGAAGGCCCTCATGCCCATGGTGTGGGCGGCCAACGAACGGCCCGACTTCGTCGCCGACGTGCAGGCCATGCGCCGCCGCGTCGAGGACCTGGTGCCCGCTGATCTGCGCGAACGCGAGCTCAAACTCGGGCACGGCAGTCTGCGCGATGTCGAATTCGCGGTCCAGCTGCTGCAATTGGTGCACGGCAAGGCCGACGAGTCGCTGCACGTGCAGAGCACCGTGGAGGCGCTGGGCGCGCTGGCCGCGGGCGGTTACGTGGGCCGCGACGACGCCGCCAACCTCACCGCCTCCTACGAATTCCTGCGCCTGCTCGAACACCGGCTGCAGCTGCAGAAGCTCAAGCGCACCCACACCCTGCCCGCCCCCGAGGACGAGGAGGGCATGCGCTGGCTGGCGCGTGCCGCGCACATGCGCCCCGACGGACGTCAGGACGCGGTCGGGGTGCTCACCAGCGAGATCAAGCGCAATGCGGTGCGGGTGCGGCGGCTGCACGCCAAGCTCTTCTACCGGCCGCTGCTGGACTCGGTGGCGCGGATGGACGCCGCCGCCCTGCGGCTGAGCCCCGCGGCGGCCGTGCGGCAGCTGGCCGCGCTGGGCTACGTGTCCCCGGAGAACGCGCTCGGCCACCTCAAGGCGCTGACCGGTGAGGTCGGGCGCAAGGGCCGCATCCAGGCGCTGCTGCTGCCCACTCTGCTCGAATGGCTCGGCGAGACACCGAATCCCGACGCGGGCCTGCTCGCCTACCGGCGGGTCTCCGAGGGCCTCGACAACGAGATCTGGTTCCTGCGCGAACTGCGCGACGAAGGGGCCATCGCCCAGCGGCTGATGATCGTGCTCGGCTCCTCGGCCTACCTGCCGGACCTGCTGATCAACGCGCCCGAGACCATCCGCATGTACGCCGACGGCCCCAACGGGCCGCTGCTGCTGGCCACCAAGCCTTCGGATGTGGCGCGCGGAATCCTGTCCGGGGCACGGCGTTACGACGATCCCAGGCGCGCGGTCGCCACGGCCCGCTCGCTGCGCCGGCACGAACTGGCTCGCGTCGCCTCCGCGGACGTGCTCGGCATGCTCGATGTCCAGCAGGTGTGCGAGGCGCTGTCGTCGGTGTGGATCGCCACCCTGGAAGCCGCGCTACAGGCCGTGATCCGGGCCAGTGAGGCCGAACTCGGCCGGCCCGCACCCGCGGATTTCGCCGTCATCGGGATGGGGCGGCTGGGCGGCATGGAACTGGGCTACGGTTCCGACGCCGATGTGCTGTTCGTCTGCGACCCGCGCCCCGGCGAGGACGAGACCGTCGCCGTGAAATGGGCTGTCAGCATTGCCGAACAGGTGCAGCGCCTGCTCGGCGCGCCCAGCACCGACCCGCCGCTGCAGGTCGACGCCGGACTGCGCCCCGAAGGCCGCAACGGCGCGCTGGTGCGCACCCTGGCCGCGTACTCCGCCTATTACCAGCAGTGGGCGCAGCCGTGGGAGGTGCAGGCGCTGTTGCGCGCGCATCAGGTCGCGGGCGACCCCGAGCTCGGCGTCCGCTTCCTGCGCACCATCGATCCGGTCCGCTACCCCGAGGGCGGCATGTCGCCCGAGGGCGTCCGCGAGATCCGCCGCATCAAGGCGCGCGTCGACTCCGAACGCCTCCCGCGCGGAGCCAACCCCGCCACCCACACCAAACTGGGCCGCGGCGGGCTGGCCGACATCGAATGGACCGTCCAGCTCCTGCAACTGCTGCACGCCCACGAGGTCCCCGAGCTCCACAACACCTCCACCCTGCAATCGCTCGACGCCATCGAGCGCGCCGAACTCATCGACACCGCCGACGCCGAACTCCTCCGCGACGCCTGGCTCACCGCGACCAAGGCCCGCAATGCCCTGGTCCTGGTCCGTGGCAAGCCGGCCGACCAGTTGCCCGGCCCGGGCACCTTGCTCTCGGCGGTGGCCCGGGTCGCGGGCTGGCCCAACGACGACGGCAGCGAATTCCTCGACCACTACATGCGTGTCACCCGCCGCGCGAAGACGGTGGTGGAAAGGGTGTTCGGCGGCGAATAGCGGAGGCGTCAGTGGAAGTAGGGCAGCTGCAGGTTGTGCTGCCCCATCATTTCCCGGTACGAGAGATCCATCGCGACAACCGTGTCCAACGCCTCCCGGACCGCGAACAAGGCGTCCTCGAGGCTTCCGCACGTCAGCTCCGATTCGGCCTCCTCCAGCACACCGCGCAGGATATTGAGGCTGTCGCCCTGGATGCTCAAACCGGGAAACCGGCGGCCTTCCCATTTGACCAACGAATAGTTGCCTTGTACGCCGAGTATCCGCGCCGGTTCATCCATGATCACCCGTTCTGTCTTACCTGGGGTCACAGGAACCCGCGAGTTGACGGGCACGTCGTCGACCCATGCCCAGCCCGCTTGCCGGGCGATCGCCAGCAGCTGCTTGCGCGCACTGCACGAATTGGGCTGACAGCCATCGCCTTCGGCGCACCGCCGATGTGGCCACAACAAGATCTTCACGCCGTCGGAGGTCCGCATCGAGGGCGTGACGGGCAGCCGGTGATGACGCACCCGCGAACTGGTCCGAGCCACAGCTGTCACCGCCCTGTCACGCGATCCGATGCCGGCCACGATGCCACCGCCCCGCTCGCCCACTCGCCGGCGCTTCCACATACCTCGAACCATCGAGGCGGCCGAGTCGGAGAAACCGGGCCTCACCACCGGGATGCTCGTCCCGGTAGAAGCCCCACACGCTCCAGCCGATGACGGCCAGGCAGAGAGCGAGAATCGACAGCAGCGCCCAAGTGTCCCAAAGCATTACGGCATCCCCTCGAATTGCGTACCGCTGGTGATGGTTTGAATGCCCGAGCGGCTGCGCGCTGTCACCGCTCGGTGCATTTCCTAGTAGACACCTGAGAGGTCGCAGAAATTGGGTTCATGGTGACCTGTCCACGGATTAGGCTGAAGTGTCCACGGTGAGCGGTATCGCCCGTGGACATCGGTGATCGTGGACGTAGCCATCGTGGACATCTATCCAGATAGCGAGGCTGATCGAATGACTGGTTTGGCCGCTTCTCGTATTGCGTTCGGTTCGTATCTCCGGGGTCTCAGAACTCGAAGTGGCAAGAAGCCCTTGGCCGCTGGGCTCGAGATCGACAAGTCGCGTCAGACGGTGGTGCGCATGGAAAATGGATATCCGACGAATGCCAGCACGAACGACATCGAACGGTTGCTCGAGTTCTACGGGGCATCGGCGCAGGACCGCGAGGAGGCATTGCGTCTCTGGGGCGAGGTCCGGTCCGAGGAGAAAATCGCTCAACAGCAGGGTGATTCGCGAGGGTACTGGCAGCCGTACGCCGACCAGGTCGCCGCCCACCTGCCCCGCTACCTGCGTCTCGAAGCCGCTGCTCATCGGGTCGTCAGCTATCAGCACGTGCTGGTTCACGGGCTGTTGCAGACTCCCGACTATCGGCGCGCGATGGCTCGAATCGATGACCCGGATTTGTCCATCGTCGACACCGAGCGCCGCGTCGAGCTCGCCCTCCGTCGGCAAAAGAGGTTGAGCGATAACGACTTCCGCCTGGAGCTGCTCATGTCGGAATCAGTCCTGCGGCATCAGCCGGGTGGTCCAGCCGTGATGGCGGGACAGCTGCGGTGGCTCGCCGACGCGGGTCGGCGCGACAACATCAGCGTCAGACTCATTCCGTTCGCGGCAGGCTCCCACCGGGGGTTGGCTATCCAGCCATTCACCCTGGTCCAGTTCCCGGCGCTGAGCAGCAACGTCGTGGACGCACCGGTGGTCTACCTCGAAAGCGGTTCCGCGGGCGTCTATCACTCCAAACCGGATGTCGTCGAGGAATATCGAGAGGCGGCGGACCTGATCAGAGCGGTAGCGTTGAGCGAAAGCGACACAGCGGACATCATTGTGCGGATCGCGAAGGAGTACGAGGCGTGAGCAGCCAGTCATCCGGGCCCAGATGGTTCAAATCGACCCGGTCGAAGGCCTCCGAAACCTGCGTGGAAGTTTGCTTCGCTGACGGAGAGGTCGGTGTTCGCGATTCGAAGAATCCCGGTGGCCCGGAGCTGTTCTTCGACGGCTCCGAGTGGGATGCCTTCCTCGGCAGTCGCATCTGGGATCGCTGACGCGGGGACGCGCGGCTCAGCCGAGTGGAATCCATTCCACGCCAACCTGTTCGATGTGGGCCGCCTCGTCTTCGGTCAGTGGTGCGCGGCCACTGGGGGCGGCCGTAAATTCCAGTCCCTCGCCTGTGGGCGGCCCATGTGGTGCCGAAGTGTGTGAAACGATCGTACGTAAGATCGGTGATGGATTTCCTGCCGGAACAGTCACGGCGGGTTGTGGACGAAAGGACCCCGATGACGACCGAGACCACCGAAGACACCCGCCAGGCGGAGACCCCGCAGGCGCCGATGACACGGGCCGATCAGTTGCGCGCGGTGGTGACGCTGGTCAAATCGGGTGGATTGAAGCCGCTGGCGATCTACGTGTACGGCGAGCGGAAGAAGGCCGCCAAGAACTCCATGTACCAGTACCTCGGCAAGGGGGTCATGGCGGGAACGGCCGCGCTGCACCGCGCCCTGGTGCCTGTGGCGACCGCGCCCGGCGCGGGGCCGGTGCGCGACCGGCTGATCGAGCTGCTCGACCGCCAGGCCGAGGTCATCCATGCCGCGCCGGTGCGCAAGGTGGCCCTGACCTGGCTCGCCGCCGGCACCCCGGTCGATTTGAGCGCGCAGCTGAGCAAAGCTGACATGTTCCGGCTGGCGTTGAACTACCACTTCCGCCAGCCGTTCGAAGAGTTGTTCGCGACCGAGGACGGCCGTGCGGCGATCGGTACGGACAACGTGGCCGCGGTGGTCGCGCAACTGGTCGGCCCGATCGCCTACGGTCGGCTGGTCGGAGCCGCCCGCACCACCCACGACGACCACGTTCGCATCGTCGACGAGTTCCTGGCCGCGCACCGGCAGCCGGAGACCGAGGCCGAGCCGGCCGACGCCGCTGAGGAGTCCTGACACAGGTCTCGGCCTGCGGGTCAGAGGTGGTCGTCCGGCGTGCGTGCGGGGTCGATTCGGGTGGAGGGGAATTCGGCTCCGAGCGTGGGTGGGACGTGCGGGAGTGGGCTGCCGAGTAGCTCGTCCTCGCGATTGCGGATCAACCAGGGCGGGCAGGTGTGGGCTGATTCGGGTGCGGTCGTTCGGGTGCCCGGAGCGAACAGACCCGGCGGCATGGCGGTGCCCGGAGATTCGGGGCGAAGCTGTGGGGTGAGGGGGCGGGGCTGGGTGGCCGGCTCGGGCACGGTCGGGCCCCGGACGCTGTGGGCGAGGTCGGGAAAGGGGTTGGGGGAGTAGCGGTTCGATGGCGGGCCGATGCGGGAGCTGGGCTGGCTTGCGCGGGTGGGATCGTCGGTGGGCGTCGTCGAGGTCGGGCGGGTCGCCGTGGGGTGGGTTTCGGTGGTGGTCGAGCGGTGATCGGGATCGGTGTCCGGTCGCCACCGATCCGCGCCGGGGTCGGTCGCGCTTCGATGGAGCGCGTCCGGCTCGTCGGTGGCGGCTTGATCCTGGGGGATGTGCTGTGCGAATGGTGAATTGGTCGCCGAGGCGGTCTCCTCACCTGCGTGTGGTCGGTGAGTATCGAGGGCGGCCGGATTGCGCCACGCGTCCAGGTTCGCAGTGAACCCTGGCGTGGTAGTGGCTCGCGCATCGGAGGCGGGACTCGGATCCGTTGTGCCACTGCTGTTCCCGGAGGCATCGGCGGCGCCCGGTGTGGTGATCGTGAAGAACGCCGGGATTCCTGAGCCTGCGGGCGGATAGATCGGGGTGTAGTTGGCGTCCAGGGCCGCGAGGGCGAGCTGATATTGCTCGTCTCGGTCGGAGTGGGAGCCGTGGGTCACCGGTGGGGGCACGGTTTTGCGGAGGGCTTCGGCCCCGAAGGCGGCGGCGATCATGCGGTGGCCGGTGCTGTGGGTGATCTCGGCGGTGTCGGTGGCGTCCTGGACGAAGCGGCGGGCGGCCGCGGCGGCGGCGTCGGCGAGGTGGCCGGTCATGTTGTCGGCGAGGGCGGTGTGGATGGTGGCGTGCAGGGTGGTGACGGCGCCGAAGACGCTGTCGGCGATGGTGACCCAGGTGTCGGCGGCGGCGTGCAATTCGCCGGGCTGCATGGCTTGGACGGCGTCGTGGATCTGCTGGTGCGACAGCTGGGTGAAGTCTTCGAGGGTGTCGATGTAGTCGGGGTCGGTGGTGCGGTCGGTGAGGCGGGCCTGGTCGTGTTCGGCGCCCGATTGGCTCAGGCGGGCGCTGCGCCGCAAGGCTTCCGGTTCCATCGGCGTCCCTCCCGTCGTCCAGCTTCCGAGTACTTGGACGCGGGAGGGTCGATGCCGGTTCCCGAGGTGGGCGGTCAGCCCTTGCGGGCTTGCAGGGTGTAGCTGAGGGGCAGGCGTTCGGGGTGTTCGACCAGTCGCCATTCCCACTGCTCGTCGTGGACCATGCGGCCGGGCAACGGGTTCGAGGGGACGCTGTCGTGTTCGACGAGTTGGGTGAGGGTGAGGTCGGCCTGCAGCAGGGCTTCGACGATCTCGCCGAGCCCGTGGTTCCATTCGTGGGTGGTGGTATTGGCCATGGTGGAATCGGTTTCGACGTAGGTGGTCCCGTCGTCGAACACCATCGGCTCCGCGGTCTCGAAGTACGGATACCCGATGGTCAGGGCGTCGGTGCGGGTCTCGTCGACCGACCACAGCACCGGGTGGTACTCGCGCAGGAACAGGCGGCCCCCGGGGCGCAGCAGCGCCGCCACGGTCATGGCCCAGCGGCGGATGTCCGGCAGCCAGCACAGCGCCCCGACCCCGGTGTAGACCAGCCCGAACCGCCGCCCGCCGAGCGCGGATACCGCGTCGTAGACATCGGATTCGACGTACTCGATCGGTGTCGCGGCGGCGTCGGCCAGCTTGCGAGCCTCGGCCAGTGAGGCGGGGGAGAAGTCGAGTCCGGTCACGGTCGCGCCCAGCCGGGCCAGCGACAGGGTGTCGGTGCCGATATGGCATTGCAGGTGGACGGCGTCGACGCCGCGAATGTCGCCGAGCCGCGGCAGATCGAAGCGCACGACATGGCTGAGGAAGGACGGGTCGGTCCGGAAGCTGTCGAAGTGGTAGTCGACGGAATCGGCGTGCAGCGGGGCGCGATCGTTCCAATTGGCCCGGTTCAGGCCGCGATAGTCGCTCATGATCCTCGACTGTGTCACGACTGTCGTTGCGGGACCGGGGACTGCGAGCGATATCTCGGTGGATACTTGTCCCGAGCGGTGTGGGAGGCGAGATGGGGACGTCGCGGATTCGGCGGGGAATGATCGTCCTGCTGGCGGTCGCCGGAGTGGCACTGGCCGGTTGTTCGACGGTGAGAAGCCCATCCTCGCAGCAGGTTTCGGCACCGGTGACGGACAACCCGTGGGCGGTGGCGGGTCAGACCTCGGCCGCCGGTCCCAGCGGACCCCGGTCCGGAGTGCCGGACGCGAACCTCACGGCCGAGAACGGCGACGGCGGCGCGGTCGACAAACTGGCCCTCAATGCCATCGCGGATATCGCCGACTACTGGAACGGCCAGTACGCCAAGACCTTTCCGGGCGTGTTCGAACCGGTGACCCGGTTCATTTCCTGGGACTCCACCGCCCCGCGCGCCCAGGCCGTCGAATTCTGCCGCAGCAGTACGTTTCAGGAAGTCAATGCCGCCTATTGCGGTGTCGACAAGACCATCGGCTTCGACCGCGGCACCCTGCTGCCCGGGTTGGTGAAGAAGTTCGGCCCGATGGCGGTGGTCATGGTCCTCGCCCACGAGTACGGCCATTCGATCCAGGCGCAGGCCAAGCTGAACGGCTTCTTCACCCCGACCGTGGTCCGCGAACAGCAGGCCGACTGCTTCGCCGGCGTGTTCCTGCGGTCGGTGGCGGAAGGCAATTCCCGCCACTTCACCCTCAACACCACCGACGGCCTCAATGGCGTACTGGCCGCCGTGATCTCGGTCCGCGACCGCGAACCCGGCGCGGCCCAGGACGAGCACGGGACGGCGTTCGAACGCGTCACCGCCGTGCAGATCGGCTACACCGACGGCGCCACCGCCTGCAAGGGCATCACCCGCGCCGAACTGAAGCAGCGCCGCGGCACCTTGCCCACCAGCTTCGGGCCGGGCGACAAGGAGAACCAGTTGCCGGTGGATCAACCGGATCTGATCCTGGTGGCGCGGTCGCTGGCCCGCACCTACCCGGTCCAGCCCGCACCCGCGTTCGACTACAGCGGTGTCGCCCGCTCCTGTCCGAAAGTGACCGTCACCGAGCCGGTTTCGTACTGCCCGGCCACCAATGTGATCGGCACCGACATCCCCGGCCTCGCCAAGCGGGCGGCCACCGGCGACTCGAAGGACCCGTTCTCCGCCACGGTGGGCGGCGACTACAACGCCTTCGTCGTCTTCGTGTCCCGCTACATGCTCGCCGTCCAGCAGGCCCGCAGGTTGAGCGTCGCCGGAGCCGACTCCGCGGGTCTGCGGGCCGCCTGCTTCTCCGGCGCGTACAGCACCACGTTGAGTCAGCCGGGCAGCGATCTGCGTTTGTCCGCAACCGATCTCGACGCCGCTATCTCCGGTCTGCTGATGGACGGCGCGGCCGCCGCCGACGTCAACGGCGCGGTGGTGCCCAGCGGCTTCGTCCGGCTCGAGGCGTTCCGGACCGGCGTCCTCGACGGCGAGGACGCCTGCCTGAAGACCTACAGGTGAGCTACTCGGCCGGCAGGTGCGCCTCGAGCCAGTTGACCACGTCGGTGAGCACCTTGTCCTGCTCGGGCTCGTTGTAGATCTCGTGGTAGAGCCCGTCGTAGCGGATGACGGTCTTGTCCTCGGCCGCGGCGCCGAGTTCCACCTTGTCGGTGCCGGTCGGTGACGCGAGGCCGTCGGCGCTGCCGTGCTGGACCAGCAGCGGCGCGGTCAGCCGATCCAGGTGCGCCTTGACGTACTCACCGGCGCGCAGCATCTCCCCGGCGGTGCGGGCGGGCACGCCGCCGTGATGCACCAGCGGGTCTTCGTCGTAGGCGCGCACCACCTCGGGGTCGCGGCTGACCAGTTTCGAATCCAGTTTCACCACAGGAACATTCGGCAGGTATTTGGCCACCAGCGGCGCGGCCAGGCGCTGCACGGCATTGCCGGCCTCGATGTCGATCGCGGGGGCGGACAGCACCAGGCCGTCCACCTCGGGCTGGTCGCGGGTGGCGAAGTAGGCGGTGGTGAGCCCGCCCATGCTGTGGCCGATGACGAATTTCGGCAGCCCCGGGTGGCGGCCGGTGGCGGTGGCGAGCATGGTGCGCACATTGTCGGCGGCGATGTCGAGCGAGCCGATATTGGCGCGGGCGCCCTCGGACTTGCCGTGGCCGGTGTGGTCGAGCGCGTAGACGGCGAACCCGGATTCGGTGAGCCGCCGCGCGACGTGCGCGTACCGGCCGGAATGCTCGGCGTAGCCGTGCACGATCACGGCCACCGCGCGGGGCTCGGCGTCGGGCAGCCACGCCTGCCAGAACACCCGCCCGCCCGCGCCTTGGAATTCACCGGTCTCCGTGCGGGTCATCGCCGCTCCCTTCGAGGTCGAATGGTCACCGTGCCGGTGGGAACGCCCGTCCACGACGACGTGCGCCCGAAATGTCACCCACTGGCGAAGCCATTCTCGCGTATCCGGCGCGAGGCGGAGCGCGACCGCGAAATCTGCACCCCCGGACGCGGCGGTCGGCGCGGAGGGGTCAGAAGGTGGCGATACGGTCGATGAGGAGCCGGTTGAACCGGATCAATCGGGCGTAGTTGGCGCGGGAGATGCGTTCGCCGGTGCCGTGGATGCGTTCCAGGTCGGCGGCGGACAGCATGATCGGGGCGAAATTGCAGCGGGTCCGCGCCAGGTCGTCGTAGTAGCGGGAGTCGGTGGCGGCGGGAACCACGCCGACCGTGACGGCCAGCCCCGGCACCACCGCGCGCGCCACATCGGCGACCACCTCGAAATCCGGTCCGGCGCTCGGGTCGGCCGACGGCTCGGAGCAGGTGCCGTCGAGCTCGATGGTGATCCCGTTGTCGCGCACCACCTTCCGGCAGTGCGCCAGCACTCCGGCCACCGAATCACCGGGCAGGATCCGGAAATTCACGTACGCCTCGGCCCGCTGCGGCAGCACGTTGGACTTGACCCCGCCGCTGATCACGGTGGGCGCGGTGGTGGTCCGCACCAGCGCCTCGGTCTGCGGCCGGGCAGCCAGCACCCGCGCCGCGATCGGTCCGGCCACATGCACCAGTCCGAGCAGGGTGCGCCGCGGTTCGGTCACGAATTGCCGCACCCGGGTGAGCATGTCGACGGCGACCGGTGTCAGCCGCAGCGGGAACGGATGGTCCTGGATCCGGGCCACCGCCCGCGCCAGCCGCCCGACAGCGGTCTGTCGTCCCGGCATGGACGAGTGCCCGCCGACATCGGTGACCGACAGTCGTACGGTCGCGAAGCCCTTCTCGCCCACCATGATCGTGGCCACCGGCACGTCGATCCCCTCAGCGACCCCGACGGTGATGACACCGCCCTCGTCCACCAGCAGCCGGGCCCGCACTCCCGCGTCCCGCAGCCGCCGCGACATCTGTCCCGCGCCGTCGGCCCCGAAGATCTCCTCGTCGTGGCCGAACGCGAGATACACCGTCTGCGTGGGCTCGACGCCGTCCCGCAGCGCCGCTTCGACCGCCTCGAGAATCGCGATCATCCGGCTCTTGTCGTCGATCGCGCCCCGCCCCCAGATGAATTCGTCGTCCACGACTCCGCCGAACGGCGGGTACGGCCAGCCGTCGTGGTCGTCGACGGGCACCACATCCATGTGTGCCAGCAGAATCGCGGCCACGGCCTCAACTTCGGGCTCTCCGGCGCGCGTCCCCTGCCGCGCGCTCCCGGCCGCACCGGTGTCGGCTGCCTGTGCCGCCGGCCCGGCTCCGCCTGTATGGCGCTCGGTCGCCGCGCTGCCCGCCCAGCGGTAGAGGCGGCTGTGGCCGAAGCTCTCCCAGGTGAGATGGGCGTGGACCAGGGGGAAGCACTTCTCCAGGTGGCCGGTGAGGCGTTCGAATTCGCCCGGGTCGATGCGGCTGTGGTCCTCGTGCGAGACGGTGCGGCAGCGGAGCGCCCCCGCCAGCCGCTCGGCGGTGGCGTCGTCGACGGTGGGCGCGTCGGTCGGCGGGGTGCTGGTCATGGGCTAACCGCCGGTCCGGGGAGGGAAGGTCACGGCCACAGAGGCATTGTTCACCAGATCGGCGATCAGGGAGACCGTCTTCTCGTTTCGCCACTTCGGAATCGCTTCGCTGAGGTCGCCGGGCAGGTCCGGGGTGCGGATTCCGGACAGCAGCGGCAGGTGCAGCTGGGCGGCGGTCACGGTGACGGGGGCGTTGGCCGGCTGGTGCGCCCACACGTCGTCGACCACGTCGGTGACGCGGATGCCGATGCGATGCCCGGCGGGAATCGGCCAGTCCTGGGCGAGGAGCCGGACCTGCGTGGTCGGGGTGACCGGTGCGATGCCGCGGGTGATCACGGTGGCCCGATTGTCGGGTGCGATGTCGTAGACCTCGACGGTGACGCTGGCGGTGGCGGGACCGTCCAGGGTGAGCGTGGCGGTCGGCGCACCGGACAGCTGTTGATCCTGGGCGAGCGGTTGGGAGACGGTCCAGATTTCCCGGTCCGCGCCGGGCAGCAGACCGCGATCGGTATAGCGTCCGGTGCGCAGGTCGATGTCGAGGGCGCGGCTGTCGGCCGGCGGCCACGCCGTCTCCGCCCGCCAGCGGCCGTCGAACTGGCCGACCGTGACGCGCGGGCCGGGCACCGTCACATCCTTGCCCGCCACCTGCCGGTCGAAGAAGGCCAGCAGTTCCGAGGAGAACTGTGTGGCACCGCATTTCTCGCTGCAATCGCGGTGACCCCACTGCCCGAACATGGCCTTGTGCTCGCCGGGGCCGAGCCCGTTCCACAGCTGGAAGACCCGGTCGGCGCGAGTGTTGTAGTCGACGAACCCCTGGCCGAGGAACAGCGGAATTGTGTTGCCGCGCAGCTTCTCCACCAGATCGCGGTCGCGCCAGAACGGCGTGCTCGCGTCGTGGTTGCTGGTCTCGGCCAGATAGTGCTGGTAGCAGGCCGGGTCGATGGACGACGCGTTGGCCTTGTACTCGGCCGAGTCATTGGGGTGCGCGGGCGTCGACGCGATCAGCAGGTGCTCGAACCCGGCCATGTCCCCGGGCCGGAAGCCCTGTTCACTGATCGGTTTCAGCGAGAACTTCCACGCGATGCCCTGCATGTACAGGTAGGCGTTGGGGTCGGCGACGACTTCGAACGAGGCCACCGCCGCCAGCCCCGCCGGCTTCTCGGACAGCCCCATGAGCCCGGTCCATCCTTCGTAGGACACCCCGTACAACCCGACCCGTCCGGTCGACCAGGGCTGTGCCGCCGCCCATTCCACCGCGGTCTTCACATCCGACCGCTCACCCGGCCCCCCGAAGTCCGGGCACCCATTGGATCCGCCGAACCCGCGCAGATCCACGATCACGTAGGTGTACCCGGCGGCCAGGAGCATCGGCACCGGCAGATCCCCGGTCGAGGGCCCGCCGCCGGGCCGCAACTCGGTCAATCGCGCCTCGTGCGACCGATACGGGCTCACCGTCATCACCACCGGCGTCCGCACGTCGTCCCCGAGCCCCACCGGCCGCAGCACGTCGGCGTGCAACCGCGTCCCGTCGGGCGCGGTGATGAACTCCTCCCGCCACTGATACCCCGGATCCGCGCTCGCCTGCCCCGGCGCGACCACCGCTCCCATCACCAACAGCGCGCCGACCACCGCGCGCCACACCACCATCCGCATGCTCACCATAGTGACCTTGGTGGTTGTGCGCGCCCCTGACCAGCCCCAGGAACCTGGGTGCGTGGCAGGGCCCATTGACTGCCCCGTAGGCACTGGCCACGATGAGAGAACGAACGGCTCGCCGACTGCTTGTCCAAGAGGCTTCGATGAAGCGCAAAACCGGGCCCGACACCCTGTACCACGACCAATCCGCATGGCGAGAGCTGCAGGAGTACCTGCCGCCCCGGCTCCGGCTGACCGCCGAAGCGGACCTTCCCACCGAGGATTTCTGGGAATGGGAAGGCAACAACATCCACCTCGATCAATACCTCGCGCCGACGGCCCCTGCGAAGGTGATCCTGCACCACGGCGTCGGCACCAATGGGCGTCAGTTGAACCTCATCCTGGGTAAACCGCTGGCCGACCGGGGCTGGGAGGTGACCGCCCTCGACAATCTCGGCTACGGCATGACACAGGTCCGGCCCGGCGGCATCTATGGGTACGGCCAATGGATTCAGATGGTCACCGACTATCTCGCCTACGAGAAATCGCGCGATGATCGTCCGATCGTGCTCTACGGCCTGTCCGCCGGCGGCATGGTGGCCTATCACGTCGCCGCGCACGCACCGCGCGGGACCGTACACGGCATCGTCGGCCTGACCTTTCTCGACCAGCGCAATCGGAACGTGTGGATCGCGACAGCACACGACAAGCTCAGCGCTACTCTGGGCACGAGGGGCATCGGGGCCCTGGCCCGTTCACCCATGAAGGGCCTGGAATACCCGATGAGCCTCGCCGCGAAGATGAGCGCGCTGTGCAACAACCCGGACGCCATGAAAGTCTTTCTGGCGGACAAGACCTCGGCGGGAAACGTCGCCTCGATGAAGTTCCTCGAGGACTACCGCACCTACGTCCCGGATATCGAACCACCCGATTTCGACGTCTGCCCGATCCTGCACGCCCAGCCCGCCGAGGATCACTGGACGCCGCTGGAATTGAGCAAACCCGTGCTCGACCCGATCGAGAAGGTTCCGGTGAAGGTGGTGATGCTCGAGAACGCCGGGCACTATCCGCTCGAGGAACCCGGACTCACCCAGATGGAGGACGCCGTCGACGCGTTCGTGCGCGAGGTCACCGGCACCAACCCCTGAAGCACAGAGAGTCGGGTACCCCATGGCGAATGTAGAGGAAACCGCTCCCGAGTCGTTGCCGCGCAAGAGCCCGCGGGTGTGGCTGGCCCCCGCGGTCGTGGTGTCGCTGCTGATGGCGCTGCTGGCCACCATGTATCTGGCGTACGTGGTGGATCCGTCGAAACACCTGCACGGTTTTCCCGTCGCCCTGGTTGATCAGGACTCCGGCGATGTGATCGGCGGGCAACCGACCAATATCGGCAAGCAGATCAATGATGCCCTGGTGCAACAGATTCCGGCCGACAAGTTCGATCTGCGCGTGCTCGGCATCAACGAGGCGCAGCAGCAGCTGAACACGGGCAAGGTGTACGGGGCGATCGTCATCCCCAGTGATTTCACCAAACGGCTGGGCATCTTCGCGGCCGCCAGCGCCGTACCCGGCGACGTCACCCGCCCGCAGATCACGGTGTTCACCAATCCACGAACCGGAACCTTCGGATCGCAGGTGATGCAGAACATCGCCGGGACGGCGCTGAAACAGGCCAATGACACTGTGGGTCAACGGCTCACCGCCGCCGTGAACACCCAGCTGCAACCCTCCGGCGGCGTGGCCACGCTACCGGGCCTGAGCAGACTCATGCTGACCGCGCCGATCGAGGTGACGGTCACCCCGTTCCATCCGCTCCCCGGCGGCACCGGCGGCGGAATCACCGCCTTCTTCTACACCATGATGGTGCTGCTCGCGGGTTTCACGGGCGCCATGGTGATCAATGGAATGGTCGACTCCTCCTTGGGTTTCGCGCCGACCGAGTTCGGACCCTGGTACGTGCACTATCCGCCGGTGCCGATCTCCCGCTTGCGCACGCTGTTCCTCAAATGGGCCATCATCACCGGCATCGCGCCCATGGTGGCGGGCATCTTCCTGGGTATCGGGAAATGGCTCGGCATGCCGATGGACCGCCCGTTGCTGCTGTTCCTGTACAGCACGTTCGCGATCATCGCGGTGGGCATCACCGCGCTGTCGATCGTGTCCGCGCTGGGCACCATGGGCCTGTTGGTGAACCTGGTGCTGTTCATCGTGCTCGGCCTGCCGTCCTCCGGCGGTACGGTCCCGGTCGAGGCGATTCCGCGGCCGGTCGCCTGGCTGGCCGACTTCGAGCCGATGCATCAGGTGTACCTGGGCGTCCGCGCCATTCTCTATTTCAACGGCGACGGCTCGGCCGGGCTGAGTCACGCGTGCTGGATGACATTGCTCGGATTGGTGATCGGTCTGCTGGTCGGCCTGATCGTGACCGGCTACTACGACCGCAAGGAGCTGCATCGCGCACCCGCCGCCGCCCGCTGACGCCCGGCCGCTATCGTGGCGGCAAGCCCCGCTGATGAAGGTCGTGCCGCGTTGACCGCCACACGAACACCCGCCGGTCGCGGTCGGCCGCGTGCGGCCGCGCCGCGCAAACGTCCCCCGACCCGGCGCGCCATGATCCTGGACGCCGCCGTGCACGCCTTCGCGCACGGCGGCTACCACGGGACCTCGATGGCGGAGATCGCGGCTGCCGCGGGCATCTCGGGACCGGCGCTCTACCGTCACTTCCGGAACAAGCGGGAATTGCTCGGGCACTGCCTGCTGGCCGGGCTCGACGACACCCTGACACGGCTCGAATCCGCCCATCGCGCGGACCCGACCGGGGCGGCGGTGCCGATCGCCCTGGTGCGGGTCGTCCTGGACCTGCGCGAGCTGCCTCGCTTGTGGCAGCTCGAGTTCCGTCATCTCACCCCCGAGCACCGGTCCGCGGTGCTGCTGCGCGCGGCCCGGATCACCGGCTATCTGCGGCATTGGATTCGCGGCTGTCGTCCCGATCTGGACGTCGCCGATGTGGAACTGCTGAGCTGGTGTGTGCTGTCGATCGCGGTGAGCCCGTCCTACCACCGGGCGGAACTGCCGCCGCAGGCCGCGGCGCACGTACTCGATACCGTTGTCGCCGAGGTGGTTCGGACCGAGTTCCCGCGCCGTTCGGCGGGGCGGCCGCCGGTGCGGCCGGTGCGGGCGGTCGGCGGGAATCCGGCGCTGGATCGGGCGCTGCGATCCGAACGGATGCTCGCCGAGGCGGCCAGGTTGTTCAGCAGCCGCGGTTTCGCCGCGGTCGGGATCGAGGACATCGGCGCGGCGGTGGGCGTCTCCGGGCCCGCGTTGTACTACCACTTCCGGAACAAGGCCGAGCTGCTCGATCGGATCGTGCGGCGGCAGGACGATTGGCTGCGGATGACGCTGCTGCGGGCGGTCGCCGAGACGCGCAGCCCCGAGGCGTCCCTGCGCTCGCTGCTGCGCAACTTCGCTCGATTCGGCGTCGACGAGCCGGATCTGCTGGCCATCACGGTCAGTGAGACCCGGCATCTGCCCACCGACGGGGTGCGGCGCTACCGCCAGGTCCGGCTGGACGGCATCGCGCAGTGGGGCCGCATGCTGCAGGCGGTCCGGCCCGAGCTCCCGGCGGCGGTGGCGCGGTTGCTGATTCGCGCCCTGACCACGGTCGTCATCGAGGCGGTGCGCAATCCGCGCCTGCGGTGGCGCGACGATCTGGTGGACGTGCTGGTGGCGGTCGGTGATCGGATGACCGCGGCCCGGTGAATTGCGCCACTTAGCGGCGATTAACTTCTTCGATTCGTCCCGCCTGCTACCTGTGCGGAAATGGCGAGTTTCCGCGCGGTTCCCTACTTATCGGTCATTAACAAGCCATTGTCAGCCGATGGGCGTTCTCGAACAGTGGTGCCCGTGACCCATTACAAGAGCAACGTCCGCGATCTCGAATTCACCCTGTTCGAGGTGTTCGGGCTCGGCGCCGTCCTGGACGCGGGTGCCTTCGGCGAGCTCGACGCCGACACGGTGCGCACCATGCTGGCCGAAGCCGCCCGCCTGGCCGAGGGCCCCGTGGCGGCCCCGTACGCCGAGACCGACCGCACCCCACCGGTTTTCGACGCCGCGGCGCACGCGGTGCGGCTGCCGGACTCGTTCAAGCAGGCGGTCCGGGTCTGGCGGGACGCGGACTGGTGGCGGGTGGGTAAGGCCGAGGGAATCGGCGGGCTGCCCGCGCCCGCGATCGTCGCCTGGGCCATCTCGGAATTCGTGCTCGGCGCGCAACCGGCCGCCTACATGTACCTGAGCGGTCCGATGATCGCGAATGTCGTGCACGGTGTCGGCACCGCGCAACAGCGACACTGGGCGAAGCTGATGATGGACCGCAACTGGGGCGGCACCATGGTGCTCACCGAGCCCGACGCGGGCTCCGACGTCGGCGCGGGCCGCACCAAGGCCATTGCGCAACAGGATGGTTCGTGGCGTATCGAGGGCGTCAAGCGCTTCATCACCGGCGCGGACTCCGACGACCTGTTCGAGAACATCGCGCACCTGGTGCTGGCCCGCCCCGAGGGCGCGGGGCCCGGTACCAAGGGCCTGTCGCTGTTCTTCGTGCCCAAGTTCCACTTCGACTCGGAGACCGGCGAACTCGGCGACCGCAATGGCGTCTTCGTCACCAATGTCGAGCACAAGATGGGCCTCAAGGCCTCGGCCACCTGTGAACTGACCTTCGGCGGGCACGGCGTCCCGGCCGTCGGCTGGCTGGTGGGCGAGGTGCACGACGGCATCGCGCAGATGTTCGAGGTGATCGAGGAAGCCCGGATGATGGTGGGCACCAAGGCGATCGCCACCCTCTCCAGCGGCTACCTCAATGCCCTCGACTATGCCCGCCAGCGCGTGCAGGGCGCGGATCTGACCCGGCAGGCCGACAAGACGGCCCCGAAGGTGACGATCATCAACCACCCCGACGTGCGCCGGTCGCTGCTGCTGCAGAAGGCGTACGCGGAGGGCCTGCGCGCGATCTACCTCTACACCGCCGGACACCAGGACGACGAGGTGGCCCAGCATCTTTCGGGCGCGGACCCGGAGCTGGCGGCGGCGGTCAACGACCTGCTGCTGCCGATCGTGAAGGGGGTGGGCTCCGAGCGGGCCTACCAGTATCTGGCGGAATCGCTGCAGACCCTCGGCGGTTCGGGCTTCCTGCAGGATTATCCGATCGAGCAGTACATTCGCGACGCCAAGATCGACTCGCTGTACGAGGGCACCACCGCCATCCAGGCGCAGGACTTCTTCTTCCGCAAGATCGCCCGCAACCGCGGGGTCGCCCTGTGGCATGTGCTCGCCCAGGTCCGGCGGACCGCGGAATCCGACGGCCCGAATCAGCTGAAGATCGCCAAGGAGCAGCTGTCGGTCGCGGTGGAGCGGATCCAGGACATGGCGGGGATTCTCACCGGTCATCTGCTGGCCTCCACGGAGCAGCCGGCCGAGCTGTACAAGGTCGGCTTGGGCTCGGTCCGCTTCCTGATGGCCGTCGGCGATCTGCTCGTCGGGTGGCGACTGCTGGGCGGCGCCGAGACCGCGCTCGCCGCACTGGATTCCGGTGCCGCCGAGGCGGATCGGCGCTTCTACGAGGGCAAGGTGACCACGGCGACGTTCTTCGCCGGGCAGATCCTGCCCCGCCTGGACGCCGACCGCGACATCCTCGCCGCGCTCGACGCCGAGATCATGACCCTCGGCGAGGCCGCCTTCTAGGCCGGATGCAGCTCCCGGGGTTGGAATCAGCGCCAGGAAAAGGGTGTTCCAGCGCGGTGCCGGTTGCTTCGATGCGGATGTGGTTGTAGCAGGGATGTTGCCGCGCGGTCGGTGTTCGGGGTTCGGGTGCGATGAGCGGTGAGGGTGCCGCCGCCGTCGACGCGCCCGTGGTGCGGCTGCGGGCGCTGACCTGGCAGGTGTTCGTGCCGACCGCGGTGTTCGGGATGGGCGGCGGAGCGGCCGCTCCGATGTATCCGCTGCGGGCGCTGGAGTTGGGTGCGAGCGCCGGGATGGCGGGAATCGTGGTGGCGCTCTCGGGGTTCGGGCAACTGCTCGCCGATCTGCCCGCGGGGCAGCTGATCGCCCGGGTCGGGGAGCGGCGGGCGGTCGCCGCGGCGTCGGTGGTCGGGGCCCTCGGTGTGCTCCTGGCGATCCTCGCACCGAATCTCGGATGGCTGGCCGCCGGGATGCTGCTCACCGGCGCGGCCTCGGCGCTGTGGGGGCTGGCGCGGCAGACGTATCTGGTGGCCGTCGTACCCGACGGCGACCGCGGGCGGGCGCTGTCCCTGCTGGCGGGCTCACAGCGGTTCGGGGTCTTCGCCGGGCCCCTGATCGGCGCGGGCGCCACCCACGCGTTCGGCGTGACCGGCGCGATGTGGCTGCAACTGGCGGCGATCCTCGTCGGCGGCACGCTGATGATGTCGGTGCGGGATGTCGACGAGGGGCCCGTGCGGGTCAGGTTGGGGCTGCGGACGGTGGTGACCGAAAACCGCCGTGTACTGGGCACACTCGGGTTCGGGGCATTGGCGACCGGGGCGGCGCGGGCGGCCCGCGTGGCGCTGCTGCCCTTGTGGGCGGCGCATATCGGGATGAGCGCCCCGGCCATCGGGCTGATCTTCGGGATCGCCGGAGCGGTCGACGTGCTGCTGTCCTATCCGTCCGGCATCTGGCTGGACCGGTACGGGCGGCGCGCGACGGGGACCCCCTCGCTGCTGCTGTTCGCGCTCGGCTACACCGCGCTGCCCCTGGCCACGAACACCACCGGATTGTGCGTGATCGCCGTGATTCTCGGCGTCGCCAACGGCCTGAGCAACGGCCTGATCATGACCGTCGGCTCCGATGTCGCCCCGCCGGGCTCGCACGCCGAATTCCTGGGAGCGTGGCGACTCACCCACGATCTGGGGATGTTCCTCGGGCCGATCGCGGTCGGAGTCATCGGCGCCGCAACCACACTCGGCTCGGCCGGCATCGCTCTCGGTGCGGTCGCCACCGCGGGCGCGGCATCCATTCGTCGTTGGTTCCCGACGCTCCCGCTACCCTCGGGGCAACAACTCGACGATACGGGGGAACGCCGAAATGCCCAGTGAGACACGGACAGATGACCAGGATGCGACGGGTGCGGAGCGCTTTCGGGTGGTGCCCGATCCGCGCCCGAACGACGAGGTGTGGCCGGCCATGATCTGGCCGGTGCCCGAGGGCACCGTGCTGACCGGCAAGGTCGTGGAATTGATCGCCGCCGACCCGACGGCCGACGCGGGCGCGCTGTTCGAGGCCCTCGACCACGCGCGGGTGTGGGCGCACGTACCCGGGCGGCCCGAGGACGCGCGGCAGTTCGAAGACCTGCTGCGGCAGCGCGACTCGCAGGACACCTGGCACACCTGGGTGGTGCGCACCCGCGAGCCGATCGGCGGCAACCCCGCCGGATCGATCGTCGGGGTCACCGCCTACCTGGATGTTCGTCAGCCCGACGCCGGGCTGGAGATCGGGTTCACCGTCTACACGCCGTCCGTATGGGCGACCGCGGTGAACCCGGAAACCAAACTGCTGCTGCTCGAGTACGCGTTCGAAACGTTGCGGGTGGGCCGGGTTCAGCTGAAGACCGATGTGCGCAACCACCGCTCTCAGCAGGCCATCGCGCGCCTGGGCGCCAAGTACGAGGGCACGCTGCGGCGTCAGTTCCGGCGCTCGGACGGCACCGTTCGCGACAGCGTGCTGTTCTCGATCACGGTCGAGGACTGGCCGCGGGTGCGCGCCGGACTCGAGAATCGGCTGCACCCGGTGGACCGGCGGGACCGCTAGATCGGGCGCAGGTCGATCAGCTTGCGCAGGCGGGCGCGGTCGCGTTCCAGGCGGCGAGCCTCGTAGGCGATGGGGAAGTAGCGAACGCGTTCGGGGAGGCGGGGCACGGTGCGGCCGATGGCCCAGCCCAGGACCCGCAGGGCCCGTTCGTCGTTCGCGGTCCACTCCAGGCCGAGCTTGTCGCGCAGCAGTGGCGGGGTGGTGCCGACGGTGAAGAAGTATTGGAGGCGTCCCACCGGGGCGGTGACCGCGCGCCAGACCGGGTGCAGGGGCGCGGGAATCTGCTTGGGCGGGGCGATCTTACGGATCACCTTCAGGTAGTCGTAGGCGACATTCGTTGGGGCCAGGTGGTTTTCGACCTGATCCCAGAACCAGGGCTCCCATTCGGCGTAGGTGGCCGGGATTTCTTTCGGGGCCACCGAGAAATTGCGCATGAGCTGCACGGTTTCCTGGTAGTAGGCCTCTTTGTCGGCGTCGGTGAGCTTGTCGCGCGAGAAGTACTTGTTGCCTTCGGTGAAGGCGAAGACACCGGTGTGCAATACCCACGCCCACGGGGCCGAGGCCAGCGCCTTGTGTTTGACGCCCGCGGCGTCGGTGGTGTTGAGGGTGGCGTGCATGGCGCGCAGGCGGTCGGCCTCGGCGAGGGCCTCGTCGCCGCCGTAGACCCACATCATGACCGAGGCGATGCTGCGCAGGGCGCGGCCCATGGGGTCGGTGCGGAAGGTCGAGTGCTCGTCCACCACCGCGGCGATCGTCGGTTCCATGGTTTGGAGCAGGAAGGCCGAGCCGGCGGTGAGGGAGAAGGTGAGTAGGCCGACGTCATCCCACATGCGGCTGCCGGGTTCGAACGGACGGCGATCGGGGCGGCCCGTGGACTCCTGGTCGAGCACGACGGCGGCGGTCATGGTGGATCTCCTTTGATCGACCGTTCCTGACGGCTTCACTCACCGACAGGATGAGAGAGTTACTACCGAATCTTCTCATCATGTCGGTGGAGTGGCAACCGTCACGATCGACCGGGATACGATCGTTTCGTGGACACCGCTGCCGGTTGGTTGCGCGGCACACCCTGGGGCCGGACCGCCTGGCGGGCGGTCCAGGGCCTGTTCGAGATCGAGCTCGTCGATCGCTCGCTGGCGCTGTCCGCGCAGATCTTCACCTCGGTATTGCCGGTCATCATGGCGGCATCGGCCCTGAGCGGCTGGCATTCCGCGTCCGGCGCGATCCGTTTCCAGTTCGGGTTCGATCTCGAGGCGCTGCCCGTCGGTGACGCGGCGCAGGCATCGGATTCGTCGCTGGCCGCGTTCGGCGTGGTCGGGCTGCTGATGCTCGTGCTCAGCGGCACGTCGTTCGCCCGCGCGCTCGGACGGGTCTACGGGGCGGTGTGGCAGGTGAATTCGATCGGGCCACGGGACGCGTGGCGGTGGTTCGCGGCACTGTTCGCGGTCGCCCTGGCGGTCGCGCTGGTCGGGCAGACCCAGAACCTCGCGCGTGTCAGCTATGTGGGGTGGCCGCTGGTGCTGGCCGGTGAGCTCGTCATCTGGACGGTGGTGTGGGCGTTCGCGCCGTTCCTGCTCACGAAGGGCGCGTTGACCGGCCGGGTGGCCTGGGCGACCGGGCTGCTGACCGCGACCGGGTTGACCGCCGTACATCTGGCCGGGCGGGTCGTGCTGCCGCGGATCACGGCCAACGCCCAGCGGCACTTCGGGCCCCTGGGGCTCGCTTTCACTTCTGTCAGCTGGCTTTTCGTGATGTCGGTGGTGATCGTCGGCGCTGCCTCGATCATCAAGGCTTTCGCCCTGGACGAGACCGTGATCGGACGGTTTCTGCACGGCTCGAATTGACCATCGCACGATCGAGGCGGGACAGTCATGGCGGCTTCCGAACCCGAACGCCCACGCCGTAGCGCATTACGTCGGACGGCCGCGGCCGTTCTGCTGACACTGTTCGCCGTCCTGGCGATCGCATCGGTCCTCGCCGGATTCGCGCATCGGGAGTTGCTCGACACCGACCGCTACGTCCGGACCGTCACGCCGTTGTCCGCCGACCCCGCACTGCGAGAAGTGCTGGCCGACAGGGCCACCGACGCGATCATGAACAGCGTCGACGTCCAATCCGTCACCGCCCAGGCCCTGTCGGCACTCGCCGACAGCAACCCGCGCGTTCCGCGCGCGGTGACGGGGCTGGCTCCCTTGGCCACCCGGCAGGCGCGGGGCCTCGTGCGCGACACGGCCGAATCCGTCCTGGCGTCCGATCAATTCCGAACCGTGTGGATCGAGGCGAACCGGCAGGCGCACCGCGGGCTGGTCGTCGTGCTGACCGATGAGGCCCCGGCGGCGGTCGGAATGGATCAGGACGGTGCAGTGAGTGTCGTCTTGGGCCCGCTCATCGACAGAGTCCGGTCCGAGCTGACCGAACGGGGCTTCACATACGCCGACCAGGTGCCCACGATCGACCGGTCGTTCGTGATCTTCCGGTCGCCCGAACTGGTCGAGGCACGACGCTGGGTGATGATCCTCGATCGAGTCGCCGACGTGCTGCCCTGGGTCACGGCGCTCGTCGCGGCCTGCGCGGTCTGGGCTGCACCCCCGGGGGCACGGCGTCGCGCCCTCACCTGGCTGGGTGTGGCGCTGGCGCTGGCGATGGCGTTGCTCGCGGTCGCCGTCGGTATCGCACGATCGGCCTACCTGGACGCGGTACCGGCCGACGTGCTCACCCCGGCAGCCGCCGCGGCGGTGATCGATGCCTTCCTGGTCCGGCTGGACACCACCGTGCGAGTGTTGTTCGCACTGGCCGTGGTGATCGTGCTGGCGGCGCAGTCGCACCGAGTCGCGCGCGATCCACGGGCGATCCGATCCGTCGTGGCCCGCTACCGGGGCTCGCTGCGGATCGCCGTTCTCGCGGTCGCGGCGATCACGCTGACGTTCTGGTCGTATCCGACCGGACCGGTGGTCATCTGGACCGTGTTCGCCACCGGCGCCGCCCTGGTGGTTGTCGAACTGGTGGCCGGACCCGAACAGTCCCGGCCCGCGCCGTCGACCGGAACGTGAAAAGCCGGATGACGGGGACCGGCCGGGTAAAACCGGTCCACGCCATCCGGCGATTCCGCCCGCCACCGGGTGAGTTCGGCTCACGGCGGGCGTCGCCGTCCGATCCTGGATCAGAAAATCGGACGACGGTCTCGGGGTGACTAGGTCACGATCCGCAACGGGTGCTCGATGAGCTCCTTCAGCTGCTGCAGGAACTTCGCCGCGACCGCACCGTCGATCGACCGGTGATCCGCGGACAGCGTGACGCGAAGGATCTTGCGCGACACCACCTTCTCGCCGTCGAGCTGCAACTCGTCCTGCGCCGCACCGACCGCGAGGATCGCCGACTCCGGCGGGTTGATCACGGCGGTGAACTGCTCGATACCGAACATGCCCAGGTTGGAGATGGTGAAGGTGCCGCCGGACATGTCCTCGCCCTTCAGCTTCCGGTCGCGGGCGCGCCCGGCCTTCTCCCGGCCCTCCGCGGCGATCGCCGACACCGACTTGCGGTCCGCGTCATGGATGACCGGCACGAACAGGCCCGCGTCGGTGGCCACGGCGATGCCGATATTGATCGCCTTGTGCCGCAACAGCTTGTCGCCCGCGAAGGAGACGTTCACCGACGGATCCAGGCGCAGCGCGGTGGCGACCGCCTTCACCAGCAGGTCGTTGACGCTGACCTTGCCGGAACCGGTCTCCTCCAGGGTCTTGTTGATCTGCGCGCGGAAGGCCAGCAGCTCGGTCACGTCGATGGCGCTGGTCAGGTAGATGTGCGGCGCCTGCTGCATGGACTCGGTCAGACGCTGGGCCGAGACACGCTGAATGGTGGTCAGCGGGATCTCGTCGTAGTCGCCCGAGGCGGGGGCGACGGCGGTAGGCGCGGTGACAGCCGATGCGGCGGGAGCCGAGCCATTGGCGGCCGGAGCGGTGGGCGCGGCCGAAGCGGCCGTGCTGCCCGCGTTCTCGACATCCAGCTTGGTGACGCGGCCGCCCGGACCGGTGCCGGTCACGGCGGTGATGTCGACGCCGAGTTCCTTGGCGACCTTGCGGGCCAGCGGGGACGACTTCTTGCGCTCGCCGTCGGCGGAAACCGCGGGGGCGCCGCCATTTCCGTTCACAGCGGTCGGATTGCTCTGCGCGACAGGAGCGGCGGGGGCCGGAGCCGCGGTGGGCGCGGCCGGAGCCGGAGCGGAGGAAGACCCGCTCCCGTCGCCCAGGATCGCGATGGCCTCACCGATCGGCACGCGCGCACCGGCTTCGGCGATGATCCGCTCGAGCACCCCGTCCTCGTAGGCCTCGAGCTCCATGAGCGCCTTGTCGGTTTCGATCTCGGCCAGGATCTCGCCCGCCTTGACCTGGTCGCCGACCTGCTTGAGCCAGGCCGCGACGACGCCCTCCTCCATGGTGTCGGAGAGCCGGGGCATGGTTACTTCGGACATGGTTCCTTCCGGATCTCAGCGGCGCTTGCCCACGGCGGCAAGGGTTTCGGTGGCGGCCCGGTACAGCGACTCGGGCGAGGGCAGCGCCAGCTTCTCCAGCGGCTTGGCGTAGGGCAGCGGCACCTCGGCCATGGCGACCCGGCGGACGGGGGCGTCGAGGTAGTCGAACGCGCCGTCGGAGATGGACGCCGCGATCTCCGCGCCGATGCCGTAGGTCAGCCAGTCGTCCTCGCCGATGACGGCGCAACCGGTCTTCTTGACCGAGGCGATGATGGTGTCGCGGTCCAGCGGGCGCAGGCTGCGCAGGTCGATGACCTCCGCCGAGATGCCGTCGGCGGCCAGCTGTTCGGCGACCTGGGTGCAGACGTTCGCCATGCGGGAGTAGCCGATCAGGGTGATGTCGGTGCCCTTGCGGGTGACCGCGGCCTTGCCGATCTCCACCGGCGGCAGGTCCTCGGGGACCTCGCCCTTGGTGTTGTAGAGCGACAGGTTCTCCAGGAACAGCACCGGATCGTTGTCGGCGATCGCGGCCTTCATCAGCGCCGCCGCGTCGGCGGGCGTCGACGGCGCGACCACCTTCAGGCCGGGCACGAACGCGTAGTACAGCTCGATGTTCTGCGAATGCGTCGCACCCAGCTGCTGGCCGCCGCCCCCGGGGGTGCGGATGACCATGGGCACGGCGGTCTGCCCGCCGAACATGCCGTAGATCTTGGCGGCGTGATTGACGATCTGGTCCAGCGCCAGCAGCGAGAAGTTGATCGTCATGATCTCGACGACCGGGCGCAGGCCCAGCATGGCGGCGCCGATCGCCGCGCCGACGAAACCCTCTTCGGCGATCGGGGTGTCGCGCACCCGCTTCTCGCCGAACTCGGCCAGCAGGCCGGCGGTGATCTTGTACGAGCCTTCGAAGACGCCGATCTCCTCACCGATGAGGAAGACGTCGTCGTCGCGCCGCATCTCCTCGCGGAGGGTCTCGCGCAGCGCTTCACGGTAGGTCATGACAGCCACGGTGATGTCCTTAGGCGGTGAAGAGCGGATCACCGGGCAGGCGATGGGAATCGCCCGCGACCGGGGTCGCGTAGTTGTAATCGAACAGGGTGGCCGGGTCCGGATGCGGGGACTGGTCGGCGAAATCGACCGCGACGCGCACCCGCTCCTTCACATCGGCCTCGATGGCGGCGGCCGAGTCCTCGCTCAGCACGCCCGCCTCCAGCAGACGGTTGTGCCACAACACGATCGGATCGTGCGCGACCGCGGTGGAGACGGCGTCCTCGGCGCGGTACTTGGCCGGGTCGACCACCGAATGCCCCTTGAGCCGGTAGGAGACGGCCTCCAGCAGCGCGGGCTTGCCCTCGCGCCGCGCGGTCTCGATGAGATCGGCGGCGACCTCGCGCACGGCCAGCACATCGGTGCCGTCCACCCGCTCACCGCGCATACGGTACGAGGCGGCGCGCTTCCACAGATCCGGTTCGGCCGAGGACTTCTCGACCGTGGTGCCCATACCGGTCTGGTTGTTGATCACCAGGAACACCACGGGCAGATTCCACAACGCCGCGATGTTCAGCGACTCGTGGAACGCGCCGATATTGGTGGTGCCCTCACCCATCTGGCACACCACGACGTCGTCGCCGCCGCGGTAGTCGATGGCCAGCGCCGCGCCGATCGCCAGCGGCACCTGGCCGCCGACGATGGCGTACCCGCCGAGCAGCCGGGTCTCGGTGTCGTACATGTGCATCGACCCGCCCCAGCCCTTGGAGGTGCCGGTCGAGCGGCCGTACAGCTCGGCCATCACGCGGCCGGGTTCGATGCCCTTGGCCAGCGCGTACCCGTGCTCGCGGTAGTTGGTGAACAGGTAGTCGGTGGGACGCATGGCCCGCCCGACGCCGACGACGGTGGCTTCCTCACCCAGGTTCAGGTGGCAGTAGCCGCCGATCTTGGCCTGCTGGTACGCCTGCGCGGTGCGCTCCTCGAAGCGGCGGATGAACAGCATCTCGCTGTACAGCTCGCGCAGGGTCGCGGCGTCGGTGCCGCCGAAATCCGCTCCACCGAGCAGGGTTTCGGCGGTCTCGGTCCGGGATACGGCCGCGTCCGCGGTCTGGTCGGCCGGGCGGGTGGCCTTGCGCGCCGGCTTGCGCGGCGCGGCGGTGGTCGTGGTCATGACGGAACTCCTCAACGCTTCCGGGGCGGCGCGACGTGAATCGGCAGGCCCAGCCCGACCAGGGCGGCCTCCATACCGATCTCGCCGAGGGTGGGGTGGGCGTGAATGGTCTCGGCCAGCTCGTCGAGAGTCGCCTCCAGCGAGATCGCCAGGGCCCCTTCGGTGATCAGGTCACTGGCCGACGGGCCGATGATGTGCACACCCAGCACTTCGCCGTGCTTCTTGCCCGCGACGATCTTCAGGAAGCCCTCCTGATCGCCGAAGGACTTGGCCCGGCCCAGCGCCGCGAACGGGAACTTCGCGGCCACGATGTCGTGGCCCGCGGCCTTGGCGGCGTCCTCGGTGAGGCCGACGCTCGCGATCTCCGGATGCGTGAAGGTCGCGGCCGGGATCACGTTGTAGTCGATGTGGGCGGCGTGACCGGCGATGGTGTCGGCCGCGACCAGGCCCTGATGCGAGGCCACGTGCGCGAGCAGCGCCTTACCGGTGACATCGCCGATGGCGTAGACGTGCTCTACGCCGGTGCGCAAGTGCTCGTCGACCGGGATGAAACCCCGTGCGTCGGTGGCGATTCCGGCGACCTCCAGGCCCAGCCCGGCGGTATTGGGGCGGCGGCCGACGCCGACCAGCACCACGTCCGCGGGCAGCTCCTGCGGCTTCGCGCCGCCGACCGTGACGGTCAGGCCCGCATCGCCCTCGGCGATGGCGGTGACGGTCGCGCCGGTCAGGACCTTGATGCCGCGCTTGGTGAAGGACCGGACCAGCGCGGTGCCGATCTCCTTGTCCTCCAACGGAACCAGGCGATCCTGCATCTCCACCACGGTGACGTCCGCGCCGAACTCGTGGAACAGATTGGCCCACTCCGCGCCCACCGCGCTGCCGCCGATGACGACCAGGCGCTTGGGCACCTCGGTGAGACCGAACGCGCCGTCGGAGGTGATGACGCCGGGCAGGTCCGCGCCCGGGATCGGGAGTACGGCCGGGACCGAACCGGTCGCGACGATGACATCCTTCGCGCTCACGGTGCGCACGGCGTTCGCGGTCGGGGCGGCGGCGTAGCGCGGGCCGCCCTCGAAGATCGGCGACGGACCGGCCTCGACGACCTCGACCGTGGTCGGGTTCGTGAAGCGTGCGTGGCCCTCGATGACCGTGACGCCATTGGCCTTGAGCAGGCCCGCGACCCCGTCGGTCAGTTCCTTGACGATGCCGTCCTTGCGCTGCCGCACCGCGGCGTAGTCGAAGCGCAGGTTATCGGCGTAGATGCCGAATTCGGCGGCGTGCGCGATGGTGTGGAAGACCTCCGCCGAGCGCAGCATCGCCTTGGTCGGGATGCAGCCCCAGTTCAGGCAGACGCCGCCCGGGCGTTCCTTCTCGACCAGGCCGACGGTGAGGCCTCGTTGAGCGGCGCGGATGGCGGCGACGTACCCGCCGGGACCGCCACCGATCACCAGAAGATCGAATTCCGGCACTCGTGGTGCTCCTCGTTCTCGATAACTCGACCCGCCATCGGTTGTGATGCGAGTCATTGCGAACGAGTCTGTCTGTCCCCATTTGCACAATCAATGCACTGGAAGCCCATATATCTTTGAACCTGACTGGGCGCAGAGCACAATTTGTACCCGTGAGTAGCGTGCTTTCGGCGGCTCAGCCGCGGGCGGTCCCGGGCAATTCCAGAGCGGCCAGTGCGAGCGAAAGTTCCAGGTAGGCGCGCTGGCCTTCCAAGGGTCTGCCGAGCAGCATGGTGATGCGCTGCAACCGGTTGATGACCGTGTTCCGATGGCAGTGCAACTTGGGCGCGGCATTGGCCGCGGAGCAGTTCTCGGCGAGCCAGACGGCCAAAGTCCGCAGCAGAATGTCGCGTTCTTTCGGCGGCAATTCCAGGACCGGACCGAGGGTCCGGGCGACCAGGAGATCGGTCAGATCGGGGGAGCGCAGCAGCAGTGCCTCCGGATAGCGCTCGTCCAGCGAAACCAGCAGCCCGGCCGCATCGCCCGGCGCGGTATCGAGCGCCAGCACCGCCAACCCGTGCGCGGTATCGATGCCCGCCAGCCCGGCGACCGCGGGGGAGACCCCTGCCCGCCCCCGGATCAACGGCCGAAGCTGTTGCAGCACAACCGAACTGCCCCGATGCTCCAACGACACCAACCCGACCGTCGAATCCACGCGCTCGTGCCACACCGACCGCACCCCCGAAACCCCCAGCGCCGCCTCCGCACCCGTGTGCAGCCGCGGCCCGCCCTCACCGCGCGCCACCACCACCAGATACGCGCCGTGCGCGGGCAGATTCAGTTCCCGCCCGGCCCGTGCCGCGAAGGTGGCGTCGTGGGCGCGCCCGGCGAGGAGGTCCTCGATCAGCGAATGCCTGCGCCGCTCGTCGCTGCGCACCCGATCCAGCTCGGTGTTCCGGTACGAGGTGACCAGCGCCGACGACATGCCGTCCACAACCGCCCACATGGCCGACCCGACCTGCCGCGTCTCCGCGGAACCGATGTCATCGGCCTTGTCCAGCAACGCCTCCCACACGATCTGGCCGCCCAGCCGGAACGTCCGCAGCATCGCCTCCAACGGCACCCCCTGCTCGGCGCGCCGCCTGCCGATCGCGGCAGCCACATCGTCGCCGTCCGGATTCGGCGGCAACCCGCCCAGCAGATCCAGAATCCGCGTCAGATACCGCCGGCACCCGTCCCGCAGATCCGCGCGCGGCACCGCCGTGTAATCCGTCCAGCCCGGGTTGTCGGTGAAGATCGCCGCCATCAGCTGCTTGGTCAACGCGGTCACCTCGGCCTGACACGCCGCGGCCAGCCGTTGCGTGCCGACCGCCGGGATCGGATGCCTGGGTGCCGCCATGGCACTCAACCTACTCCCGAGGCTCGCCCGCTCGTCCCATCCGGGCCGGTCAGCGGGTTTCGACGTCGCCCAGCACCGGCTTGATGTCCAGGACCGGGGTGCCATCGATGGCCTCCAGGCCCGCCACCCCCAGCACGCCCGGCGACACCGCGGTCAGCGTCACCTCGTGCAGACCGATCGGGTTCGGCCGGTCGGGGGAGCGGGTCGCGAAGACACCGGTCGCCGGACGGGAACGGTCCCCGCGCGGATGCACCGCGAGCACTTCCCGGCTTCCCGCGTGCAACCAGGTCAGCAGGATCACCCGCATGCCGGGCTGAAGATCGGCCGCCGCCGCGGCGAATTCGGGCGCCAGCACCACCTCGGCGGGCGGCGCGTCCTCATCGGGCTGGCGCGGCGCCCCGGTGCGGTCGGTGAGCGGGGAGTGGACGTGGCCGACGGGGCGAACCTCGAAATGTTCAGGGCTGCTGGAGAATTCCGAGGACATGGATCGTCTGCTCCTTTACACCGTGGCGATGATGGCGATGTCCATGATCGTCCGTGCTGATCGAAGTCGCCAATATTTCCATGATCGGACTGGGCGGCACGGTAATTCGTCCGGTGGTTGCGTTGGACGGCGTATGATCGGCCGGGATGGGCATCCAGGGCCAGCGCGAACGAATAGTCACCACCGACTGGGACGTGTTCGCGCGCAGGCTGGCCACCTTCCTCGCCGGGTTGCCGTCCCGCGCCACCCTCACCCTCGTCGCCACCGGCAATCGGTACGTGCAATTCCAGCAGTTCGACATCAATCTCTCCGCCGAACTCACCGGTAATTACTATTTGCCCGAACCGATTTCGGAGGCCGCCGCCCAATTGCTGCGCGACCTCGGCTGGACCGCTCCCGCCCTGCAACGCGAGATCGAGAACTGGCGGCGCACCCTGCGCTGGCCGATCACCCGCGCCGCCTTCGAGGACCTCGCCCGCTCCGCCACCCGCGGCCTGCACGAGGCCCTGGGCGTCGGCGACCCCGGCGACCTGCGCGCCACCGCGTGGGCGGAGACGACCGCTCTGGACCTGTCCGCCTTGAGTTCCCGGCGCTAGCCGCACACGCGACGGCCCCGCCGCACGCGGTACGACGGGGCCGGAACGGGTGTGGTCAGCCCACCAGGGTCTTGTGCAGCTTCACGACGGTCGCGGCGTCGATGCCCAGCCCCTTGGTGAGGAACTTGCCGAAATCACCGAACTGCTCGTTCATCTTGTCGATCGCGTTGTTCAGGTACTCATCGCTGACGACCTGCAACGGGATCAGCAGATCCGGGTTCTGCATGATGCCCGCCTGCTTCAACTGCGCCCGCTGCGCGGCATCCGCCGCCGACCGGTACTGATTCGACAGCAGATAATCTTGACGCGCAATGCTTTCCGGCACGCCCACGGCCCGCAGCAGCACATACGTCATCCACCCGGTCCGGTCCTTACCCGCGGTGCAGTGATACAGCGTCGCGCCCCCCGAAGCCGCGATGTCCTTGATCGTCTGCCCGAACTTCGCCATCGAATCCGGCGACAGGAAGCTCTGATACATATCCCGCATCATCTGCTCGGCCTTGCCGTCACCCAGCGCCGCCTGCTGCACCGCCGGATCCTTGGACCCGATGGCCTGCACCATCTTCAAATACATCCCGCCGTCACTGATCGGCCGCGCCACCGCCGTCGCCCCCGGAATCGCCCGATCCGCGCCCTGCGCCCCCACCTCGGCCTGCGACCGGAAGTCGATCACGGTCTTGATGCCCAGCGTCCCCAGCTTCTGCACATCGGCATCGGTCAGCTTCCCGAGCGCATCCGCCCGAATCACCTTCCCAGCCTTCGTAGGATCCCCCGTATAGGTCACATACCCGCCGATATCCCGCACATTGACAGCCCCCTGCAAGCTGATCTGGGTGGCCTCGGTGCGCATGATCGGCGGCAGCGCCTGCGCCTGCGGCGCCACCCCGGCCACCCCGCCACCCAGCACCACGCCAACCGCAGCCGTCGCAGCGAGCATTGAAATACGAAGTCGTGCAAAACGTTTGATATTCACGACCGCGACGCTAGGGGTGCTTACGCCCGCCCGGCCCCGTTACCCACCAGTCCTCCCACCCACCGGCCACCCATCCCCACCCACCGGGACCCACCCTGGACCACCCCGAATGTCCTTACACCCCAGTAACTCTCGCGCAACCATCCTACTCCCGAATACGCCGAAGCCCCACCCGCCAAAACGGATGGGGCTTCTTCAGAGCGCTTGCGCTACTTCGACTTAGACGTCGTTTTACAGCTAGAACGGTGGTTCATCGTCGTCGTGGAAGGGTGACTGGCTGCAAATACCGATCCGCTTCCCTTCGTCGATCTTGTTCCAGTTGCCAACGCTGACGCTGTGGTCCTTGACCAAAGTCGCGACCAAGCGTCGGGTCTTTTTCCAGAGGTCGTCCTCGATGTCTACGCCTTCTCCGGGTTTCGTCCACGGATCGCCCCCAGTGCGCGAGTGGCGAACTCGGCGCAGCAATGGGTCTGTCAGGCCTGAATCGTTGAGCGCCTCTGGTCTGAAGATGGTGACCAGGTGGCATCCGTTTGCGTGCTCGTCAACCCGATAGCTGATGTCGACCGGTGGCAACTGGCGATACTCCCAGCGCCGCTTTGCTTCCTCGTAGCGGGCCTGATCGATATAGACGTACTGGACCACACGCTCGAGAAGGTTCTGGGAGTCGAGCGCTTCTTCTTCGTCCGGATCGAAGTCGAGATCGTGAGCCCCCTCATTGCCAACGTGTCGCAAGTGGGTGGCCCAGGTGAAAAGCCGACCGTCGATGGTGCCTTCGGCCTGAAGGTGTTCGAGTCTCTTTTGGAGGGTGTTCTCGGCAGCTCCCTGGTCTAGGCACAGTGCTTCAAGACCACGACGGGCAGCAACGATGGCCATGATGTACGAGCCGCCATCCATACACTTCTCGACTTCATCAAGTGCCCGGCGCAGTTTCCTCGGCAGCACGTCAATCCGGACGAGCCGCTTCTCCCAGTCCATGAGATGGAGGGTATCGAGCGCCGGCCTTGGCCAGCCACGGATTAACCAAAGGCAGACCGCCTTCCGCCGGCCCGGCACCTGAAGCCTTCTTTCCCTGTCGGAGCGAGACAATCGGGCCGATGAGGAGGCGGGGAGCTACCAACTTGAGTCGCTCCAATCTCGACGACGGAAGTCCGGTGCGAGACGCGGGCCGGGCTCGGAGTCCGCGGCTGATCCGGTACCCGGCCTATCAATCCTCGTGTGGCCCAGGCGGATACAGGTCGAGAACGATGTCGAGTCCTAACGCGGCAACATCGGCAAGCAGGCCCGCCGGCAGCGCGCAACCGCCTTGACCATTGTCGCTACCAAAGCCTAGGAAGAGCTCCATTTCGCAATCGCCCGACAGGCCGGCCAGCTCCTCGCGACATTCGTCGAGCAGATCGACCAGCGCGCGGACGTGGTCGGCGAGGTCGCTGTCATCGGGCAGCCCACTGCGACGGAGCCAGAGACTGTTCTTGCGTCGAGCACTGGCCGGATTCCGGGGACTCATCAAGCTGCCTTGTTCGAACTGCCTGTCCGCCACAATCCCCAGGCGAGCGGAGATCTCGCTCGCAGTAACCGTCTGACTTGCCAGGCGAACCGACCCTGCCGACCATTTCCTGTCTTCTGGCTGCGGTTGCACCTCTACGTCCTCTAACACGCGGTCACCCTCGCAGACTGCACTGAAGAACACGACCCCATTTATCAGGTGTTCAAGGAATACTTTTGTCCACGTGTGTTCTTCCGGGAGCTAGAACACACTCAACTACTGCTGATCGCTCGATCCAGGGCTCCTGCCTAGTCCTCTCCACCTTCCTAGGACTGGCCGCTTTCAATCGGAAGTAGGCCGCGGTGTGGGATGCATGCCCGCTTCGGTACTGCGTGGACTCTGGCAGGTGGAGGTCGTCGAGGACGGTGTCGCTCACGATGTCGAAGTCGTTACCTACCGAGACCCTCACTGGGTCACCCTGAATGCCCTTGCACCTCAGTAACTCTCGCGCAACCTTCCTGCTGGAAGGTCTCGAGCCGAATCTCAGGGAAGTGACCCGGGTGGTGTGATTGCGGGAGTTGCCCGCAGCTGGAGCTGTGGGTACTGGATGGTTGTCGCGGCGTACTTGATGAACTGTCGTATCACGTCGATGGCCGCGCTTGCTCGGGAAGTGCAATCATCGCTGCTCGTGGCTTTGTGAATGATGTAGGTAGTCTCAATAACGCTGGTACCCAGGTCGTGTAGCCGTTGATCGTCCGTTACGAGCTGAACACGGAGATGGCAGTTCCGAAGCTCAGCACGCAATCGATCGGACTCCGCTCGAGCGATCCGATACTGCTCACTGCCAGGATCCACGTCGTGCGCTGCCCAACGATCGATCTCGCTCTTCCTGAACAAGATCGCGGACTCCGCGAAGGCGGAGTACACAGGCAACCTGTCCTGCCGCAGTTGGTGCGCGAAGGAGAGCACGGCAGCCCGCTCGGATGTTTGGCGTTGAAAGACGTAGGTGAGCGCCGATCCCAGGAGCGTTCCGGCGACAGCGATAGTTGCGGCAAATACGGCGGTCATGGGCCCCTCAGGACGCGTGAGAGTGGTTGGTCTCTCTCAAGTTTCGCCCGCGAATCGTGCGCGAGCCAGGTAGTGGGCCTACGTTGGCACGGATCTTGCTGTCACTCTCAGCGCACTAGGGTTCGGGCCGTCCCGAGCAGGTTGATCACCACGTCAACTGCGACAACCAGCTTTTTGACTCGTCTCGCCCGCGGCCGATGTTTTGCTGCTGGACGCGGCACATAACCTACGAGGCGCAGGCGGCTGTCACCGGGAGGGTTCCACTGACGCCGGAAACGCCGAAGCCCCACCCGCCGAGGCGGGTGGGGCTTCTCAGAGCGCTTGCGCTACTTCGACTTAGACGTCGTAGTACAGCTCGTACTGCCTGCTGGGCCGTTGCGTTCGTTGGTAGGCGACGATTGAAGAGCAACCGCCCGCTGCTTGATGCTTGGTAGCGTTGGCGAGTCTCGGTGTGGGTGAACGTCGTTGCGGACGCACTGCGGACGGATGGACTAGTTGTGGACTCCCGGGGTGGGGCAAGATCATCACTGACTGACTTGAACGGTTCCAACCACTCTTGTTACCGGTCGGTGTGGGGTGGGTCTATGCGACGATTTGGTGATGCCTGAGCCATCGGTTGTTACGGCTGTCGGGATTGCCGCCAAAGCTGGATCTGCGCTGTTATCGAGCAGATTTCGGCCGGCAGGGCAGGTTCGCCTAGGCGGTCGTGAAGAGCGTCGGCAAACATACTCGCGGTTCCAAGAGGCGGCTGTGAGCTATGTTGTCCATCTTCAAGACGGGCGGCTCTCACCTTCTGCGCTAGGGCTGCCGATCTCGGAATGTAAGCCATACCTTGATGGGCTGATGGTCGCCACCAAGGAACTCGCACAAGCACTTTACGAGGTTAGGCTGGTCGGGAACCCGGCCCCGATCTACGCGGCAGAAGAGCTGAACGCGATACTGTACGAATTGGGTGCGAGCTTCGACTCCGAGATGGTTGAGTCGCTCCTTGGTCAGTACGCAATCACGATGTCGGCTTTCATCGCTGCTTGCCGCTCGGATCTCTGGTACCAGCCTCGTTGGTGGCATCTGTGGCGTGCGAGTTGGTGGCAGCTTCGGTGGGCTCGGCTGCGGAGTGGTGGGGATCCTCGCCGACGGCGAATAGCTCAGCCTGTCGTGACGCAACGTGTCGGTCCTGCCGGGCGATTGGGCATTTCAGCGAGTGCGCGTGAATTGCTCCGGGAACGCCGTGCCCTGGACAGTGATGGCGAGAACCCCTAGTGGAGCTCGTACAACCGGCGGGATGTTTTGGGTCCTGATAGTAGATCGGCTGTACACCCTGCCTAGTCCTCTCCCGCTTCCTCATACTGGCCGCCCTCAGCGGAAGGAGGTCGGGTCAAGGGCGCTCTTTCCCTTGACGCGGCCTCCTGGAGCGAGACAATCGGGCCATGAGGAAGGGGGAGACGCCCAACCGCAGGATGATCCACCGCGGGAACGTGCCGGCACTCGATCTGGTGAGGTAGGGCGGAGCGGGCATCTCACTGGATCCGGCTGGGATTCGCACGGTCAGATCGAGCTGGGCGAGCTCCGTTCCTTGCTCCTGTCTTCCTCATCCCTTCGCGGAAGTGCCTCGCCTGGTGAGCGATTCAGGCACCTATGCGGTGCGCTGGGCGTGCCGCAACGCTCCGCCGCGCCGGGCGCGACGCAGCGGAGCAAGGAGTGCCCGTTGCGCGGCGTGGGTGCGGGGCGGCGCGCTCTGCGCGCCGCACTTGAGTCTGTATAGCTAAATTAGGCAAAGCACGGGATCGCGACCGGGGATGGCTTCGGAGACGGGAACGGCTGGGACCTCTGCCCGGTGAGTGAGTGGGCGGAGAATCCCAGCCGAATCGAGTGAAGGCGGCCGGTCGGACTACGCTGCGAGGCCGAGCACGTGCAGGGCTTGGGTGTTGAACTCCTGCACTGCGGGGACTGTGCCGAAGGGCTTCAGCGTCTTTTGGAGGTCGGTCACGGCTTCGAGGGATCGGGATGAGTTCACCGAGGACGTCAGCTGGACAACGATTTTCGCGCGCTCGGCTGCGGCTTCGATCTCGTTGCGCTGGATGAGGCTCATGGCGACGGCGGCTTGGCTGAGGCTGCCTCGGCGGGCTCGGCGCTGTTCGAGGCAGGCTTGGATCGACAGGTCCGCGAACCGCTCGATTTCGGCGGGCTGCTGGAGGTCGCGGAAGCAGTTCGCGGCCTCGCCGAAGAAGTACGCGGGATCGATGAACCGTGCCCACTCGGGCTCGCGGTCGTGATCGATCGTGTTGAATGTCCGCTCTGCGCGCTGGATTGCCTTCGTGGTCGCCTTCGCGTCGCCGAGGCGGGCCAGGCCGCGGGCTTCGAGAATGCTGAGGTCGGCATAGCAGGCAGCGGACTCCTGCGGGGTGATGCCGTGCAGTCCGGCGCGGGCCAGGGCAATGGCTTCGTAGGTGTGCCCAAGCAGGTTCGCCTGGTCGGACATCCCTGCGAGGACGTGTGCGCCGAGGACGTGGTTACCTGCGGCCTGCGAGAGTCGGAGAGCCTGAATCAGATAGCGCTGGGCGAGTCCGTGTTCGCCGTCGTCGTAGGCCATCCAGCCGATGAGGTATGCCTGCTCGGCTGCGGCGTCGTACAGGGCAGCCTGGACGTCGGGCTCGTGTTCCTTGCGGATCAGCGGAATCACGGTGGTGTTCATGTAGCTGATCAAGGCGGTTCGGGCGTGTCCACCACCGCGCATGACGTCCATCTCCTGGAAGAGGGAGAACATCTCGCGGATGCCTGCGACCTGGTTCATGCCGATTGCGCGCGGGCCCCGTTCGGACAGGGTCTCGTCGAGAGTTTCGAGCAGCCAATCACGGCTCGGAGCGGCCAGCGCCGCGAGGATGAAAGGGGCGTTGAATCGGCCGGCGGTGTAGGCGATGCCGAGATCGCGGATCGTATCCAATGTCGTCTCTGTATCCCGTGAGTACTGAAGCCCGCGAGCTGCGAGGGAGTCGGCGTCTTCCATGTCGATATCGGCTGGTCGGACCGGGCGGCCGATCCGTTCGGAGAGTACCCGGCAAATCAGGCTCGGCGTGATGCCTCGGGGTTTCTGGCCCTGCTTCACCCATCGGCCAACGGCGGTGTAGTCGTAGCGCAGAGCTTCACCTTCGTCGGCACCGTATTGGTTGACCCGCTTCGCGAGTCCAGCCCACGAGATACCGGCTTCGGTGATCAAATCTGCGAGAGCGGTGTTCGGCTCGGCCACTGTAGGTCACCCACTTCCGAGATGGACGGCGCTCGTCCCCTGGGGTGATGATACGCACGTGACCTGCTCTGAAACAGGGCACACATGGGCAAGTGGTCATTCACATGGGTAATCGCATGGCTTACATGCCATGTCATTCCGGTTGCCTATAAATATGTTGGCAGGCAACGAAACTCGGGTGGCGGTCGCTGAACGCCTCGCGATCATCGGGGCGCGATTGGATGCGCTTACTCAGCGGCTCCAGAATCTCGAGAACGCTCCAGTGCGGCCAAGCGACCTTCGAAATCGTCCAGCCGGTTCATGATCTCGTCCAGCCGTTCGAGTACGGCGTCTTCGGATGCCGGTGCTTCGTCGGTGTCGGGCCGGACGCGGTAGAAGGTACCGCGGCCCTGCCATGACACGACAAGACCCTCGGAGCGGAGCACGTCAATCGCCGCTCGGACAGTCTCTTTCGCGACGCCCCACTGTTCGGCGATCTTGGGTGCCGATGGCAGTTGCCCACCGGGCACGTACCCGTTGCGGAGCTCATCGGCAATCCGCTGATACACGGGCCGGAGGTCGTCCGGGTCCATCAGCTCATTCGGCACGGTGGCCAGTCTATCGGGCTACCTCGGTGACAGTTGATATGTCAGGTTACCTAGGGAAGGCTAGGTAAGTACGGTAACCTTGGTTCTGTTGGTTGATGTCGGTATCCCAAGGAGTTCGGAATGACATCCCAGTTGCAGCGAATCGATCTCGCGAATCCCATTCGTCCGGCCCGGCTGAACTCTGTCGGCTGGTGCGTCTTCTGCATCCGCCGCTGGTGTGATGACCCGAAGTGCATTGCCTGGCACCAGAATTCGATCTGGGGACCGTGCGACCGGTGTGGCGGTGCCGGGTCCACGGGATTCTCGAACTGCCTCTGCACGGACGGCCTGATCGAGTACAAGTCCCAGGACGACGCTGATCAGGCTTGGGTCCGCGCGGATTCGGTGCGGTCTCCGCTGGACGAGGAACCCTTGGTGGTTGTGGCGGTCGGTGGCGCTCGCTTGTGCCGAGGTGGGCTGCGATGACCTCGGCCCGAGTGATCCCGTTCCCTGAGCCCGCTCGCGCCACGGAGCTGCGTCCGCCCCGGCTGACCTTCGCGGGCTGCTGCCTGTGGTGCGGTGACCGGGATTGTGTGAAGCCTGATTGCATCGGCCTGCACGAGATTTCGGAGTGGGGCGTGTGCTCCCACTGCCACGGGACCGGGGAAGGCTTCAAGGCTGAGCCAAAGGGCTGCACGTGCGCGTTCGGGCTGGTGCTGCTGGCTCCGGCCATCGAACGGCGGCGGGAGCTGATCCCGGGCGAGTTCGCGGTGATCGACGAGGGTCACTGGTCGGAGTACAACCACCGGACCTACGGCGAGACCACCTCCGCGAAGGTCTACACGGTGTCGGGGGAGCGCCCGTGACGGAGGCTGAGGAATCGGGTGACCAGACTCGGCTGGCGGGACTGGTTGCCCCTCAGGACTTCCTGGAGATGGCTACCTCCGCGGCCGACAAGTTCGGCTCCTGCCGCAAACCGATCGCCATGTGGATGACCAACCATTCCACGGGGGAGCGGAAGGCGATCGGCGCGGCGTGCGGCAATACCCTGGAATCGGTGTGCCCCGCGTGCTCGAAACGCAAGCGCGCCATCCGGATTCAGCAGTGCCGGGAGGGTTGGCATCTCGACGCAGAGCCGGTGATCGACGAACGTACGGTCACCGAGCATCAGCAAGACCTGGTGATGGCGCGGTCGTCGCTGTTCGTGGACTACCAGCGGGCCAAAGAGGATGACGATACCGAGCTCATGGCCGGTATCCGTGAGATCGTCGCGGACCTGGACAAGGAGCTCCGGGAGAACGGGGCTCGTCGGCTGCCTCCGCTGGATGCTCCGGTCAAGCGCCGGCGCTCTACCCGTCGTCGCCAGGATGCCCCGAACCTGCCGCGTAAGAAGGTGGAACGGCGCACCCTGGGCCAGACTTACGCGGGCGGCAAGTACCGGCCCGGAATGTTCCTCACGCTGACCATGGACAGCTACGGCAAGGTCCACAACGACGGCGCGGTCAACCGCAAGGGCGAATCGTGCGGCGACGGTTCCCCTAGGGACCCGGACTCCTACGACTACGCGCGGGCGGCTCGGGACATCATTCACTTCTCCGCGCTGTTCAACCGGTGGACCCAGAACCTACGGCGGGCGCTGGGCTGGAACGTCCAGTACTTCGGGACCGTGGAGCCGCAGCGGCGGGGAGCCCCGCACGTTCACCTGCTGCTGCGCGGCGCGATTCCTAACAAGCTGTTGCGCCAGGTGACCGAAGCGACCTACGTGCAGGTGTGGTGGCCTCACCATGACCAGGAGGTCTACACGGGCGCGAACATGCCGGTCTGGGACTACCAGGCGCGCACCTTCGTGGACCCGAAAACCGGTGCGCCGCTACATGCTTGGGAAGATGCGCAGGACATCATGGATTCCTGCGATGACATGGACCCGGCGCACGTGATCCGCTTCGGGGAGCAGATCAAGCCCAAGGGCATCGTGAAGGGAACCAAGAAGGCCGATGCCGCGATCGGGTATCTGGCGAAGTACCTCACGAAATCGGTGGCCGAGATCCTGGAGCCGCCGAACCAGCGCACCGCGGAGCACTACGACCGGCTGCACGCGGAGCTCCTGCGGACGCCGTGCTCGGACCGGTGCCCGATCTGGCTGCGCTACGGCATCGTCCCCAAGGGCGTGAACTCCAAGACTCAGCCGGGCCTGTGCCGGAACAAGGCTCACTCGCGGGACTCGTTGGGCGTGGCCGGTAATCGCCAGTTCGTCTCGAAGCTGTGGACGGGCAAGACCCTGAAGGATCACGCGGCCGAGCGTCGCGACTTCGTTAAGCAATTCCTCGAAGGCGCGGGCATGACCCCGGACGAGGCCGATGGCTGGGACCCGGACCAGGTGACGGTGAGCGTGGCCGAACCGGGTGACCCGATGCGACCGCCCCAGGCTCACCTGATCATGGCGTTACTCACCCAGATGCAGCGAAGGCGCGCCCAATACCTACAGGCCCAGATGGCGGCGGGACCACCAGGGGCACAAGGACATTCAGCATCATCGGAAGCGGCATAGGAAGGATCGGGGAGATGGTGAACGAGGAGTTCCTGAGAGCTAAGCAACTGGAGGAGTTGACCGGGATTCCGGAAGCTACCTGGCGGTGGTGGGCCCATATCGGCTTCGGCCCGGAAAGCTTCAAGCTGAGCCCGCGGCGGCGAGTATGGCGGCGCTCGACGGTGCTGGCATGGATCGCCGAACAGGAACAGCTGACCCGCCGTGGTGGAACGGCGGCGTGATGGCGGGGCAACGGAACCGACGCGGCGGCGTTGAGGACCGCTGGCACAAGTCCGCGACCGTGGCGGGGGAGGACGGGCAGAAGACCCGGCAGCGGGTCCGGTCCGCCAACTACGGCAAGGGCAAGCGGTGGCGTGCTCGCTACGTTGATGACGAATCACAGGAACACGCAAAGGGTTTCGATCGGAAGGCGGATGCGGAAGCCTGGCTCGCGGCACGGCTGAGCACCCTGGTGCAGGGGACGCATATCGCGCCGCGGGATTCACAGATGACGGTCGGGCAATGGTGTGACCGCTGGATCAAGGGCTACGAGATCCACCGCGATTCGACGGTGCGGCAGGCTAAGACGCACCTGGCCCTGATCCGAGCGGAGTTCGAGAATGCGCGGATGGCGGCGCTTCGGCCTTCGTCGGTGAAGACCTGGGTGGCGAAGCTGAAGAAGGCAGGGTACGAACCGAGCTACGTCTACGCGTTGCACGGGCGCCTGTCGCAAGTCCTCGGGGATGCTGTGCACGAAGGCTTGTTGGTGCGGAACCCATGCTCGCGCAAGACAGCTCCGCCGACCGGAACGCAGAAGCCCTATGTGGTGACCACGGAGCAGATGTGGCAGCTGCACGACGCGATGCCGGCACATCTGCGGGCCGCGGTCCTGCTGGGCGTGTTCGCGGGTCTTCGGGTCGCTGAGATCTCGGCATTGCTGGTCGGCGACATCGACTTCACGCGGGGAGTCGTCTACCCGAAGCGGCAATGGCCTGCCAAGCCGTTGAAGACAGACAAGAGCACCACGCCGGTGCCGATTCCGCGGGAACTGGCCTTGCTGCTGTCGGCCTCGGTGAAGCAGTGGCCGCACGATCACATGGTGACGAATGGGGAGGGAAAACCGGCTCCGCCGTGGCTGATTCAGCGGAAGCTGCGGGAGCTCCGGAACTCTGGAAAGGTGGCGGGCCTGCCTGAGGAATTCAGCGTGCACGACCTTCGGCACTACTTCGCGTCGCTGCTCATCTCCAAGGGCGCGGACGTCAAGATGGTCCAGGCGCGAATGCGGCACGCCAGCGCGCGAACGACACTCGACACCTACGGGCATCTGTGGCCGGACGCAGACGAGTCCACCCGTTTCGCGGTCGGTGAAGTGATCGCGGAACAGATGGACTCGTTGACTACTGCGGACGAGCTGCGGACGGAAGACCTCGGTTAGAGCTTCCGCCGCAGATCAGAGCGGCAGAACGACTTAGACGTCGTAGTACAGCTCGAACTCGTACGGGTGCGGGCGCAGGTTGACCGGGGCGATCTCCTGCTCACGCTTGATGTTGATCCAGGTCTCGATCAGGTCCTCGGTGAACACGCCACCCTCGGTGAGGTAGTCGTGGTCCTGCTCGAGGCGGTCGATGACCGACGCCAGCGAGGTGGGGGCCTGCGGGATGTTCTTGGCCTCCTCCGGCGGGAGCTCGTAGAGGTCCTTGTCGACCGGAGCCATCGGCTCGATCTTCTTCTTGATGCCGTCCAGGCCGGCCATCATCATGGCGGCGAAGGCCAGGTACGGGTTACCCGAGGAGTCCGGCGCGCGGAACTCGATGCGCTTGGCCTTCGGGTTCGAGCCGGTGATCGGGATACGGATCGCGGCCGAACGGTTGCGCTGCGAGTACACCAGGTTGATGGGGGCCTCGTAGCCCGGCACCAGACGGTGGTACGAGTTCACGGTCGGGTTGGTGAACGCCAGCAGCGACGGGGCGTGGTGCAGGATGCCGCCGATGTAGTGACGCGCCAGGTCCGACAGGCCCGCGTAGCCGGCCTCGTCGTGGAACAGCGGCTTGCCGTCCTTCCACAGCGACTGGTGGGCGTGCATGCCCGAGCCGTTGTCGCCGAACAGCGGCTTCGGCATGAAGGTAACGGTCTTACCCTCCTGCCACGCGGTGTTCTTCACGATGTACTTGAACAGCTGCAGGTCGTCAGCGGCGCCCAGCAGCGTGTTGAAGCGGTAGTTGATCTCGGCCTGACCGGCGGTGCCGACCTCGTGGTGGCCGCGCTCCAGCTCGAAGCCCGCGTTCTGCAGGTTGGTCGAGATCTTGTCGCGCAGGTCGACGTAGTGGTCGTACGGCGCAACCGGGAAGTAACCACCCTTGTTGCGGACCTTGTAACCACGGTTCGGGGTGCCGTCGGCGTTGTACTCCGCGCCGGTGTTCCAGGAACCCGACACCGAGTCGATCTCGTAGAACGAACCGTTCATCGCCGAGTCGTAGCGGATCGAGTCGAAGATGTAGAACTCGGCCTCGGCACCGAAGTAGCAGGTGTCGGCGATGCCGGTGGCGGCCAAGTACTCCTCGGCCTTGCGGGCGACGTTACGCGGGTCGCGGGAGTACGCCTCACGGGTGAACGGGTCGTGCACGAAGAAGTTCATGTTCAGCGTCTTCGCGGCACGGAAGGGGTCGACCCGCGCGGTGCTGTAATCGGGCAGCAGCAGCATGTCCGACTCGTCGATCGACTGGAAGCCGCGGACGGAAGAACCGTCGAACGCCAGGCCCTCTTCGGCGAGATCAGCGGTGAACGCCTTCGCCGGGATCGAGAAGTGCTGCTGCACACCGGGGAGGTCGGTGAAGCGAATATCGACGTATTCGAGCTCCTCCTCCTTGATGTACTTGATGACCTCGTCGGCCGTGCTGAACGCCACTTAGTACTCCTTACGGATCGGTTCCCAGCCAGTGGTGACTGCATGGGTTCGTCGCGACCACACGGTATGGATGCGGTGTTTCCCTGCAATCAAGGCTGTGTTTCGCCAGTGTTACACGCACTGCTGGCCGGGGGTTCGGCGGTGCCCCCGGGTTCGCGTGGACGCCGCAGCGGTCGCCGAGCAATGCTCGACCAGCACCGATATCCTGCCACCGACCTGCTGGAACCGGCTGTTAAGACTCTGAAAAGTTAGGGTCCTTACCGCGTGCGACCCGGTCAGCGTGACAATCCTCACCGCCGGGCATCCACCTGGCAACCGGGGTCGCCGCATGGTTGCGGCGGCCGCCGGAAGAGTGCCGACAACATATACGATTCCCCGCTCGTCCGCCGATCGACGGGCGTCGGCGACCCGCCGCCGGGCGGCGCATAAGCTGAGTCCATGGCACGCATCACCGGCTCATGGCTGTCCGGACCGAACGCCGAATCCGGAGACAACCCGCTCGGTGACTACCAGGGCAAGGAACTCGGCCTCCCGGCCTCCGGCCCCGGCGCGCTCGCCCCCTTCACCCGCCGCGTGCTGGCGGTACTGGTCGACTGGTTCATTTCGATGGGCCTGGCCGCCATCATCGTGCGACCCGACGCGGACAAGATCCTGTCGAAGATGACCATCCCGAAGGGACAGCAGCCGCCCTCGCATTTCGAGGTCATCACCCAGGCGCTGTCGACGCCGACGCTGGCGGTGTGGTTCGTGCTCGGGATCATCGCGGTCACACTGTTCGGGTTCACGCCGGGGCAGTACTTCCTGAAGATCAAGGTCAGCCGCGTGGACGCCGACGCGCCGGTCGGTTTCCTCCGGGCGCTGGGCCGCCAGCTCATCCTGCTGTTCGTCATCCCCGCGCTGTTCACCGACAGCGACGGCCGCGGCATGCACGACCGCGCCACCGGCACCGCCCTCGTCTACAGCCGCTGACCTCGCGCGGTCACCGCGTTCACCGGCCCCGATCACGGCTCCGGCCGGCTCCGGTCACAGATTTGTACTCGGGGCGATTCGAACACATCACGCCGCGCCGAGTCGGCGCGGATCAGGCGCGTTACCTGCGATGCTGTTGGTGCAGTGTGTTGCAAGGCGTTGCCAAATGTTCACCGCTGTTTGCTTTCGATCGGTATGGTGGCGGCGATTTGCCCTGATGCAGCCACCTGGCCGTCGTCCGGGCGGTAGCTGTTGCTGTGCCGATGGAGGGATCGATGGTCGAGGACTACCGGGCGGCCGCGCGGACCCTGAGCCGGCGGTCCCTGTTCGCGACCACCGGACTGGTTGGTTTGGCCGCAGCGGGTGCGGCCGTCGCGGCCGGTGTGAACGCCGCCACCGAAGCCGACGGCGTCCAGCGCACCCAGCACGCCGAGGACGTCGGCCAGACGGCCATGGGCGTCGCCCCGATCATCAGCACCGAACGCGTCTATTCGAAAGCCCGCCGGTGTGAGGTCGACCTGGTCACGATCCTGCCGCCCGGCGTCCCCGCCGAGAACATCCCGATCTCGCTGCTGTTGCACGGCCTGCACGGCACCGCCCGCAACGCCGCCGTCGGCAATATCGCCGGCCTGCTGGCCGCCGCGGTCGCCACTCGCGCCTCCCCGGCCTTCGGTTTCGTCGCCCTCGACGGCGGCGACAACTACTGGCACGACCACGGCACCGGCGACGACCCGATGGCCATGCTGCTCGACGAGGTCCCCGGCTGGCTGGCCCAGCGTCGCCTCGCCGGCAAGGACGGACAGCCCTTCGCCTGCACCGGAACCTCCATGGGAGGCTTCGGCGCTCTGGTCTACGCGCGTCGCCGCGCCGAGCAGAACCGCCCGGTGAACGCGGTAGCCACCATGTCGCCGGGTCTGCTCACCTCGTGGACCGAAATGGCCAAACGGAACGCCTTCACCAATGCCGACCAGTGGGCGGCCCTCGACCCGCTACGCAATCTCGACAAGCTCGGCCCGGCCCCCGTCGGCCTGTGGTGCGGCGACCGCGACCGCTTCATCGATGGCTGCCGCCGCTTCATCGCCACCGCCCGCCCCGAAGTGGGCCTGGTGACCCCGGGCACGCACACCGAGGAGTATTGGCGGACGGTCACGCCCGACGTCCTAGGCTTCCTCGGCCGCCACGTCCGCTGACCCTTCCGCCGAGTGGCACATCCTGGAGGGGATTCGTCCGATTTCGCCTCCAGGATGTGCCACTCGGCGAAAAGGAAAGGCCCGCATCCGGGGGATGCGGGCCTTTTCGAGATTGATCAGCGGCGGCGGATCGAGCGCTGCACGCCGCGCATCTTCGCGCCATTGGGCAGCGGGCCCTTGGGCAGCGCGGGACCGCCCCGGGTGGCGAGGGCCGACAGCCGCCCCTCGATATTGTCCATGCGCGCCGCGTCGATATTGCGCGGCAGCTTGCGCAGGTGCTTCTCCAGCTCCTTGAGCGGAACCTGGCCCTGCTCGTTGCCGATCACGATGTCGTAGATCGGGGTGTCGCCGACCAGGCGCGACACCTTCTTCTTCTCCTGTGCCAGAAGCGACTTCACTCGCTGCGGCGAGCCCTCGGCGACCAGCACCACGCCGGGCAGACCGACCACGCGGTGCACCGCGTCGAGTTGGGTGGTGGCCGCGACGCCCGGGGTGACCCGCCACTTGCCCTGCAGATTGTCCAGCACCCAGGCGGCCGCGCCGGCCTGGCCCTCGGCCTTGGCGTACACGTTCTTCTGCACCCGGCGCCCGAAGATGATGAACGCGGCCAGCACGCCCAGCACCAGACCGATCGGCAGCAGGAACCACTGCAGACCGAAGATCAGGCCGATCACCAGGAACAGCACGGTCACGCCGACGAGCGCGCCGATCATCAGCGGCAGCAGGAGCTTGTCTTCCTTGCGCTGCATCTGGAAGGCCTGCCACAGTTGGCGGCGGCGGTCCTTCGACGCCTGTTTGCGCGCCGCCTTCGCCGCGGCCTTCGCTTCCTTCGACGGATTACCGCCCTTGCCTGCTGCCATGCGGTCCAGCTTAATCGCCGGGTACGCCCGGTTCGCGATGGGATGGACACTGACGCGACCGGTCGGTGCCCGGCGGCCCGAATCGCGCTCGGCGCGAGAGCTTGTCGGCCGGAGCCGCCGCATCGGCCGGATGGACTCCGGCCGATGCGGCACTCGTGGCGTCAGACCGCCGCCCCGACCGGTTCGGGGGCCACCGCGTCGGGTGCTTCCTCGCGCGGGGTCCGCAGGGTGATCAGCGCCAATGGAATACCCACGGCGACAATGACGCCCGCGACGATAATCGCGAGGCGGTAGCCCTCGAGGAAGGCGTGCATCGGAGCCGCGCCCTGCCCGGCCACGGTCGCCGCGCGCGTGGTGAGGATCGCGCCGACGATGGTGACGCCGAGCAGCGCCGAGATCTCGCGGCTCGCATTGACCACCGCGCCCGCCGCGCCCGCGACCGCGGGCGGCATCCGGTCCATGATCGCGGTGTTCAACGGCGTCATGAGCAGGCCTGATCCGATGCCGAAGCCGATGAACGCGGGCATCAGGTCGAGGATGTGCCCGTGCTCGCCGATCGTCGAAATATCCAGCAGCGCACCGACGATGCCCGCGACGCCCAACGCCACGGTGACATTGGTGCCCAGTCGGCGCGCGGCCATCGGGGCGAGTGGCGACACCAGCACCATGGCCACCGCCATCGGAATGAACGCGGCTCCCGCCGCGGTGGGTGAGAAGCCGAGCACGTTCTGCAGATACATCGCGGTGAAGAAGTAGATGCCCATCACCCCGAAACCCCACAGCATCATCACGGCGATGCCGCCGCTGAAGGCGCGGGAACGGAACATCGACATATCCACCATCGGATCCGGCCGGCGCGATTCGATGGCGACGAACGCCGCGAGCCCGGCCGCGCCGACCGCGAAGCACCCCACGATCACCGTCGAGGTCCAGCCGCGGTTGTGTCCTTCGATCAAGGCGTAGGTGACCGCGAAGAGCGCGACGGCCGAGGTCACCAGCCCGGGCAGGTCGAGTCGGTGCCGTACCCGCTCGCGGGTTTCGTCCAGGGTCAGCGCGGTGAGCGCGAAGGTGAGGACGCCGAAGGGCACATTGATCAGGAAGATCCAGCTCCAGTCCACGTGCTGGCTCAGCACGCCACCGGTGAACGGCCCGAGCGCGAGGGCCAGTGCGCCGATGGCGCTCCACACGCCGACCGCCTTGGCGCGTTCGGTGTCGTCGGGGAACAGCCCGGCGATGATGGCGAGGGTCGGGGGTATCGCGGCGGCCGCGCCGACGCCCTGCAGCACGCGGGCCGCGATGAGCATGGCCGGGCTGTCGGCGAGTCCGGCCAGCAGTGAGGCGAGGGTGAACACGGCCAGTCCGCCGAGGAACATCCGGCGGCGTCCGAACAGGTCGGCGAGTCGTCCACCGGCCAGCATGAGCCCGGCGAAGACCAGGATGTAGCTGCTGACCACCCATTCCAGGCCGGAGATGGACAGCCCCAGGTCGCTCTGGATGGACGGCAGCGCGACGTTGACCACGTTGTTGTCGAGAAATGTCATGAACGTCGCCAGGGAAACCCCGATCAGGGCCCACCAGCGGCGGGGCAGTAGTGGCACCGCAACTCCTATACGTTGTGCCTGTACATCATTCACATACGTTGTACATGTACGTGGTACAGGAAAGCCTGTACGTTGTATATTTGTCAAGTGGCAAAAGCGGAGAACCGATTGAGCCGGGAGACCGTCGCAGACGGCGCGATCGCGCTGGCCGACGCCGAGGGCCTCGAAGCGCTGACCATCCGGCGCCTGGCGCAGGAGCTGGGCGTCACCCCGATGGCCCTGTACTGGCATTTCAAGAACAAGGACGAACTGCTGGCCGGCGTCGTCGACCGCCTGTGGGAACAGGTCGACACCACCCGCGACCGGTCGCGTCCGCTACTGGAACAGTTCCGCGCCCTGGCCGAATCGCTGGTGACGGTGCTGCGCCGGCACCGCGCGCTGGTCCCGCTGTTCCAGGTGCCCGGCGACAACGACCCGAGCCCCGGATTCCTCGACGCCACCGAGACCGCGCTCGAGATCCTCACCGAATACGGCTTCGACGTCGAACCCGCCGCCGCGATCTGCGGCAACACCCTGCGCACCGCCGTCACGCTGGTGCTGGGCGAGCCCGGCGCCCGGACCCCGCAGCAGTCCGCCGACGACAACGCCGAGATGATCCGCCGCAAGCGCCTACGCCTGGAAACCCTTCCGCGGCAACGTTATCCCCGAGTCGTGGCCGCCGCGGACGCGCTGACCTCCTGTGAAGCCGACGAGCACTACGGTTTCGGGCTCGACTTCTTCATGACGGCCCTGGCCGCGCTGCCCCTGCCCGCGCGCGCCGCCGCGGGGGAGTCCTGACCGTCAGGAGCGGCCCCCGGCTTTGGTGTGCTCGCGCAGGCTGTCGGCCAGTTGCGGTGGCATCGGCTCGTGGCGGGCGTAGGCGCGGGTGAAGCTCGCCGCGCCGTGGGCCAGTGAACGCAGGTCCACGGCGTAGCGGCTGAGTTCCAGTTCCGGGACTTCGGCCCGAATCGCGGTGCGGCCCAGCCCCGCCGGTTCGGTGCCGAGCACGCGGCCGCGGCGACTCGACAGGTCGCCGAGCACCGGGCCGACGTAGGTGTCCGAAACCACCACCAGCACTTCGGCAATCGGTTCCAGCACGCTGATGCGGGCGGTGGCGGCGGCTTCCCGCAAGGCCAGGCCGCCCGCGGTCTGGAACGCCGCGTCGGAGGAATCCACCGAGTGCGCCTTGCCGTCGAACAGCGTCACCCGCACGTCGACCAGCGGGAATCCGGACGCCACGCCGCGCAGCGCCTGGGCGCGCACGCCCTTCTCCACCGATGGGATGAACTGGCGCGGAACGACTCCGCCCACCACCTTGTCCACGAACTCGATGCCGGATCCCTCCGGCAGCGGGGCCACCTCGATCTCGCAGACCGCGAACTGCCCGTGGCCGCCGGACTGTTTCACATGCCGTCCCCGCCCGGCCGCCTGGGTGGCGAAGGTCTCGCGCAGGGCCACCTTGTGGTCGACGACGTCGACCTGCACCCCGAACCGGGACCGCAGCCGTTCGAGAGCCACCTCGCGATGCGCCTCGCCGAGACACCACAGCACCAACTGGTGGGTGTCGGGATTCTGTTCGAGCCGGACCGTGGGGTCTTCGGCCACGAGTCGCGACAGCCCCTGGGAGAGCTTGTCCTCATCGGCCTTGCCGTGTGCCTGGATGGCGACCGGCAGCAGCGGATCCGGCAGGTCCCACGGCTCGATGAGGAGCGGGCTGTCCTTGGCGGACAGGGTGTCCCCGGTCTCGGCGTGCGTCAGTTTGCTCACGCACACGATGTCCCCGGCGATGGCCTGCGGCAGCGGCCGCTGCTGTTTCCCGAACGGCGCGGACACCCCGCCGACCCGGTCGTCGGCATCGTGATCGCCGTTCGCGCCGGTGCCGTGCCCGCACACGTGCACGGTGTCGTCGGCGTGCAGGGTTCCGGAGAACACCCGGACCAGCGACAACCGGCCCACGTACGGGTCGGAGGCGGTGCGGATCACCTCGGCGGCCAGCGGCGCGTCCGGATCGCAGGCCAGCGCCGCGGACTTGCCGCCGCTGCCGGTCGCGGACACCGGATGCTCTGCGGGCGTGGGGAATCCGCGGGTGATCAGGTCCAGGATCTCGACGGTGCCCAGCCCCTGACGCGCGCCCTCGGGTGGGGGAGCGGCGATCAGCATCGGGTGGAAGCTTCCGCGCGCGACCGCTTTCTCCAGGTCGGCGACCAGTGAGGCGAGGTCGATCTCCTCCCCGCCGATGTAGCGGTCCATGAGGGTCTCGTCCTCGCTCTCGGCGATGATGCCCTCGATGAGCCGGTTGCGCGCCTCCGCCATCTGCTCGCGCTGTTCGTCGGAGGCGGGCGTCTCGACGCGTTCCCCGGTCGAGTAGTCGTAGACGTGCTGGGTGAGCAGTTCGATCAGCCCGGTCACCGGGCGGTGCCCGTCGGGGTTCTTGGGCCCGTACACCGGAAGATGCAGCGGCAGTATGGATTCCGATCGCCCGCCGCCGAGGATCTGGCGGCAGGTCTCGGCCATGTCCTCGAAATCGGCGCGTGCGGTGTCCAGATGGGTGAGCACGATGGCGCGCGGCATGCCGACGCTCGCACACTCCTCCCACAGCGCCAGCGTGGGCCCGCTGACGCCCTCGACCCCGGCGGCCGCGGAGAGAATGAAAAGGGCCGCGTCCGCTGCTCGCAGACCGGCCCTGAGCTCCCCGACGAAGTCGGCGTAACCGGGGGTGTCGAGAAGATTGACCTTGACCTTCTCCCACCCCATCGGCACCACCGACAGCTGCACCGACCGGTGCTGGCGCTGCTCGATGTCGTCGTAGTCGGAGACGCTGGTGCCGTCCTCGACCCGCCCGGCTCTGGGCACCGCCCCGGCGGCCACCGCGAGCGCCTCGACCAGCGTGGTCTTCCCCGACCCGCTGTGCCCGACCAGCACCACATTCCGGATGTCGCCGGGCCGTTCGGCCACGACTACCTTGCCGTTGACACCGTGCGATGTCGTCGTTCGCTCGACCATGGCTCGCTCCGTGGGTCGATCATTGCGGTCCTTCGAGCTTCCCACCGGCGGACCGGTCCCGTCCACGAATCGCGGGATAACTCGTGTGCGGACGACCGCGCGCCGCGTCCCTGGCGGGTCGCGGCGCGCTGTCGTCGACGTGGTGGTTAGGAGCCGAAACGGGCCAGCACGCTGGTGGCCTCCTGCGCGGCGCTGCCCTCCTCGGCCAGGTGTGCCATCTCCGGGGAGATCTCGCGGCCGTGGTGGCGCATGGCCTGCGCGTAGAGACGCCCGGCCCGGTAGGAGGACCGGACCAGCGGACCGGCCATGACACCGGCGAAGCCCATCTCCTCGGCGGCCTTGGAGTGCTCGACGAACTCCTCCGGCTTCACCCACCGGTCGACCGGGTGGTGCCGCGGGGAGGGCCGCAGGTACTGGGTGATGGTGATGATGTCGGTCCCGGCCTCGTGCAGGTCGCGCAGCGCCTGGGTGACTTCCTCGGGGGTCTCGCCCATGCCCAGGATCAGGTTGGACTTGGTGACCAGACCGGCCTCGCGGGCCGCGGTGATGACGGCGAGGGACCGCTCGTAGCGGAAGGCGGGTCGGATGCGCTTGAAGATGCGCGGCACCGTCTCCAGATTGTGGGCCAGCACCTCGGGCCGCGACTCGAACACCTCGGCCAGCTGCTCGGGCACCGCGTTGAAGTCGGGGATCAGCAGTTCGACGCCGGTGTGCGGGTTGAGCCGCTTGATGGCGCGCACGGTCTCGGCGTAGAGCCACGCGCCGCCGTCCTCGAGATCGTCGCGCGCGACGCCGGTGACGGTGGAGTAGCGCAGCCCCATGGCCTGCACGCTCTCGGCCACGCGGCGCGGTTCGTCACGATCGAGGGCGGCGGGCTTGCCGGTGTCGATCTGGCAGAAGTCGCAGCGCCGCGTGCACTGCTCGCCGCCGATGAGGAAGGTGGCCTCGCGGTCCTCCCAGCATTCGAAGATGTTGGGACACCCGGCTTCCTCGCAGACCGTGTGCAGCCCTTCGCGTTTCACCAGGCCCTTGAGTTCGGTGTATTCGGGGCCCATGGTCGCGCGGGTGCGGATCCACGAGGGTTTGCGCTCGATCGGGGTCTCGGCGTTGCGCGCCTCGATGCGAAGCAGCTTGCGGCCGTTGGGTGCGGCCGAGTTATCAGGTGTCGGGGTATCGACGGAGGTCACTGGTTCACCCTACGCTCGTGATCATTCGGCTTTGGCGTGCCCTGCGGCAGACTCATCGGTCTGCAGGGCGGGCAGCGGCTCGGGGCATTCGGCAAAGGTCTTGACGCAGCGTGAGAGCGCGTGGTCGGTCACCTTCAGATCGCCGTCGAGGGCGCGCGCGATGGCGTCGGCGACCAGCGGACGCACCTCGTCGACGGTGACGTCGCGACCGAGTTCGCGGCTCAGGGTGGTGACCCCGGCATCGCGAATGCCGCACGGCACGATCGCGTCGAAACCGTCCAGGCTGGAATCGCAGTTGAGCGCGAAGCCGTGCAGGGTGACGCCGCGCTGCACTCGCACGCCGATGGCCGCGACTTTGCGCTCGGGCCGCGACTCGCCGGCCGGCAGCCACACGCCCGAACGACCTTCCACCCGACCGGTTTCCACTCCGAGGCCGGCACAGACCTCGATGAGCGCTTCCTCGAGCCGCCGCACATAGGCCACCACGTCGACCGGTTCGGCCAGCCGCACGATCGGATAGCCGACCAATTGCCCCGGCCCGTGCCAGGTGATCTTCCCGCCCCGGTCGACCTCGATGACCGGGCTGCCGTCGGTGGGCAGGTCCTGCGGTTCGGTGCGGCGTCCGGCGGTGAAGACGAACGGGTGCTCCAGCATCAGCAGCCGGTCTTGTCCGATTCCGTCGGCGCGTTCGGCGGCGATCCGCCGTTGCAGCTCCCAGGCTTCCTGGTAGTCGATGAGGCCCAGATTCTCGACGACGAGGGGTGTGCCGTCGAAGCGGGCGGATACCGCACGGGGTAACGGTGCGGTGGCCGTACTGCTCTCACTCACGATTCCGACGCTACCCCTCCGGGGAAGTTCAGCTGCATGAGCGTCAGATCCATCCAGCGCCCGAATTTGCACCCGACCTCCGGCATCTGCCCGACGACCTTGAAGCCGAATTTCTCGTGCAACCCGATCGACGTGCGGTTACTCGACTCGATCGCCGCGATCATGGCGTGCACGTCGCCGCTCTCGGCCCGCGCCAGCAACGCCCGCATGAGCGCGGTGGCCACCCCGCGGCGATGGAATATATCTGACACGTACACCGAGTTCTCGACCGAGAACCGGTAGCCCGACTTGGGCCGGAACTGCCCGTAACTCGCGTACCCCGCCAGCTTGCCGCCGATCTCGGCGACCAGCACCGGATGGCCGGCCCCGGTCCGCGCCGCGAACCAGGCCTCGCGCTCGTGGATGTCGGCGAGTTCGGTATCCCAGATGGCCGTGGTCTCGGCGATGGCGTTGTTGTGGATCACCAGAATCTCGGGCAGATCGCTCTCGCGGGCGTCCCGCACCACCACGTCGGACGGTTGATTGGTCACGCCCCCACGGTATCCGCGCGGTTGCTGTGACGCGCACGCGCCCGGCGTCACCGCGGGAGGCGGAATCAGCCCGAGTGGCCCAGCGTCGCGGTCAGCGCCGCGCCGATGGTCGGGTGCTGGAACTGGTACCCGGCGTCCTCCAGCGCGGTGGGAATCGCCCTGGGCCCGTGCAGAATCGCCTCGTCGGCGAACTCGCCGACCGCCAGCTTCAACGCGAACTCGGGCACCATCAACGGCGTCGGCCGATGCATGACCCGCCCCAGCGCCCGCGTGAACTCGGCATTGGTGACCGGTGCGGGACCGCACATATTGACCGGCCCGGACAGGTTCCCGTGGGTGAGCGCGTAGATGATCGCCCCCACCTCGTCGTCGAGCGAGATCCACGGGACGTACTGCCGCCCGCTGCCGAGCCGCCCGCCGAGCCCGAGATAGTAGAGCGGGTACAGCATTCCGAGCATGCCACCGTGGCGCGCCAGCACCACCGCCGAACGCAGCAACACCGTGCGCACTCCGGCGTCGGCGGCCTGTTCGGTCGCGGCCTCCCAGTCGGCGCAGAGCCGGGCCAGGAATCCTGTTCCGGCGGGGGAACTCTCGGTGACGACCCGGTCGCCGGTCTCGCCGCCGTAATAGTGCGCGCCGCTGGCGTTGACCAGCGTCGGCACTCCGGCGGCGGCGACCGCGGCGGCCAGGACGTCGGTGGGGACGATGCGGCTGTCGCGCAGCTCCTGTTTGTAGCTGCCGTTCCAGCGCCGCCGCCCGATGCTCGCGCCGCAGAGGTTCACCACGGCGTCCGCACCGCGCAGCGCGCGTTCGTCCAGGTTGGAACGGACCGGATCCCAGGTGAATTCGTCGCGGGCGTGCACGGGACGGCGCACGAGGCGGGTGACCTCGTGCCCGTCGCGGCGCAGGGCCGCGACGAGTGCCGTCCCGATCAGTCCGGACGAACCGGCGACCACGATCTTCATCCGATCCAACCCCCGACCCGTCTCCGTTCCGGCCTCAGAGGCCCAGGTCACCCTCGAACGCGGCCTCTTCCAGACGGTGCTTGATCGTGGTCACGAAGCGACCCGCGTCGGCGCCGTCGATGAGGCGGTGGTCGTAGGTGAGCGGCAGGTAGGCCATCGACCGGATGCCGATGAACTCGTTGCCGTCGTCGCTGATCACCATGGGGCGCTTCACGATCGCGCCGGTGCCCAGCTCGGCGGCCTGCGGCGGCACCAGGATCGGGGTGTCGAACAGCGCGCCGTTCGAGCCGATGTTGGTGATGGTGAAGGTGCCGTTGGCCAGCTCGTCCGGCTTCAGGCCGCCGGTGCGGGCCCGGTTGGCGATATCGGCGATGGCGCGCGCCAGTCCGGCCAGCGACAGGTCGTTGGCGTTGTGGATGATCGGCGAGAGCAGACCCTGCTCGGTGTCGACCGCGATACCCAGGTTGACCACCGAGTGGTAGGTGATCTCCTTGGTCTCGGAGTTGTAGGAGGCGTTGATGTTCGGGTGCACGGCCAGCGCCTCGATGACGGCCTTGGCGTAGAACGGCAGGAACGTGAGGTTCACGCCCTCGCGCTGCTTGAACGCGGCCTTGGCGCGGTTGCGCAGGGACGCGATCTTGGTCATGTCGACCTCGTGCACCTGGGTGAGCTGCGCGGTGGTCTGCAACGACTCGAGCGTCTTGGCCGCGGTGATCTGCCGGATGCGGGTGGCCTTCTGGACCGTGCCGGTCAGGTGCGACAACGACGGACGCGGCGCGGCGGCGGCAGCGGCCGGGGCGGCCGGAGCAGCGGCGGCGGGCGCGGCGGCAGCGGGGGCCGGAGCCTTCTTGGCCTCCGCGGCGGCGAGCACATCCTGCTTGCGGATGCGGCCGCCGACTCCGGAGCCGGTCACGGCGGCGAGGTCGACGTTGTTCTCCGCGGCCAGCTTTCGCACCAGCGGGGTGACGTAGGGGCCACCGTTGCTGGAGGGCTCCTCGGCCGGGGTCGCCGCGGCCGGAACCGGGGCGGTCTTCGGCGCGGGAGCCGGGGCCGGAGCGGCCGGGGCGGGCGCGGGAGCCGCGGCGGCCGGAGCCGGAGCGGGAGCGGGAGCAGGCGCGGGGGCCGGAGCGGGCGCCGGGGCCGGGGCGGCCGCGGGGGCGCCGCTGCCGATGACACCCAGCTGTCCGCCGACCTCGATGACGTCGTCTTCCTGCGCGGAGATCTCCAGCAGGGTGCCCGCGACCGGGGACGGGATCTCGGTGTCGACCTTGTCGGTGGAGACCTCGAGCAGCGGCTCGTCGACGGCGACCTGGTCGCCGACCTGCTTCAGCCAGCGGGTGACGGTGCCCTCGGTGACGGACTCACCGAGCTCCGGCATCTTGACCGGGGTGCCGGAGGCGGCAGCGGCGGGGGCGGCGGCCGGAGCCGGGGCGGGTGCGGCGGCGACCGGCTGCGGGGCCGGGGCGGGAGCGGCCGGCGCGGGGGCCGGGGCAGGGGCTGCGGCGGGAGCCGGGGCGGCGGCCGGGGCCGGAGCGGAACCGGCCTCGCCGATCACGCCGAGTTCGCCGCCGACCTCGATGACGTCGTCCTCCTGGGCGACGATCTTCACGAGAACGCCTGCGATCGGGGACGGGATCTCGGTGTCGACCTTGTCGGTGGAGACCTCGAGCAACGGCTCGTCGACCTCGACCGTGTCTCCCTCCTTCTTCAGCCACCTGGTCACAGTGCCCTCGGTGACGCTCTCACCAAGAGCCGGCATCTGGACGGAGAAGGTCATGTCCGTTGACTCCTCTGACTGCTCGTCGGGTTAAACAGTTCGTCTCTCCGCGGGCGTGGCACCGCGGGTCGCGGTGTCGTCCCGGACGGCCATCGAACGGCGATGGCACCGGAGATCCGTGTTGGTTCTTGTTCCAGCCACCCATCCTTGCATTCGTCCGGGTGCGGCGTGTCACAGGGCGGCGGTTGTGCCGACCTCTCTGCGCCACATTTCCCGGCGTGAGCGTCGAACGCCACGGCGCGCGGGTGAAATAGCGGGATGCCATGACACGTATCACGTTTGCGCCGTCCCGGCCTTTCCGGTGTGCCGCTCACCGGACCCCGCACCCCCGCTGAGTCGATTCTGAAGGGATTCTGTGCAGCTGCTATGGAAATCGCCGATCGTCTGGCGCGGTGGGCGTGAGCTGCGCACTATCGAAGTATCCGGCGGTTTTCCGAAGCCGGGGAGGAGGTTGACGGGAATGGGTTTCCTGGATCTGTTCGGGCGCAGCGGCGCCGAGCGCCGAGGCGAGGCCGATCCGGCCGACATGGCCCATCTCGTGGCCTGGACGCGAAACCATTACGGCGTGGAGGCTTTCGTCGAGCCGCGCACCACAGTCACCGATGTCACGGTCCTGCTGGTCGCGCATGACGGCGAATGGACCCGCCGGGTGGTCGGCGAACGCGGTGCGCAACGCCTCTCAGGCGCCCTCGGCATCCCGGTCTACGACGCACGCCGCATCGGCTACCCCCAGCGCATGCGCGACTACGAGGCCCGCCGCCGCGCTCCCGCCCGCTGACGCCGAGCGGCACATCCTGGAGGCGTTTTGCCCGAAAGCCCCTCCACCGTGTGCCACTCGACGGATACGCCGACGCCCGCCACCGCGATCAGTGCGGGGCGGGCGTCGGTGTGGGGCTTGGTTGTTCGCTATTCGGCGGCGATGTCCTCGAGGGTGCTGATCAGTGTGCGGACCGGAACGCCGGTGCCGCCCTTGCCGATGTAGCCGAACGGTCCGCCGGTGTTGTAGGCCGGGCCCGCGACGTCCAGGTGCGCCCACTGCACGCTCTCGGACACGAATTCCTTGAGGAACAGGCCCGCCGACAGCATGCCGCCCCAGCGATGCGGCGCGACGTTCTGCAGATCCGCGATCTTGGAGTTCAGGTCGGCGCGCAGTTCCGCGGGAAGCGGCATGGCCCAAGCGTTCTCGCCGACGGCCTGCGAGATGCGCGCCACCCGGTCGCGGAAGGCGTCGGTGCCCATGACGCCGGGGGTGCGGGTGCCCAGCGCCACCATCTGGGCGCCGGTGAGGGTGGCGACGTCGATGACGTAGTCCGGCTCGTCCTCGGCCGCGCGCACCAGTGCGTCGGCCAGGATGAGGCGTCCCTCGGCGTCGGTGTTGATCACCTCGACGGTGGTGCCGCCGTACTGGGTGAGCACATCACCGGGCCGCTGCGCGGTGGCCGAGGGCATGTTCTCGGCCATGGGCACGGTGGCGATGACGGTGAGCGGCAGGCTCAGTCGCGCCGCCAGCAGCGTGGTGGCGATGACCGCCGCCGCGCCGCCCATGTCGGAGGTCATGTTCTCCATGGACTGCGCGGGCTTGATGGAGATGCCGCCGGTGTCGAAGGTGATGCCCTTGCCGATCAGCGCCACCTTGGGGTCGCCGCCGGCGTAGGTGATGCGGATCAGGCGCGGCGGCCGCGAGGAGCCCTTGCCGACGCCGAGAATGCCGCCGTAGCCCTGGGATTCGAGTTCGGTCTCGTCGAGGACCTCGACCTGGAGACCGGCCGCCTTGGCCAGTTCGGCCGCGCGGTTGGCGAATTCGGCCGGGAACAGGTCGCTCGGCGGGGTGTTGACGAAATCGCGTGCGGTGGCGACGGCTTCGGCGATCGCCTGCGCCCGGAACAGCTCCTCCTCGCCGAATCCCGGTGCGGGCACCAGGAATTCGACGCGCTGCACCGGCTGTTCCTCGGGCTTGGGCGCGCTCTTGGCGGACTTGAACGCGGTGAACTGGTACGCGCCCAGGTAGAACCCCTCGGCCGCGGCACCCAGATCCAGGCCCGACAGCGTGGTGACCGCGGTGGCGACCCCGGTCAGCGCCCGTCCGGCCGCACCGGCCGACTTGCGCACCTGCTCGGCGTCGAGCTTGTCCGCCGCCCCGAGCCCGACCGCCAGCACGAAGTCCACGCCCAGCCCGGCGGGCGCGGGCACCTTGGTGACCTCTTCGCCCTTGCCCTTGGCTCCGACGGCCCGCAGCGCGCTCAGCAGGGCGTCGCGGGTGTCACCGTCGAGCACATCCTCGAACGCGTCAGCGGGCGCGATGACCGGCCCGTCCTCCGACGAGGTGAGTCCGATGACCAGGACATCGGCCTCCCCGATGCCCACGGTGCGGGCGAGTACCGGCCCGAGCGAACGATCTGCAACAGCTGTCATAGCTGCCCACGTTACTGCGCCGCCCCGGCCGCAGCCGGTTGGGCGCGGACCGCACGATAGATTGCTCTGTGATTGCTGTTTGCCCCGAATCGTCTCGGCACGAAAGGGTGACCACATGGCGTCACGGAGGAAGGTGCGCACGGCCGGATCGGCTGTAGCCCTGGTCGGGGTCACGTTCGCGGGCTGCCTGCTGACAAGTTGCTCCTACACCGACGAGGCCCCTGCGCCGACCACCGTCACCACGCTGCCGTCGATACCGCCGACTTCCGTCCAGCCCGAGCACAATGTCGGCGACGACTGCTCCGACGGCCGCATCGTCGCCCAGTGGGGCCTGACCCCCGACGGCCAGTGGGTGTGCATCCCGAAGGAACAGGCCACCTCGACCGAGCCCACCCCGCCGACTCCCGCCGGTGAGCCCGGCGCCCGCTGACCGCTCGGCGAATTCGCGGAAAACCTCTGGTCTGGACGGGTTTTCGTCAACAGTCCTCGAACTCTGTTTCGACCGTTTTCCCGTACTTCCCGCCCCCGTCGGCGACTGGGAGGATCCCGGTGCTACTTCGCGCCGTTGGCGGATCCGGAGGCGGATCCGGTCAGCAGCGGCAGCAGGAACTGCAGGAAGGCCGGGTTGCACGTGGGCGGCTGGGAAGAGGTGCAGCCGTAGTCCGCCGAACCGATCGGGCTCGCGGCCTGCGGTGCGGCGGTCGCCACGGCGGAGGCGGCCAACTGGGCCGGGACGAGTAGGGCGCCCGCGAGGGCGATACCGGCAATGCGCTTGTTCATCGATACCTCGTGTCGTTCCGATCGGCCGAGGCTGGCCGACATGAATTTGAAAGGTATCGTTTCGAACCCTCGCGGCGCTGCCCCTGCTTCTCGGGTCACCGCCGCATACGCCCGGTTTCGCTCGGCGCACCCGCGCGCCGCCGTCCCGCGCCCGCGGTGGTGGAGCGGTGCCGGCCGTGGAAAACCTCTGTTCGGGAAGGGTTTTCGTCAACAGTCCTCGACGTCTGTTTCGCCCGGTTTTCCGCCTTTCCGGCTCCCGTCCTCCCTACCCTGGAACCGACGGGCGCGCAGGAGGTTCCAGTGGCGAAGGCGAGATTCCAGCGGACGAAGCCGCATGTCAATGTCGGCACCATCGGCCATATCGACCACGGCAAGACCACGCTCACCGCGGCCATCACCCGGGTCCTGCACGACCGATATCCGGATCTGAATCCGTTCACGCCCTTCGAGGCCATCGACAAGGCCCCCGAGGAACGCCAGCGCGGCATCACCATCTCCATCGCGCACGTCGAATACCAAACGGAGAACCGGCATTACGCGCACGTCGACTGCCCCGGGCACGCCGACTACATCAAGAACATGATCACCGGCGCCGCCCAGATGGACGGCGCGATCCTGGTGGTCGCCGCCACCGACGGCCCGATGCCGCAGACCAAGGAGCACGTCATCCTGGCCCGGCAGGTCGGCGTCCCGAAAATCGTGGTCGCGCTGAACAAGTGCGACATGGTCGAGGACGAGGAGATCCTGGAGCTGGTCGAACTCGAGGTGAGCGAACTGCTCAGCGAGTACGAGTTCGACGGCGACAACAGCCCCATCGTGCGGGTCTCCGCCTTCCAGGCGCTGTCGGATCCGGCGGGGGCGTGGGGCGCGACCATCACCGAACTGCTGGCCGCCGTGGACGACTGGATCGATACCCCCGCCCGCGAGGTGGAGAAACCGTTCCTCATGCCCATCGAGGACGTCTTCACCATCACCGGCCGCGGCACCGTCGTCACCGGCCGTATCGAGCGCGGCGTGCTCAAGGTCAATGCCGAGGTCGAGATCGTCGGCATCCGCCCGAAGACCACGAAGACCACCGTCACCGGCATCGAGATGTTCCGGAAACTCCTGGACGAGGGCCAGGCGGGGGAGAACGTGGGCCTGCTGCTGCGCGGAGTCCGGCGCGAGGACGTGGAACGCGGCCAATGCGTCATCAAGCCCGGTTCGGTCACCCCGCACACCCAGTTCGAGGGCCAGGCCTACATCCTGTCGAAGGAGGAGGGCGGCCGTCACACCCCCTTCTTCAACAACTACCGCCCCCAGTTCTACTTCCGCACAACCGATGTCACCGGCGTGGTGACCCTGCCGACGGCCGTGGAGATGGTGCTGCCCGGCGACAACGTCGCCATGGAAGTCGTGCTGATCCAGCCGATCGCCATGGAGGTCGGCCTCAAATTCGCCATCCGCGAGGGCGGCCGGACCGTCGGCGCGGGCCAGATCACCAAGATCCTGAAATAGCCCGGCCGCCCCGCGTTTAGCCCATCTCCTCGAGCGCCTTGCCCTTGGTCTCGGGAACGAACCTGAGCACGAACGGAATCGAGAGCAGCGCGAACAGCGTGTAGATGACGTACGTCCCCGACAGATTCCAATCCGCCAGGCTCGGGAAGCTGGCGGTGATGACCCAGTTGGCGATCCACTGCGCCGACGCCGCCACACCCAGCGCGGCCGCGCGCAGCCGGTTCGGGAACATCTCACCCAGCAGCACCCACACCACCACTCCCCACGACAGGGCGAAGAACAGCACGAAGCTGTGCGCGGAGACGAGCGCCACGATGCCCTGGGTGTGCGGCAGGCTCACGCTGTTCCCGGACCCGGACTTGTAGGAGAACGCCCAGCCCTCCAGCGCGAGGGAGATCGCCATGCCCGCGGAGCCGATGAGCGCCAGCGGTTTCCGCCCGATCCGGTCGACCAGCAGCATGGCGATCACGGTGCCGACGATATTGATGATCGAGGTGGTGAACGAATAGAAGAACGAACTGGACGGATCGATGCCGACCGACTGCCACAGCGTCGCCGAGTAATAGAAGACGACATTGATGCCGACCAACTGCTGGAACATCGACAACCCGATACCGATCCACACCACCGGCAGGAACCCGAACTTCCCGCCCAGCAGATCCTTGAACGTCGACCGGTGCTCGCTGTGCATGGCCCGCTCGATCTGCGCGACCCGAGCGTCCAGATCCCCTTGCCCATGCTCGACCTCTGCCAGTACCTGCTTCGCCTGCTCGATCTTGCCGACCGAGATCAGGTACCGCGGCGACTCCGGAATCGTGAAGGAGAACAACCCGTACAGCCCGGCCGGGATCACCATCACCCCGAGCATCCACTGCCAGGCCTCCAGCCCCGCGATGGTCCCGCGCTGCTCACCGCCCGCCATCTTCAGGATCGCGAAGTTCACCAGCTGCGAGGTCGCGATGCCGATCACGATGGCCGCCTGCTGGAACGAGGCCAGCCGCCCGCGATACGCCGGCGGCGACACCTCGGCGATATAGGCGGGCCCGATCACCGATGCCATCCCGATCCCGATCCCGCCGATGACCCGCCACATGGCCAGATCCCACAGCGCGAACGGCAACGCCGACCCGATCGCGCTCGCGGTGAACAGCGCCGCCGCGATCCGCATCACCCAGATGCGCCCGATCCGGTCCGCGATCCGCCCGGCGATGGCCGCGCCCACCGCGCAGCCGATCAACGCGATGGCCACCACCTGCGCCAGCGTGGCCGACCCGATGTCGTATCGACTGCGGATGGCCTCGACCGCGCCATTGATGACGGAACTGTCGTACCCGAACAGGAATCCGCCCATCGCGGCCGCCGCGGTGATGAACACGACGTAGACCAGGCTGTCGGCCCCGCGCTCCTGATCGTCCGAGGTTCGCGACCCCACCGATGAATTCACGCCGACTCCTTCGTCCGGACCCGGACCGCGGGAGCCCGAGCCATCTCTGTGGGTTCGGCCGAGATGACGCACAAACCCCGTCAGACGGCGCACTTCGACCATTGTTGCCGCCGGAATGCGTGTCAATGCTCAACGCAACGCCGAACTGGTCGCCCGTTCCACGGCACCCGGACGGCTGGGCGGCTGTCCCGCGCCGGGCCTGGTTCTGCGGCTGATCCCCATCCGGCGGGAACGTCGCCCCAGCTCAACGCCGCAACCCGGGAATGCGCGGAACCCGCAGCCGCCCCGGCCGATTCGCCCGTGCCGTCTCCCGCGCGAGCGCCTCGGCCGCCAGCTGGTCCGCCAATGCCAGCAACTGCCGCGCCGCGATCACGTCACCCCGTTTGGCCGCCTCCACCGCCGCCGACACCGCCTTCGACACCCCGCTCCGATCCGCCTCTGCACCCATACCGCTTGCCCTCCACTCGATTTCCGGTCGGGAGGTATTCGGTGCCGTGATCATGCGCACTCCTACGACTTCGGGAGGAATCGGAGATTTACGATCGCGGCACGTCTACGTTCGGGGAGGGATCATGGCCGAAGGTAAGGGCAGGGCCGGGGTTGTCGGGGGCGGAATCGGCGGTCTGGCCGCCGCGATCGCCCTGCGCGCGGCGGGCTGGGAGGTCACCGTCTACGAGCGCGCGCCCCAGTTCACCGAGGTGGGGGCGGGAATCACCCTCGCGGCCAATGCCTTGAAAGCCCTGGACATGCTCGGTGTCGGGGAAGCGGTGCGCGCCGGAGCGGTCGCGGACCGCCGCGCCTTCGCCCGCAATCAGCGCGGACGGGTACTGGTGGACGCCCGCATCAGCGACTTCACCGGTGGCCTGGTGGCCGTGCACCGCGCCGACCTGATCGCGACCCTCGCGGCCGCCGTTCCTGCGGAATGCGTCCGCGCGGGCACCCGAGTGATCGCGGTGCACGCCGATGGCCGGATCGAAACCGATTCGGATACCGAGCAGTACGACCTGATCGTGGGTGCCGACGGCGTCAACAGCGTGGTCCGCACCCGGCTGTGGCCGCAGTCCGGCCCGGTGCACCGGACCGGGATCACGGCCTGGCGATGGGTCCTCGACGCCCCCGCGCCCGACCCGGTCGGCGTGATCATGGGCATTCGAGGTGAGGCCGGCGTCGTCCCCATCACCGGAGACCGCACCTATGTCTTCACCGCCGGCCTCCCGGGCATCGACGCCCTCGATTACTTCACCGACTGGCCCGACCCGATCCCGAAACTGATCGCCGCCACCGACCGATCCGCGGTAGTCGTCGACGAGCTGCTCGAAATCGACGTCCCCCGCCAGCTGTGGAACGACCGCGCTGTCCTCCTCGGCGACGCGGCTCACGCCATGCGGCCGACCCTGGGCCAGGGTGCGGGCATGGCCTTGGAGGATGCCGTCACCCTCGCGGCGTGCGCCCCCGATCTCTCTCGCTACTCCGCCGCCCGCCGCAGCCGCGTCGCCCGGATGAGCTTCCTGTCCAAACACGGAACCCGCATGACCTCCCCGGGCTCGGCCACTCTCGCCGGTTTGCGGGACGCCGCATTCCTCGCGATTCCGAACAAAGTCTCGGTAGCGATGTTCCGTTCCAACAGCCGCCGGACCCTCGAAGGCTGGAAGCCCCCGCAGCCCTCCGCATAGTCGCCGGAAAACTGCAGGTAGAGAGGCGATTTGACTTTGGTTCGACGCACCACGTAACTTAGTCCAGGTCAGAGCGACACGGACACCGACCCGGAGCCCCAAGGGCCTGGGAAACGAGGTTGGACGAGGAGCGCCTGACGATCACACTAGTTCCACCTGACCAGCGGATTTGGTTCTGCTGTAGGGCCGGGGCTAAGCTTGAAAAGTTGCCTAGCTAGTCGAACGGGCTCACCGCTCGGATCGATGGCTTGTGCGTGTGTTCTTTGAGAACTCAATAGTGTGTCGATGAATGTCAGTGCCAAATATTAAATTTGGTTCCAATCATTCTCACCCCCGTGAGGGTG
>NZ_JBEXXC010000018.1:0-102716 GCF_040630175.1 Nocardia sp. NPDC005825
AATCAGAAGTATCTCGAACCAGAGTCCGAAAACCTAGCAATCGTCGGCTGGAAAATTAGCCGACTTAAATGTCCAACCACCCTCACGGGGGTGAGTATGATTGGAACCAAATTTAATATTTGGCACTGACATTCATCGACACACTATTGAGTTCTCAAAGAACACACGCACACGTCAGTAGATCCGAAGTTGATCAGATTTCCTAACGAGGCAACTTTTCCAGCCTAGTCATGGAACCTGACTGATGTCAAGAACTTTTTTTCTGACTGGAAGGTGTTCATGTCCGGCGCTCCTCGTCCAACCTCGTTTTCCGCTTCCGATTTCCAGCCTCTGAGCTGGGCTTTTCGGTCCCGGTCGGTGTCCGTGTCGCTCTGACCTGGACTAAGTTACGCGGCGGATAACGCCAGGTCAAATCCGCTGGTCACCGGGACGTTTGCGCAGGTGAACGGGCTGCGGATCGGGCGAATCGGGGGCCTGAGCCACCGGCTTGTGACTCAGGTCATTTCGATCTTGTTCGCCTATCGAGGATCGGGTCAGGCGTCCGCGCGGCGCACGCCGGCGAAATTCTTCTTGCCGCGACGCAGCACCAGCCAGCGTCCGTGCAGGTAGTCGGCCTCGGCGGGGATCCACTCGGGGTCGGCGATCTTCTCGTTGTTGACCGACGCACCACCCTCGTTGACCGCGCGCCGGGCCGCGCTGCGGCCCTCGCACAGACCGGAGTCGACCAGCAGATCGACGATGGTCGAGGTGGGGGTGGCCTCGGCGAGCTTGCCGTCCACCGCGGATTCCGCCAGCGCCGCCGACAGCGTGGACTCGTCGAGCTCGCGCAGGTCGCCGCGACCGAACAGGGCCTGGCTGGCGAGCTGCACCGCGCGGGTGTTCTCCTCGCCGTGCACCAGCGTGGTCATCTCCGCGGCCAGGCGCTTCTGCGCTTCACGGGCGAAAGGCCGCTCGGCGGTGGCCTTCTCCAGCTCGTCGAGTTCCTCGCGGGACAGGAAGGTGAACCAGCGCAGGTAGCGGACCACGTCCGCGTCGGCGGTGTTCACGAAGTACTGGTACCAGGCGTAGGGGCTGGTCATCTCCGGGTCCAGCCACAGGCTGCCGCCGCCGGTGGACTTGCCGAACTTCTTGCCGTCGGCCGAGGTGACCAGCGGGACGGTGAGCGCGTGCACGTGCTCGCCGTCGACGCGGCGGTTGAGCTCGACGCCCGCGATGATGTTGCCCCACTGATCGGAGCCGCCGACCTGCAGCGTGCAGCCGTATTCGCGGCGCAGCTGCAGGAAGTCGTTGGCCTGCAGGAGCATGTAGCTGAACTCGGTGTAGGACATGCCGTCCGACTCCAGGCGGCGCTTGACCGTGTCACGGGCCAGCATGACGTTCACCGAGAAGTGCTTGCCGATGTCGCGCAGGAACGAGACCGTGCTGAGCGGTCCGGTCCAGTCCATGTTGTTGGCGATGATCGCCGCGTTGTCGCCGCCGTCCAGATCGACGAAGCGTTCCAGCTGGGCGCGGATGCGGCCCGCCCACTCGGCCACGGTGTCGGTGGAGTTCATGGTGCGCTCGCCGACGTCACGGGGATCGCCGATCAGGCCGGTCGCGCCGCCGGCCAGCACCACCGGGCGGTGGCCGGCGCGCTGGAAGCGCTTGAGCGCCAGCAGCGGGACCAGGTGGCCGGCGTGCAGGCTGGCCGCGGTGGGGTCGAACCCGGCGTAGAGGGTGATCGGGCCCTTGGCCATCGCCTCGCGCATGGCGTCCAGATCGGTGGACTGCGCGATCAGTCCACGCCAGGTCAGTTCATCAATGATGTCGCCGCTCACGCCATCCATCTTTCCGCACGTGAATATCGAGGTTGCACAGGGTTGAGCCTGGCAGCGGATCGGTACAAGCCCGGACTGATCCGCTGCTCAGCGTCACCCACCGGCTACGGACACCCGTAGGCCCGCCGCCGAGTGTGACCGGCGACGGGCTGGGAGTCGAGCGAATATGCGGGTCACTTCACCAGGTCGGTGAAGGTGGCGAAGGAGGCGCGGCGCTCGTAGGCGATCCAGGCGAAGACACCGACCAGGACCAGCGGGAAGATGGCCAGGCTCGGCGCGCCGAGCAGGAAGGCCTGGGTGGCGGCGGCGCACACCATGGTGATGGACAGGCCCGCGGCGGCCGGGCCGGACAGGCGGGGGATCATCAGGCCCAGGCCGCCGGAGACCTCGACCAGGCCGGTGAGGTAGCGGAACCAGTCGCCCCAGCCGATCTCGTTGTAGATGCGGACGGCATCGGCCTGGCCCACGAACTTCGGCAGGCCGGAGGCGATGACGAAGAACAGGCCGAGGACGATCTGCAGGGTCCACAGCACGCGGTTGCGGAGCTTGCTCGGTGCGGCGACGGTAATGGTCGGGGTGGCGGCGATGGTGGCCATGTCGAATGTCCTTCCGGGGCTTGTCGGTTCGGTTTCGAACCACTTGCCGGATAGGACGGGGGCCGTCGCGAAAACTCATCGCGGTCGCGAAAGTTCTTCTTCCCGCGCAGGTCAGGCTAGGTGTCGAAGGCTGCTTTGAGGGCGCTGAGGTGCACTCGGCTGGCGGTGGCGGCGGCCTCGGGGTCGCGGGCCCGGATGGCGTCGTAGAGGTGTTCGTGCGCATCGTGGTCGCTGCGGGGTGCGCGCAGGGGGCGGATGCGCAGCATGTCGATCATGGCGTGGCGCGAGCGCGGCACGAAGGCGTTGAACAGCTCGAGCAGGATGTCGTTGTGGGCGGCGGCGACCACGGTGCGGTGGAAGGCGGTGTCGGCGTCGACCAATCCCTCGACGGTGTCGCCGCTTTCGGCGCGGGCGGCCAGGGCGCGCAGCATGGCGCGCAGGTCGGCGGGGGTGCGGCGGCGGGCGGCCAGCGCGGCGCCCTCGGCCTCGATGGCGATGCGGGCCTCGATGACGGTGACGATGTCGCTGCGGCGCAGCACCGTGTCCCAGTCCTCGGCGGTGTTCAGGGCGGTGACGAAAACGCCCGCGCCCTGGCGGCTTTCGAGTACCCCGCGACCGGCGAGTTCGCGGATGGCCTCGCGCAGAGTGGAGCGGCCGACGCCGAGCTGGGCGGCGAGGGTGGTCTCGCCGGGCAGTTTGTGGCCCAGCTGCCACTCCCCCGCACGGATCCGGGTGAGTAGCACCTCGGCGGCTTGTGCGGCGAGTGGATGCCTCTGGACCTGCGCCACTTGTCGCCGTCCTCTCTACTTGTCTGAGGAGTTGTTTCCCTCTAGTCTAGTCCACATGCTGACCGGTGCCCTGCTTCTCCTTCGCTGCCGCGACGGGGTCTGATCGACCGGCACCCCGTCAGCGGGCTCGCGGTGCTGCGCCGGTCACCTCCTCCGACGCGAAAGCGAATGCCCTGTGAGCACTCCCCCGATCTGGAATCGTCAGCAGCCCTCCGCCATGCCGTCGCATCGGTATCGCGATGTGTACCAGCGTGTTTCGGTGCCGCTGACCGAACGCGACTGGCCGTCCAACCGGATCACCGAGGCCCCGCTGTGGGTGCCGGTGGATCTGCGCGACGGCAATCAGGCGCTGGCCGAGCCGATGGATCCCATCCGCAAGCGCCGGTTCTTCGAACTGCTGGTGGCCATGGGCTACAAGGAGATCGAGGTCGGCTATCCCAGCGCCTCGCAGACCGACTTCGATTTCGTGCGGCTGATCGGCGGCGAGCGGCTGGCCCCCGAGGACGTCACCATCGTCGTCTTCACCCCCGCGCGCCGCGATCTGATCGAGCGGACCGTCGAATCGGTGCGCGGCATCCCCAATGACGTGGTGATCCACCTGTACACCGCCACCGCGCCGACCTGGCGGAACGTGGTACTGGGCAAGACCCGGGACGAACTGGCCGAGCTGATCACCACCGGTGGGCGCGATGTCCTGGAGCTGGCCGGCGATATGCCGAATGTCCGATTCCAGTTCTCCCCCGAGGTTTTCATGCTGACCGAGCCGGACTTCGTGCTCGACGTCTGCGACCGCATGACCACGCTGTGGGACGCCACCCCCGAGCGGCCGGTGACATTGAACCTGCCCGCGACCGTCGAGGTGGCGACACCGAACGTGTACGCCGACCAGATCGAGTACATGCACCGGAATCTGGCGCGGCGCGAGGCGGTGATCCTGTCCGTGCATCCGCACAACGATCGCGGCACCGGCATCGCGTGCGCGGAGTTGGCGGTGCTGGCCGGGGCGCAGCGGGTGGAGGGGTGCGTGTTCGGCAACGGCGAGCGCACCGGCAATGTGGATCTGGCGACGCTGGCGTTGAATCTGCACGCGCAGGGCGTGAATCCGATGATCGACTTCTCCGATATCGACGAGGTGCGCCGCACCGTCGAGTACTGCACCGGGCTGCCGGTCCACGACCGGCATCCGTACGCCGGGGATCTGGTGTACACCGCCTATTCGGGTACCCATCAGGACGCCATCCGGAAAGGCTTCGCCGAACATCGGGAGCGGGCGGCGCGACTGGGCGCGCCGGAGCGCGAAATCGCTTGGGAGGTACCGTATCTGCCGATCGATCCGGCGGACGTGGGCCGTTCCTACGATGCGGTGATCCGGGTGAATTCACAGTCCGGCAAGGGCGGGATCGCGTATCTGCTGGAGTCGGAGTACGGGCTGGAGTTGCCGCGCCGCTTGCAGATCGATTTCGCGCGCCACGTCCAGCGCCACACCGATCGGACCGGGACGGAGGTGTCGGCGCGGACGCTGTGGGAGCTGTTCGAGACCGCCTACGCGGGCACGATCGTCGCGACCACGCCCGGTATCCCCGCCGACGCGACGGTCGAGGAGGCGGTGGAACTGCTGGGCCGCCACGGCTATTCGGTCGAGGTGCTGTCCATGACCCACCAGACGGTGGACCGGGCGGGGGCGGATCCGGCCGTCACCTACCTGGAGTACCGCACCACCGAGGGGCCGGCCTGGGCGTTCGGTTCCGGTGGGACGGCGGCGCGCGCGACGATCGCGGCCCTGGTGGCCGCGGCTGGGGCGCACAGCGCGGTGCTCATCTAGGCAGCGCGGTGCTCATCGAGCCTGCGCGCCAAGTAGACGCTCCAGTTCGGTGACCCGGGCCTCCAGTTCCGCGATGCGCCGACGCAGATCGGATTCGGGGGCCTGGGTGGGACCGCCGAGGGGTCCGTCGGCGACGCGGGAGATGCGGGTGCGGATGTCGGCGGGTTCGGCGCCGAGGCTGATCAGTATCTGCGGGGCGATGCCGTCGCCCTCCTCGATCAGGGCGAGCAGGATGTGCTCGGGCCCGATGTAGTCGTGCCGCAACCGCATCGCCTCGCGCAGTGATCCTTCGAGGACCTTCTTGGAGCGCGGGGTGAAGGGCACGTGATCACTGGGCGACTTCTGCTCGTGTTCGCCGACCGCCTGCCGGATGCGTTCGCGCACGCTGGAGACGTCGAGGCCGAGGTCGCCGAGCACGCGGGCGGCGACCGGGTCGTCGCCGGCGAGGACGCCGAGCAGCAGGTGTTCGGTGCCGATCCAGTCGTGCCCGAGCGCCCTGGCTTCCTCCTGGGCGAGCACGATGGCGCGGCGGGACGCATCGGTGAACCGTTCGAACATGGGGCTTCCACCTAGGGGTGAGTAGATCAATCCACCGTAGTCCTCCGCGCCGCGCGCCGATACGGGGTCGGCGGCTGTCGCCGGGCCTACGCGGATCGGCCGAGTTTGGGGGCGCGCGGGCTGCGCCGATAGGCCGACACCGCCGGGGAGTCGGGCAGCCACAGTCGCCACGGGCGGTCGGCGGCCAGGCTGACCCCGACCCTGGGTCCCACCGAAACGGCGGCGGGATCGGTGATTTCGGGTCCGAGTTCCAGGCGGATCGGCGCGGCCGGATCGAACAGGTGAGTTCCGTAATCGTCGAGCCCGATTCCGAGGGCACTGCCGACATTGCCGGGCCCGCGGGCCAGATCGGCGTCGGTCTTGGCGGCGGGGCGCCGACCGCGAGCGACCTCGTGGCCTTCGATGATCTCCCCCGCTCGGACGAGCACCGCGCTGGCGGTGCCGTCGGGTCCGCTGACCACGTTCACGCAGGTGTGCATGCCGTAACTGAAGTAGACGTACAGCACACCGGGCGGCCCGAACATGACCGCGTTGCGTGGCGTCCGCCCCCGCCCCGAGTGCGCGGCCGGATCGTGCCAGGGCCCGGCCGGATCTCCGCCGTAGGCCTCGACCTCCACGATGCGCATCCCCACCGGACCGGATCGCAGCACCCCGCCGAGCAGTCGCCGCGCCGCGCGCAGCGGTTCGACGGCAAGCTCTTCGGCACTCACGCCGGGTCATTCTTCCGCACGGTCGTCCCGGACGCGGTGCCGGGACGACCGAGCGAGCTACCCGCGAGTGCCGCGCGTTAGAGCCATTCGGCGACGCCGTGGTGACCCGAGCAGGTGCCGCGACGGTGCTGGCTGAAGCTGTAGGTGCCGTCCTTGCACCGGGCGGTGGCCCCGTCGGGCACGGTGGCCGACTGTTCCGGACGGTGCACGCACGCGCCGTCGGAGTTCTCGTATTCGCTTGCGGTGCAGGCGGCGTGGAGGACCGGCGCGGCGACCGCCGGTCCGGCGAGGGCGGTGCCCGCGCCGAGGAAGGCCGCGGCGACCCAGGGCAGAATATGGCGCGCCAAGCGGCGCGTTGTACCGTTCACTTCGAAATCCCTTGCAGAATAGCGTTTTCGACACAAAGGCGGTTGCCTCCGACGAGCGACGAATAGTACGGGACCCCGGAAGGCGCGACGCCCGGTTCTTATTCGCCTACCGATCCGGCGGCCGATACGTCGCCGCCCGGCAACTGGATACCGGCCAGTTTGTCGGGATTGACCTGGAAGCGGATGTTCTCGAGGTGACCGTCGCGGATGTCGTAGGTCAGCGCGCCGACGCGGTACCCGCCGAGCATGACCAGGACACCGAGTTCGCCGTTGAGGTGGGCGGATTCGAGGTAGACCCCGGTGAGGACCGGCTTGGCCATGACCCCGAGCAGCCAGCGCGCCACGTGGTCGGGGCCGTGCAGCGGCCGCCGGGCCGCGGTGACCTTGCCGCCGCCGTCGTTCCACAGGGTCACCTCGGGGGCGAGCAGTTCCATGAGCGCGTTCACGTCGCCGCCTTGCGCGGCGGCCATGAACTTGTCGGTGATCTCGGTGCGGGTCGCGAGGTCGGTGTCGAAACGCGGCCGGCGCGAGTGGACGTGGGAGCGGGCGCGGTGGGAGATCTGGCGGACGGTGGCCTCGGGTCGGTCCAGGAAACCCGCGATCTCGGCGTGCGAGTAGCCGAACACCTCGCGCAGCACGAAGACCGCGCGTTCGACCGGGGTCAGGGTTTCGAGGACGACCAGCATGGCGGTCGAGACGCTGTCGGCCAATTCGGTCTCCTCTCCGGCGTCGGAGGTACTGGTGAGCAGGGGTTCGGGCAGCCACGGCCCGACATAGGTCTCGCGGGTGGCACGCGCCGAGGTGAGCCGGTTGAGCGCCAGGTTGGTGACGGTGCGGACCAGGTAGGCCTTGGGGTGGGTGACCGAATCCCGGTCCACCTCATGCCATTTGATCCACGCGTCCTGCAGGATGTCCTCGGCGTCGGTGACGGTGCCGAGCATCTGATACGCGGTGCCGAACAGCAGCCGGCGGTGCGCGACGAAGGGGTCGATCGGATCGTCCTGCATGGACACATACCTACCTCACGCGCGGTTCGCGGGTGGCGCGGCCGCCGTTCGACAGCTGTGCCTGCACGGTCATGTGCTTGCTCATCTTGAAGCTCGGGACCGGGCTGCCGCTGACCATCGCCTTGTACGCGCAGGCCGCCTTGCCCTTCAGGTACCAGCGGTTCGGGGTGTCGTCGGCGTTGGTGAACTGGATGACGGCATCCTGGCGGCCGAGGCTGACCGGCTGGTGGAAGTAGCCGAAACGGAAGGGCTTCACCGTCTTTCCGCGCAGCAGCCGGGCCAGGGTGTCGGCCGTGTACGCGCCGGTGGGGATGCCGCTCTGGCAGGTGCCGTGGATCTGGCCCCAGGCCATGCGGATCGCGGCGGCGTCGCCGATGGCGTGGATCTCCGGGTGCGAGACCGAGCGCAGGGTGGGATCGGTGAGGATGAGACCGCGTTCGTCGACGGCGATGCCGGCCTGGGCGGCGAGCGGCGAGACCCGCACGCCGGTGGTCCACAGAGTCAAGTCCGAGGCGACGAGTTCGCCGGTGTCCAGGCGTACGGCGTCGGGCAGCACCTTGGTGACCTTGACCCCGATCGTGCGCACGATGCCGAGCCGGTCGAGGGCGCGCTCGAGGTGGGCGCGAGCCTTGTCGCCCATCATCGAGCCCGGCTGTTGCGCGCTGATCAGGGTGACGGTCAGGCCCGGGTGCGCCTCGGCGATCTCGGTGGCGGCTTCGATGCCGGTCAGGCCGCCGCCCACCACGGTGACAGCGCCCGCGGCGGCGGCGATCTCGGTGAGCCGCCGCGAGAAGCGGCGGGCCTGGCGGGGGTCGTTGAGGGTCCAGGCGTGCTGGTCGGCGCCGGGGACGATCGAGGTGTCGGTGGTGCTGCCCAGTGCGTAGATCAGGTTGTCGTAGCGCAGCGTGGTGGCGTCGTCGAGGGTGACCACGCGGGCCTCGGTGTCGATAGCGACGGCGGCGGCCCGGTGGAAGTCGACACCCGAGCCGTCGAGGATCGCGGGGATGCGGTGGTCGGTCAGTTCCTGTCCGGCGGCGATCTGGTGCATGCGCAGCCGTTCGGTGAAACGGTCCGACGGGTTCACCAGAGTGATGTGAACATCCATCCGACGGGTGCGGCGGGCCAGCCGCACCGCGGCCATCATGCCGGTGTAGCCCGCGCCGAGGACGACGATCTCGTGGGTGGCGGTGCTGGCGTTCATCGTTGGCTCCTGAAGTCTCGTTCCGAGTGGGTCGGCTATGGGACAGGACAGCCGCCGGGAACGTGACAACTCGCCATTGTGACCTGGGTCACGATGGAACATTCGGGTCCGGTCGCCGGTTGGGACAGGGGTTGGCCGGGCCCCCGGCCTGCGACAACAGCGTCGGAGTGAGGTGTGATGGCCGTACAGGTCGAGATCTGGACCGATATCAACTGCCCGTTCTGTTACCTGGGCAAGCGGCGATTCGAGGAGGCGCTCGACGCCTTTCCGCACAAGGACGCCGTGACGGTGGTGCACCGGTCCTTCGAACTGGACCCGACGCTGCCCAAGGATCACAGCGACGCGGTGGTTCCGCACATCGCCGAGAAGTACGGCATCAGTGAGGCGCAGGCCGCCGCCAACGAGCGCGGTCTCGGGGCGCAGGCCGAGGCGGCTGGGCTGACCTATGTCACCTCGGGCCGGGATTTCGGCAACAGCTTCGACATGCACCGGCTGCTGCACTTCGCGTTGGAGCAGGGCCGCCAGGAGCAGATGCTCGACGCCTTGTACGCGGCCAACTTCGCCGAGGAGAAGGCGCTGTTCGGTGACACCGAGCGGCTGGTCGAGGTCGCGGTGTCGGCCGGATTCGACGAGGCGGCGGTGCGCGCCGTGCTCGCCGATCCCGAGGCCTACGCCGACGCGGTGCGCGCCGACGAGGCCGAGGCCGCGCAGCTGGGCGCGCGCGGAGTGCCGTTCTTCGTACTGGATCGCAAGTACGGGGTGTCGGGCGCGCAGCCGCCGGAGGTGTTCGCGCAGGCGCTGGAACAGGCCTGGAGCGATCACGCGCCGCAGCTGGCGATGGTCGCCGACGGTGACGCCTGCGGTCCCGACGGTTGCGCTGTGCCGCAGCGGGATTGAGCCGCCGCGGCGGTGAGCGTCAGCGCCCGTTGTCGCGGTGGATGCGGAACCCGACCGCCTCCACGCTCGGAATATAGGCGCTGCGCTCGCCGGAACGGATGCGCAGCACGTCGTCGGCGATGACGAAGCCGTAGGCCACCACGATCAACAGCACCAGCTGCCCCCAGGCCACCCAGGCGATGCCCAGGGGCGCGGTGGCCGTCACGACGACCGCGCCGACCAGTCGCAACCAGACCCGGGAGATGCCCAGCGCCAGCCGGAACAGGGCCTGGCCCAGGAAGAACACGGCCACACCGCCCGACAGCGCCAGGGCGGCAGCGGCACTGGCGGGCTCGTTGCCGTGGGCGATGGTCATGGAGATGCCGGCGGCGGTCAGGATGATCCCGAGGACCACCACGAACAGCGAATAGCCGTAGGCGAGCACGGCCGGGCGCGCCCGCGCCGGACCGGGCAGCGCGGCCAGGGCGTGCTCGCCGCGTTCGTCGTCGAAGCCGAAATAGGCCCACCACAGCACATATCCGAGGGTCAGCCCGAGTCCGGCCACGGCGACCAGGCCGACGGTGAGGTCCATGCCGGTCAGGTTCGCTCCGATGGCCACCACGGATTCGCCCAGCGCGATGATCACGACCAGACCGTGCCGTTCGCAGAAGTGGCTGGGCCGCACCACGAATCCGCCCGCCGGGATCAGGTACGGCGTCACCACCTGCAAGGCGATCGCGATCGCCCACAGCAGGGCCCGCGGCCAGCCGTGGACGATGCCGCCCGCCAGGACCAGCAGCGCGGACACCGCGTTCAGCGGAGCCAGCCGCCACATGGCCGCGCTGGCTCCCGAGCCGCCCGAGGTGGCGAACATGACGCTGTGCACCGTGTTCACCAGGAAGTATCCGAGTCCGAAGGCCAGCCCGGAGCCGCCGAAGGCGCTCGGGATGGCGATGGCGATGACGAAGAACCCGAACATGCCGACCAGCAGGAAGGTGCGCCGCGCGGAGCTGTTGGGCGCGACCTCGTTGGTGAGGAACACGTATCCGCTGTACATCCACCAGATCAGCGCGAACATCAGTGCCACGTGGCCCACTTCGCCCCAGCCGGGGTGATGGGTGAAGGCGTGGGTGAGCTGGGTGATGGTGAAGACGAACACGAGATCGAAGAACAGTTCCAGGGTCGAGGCCCGGACCTGTCCGCCCTCCGCCTCGAACGGGCTCGCTGAACCGGACATTTCGCTGGTCACGTGCAGATCGTAGAGCCGCGCCGCCCCACCCGCCGCATTTGCCGCGCCCACCCTCGATCGACGCGCGCCCACCCGAAGCGATGCGCGCGACAACGACGAGCCGCCCGGGTCGGATCCGCATGGGCAGCCCGATTCCACAGTGTCGTCACACAGGTCGGGAACGCCGTGGTCGCCGGCGCGGGGCGGTGGCGATGACGAAACTGTGACGGGCCGCGCGAAATGGCCGCCACCAGGTCATTCCGGTCGTGCGGCGACCTAGGGTGTGGGTGGGGTGGCAGGTCGATCGGAGTTGAGGGCGATGCGGATTCTGGTGGCGGACGACGATCCCGTGGTGCGGGAGGTGGTGCGGCGGTATCTGGAGCGGGATGGGCTCGAGGTGGTGGAGACCGCGGACGGGGCGGCGACCGCGGCGGCGTTGGCGCGCGACGATGTCGATCTGGCGGTGCTGGATGTGATGATGCCGGGGCCGGACGGGATCGAGTTGACGCGGGCGGTGCGGGCGGGGGCGCGCCCGGGGCTGCCGATCATCCTGTTGACGGCGCTCGGGGAGGAGGACGACCGGGTGATCGGATTGCAGGCGGGCGCCGATGATTACGTGACCAAGCCGTTCAGTCCGCGGGAGCTGGCGTTGCGGGTGGCGTCGGTGCTGCGGCGCACGCATCCGCAGCCGGTGGCCGAGGAGGTGTTGCGCGGTGACGGGGTGGAGCTGGATCGGGCGGCGCGGACGGTGACGGTGGGCGGGTCGCCGGTCGAGCTGACCGCACGCGAATTCGATCTGCTGGCTTTCCTGCTCGCGCATCAGCGGCGGGTGTTCAGTCGCCAGGAGCTCCTGGCGGAGGTGTGGGGCTGGAACTTCGGGGATCTGTCGACGGTCACCGTGCACGTCAAACGCTTGCGGGCCAAGCTGGGCGCCGCGCACCGCATCGAGACGGTGTGGGGCCGCGGATACGCTTGGGGCCGAGCCGATCTCGGCGCGGAGGCCGGCGATGCCGACTGATACGCCCGGACTGATCGGGTACGCGCTGGCGGGCACGCTGCCGGTGGTGGTGATCGGCGCGCTGCTGCTGCGCTACACCCGCGGTCGCGCCATGACCACGAGTATGGCCGTGCTGGTGCTGATTCCGACGCTGGCCACGCTGTGCGGCGTCGTCGCGGTGAGCGGACTGATGTTCGGCGCCGAATTCGAGCGCACCGCCGTGGTGCTGGCGGTGGTCACCGCGGTGACGGTGCCGGCGGCGATCCTGCTGGGCCGCGAGCAGGCCCGCGCCACGGTGTGGGAACGCGAGATGCTGGAGCAGGAGCGTGCCGCCGAACGGTCGCGACGCGAGCTGGTGGCCTGGGTCAGCCATGATCTGCGGACGCCGCTGGCGGGGATCCGCGCCATGGGTGAGGCGCTCGAGGACGGGGTGGTGACGCGGCCGGAGGAGGTGCGCCGGTACGCGGATCAGATCGTGCGCGAGACGAATCGGCTCTCGGCCATGGTGGACGACCTGTTCGAGATGTCGAAGATCAATGCCGGGGCGCTGCAACTGCATATGGAGCCGGTGGATCTGCGCGAGGTGATCGACGAGGTGCTGGCGACCAATCAGCCCACCGCCGCCCGTGCCGGAATCACCTTGTCCGCCACCCAGCCCGCCGACAAGCTGCTGGTGGCGGGCAGTGAGCGGGCACTGGGCCGGGTGCTGACCAATCTGGTGGCCAATGCCATCGCGCACACTCCGCCCGGCGGGCGCATCGACATGTCGGCGGGCGCGGGCGACGGGCAGGCGTGGACGCGGGTCGACGACACCGGGCCGGGCATTTCCGAGACCGATCTGCCGCGCATCTTCGAGGTCGCCTACCGCGGCAGTTCCGCCCGCTCCCCCGGCGCCGCCGAATTGGGCAGCAGCAGCGGCATGGGGCTGGCCATCGCGGCCGGGCTGGTGGCCGCGCACCACGGGGACATCACGGCGCGGAACCGTCCGGAGGGGGCGCGATTCGAGATCCGGCTACCGCTGCTGGAGTCCGCCGGGCGGCGGTGAGCAGGCAGGCGGCGGCCACCGCCCAGACCACGGTCAGCGAGATCAGCAGGCCGACGGTGTAATTCCGGTCCAGGATGGTGTCGTTGCCGGGGACCGCGCCCTCGCGGCCGAGGACCGGGATCGCGAGCAGGATCAGGGCCAGGCTGACGAACGCGCCGACGGTGAAGACGGGCCACCAGCGGGCGGGGAGCACATAGCGGCCGAGGGTGCCCGCGAGGGCGGCGACCGGGCCGAAGATCAGGTTCTCGGCCAGGATCGCGCCGACGAACCACAGCGCGATCGATCGCTGGTCGGTGGCGCTCATTGCCAGCAGCAGGTCCACCCCGTAGGCGGCACAGCCGATTCCGAACGTGCCCAGCAGGATTCGAAGGGCTGTCATGCGATTTCCTCGATGGTCTTCAGCCATTTGGTCTGCAGTACGCCCGGCCGGTTCGGGGCGATGAGTCGGCAGGGGTAACCGTGGTCCAGGGCCAGATCCTCGCCGTCGAGACGCAGCGCGATCAGGGTGGCGGCATCCACGACGTGGGTGTGCGGCAGCACGGAGGAGCCGTAGATGCCGGTGGTCTCGAGCGACACGAAACGCACATCGCCGCCGCCGTATTCACCGGCCCGGGCCAGCAGGTCGCGCAGGCGTACGCCGGACCAGCGGCCCTGGGCGCTCCAGCCCTCGACGCAGGCGATGGGTAACGCGCTGTCGTACTGCGGCAGGGCTTCGAGCTCGGCGCGGGAGAAGACGCTTTCCCGGCCACCGACTTTGACGGTCAAGACATACTGCGGCGAGCGGGCCGTCTCGGTGACAGCCGCCGCCGCTGCCGTCCTGTTGATCGGAATTCCCTGCGGTCCTTCGCCACTACGCGGAGCCAGCAGCGACGCCCAGCGCAGGAACGGAACCGATTGCCCGACCACCGCGATACCGGCCGCCACCGTGCCCAGCCCGGCCGCCGCCAGCACGGTTCTGCGCGAAATACCGTGGGGTACTTCTGCGTCGATGGGCTCGTCGACGGGTCTCGACAGCGCCTGACGCACGACGGGAAGCTTGACCGCCAGGTGCACGGCGACGGCCCCGAAGGCCACATATGCCATGGCGTGATGCGTGGTGGTGAAGAAGAACTTCCACGGGTAGTACTGCGCGGTGTTGAACAGGCCCGTCACGATCTGGAACAGCACCGCGCCGATCAGCACCGCCACCGACAACCGCTCCAGCGCCTCCGGGAGGCCCCGCCGCAGCGACGGTTTGATGAAGAACCGCGGATACACCGACCAGAGCTTCACCAGCAGCAGCGGGATCATCATGACCCCGACCGTGACGTGCGTGCCCTGGGTGAGCCGATACAGCCACACCGGGTGGGCGGGCCACCAGAACCAGTCGGGCGGATGCTGGATCAGGTGACTGATCAGCCCCGTCACGAACAGGATGGTGATTCCGGCCCCGAGTGCCAGGCCGGTGCGCGCGGCCACGGCCGTCGAGCGGCCCGGACTCCACCGGCGGGAAAGCCCCTCGGGGAGTAGCAGTTCGGGCCGCTCGATCGGGTCGGGACCGGCGTCCGCGGTTTCGGTGGGCTGACTCGGCGACACCGCGGGCTCCTTTCGAGAAGTGAATATCAGAGTGGGACAGGCATTTTCGCGGTCACCAGCTCGGTGACAGCGCGAGCGAAGCGGCCCCGGGACACCGCCGCCACCGAGACGGCGTCGGCGTAGGTGTCGACGTCGGTGAGTGTCGGCAGCGCGTGCACCCGTAATCCGCTGTGCCGCAGGGCCGTCGCGGTGAGCTCGCCGGTCCGGTCGGTCGACATGGGGATGTCGGCGAGCAGGTGCGCGGCTCGTGGACCGGACAGGCCCAGCGCCCACCAGCCGCCGTCGGTGGCCGGCCCGAGCACGGTGTCGCCGGTGGCGACCAGCCGGGCGGCCGAACGGGCGAGCAGGACCGGGTCGACCTGCGGGGTGTCCATGCCGATCTGCAGCACCGGGACGCCGAACTCGGCGGCGTCGACGTGGGCGTGGGCGAGGCGTTCGCCGAAGCTGTCGCCGCGCTGCGGGATCACGGTCACCGCGCGCAGAGCGGCGTTCAGTTCGACCGAGCGCTCGGCCCGGTCCAGGTCACCGGTCCAGGCGACGACGGGGTGGCGGATGCCGCTCTCGCGCACCGCGTCCAGGGTGTCGAGCAGCGCGCAGGCCGCCAGGTAGGCGGCGTCGACCGGCGAGAACTGCGGGGTGAGGCGGGTTTTGGCGAAGCCCGGAATGGGCGATTTGGCCATGATGAGCAAGGCGGCGGGGACGGTGTCGTCGAGCGGGGCGTGGTCTATCTCGGTGGTCATCGCACACTCCAGAAGTCACGGGCGGCCCGCAGGGTGCCGCGCCAGGAACCGGAGACCTTGGACTCGCCGTGAGTCCGCGGCCGATAGGTGATGTCGCGCTCCAGCACCAGCCAGCCCGCACGGGCCGCGCCGGTGAGCAACGCCAGCGGATATCCGGACCGGGCGTGCAGGTGGCCGAGCGCCTGCAATCGGTCGCGGCGGGTGACGCGCATGGCGGCGATATCGTGCACCGGCAGGCCGTACCGGCGGCGCAGCCGGAAAGCGAAGGCCCAGTTGCCGATTCGCGCATGCACCGGCAGCGCGCCGGGGACGGCGCGGCGACGGCCGACCACCATGTCGACGCCGGGGACGAATTCGGCCACCAGCCGGGGTAGTTCGCCGGGGTCGAGAGAGCCGTCGCCGTCGAGGACGGCGACCAGTTCGGTACGGGCGGCATCGACGCCGGCGTGGACGGCGCTGCCGTATCCGGGCTTCGATTCGGTCACCACGGTGGCGCCCGCCGCGCGGGCCACCGCCGCGGTGCCGTCGGTGGAGCCGTTGTCCACCACGATCACCCGGTACCCGATGGGAATTGCCGACAGTACGCCAGGAAGGGCTTCCGCCTCATCCCGGCAGGGGATCACCACCGTGACCCCGGGCTCGGAGTCCAACTCGGTCATGGCCTCGACGGTAAGCCCAATCGGGGCGTTCGACCCCCGGGACACGCATGACGAAAGTATGACGGGAGCAGCAAGAATCGCGATCCGGACAGTTCCGGCGGGTTTCGGGGCCTATGGTTTCCGGCATGGCGAACGCTTCCGCGACGAGGGTCGCGCGCTACGTCTCCACCCGCGTCGACAGTTACGGCGCACTCGCGGCCTTCGTTCTCGTCCTGGCCGCCTTCCTGATTCCGCGAATCGAGGGCAAACTCTGGCGGGACAAGCTCTACGCCGGGGCCGCACCGCTCTTCGGCGGCTGGCTCCCCCATCTGGGCTGGGGCACGGTCCCGGCGGTGGCCATCGCGGCGGCGGTGGTGCGGTTCGGGCCGGACCTGGCGCGACGGCTCTCGTTCGGGCGGCTGCTGCTGGCCGCCTGGGCGACAGCGGCGGCATGGGCCTTCGCGCTGGCCATGATCGACGGCTGGCAGCGGGGCTTCGCCGGGCGGCTCACCACCCGCGACGAATACCTGCACGAGGTCGGCGGGGTGCACGACATCGGGGCCATGGTGCGCGGATTCTCCGGCCGCATCCTGGATTTCCAGCCCGACTCGTGGACCACGCACGTGTCCGGGCATCCGCCGGGGGCGCTGCTGGTGTTCGTGCTGCTGGACCGGATCGGGCTGGGCGGTGGGGCGTGGGCGGGCCTGTTGTGCCTGGCGGTGGGGACGAGTGCGGCGGCCGCGGTGCCGTTCACCTTGCGGGCCTTGGGCTCCGAGCATCGGGCGCGGGCCGCGTCGCCCTTCCTGGCCCTGATGCCGGCGGCGATCTGGATCGCGGTCTCCGCCGACGGCTTGTTCGCGGGCGTGGCGGCGTGGGCGGTGGCGCTGCTGGCGCTCGCCACCCGGCTCGAGCGGGGCTGGGTCGCGGCCGCGCTGGGGTCGGGCGTGCTGTTCGGGTTCACCGTCTTCCTGAGTTACGGCCTTGTGCTGATGGCGATTCCGGCTGCGGCGGTCCTGATGGCGCGGTCGCTGCGGCCCGCGTTGCCCGCGCTCGCGGGTGCGCTGGCCGTGGTGGCGGCGTTCGCGGCGGCCGGGTTCTGGTGGTTCACCGGCTATCACCTGGTGGTGCAGCGGTACTACCAGGGCATCGCGCACGAGCGGCCGTACGGGTACTGGGTGTGGGGCAATCTGGCCGCGACGGTGTGCGCGGTGGGTCTGGCCACCGCCGCGGCCGGCTGCCGGGTCCTGGTCGAGCTGGAGATCCCGCCGCTGCGTCCGCTACGGGAATGGTTGTCGCGCTGGCGTTCTCACGTCGATCCGGCCGCGCTGATGGCGGGGGCCGGGCTCACCGCCATCCTGATCGCCGACATCAGCGGTCTCAGCAAGGCCGAGACCGAACGCATCTGGCTGCCGTTCGACGTGTGGGCGCTGGCGGCGACCGCGCTGCTCCCCCGCCACAGTGCCCGGTTCTGGCTGGTGGTGCAGGCGGCGGGGGCGCTGATCGTCAATCATCTGATCCTGACGAACTGGTGACCGCGGCACGCGGATTCACCGCCAGGTGGGCGCTCCGTCCCCCGAGGCGGCGCGCAACGGCGCGGACGAGAATTCGGCCAGGCCCGCGGTCGGGGTGACGGCGGCGGTGAAACCCAGTGCGCGCCGCGCCCGTTCGGGTCCGGCCACGATGTGGCGGACATCGCCGGAGCGGTATTCGCCGGTCACCACCGGCTGTTTGCCGGCGCACGCGGTGGCCAGGGTGGCCGCCACGTCGCCGATCGTGATGGGGATGCCCGAGGCGATATTGAGCGCGGTGAACGCCGTCAGCGGCTGTTCGAGAGCGGACACATTGGCGGCGGCGATATCGCGGACGTGCACGAAATCGCGGGCCTGGGTGCCGTCCTCGAAGACGCGCGGGGCCTCACCCGCCTCGAGCGCCGACCGGAAGATGGCGGCGACACCGGAATACGGTGTGTCCCTGGGCATGTCGGGTCCGTAGACATTGTGGTAGCGCAGGGCGGTGACGGTGCCGCCGGTGGCCGACGCCCAGGCCGTGGCGTAGTGCTCCTGCGCGACCTTGGAAGCGGCGTAGAGGCTGCGCGGCCGCAGCGGCGCGTCCTCGTCGATGGGCGCCCAGGACAGCGGGCGGCCGTCGGGGCCGCGATGGTCGAAGCGCCCGGCGTCGAGGTCGGCGCGGGTGCGCGGGGCCGGATCGACCGGATCCCCCGCGGAGTCGACATAGCGGCCCTCGCCGTAGACCACCATGGACGAGGCCAGCACCAGATGGCGGCAGCGGGCCCGGTCCATGGCGGCGAGCAGGACCGCGGTGCCGAGGTCGTTGTGGCTGGCGAAGGCGGGCGCGTCCTGCGCGCTCACCCCCGCGCCGACCACGGCCGCCTGGTGGCAGACCGCGTCGACGCCGGTCAGCAGTTCGGCCAGGGCGTCCGGGTCGCGGACGTCGGCCGGGACGATGCCGGGCGGCGGGACGGCGTCGCGGCCGTGGGCGGCGGCGAGCATGAGGTCGACCGGGACGACCTCGTGGCCGGCGGCGAGCGCCGCGCGGTGGATGTGCGAGCCGATGAATCCGGCTGCGCCGGTCAGGAGTACACGCATGCGGCGATTCTGGCCGCAGTGCCGCCGGAATGCGCCCGGACCGGCCGAGGTCGCCGGGTTCGTCACGATTTGGTCAGATCGCGGCGAGCCGACACGCGGGGTCTTGCCTCGCGTCGCCGACCGGCGCACAATTCATCACGTAGTGAATTCAACACTCGATGAATTGAGGGTGACCGTGACGGCACCAGCGACAACCACCGACGCCATCGCCATCGAGCACCTGGAAGTGCGCCGCGGCGGGCATCAGGTGCTGCAGAACATCTCCCTGACCGTGCCGAAGGGCAGCATCACCGGACTCCTCGGACCGTCGGGGTGCGGCAAGACGACGCTCATGCGCAGCATCGTCGGCACGCAGATCATCGAATCCGGGACCGTGCGGGTACTCGGTGACGAGGCCGGATCGCGCGCGCTGCGGCGGCGGGTCGGGTACGTGACCCAGGCGCCCAGCATCTACGACGACCTCACCGTCGCCGACAATGTGGCGTATTTCGGCGCGCTGTACGGGGCCTCGCGGGCCGAGGTCGACACGGCGCTGGCCGCGGTCGGTTTGAGCAGTCACTCCGGCCATCGCGGCAGTGAGCTGTCGGGCGGGCAGCGCACCCGGGTGTCGCTGGCCTGCGCGCTGGTGGCCGATCCGGAACTACTCGTGCTCGACGAGCCGACCGTCGGCCTGGACCCGGTGCTGCGCGCGGACCTGTGGGAGCAGTTCCACGCGCTCGCCAAACAGGGCCGAACCCTGCTGGTGTCCAGTCACGTCATGGACGAGGCCGAGCACTGCGACCGGCTGCTGCTCATGCGCGAAGGCCGCCTGCTGGCCCAGCTCACCCCCGCCGAATTGCGTTCCGACACCGGCGAATCCAGTCTGGAGAACGCCTTCCTCAAGTTGATCCGGATGGGAGAAGAGCTGTGACCGCGACCCTTTCGCGCCCGGCGGGACCGCGCCCGCTGCGCTGCTACACCGCCACCACGGTGCGCATCCTGCGGCAGTTGCGCGCCGATCACCGCACCGTCGCCATGATCGTGCTGGTGCCCGCGCTGCTCATGACGCTGCTGTACTTCGTGTACAAGAACTATCCGATGATGCCCGGCGCGCCCCGGCTGTTCGACCGGATCGGCATCACCATGCTCGGCATCCTGCCGTTCGTGGTCATGTTCCTGATCACCGCCATCGCCATGCAGCGCGAACGGGTCTCGGGCACCCTCGAACGACTGATGACCACCCCGCTGTCCAAGCTCGATCTGCTCGCCGGGTACGGGACCGCGTTCTCCATCGCGGCGGCCGCGCAGGCGGGGGTGGCGTGCCTGGTGGCGTTCTGGCTGCTGGGCCTGAACGCGGCGGGCAGTCCCGCGCTGGTGGTGCTGATCGCGGTGATCGACGCGGTGCTCGGCGTCGCGCTGGGCCTGCTGGCAAGCGCGTTCGCCCGCACCGAGTTCCAGGCCGTGCAGTTCATGCCGGTGATCGTGCTGCCGCAGTTCTTCCTGTGCGGGCTGCTGGTGCCGCGCGGTCAGCTGCCGAGCTGGCTGGAGGCGATCAGCAATGTGCTGCCGCTGAGTTATGCCGTCGACGCGCTCGAGCAGGTGTCGACGCACACCGGAGCGACGGGCCAGATGTGGCGCGACATTCTGATCGTGGCCGCGTTCGCCGCGGTGGCACTGGTGCTGGCGGCCGCGACCCTACGTCGGCGGACCGCGTGACCGGTAGCTCCGGCACCCGCAGCGGCCGCCGGCCCGGCAACTCCGGCACCCGGGAGGCGATTCTCGACGCCGCCCGGGTGCGGTTCGCCGAGGTCGGCTTCGACAAGGCCTCCATCCGGTCGATCGCGACCGCGGCCGCCGTGGATCCGGCGCTGGTGCACCACTATTTCGGCACCAAGCACCAATTGTTCGCGGCGGCACTGCAATTGCCGATCGACCCGCAGGAGATCCTGGCCGGATTCGCGGTGATCCCCTTGGAACAGCTGGGCGAGCACATCATCCGCACGGTGGTCGGCATCTGGGACTCCCCCATCGGCATGCCCGCCGTCGCCGCCTTCCGCAGCATGCTCGCCAGCGACGATCCCACGCTGGCGCGCACCTTCCTGCTGGAGGTGGTGCTGAAAGAGATTCGCCCGCGCGTGGATTCGCCGCCCGGTACCGGCGCGCAACGCGCGGTCCTGGCGGCCTCGCAGCTCGCGGGACTGCTGGTGACCCGCAAGATCCTGCGGCTGGAACCGATCGCCTCGATGCCGATCGACCAGCTGGCCACCACCATCGGTCCCACGCTGCAGCGCTACTTCACCGGGGACCTCGACGGGCTCACCGCGGGCTGAGCGCACTCGGCCCGGGCCGGGATCAGTCCTGACCCAGGAACAGGGTGTGCTCGTCGTCGGAGACGTCGCGGGCCTCGTCCACGAGCAGGACCGGGATGCCGTTGTCGACCGGGTAGGCGCGGCGCAGGCGGGGGTTGTAGAGCACGGTGTCACCGGTGGCGGTGTGGACCAGCTGCAGGGGACCCTTGTCCTGCGGGCAGGCCAGCAGGGTCAGCAGGGTGGGGTCCAGGATTTCCTCCGACATGTCCGACAACCTACCGGTCGGGCGGCGCGGCGACGGAATCGGCGGGGCGGCGGAAGCTGATGTGGCGGTGACCGAAGAAGCTGGCCACCGCGACCAGGCCCATGACCACGACCGCGGCCGGTTTGGCCGGGGCGTGCAGCAGCGAGACGGCCAGCTGCAGCAGCACCATGTTCAGCACCATGCCGACCGCGTTCACGCCGACGAAGGCCACGAAGTCGCGCAGCAGGTGGCCGCGCACCCGGAACACCAGGGTGCGGTGCAGCGCGAAGGCGATCACCATGCCGACCGCGTAGGCCAGTGCCACCGACAGGGCGGCGGCCACATCCTCGGACACCGCGTCGCCGAGCACGGTCAGCCAGAAGATGGTGAGCACCATGCCCATCAGCGTGTTGAACCCGCCGACCAGCGCGAAGGCCACCTCCTGGCGGCGCACCAACCGCAGCAGCGGCCCGGCGGGCGCGCCCTCGGCGGGCAGCTGGGTCTCGGTCACCGCCCCGAACCCACCAGTTCGCGATCCTGGTCGTCGTCGAGCTGTTCGACGGCGGGCGCGTCCGCGCCGCGGCGGCGGGAGCGGACGTAGAGCCACTGCAGCAGGCCCAGGCCGACGAGCCCGGCTCCGGCGCTGGCGATTCCGATCTTCCAGCCCGGCGGGCGCCAGCTCAGTTCCAGTTCGGCATTGTCGGTGCCGGCCGGAATGTCCACGGCGACGAAGACTTTCGACACGGTGTGGAACGGGACGGTCTTGCCGTCGAGGGTGACCCGGTAGCCGGGCCAGCCCAGGCGGGCGAAGGTGACGCGGCCGCCGGTCTCCGAGGACACGCGCACCCGGCTGGTGGTGTCGGTGTCCTCGATCGAGGTGGCGGTGACATCGTGGGCGTCGCCGACACGGCCGTTGACCGTGGAGATCGGGCCGTTGTCGCGTTCGAGCACCCAGATGTACTTCTCGTGGCCGGGGACGTCGACGAAATGCCAGCCCTCGGGGGCGGGCTGGTCACCGGCATCGGGAAGCATGGCCTTCTGCAGCACCACCCGGTCGACGAGCATGAGGTCGGCCAGGATGCGGCCCGTGGTCGGCTCGGGGCTGAACAGGCGCTTGTAGGCGTCGGGGCAGACGCTGGAATCCCACTTCATGCACAGCATCTCGCCGAAGTAGAAGTGCCCGTTGGGGGTATAGCCGTTGACGTAGTCCAGTTCCAGGTCCTTGGCGTAGTTTCCCCACACCAGCGATCCGTAGGCCCCCTCGAGGCTCTTGTCGGCGGGCTGCAGTCGGCCGCGATCGGAGAGCTGAATGGTGGTGCCGCCGGAGAACTTCGGGAACGCGGCCATGGCCTCGGTGCGGTTGGCGGGCAGGTTCCACGACATCGGAGTGGGCTGCACCCACCACACCTGGAACCACGCGATCGGCACCATGGCGGCGATCACCAGCGCGGCGGCCCCGGACGCGCCGCGGGTGCGGCCCAGCCACACCACGCCGAATCCGAGCGCGATCACGACCGCGGCCGAGCCCAGGTGCCACAGCACCTGGTGCGGGTCGGCGGAGAAAGTGCGCACCCACAGCGCCAGCACCAGTACCAGCGCCGCGATGATCCGGTTGTTGCGGTCCTTCAGCGTGGCGAAGCGGCCCAGCAGCACACACACCAGCACCAGCAGACCGAGCGCCAGCATGGGCAGCACGCGGGCGGGCCAGCGCAGCGGGCCGACGGTCCCGGGCCCGGCGGTCCACATCAACGCCATCAAGGCGAACAGGGCGATGGCGACGAACTGCTTCCAGTGCTTCTGCGCCGCCTTCCAGTCCACGAAGGCCAGCGCCGGGATCAGGAACCAGGCGATGTAGGTCATCGGCAGCGGCTGCACATAACCCCACCACGAGGTGAACGCGGGCATGGTGGTGGGCAGGCTCGCGTTCAGCGACTCCGACCACGGCACCGTCAGGAACTGGTCGTTATTGATCTGCGAATTGCCGCGCCAGCTCACCTGCGCCGAGAGCATCGACGGCAGGAAGGTCAGCAGCCCCGCCGCACCCGCGCAGCCCGCGGCGGCGGCCAGGCGCAGCAGCGGGGCGAACGCGGCGCGCCACTGCGGCCGGCTGCGCGGTCCCCGGCACACCAGGAAGCCGACGGCCACCGCGACGAGCATGAGCACGGCCTCGACCGCGGGGAACACGTACTGCACCGAGATGGCCAGGTACAGGTAGACGAAGACCGGGATCGGACCGCCCTGGCCGCGCAGGTAGCGCTCCGAGGACGCCCAGGCGTGGATCATCCAGGCGGTGCCCGCCATGGCGGTGAACCAGCTGGCCTCGTCGAAGAACAGGAAGAATCCGGTGAACGGCATGGCCACGCCGGCGACCGCCGCCCACTGCGGGCGCGCGCCGTACGCCAGGCAGACGCGGTACACGCCGAGCCCGGCGATGATGGCGTAGATCGCCTTCACGATGGTGGCGTAGAGGGCCAGGTTCGGCACCGAGGGCGCGATCAGGTCGATCAGCAGCTGCGGCGGGTTGAACAGTCCCGCTTCCTCATTGGTGTAGTTGCCGGTCATCCACTGCTGGGGCTGCAGCAGCGGGAAGTGGCCGTCGCGGAAGGCGCGGCCGAAGAACACCCACAGTCCGGTGTACTGGGATTCGGTGTCGTCGGTGAAGAAGTGGCGGGGGTTGGCCAGCACCACGGCCAGGTAGCCGAGGATCACGCCGAGGACGGTCACGCCGCCCCAGCGATACACCTCACGCCGGGTCGCGCGGCGCGCCGCGTCGACTTCGTCCGGCCCGGATTCGGCGGCCCCGACCGCCTGGGAAACTGAGCTGTCCACCACGAGTTCCAGACCCTACAGGGCGGTGCTGTCGATGGCACTTACGCCGTGGCAGCGGGGCACTTCCGCCGACGCTCCGGCGGCGGCTCGAGCCCAAGGTCGTCCATGGCGCTTACGCCGATCCGTCACCTCCGGCGGGAATGGGCAATGATTGGCGGATGTCAACCCTTCGCACCGAATGCCGCGCCGAGCAGCGTGTTAGAGTTCACGGCGGCTCGGGCTCCGGTTTCCGGTGTGGAGTTCCGGCGCACTCCGTCATCGAAAGTACATTCAGCTGATGCCGATTCCGTCCGCCCGCACCTACGCGAGCGACCCCAGCGTGACCTCCGGCGACGAGCGCCCGGCGCGGGTGCACGCGGTCTCCGTCGTGGTGCCCGTGTACCGCGGTGAGGACACCATCGCCTCGCTGGTCAGTGAACTGGACAAGCTCGGCGAGCCGGTGACCACGCCGCGCGGCGCGAGCTTCCGGGTCGAGGAGATCGTGCTGGTGCACGACCACGGCCCCGACCGCTCCGATGTGGTGCTGCGCGAGCTCGCCGAGACCTACCCGCAGGTGCGGGTGGTGTGGCTGAGCCGTAACTACGGTCAGGACGCCGCCACCATCGCGGGCATGGCCGCCGCCCAGGGCGACTGGACGGTCACCATGGACGAGGACGGTCAGCACGACCCGGCGTTCATCGCCGACTTCCTCGACGCCGCCCTCACCGAGCGCGCCGATCTGGTCTACTCCAAGCCGGTCAACACCCGCCCGCACGGCTTCCTGCGCAACATCACCTCGCGCGGCGCGAAGCTGGTGCTGGCGACCCTGTTCGCCTTCCCCGACTCGACCCGCTTCGAGAGCTACCGGCTGATCCGCGGCGACATCGCGCGGCAGCTGGCCCGGGTGGCCTCCAACGGCGTGTACCTGGACGTGGCGCTCACCTGGGTGGTGGGCGAGGTGGCGCAGGTGCCGGTGCAGTTGCGCGCCGAGGGCCGCGACGAGTCCGGCTACAACTACCGCCGCCTGTTCTCGCTGTTCTGGAAGATGGTGCTGTGCAGCGGAACTCGCGGCCTGCGCCTGGTCAGCATGCTGGGCGTGACGCTCGCGCTGGGCGGGCTCGGCATGGCGGGCTGGGTGGTCTACCACGCGCTCACCAACAGCGGCCGGGACCCGGAGGGCTGGGCGTCGCTGATGACGGTGCTGCTGCTGTGTTCGGGCGCGGTGCTGTTCTCGCTGGGCCTGATCGCCGAATACCTCGGGGTGGCACTGCATGTGCTGGTCGGTAAGCCCCTGTATCTGACGGTGGATTCGCCGACGCCGCGCCCGGAGCAGGGCGTGGGCGCCGGAATCCGCCACACCGCAACTCGTTTCGACGGTATCGAGGGGGATCCCCGCGCGTGAGCAGTGACCGCATCATCTTCAGCCGCCCGTTCCGCGCCGCGCGCGAGCTGCCGAATGTGGAAGCCGTGCTGACGTCGGATCACAGCCACGGCGACGGTCCGTTCACCGCCGCGGCGACCACGAAGCTGCGCGACATCACCGGCGCGCCGCACGCGCTGCTGACCACTTCGTGCACGCACGCGCTCGAAATGGCCGGGCTGCTGCTGGAACTCGGGCCCGAGGACGAGGTGATCGTCCCGAGCTTCGCGTTCACCTCGACCGCCACCTCGATGGCGTTGCGCGGTTCCACCGTGGTGTTCGCCGACATCGATCTCGCGACCGGCAGCCTGGACCCGGAGTCGGTGGCCGCGGCGGTCACTCCGCGCACCAAGGCCGTGGTGGTCATCCACTACGGCGGTGTGGCCGCGGATATGGAAGGGCTGCAACGGCTGGCGGACGCGCACGGTTTCGCCATCATCGAGGACAATGCGCACGGTCTGGGCGGTTCCTACCGCGGCCGTCCGCTGGGCAGCATCGGCACGGTGGGCGCGCTGTCGTTCCACGACACCAAGAACGTGCACTGCGGTGAGGGCGGCGCGGTGCTGCTCACCGACGAGATCCTCATGGCGCGCGCGGAGATCATTCGCGAGAAGGGCACCGACCGGGCGCGGTTCCTGCGCGGCGCGGTGGACAAGTACTCGTGGCAGGACATCGGATCCTCGTATCTGCCCAGCGAATTGAACGCGGCGGTGCTGGACGCGCAGCTGGCGGAGTTCGACACCATTCAGCGCAACCGGCACCGGGTGTGGGACCACTACGCGGCGACGCTGCCGGACTGGGCCGCCCGCAACGACATTCGGCTGATGTCGGTGCCGTCGGACCGGGAGCACACGGCGCACCTGTACTACCTGCGGGTGCCCACCGAGGACCGCCGGGACGCGCTCATCGCGCACCTGTCGGGTCTGGGCATCGTGGCCCCGTTCCACTACGTGCCCCTGGACTCCTCCCCCGCCGGTTTGAAGCTGGGCCGCACACCGAACCCGTGTGTGCGCAGCGCCGAGTTCTCGGCCACCCTGGTCCGGCTGCCGCTGTGGCCGGGCTTGACCGAGGCTCAGCTGACCCGGGTCGTCGAGGGCGTCACGAGCTTCGCCGTGTAGCCCTCGGGACGGCCGGAAGGCGTACCTGGTACCGCGAGTCACGGTCCCAACCTGGGCGTATGACCAACTGTGAGTGGAATATTTTCTGAGAGAATTTTTCTCGAAATCGCTCACAGGAAGTGTGGAGCGGATACCTTTCACATCCAGTCGGCGCGTCTGGCCGACCGGATCGAGAGGTAGACACCATGGGCAAGATGCGAGCTGGTTACGGTGTGGGCGCTTTCGGCGCCATGGCCGCCGTCGCGGTACTGGCGGCACCCAACGCCAACGCGCTCATCAACAATGTGATCGTCGCGAGCACGAACCCGGTGGTCGGGTGCTCGTACCTGGTCACCGCGAACACCACCATCGGCGGCAGCCTGTTCACCGTCACGTTCCTCGACAACGGCGTCGAGTTCGGCAAGTCCAGCGTGGTCCTGGCCGCGAACCAGGCCACCATCAACTGGACCCCGAAGAGCGCGGGCAAGCACACCATCACCGCCAAGCAGGAGCTGATCAGCAGCCAGTCGGTCGACGTCAACGTCTCCGAGCAGAGCATCGTGTCGAAGCTGCTCGGCACCGGCAGCGCCTCCTGCACCTCGCAGAGCAGCCTGAGCGCGCAGTAACCCGCCGCATCGGCTCGACGCCCCCGGAGACTCCTTCCTCCGGGGGCGTTCGCCGTTTCCGGGGTCACTCCCGCAGGCGGGCCCGGACCTCGGCGGCCAAGGCCGCGGCGGAATCACGCAAGGCCTCGATCATGGGGTGATCGGGGGCGGTGGCGGCACGACGGTAGGCGAGGACGGTAGGACGCCGGGCGGCCGGGTCGTCGATGCGGACCACGGAAATCCGTGTCGGCAGCGCGGATACGACGAGCCCCGGTACCACGGTGATGCCCAGACCGGCGGCGACCAGCCCCAGTTTGGCGACCCAGTCCCGGGCGGTGTGCGCGACGCGGGGCTGCCACGCCGGCCCGGACCACGCGCCCAGCAGCGTATCGCCGGGGTCGGCGCTGCCGGCGATCCACGCCTCGGCGCGCAGCTCGGCGATCGGGACGCTGACCCGGCCCGCCAGGCGGTGAGCGGCGTGGACCGCGACGAACAGCGAATCGTCCAGCAGCGGTTCGACGTTCAGGTCTTCGGGATGATCCGGGCGGCCCGACAGCACGGCCAGATCGATGCGCCGCTTGATGAGCGCGGTCAGCAGGGACGGCGTGGCGCCTTCGCGCAGGTGTACGCGGACACCGGGATTGCGGGCGGCGACCCCGGCGATGGCGCCGGGGACGAGGGCGGCCATGGCGGTGGAGAACGCTCCCACGCGGATCCGTCCGGCGGGCAGCGGGTGACGCAGTTCGTCCCCGGCGGCGGCGATCGCGTCGAGCACGGTGTCGGCGTGGCGCAGGACGATCCGGCCCGCGTCGGTCGGATGCACGCCGCGGGCCCGCCGGTCGAACAGCGGAGCTCCCGCCGCCCGCTCCATGAGCGTGATCTGACGCGAGACCGCCGACTGGGTATAGCCGAGCCGTTCGGCCGCGCGCGTGAAGGACCCCGATCGCGCGGCCTCACGCACCACCCGCAAGCCGGTCACCGTGAACTCACCCATGCGGTCCAGTCATACCTGACATGCGAGATCCTCGCTGGTCGCATGCCCGTGCGGGTCGTAGTTTCGCAGGCATGAGCACGCTGGAGAACAAGGAAACGATTCGCGCCGTCTTCGCCGAGATGGCGGACGGCAATGGCCGCGCCCTGACCGACGCCATGGCCGAGGACTGCCGCTGGGTATTCCCCGGCAGCTGGTCGTGGGCCGCGGCGTGGGAGCCGAAATCCGTTGTGGTGCAGGGTCTGCTGCGCCCGTTGATGGCGCAGTTCGCGGGCGACTACCGAATGGTCGCCGACAGCATTCTCGCCGACGGCGACCGGGTGGTGGTGCAGGCACATGCCACCGGCACCACCCTCGCGGGCGAGCCGTACCCGCAGACCTATTGTCTGGTCCTGCGTTTGGCGGGCGGGCGGATCAGGGAGATCGTCGAATACTGCGACACCGCTCTCGTCGAACGGGTCCTGACTCCGCTCACGCCGTAGCCGTCGCCCGGATTCGCGATGGACATCCACCGAAATTCCCGCGCCACAACATTTTCCGCACCGGTGCCGCGACAAGCGCCCCGGCACCGGTGCCGGGGCGCTTGTCGCGGATCGATCAGGCGAACAGGCGTGACGCCAGTTCCGGGGTGAGCACCTCGTAGGCGTCGGTGGTGCGGTTGTACCACCAGGTCCGGTCATCGGGCTCGGCGCGGCCCGCGGCCTGCACCGCGCGGGTGGACGGCCGGAAGGTGGAGCTGCGCGGAATGTCGTCGACCACGTAGACGATGTCGGGGCGCTGCTCGGGAGCCAGGGCACGGACCGCCTCGGTGACATCCTTGGGGGCCAGGCCGAAGCCCTGGCGGACGCTCACCGCGGCCACCGCCAGCACCCGGTCGCGGGCCGGGATGGCGAAGGCCACCTCCATGTCGACCGCGGTGATGTCGTTGAGGACGTCCACGATCGGCTGGGTGTAGACCGGACCGCGCGGCGTCGGGATCACCGTGTCGCGGCGGTCCATCAGCCAGTAGTCGCCGTCGCTGTCGCGGCGGAAGAGGTTCTCGGTCGGCATCCAGGCGTCGCCGGGGGTGAACACCCCGCGCAGGCCGCCCGCGGACAGGTCGACGGTGTCGGTCACCGTGCCGATCAGCAGGCCCACCTCGTTGTCGGCGCAGCGCCGGGCGAAACCGCTGTCCTCGGTGAGGATCTCGTCGGTCAGCGGGTCGTAGGCGATGAGCTCCACCTTCGCGGTGCCCGGCACCGGACGGCCCTTGGAACCGATCTTCGCGCCGGCCACATTGGCCAGCACCACGTCACCCTCGATGGAGGCGTAGAACTCGACCACCTTGGCGGGGGTGAAGCGTTCCTCGGTGCGCCGCCACAGGCCCGCGGGCATGCCCGAGCCGATGAACAGGCGGATCGGGTGCGGGTGCCCGGCGACGAAGGTGTCGGTGTCGAGGATGTCGCGCAGCATGGTCCAGGTGTAGGTGACCACGGTGACGCCGTAGCGGTGCACCTCCTCCGCGAACCGGGGCGGCTCGAGCGAGCGGGCCAGCGCGATGCGGCTGCCACCGGCGACCGCGCCGCCCAGACTCACCAGCAATCCGGACGAATGGTGCAGCGGCGCAAGGCAGTACACGGTGTCGTGCCGGCCCAGGTCGGCGGCCGAAGCGGTGCCGAAGGCCGACAGCGCCCAGCGGTGGTTGGTCACGTACTTGACGTCGAACTTGTCGCCGGTGCCGGTGACCAGGATGAAGGCCAGTTCCCGGGCCAGGCCCGGATTCGGGCGGTACCAGGCGGGCAGCTCCACCGTGTCGGGGTCGATCTGCTCCATGTCGATCACGTCGGCGCCCGACGGGACGTCCAGTTCGCGAGCGTCGCCGCCGCCCAGCACCAGCACCCGGTGCCCGGTGGCCGCGGCGCTGGCCAGGTTCTCCGGATCGGCGATGAGCAGCTTGGTGCCGGTCAGCTCGGCGATCTTGGCCAGTTCGCTGCCCGGCGCCAGCAGCACCGCGACCGCGCCCAGGCGCGAGAGCGCCGCGATGGCGGCCAGCGCGCTGGGCCGGGTCTCCATGACCACGCCGACCCGGGTCGCGGGGCGCACCCCGACCGAGATCAGCCCGCGCACCACATTGTCGATGCGCTGGTTGACCTCCTCCTGGGTGTGCACGCGGTCGTCGAACAGGAACAGGTCCCGGCCCGGCGCGCGCTGGGCCTGCTCGGTGAGCAGGCGGCCCAGCGAGATCCGGGTGTGCGGCTGGATCATGCCCAGCCGGGTCAGCCGGGGCAGCGCGCGGGCGGCCTCGCTGGTGAGCTCGACGGTGCCGCGCAGGGTCTGCCCGGCCACGCCCTCGATGGTCTTGCCGACGCTGGTCCCGGCCTCGGCCAGGGTGCCCAGGGCGTGCACCACCCGGGTGAGCCCGGTGCGCGGGCCGCCGCGGACCACCTCGGTGCTCATCCGCTCGACCTGCTCGGGCAGGTCGCCGCGGCCACTGACGTGGTTGACCCAGTCGCGGACCACGGGCCAGGTCTGCTTGGTGGCGGTGGATCCCGACACCAGTCCGAAATGCCCTGCCACGATGCTGGTCTCGTACACCTCGGCGTTGGGGGCGGCGCGCACGATGCCGCGCACGGCGGCGGGCTGGCCGATGTCGTCGACCTCGCCGACGAACGCCAGGATCGGGCACTTGATCTCGGCCAGCGAGATGAGCTGGTCGCGGATCACGAAGCCGCCCAGCATCATTCGATTGTGCTTGACGAACTGCTGCAGCAGGTCGGTGAGCGCCGGGCCGGGATATCCGAGCCAGCCGTCGACCTCGAGGAAGCGGCGCTGGCGCTCCTTGGGCAGCAGCGCCTCACGGTTGTGCAGCTGGCGCAGGAAGTCCAGCCGGGCGCGCACCGTCTTGACCGGGTCCAGGGCCTGGAAGCCCAGGCGCACCATGGAATCGGTGATGGGCAGCCGGTTCAGCACGTGGTCGGTGAGGAAGTCCGCGGCGTCGGCGGCCAGCCCGTGCGGCAGGCCGAACGGCATGCCGGCCACGGCGTCGACCGGGCTGCCGAAGGTCACGATGGACTCGATGCCCTTGCCGTAGCGGTAGGCGGCGGTCTGATAGGCGAACATGCCGCCCTGCGAGTAGCCCATGAGATGGACGGCGCGCCCGGTGATCTCGGTGACCGTGTCGATGGCGCTCGAGACCGCCAGCACGTGGTCGGCGAGGTCGCGGTCCCAGCCGCCCTCCTCGGTGGCGGGCGAGCCGAAATCGACCACCCAGCAGTCGATTCCGCCCTGGTGCAGAATGCCGACCGCCCCATCGGCGGCATTCACGTCCCAGATCTCGGCGGTCACCATGATGGGCGGCACCAGCACCACCACGGGGCGCTCGGCCCCGGTGTCATCGGGGAAGTAGTGCCGCAGGCGGTACATCCGCTTCCGCTCCACCACTTCGTACGGTGACGATTCGATGTCGTGAACCAGCCCCCCGAACCGGATCACCTCCAGCCCGTTCTGCGCGGTCGCGACCAGTCGCTCGATCGGACCCACGACGGACCTCGTATTGAATTTCACGGCTTCTCTCCCAGACATTTCCTGGCCTTGACCAGCGTCACCCGCCCCGACGCGTCCCGATGAGCTTGCCATACCCCCAGCCTACTGCGCTGGCGCTGTGACCAGCACCATGCGAGCTATTCGTGGCTAACCAAACCGGCCGTTCGGGGTTTACGGGATACAGCAACATTCCAGGCATCATGTTTTGCCTTTTCGGTCCGCAGCACCCAAGCGACCTCTACCATCGGTATCGCTGGAACGCAGTGTCGCGCTTGTCAATTCACTCACTTGTCTAATTTCTGCAGGCCTTTTCCCCGGCCTGCTGCTCTGCCGTGGACTCCACCGCTCTATGACCGCGGTGGCCCTTCTAGGTGAGGACCGCAGCATGACCATCGAATTGCCCATCGAGCTCACTAACGGCCAACGCAAGTCCCTCAGCACCGCCGCGGCCAGCCAGCTGGCCCACACCACCAAATCCGAACCGCAGATGCAGGGCATCAGCTCCCGCTGGCTGACCCGCTCCCTGCCGTGGACGCAGGTGAAGGGCGGTGTCTACCGGGTCAACCGCCGCCTCACCCACACCGTCGGCAACGGCGAGGTGGAGTACATCATCAACGGCCCGCACGCCCGGGTCATCCCGCTCGAACTGCAGGAGCTGCCGCAGCTGCGCGGCTTCGACGACGAAGAGGTGCTGGCCGCCGTGGCCGGGCGCTTCGAACAGCGGGACCTGCCCGCCGGCACCGTGGTCGCCGAATTCGGCAACCCCATGGACCAGGTGCTGCTCATCGTGCACGGCAAGCTCTCCAAGATCGGCGCCGGCGAGTACGGCGAGACCACCAAGCTCGGCATGCTCGGCGGCGGCGACTTCTTCGGCGACGAGACCCTCACCAGCGGCGACGCCATCTGGCCGGTCACCATCAAGACGGTCACCCCGACCACCATGCTGGTGCTGGCCCGCTCCACCGTGGAGCAGCTCACCGAGAACATTCCGGCACTGGCGGAACACCTTTCCGCCGTGGCCACCGCGCCCGCGCTGCCGCAGAACAAGTACGGCGAGGCCGAGATCCTCATCTCCTCCGGCCATTCCGGGGAGCCGATGCTCGAGGGCACCTACGTCGACTACGACGACCAGCCCCGCCAGTACGAGCTGAGCCTGGGCCAGTCGGTGCTGCGCGTGCACACCCGCGTCGCCGACCTGTTCAACGATCCGATGGATCAGATCGAACAGCAGCTGCGCCTGACCATCGAGGCCCTCTACGAGCGCCGCGAATACGACCTGGTCAACAACCCGGACTTCGGTCTGCTCAACAACTGTGACCTCAAGCAGCGCATCTACACCGAGTCCGGTGCGCCCACCCCGGACGACATGGACGACCTGCTGTCCATGCGCCGCAGCACCAAGCTGTTCCTGGCCCACCCCAAGGCGATCGCCGCGTTCGGCCGCGAATGTTCCAAGCGCGGACTGTATCCGGACCCGGTGGAGGTCGACGGCCATCGCGTGCCGGCCTGGCGTGGGGTGCCGATCTTCCCGTGCGGCAAGATCCCGGTCTCCGACACCCAGACCACGTCCATCCTCGCCATGCGGACCGGCGAGAAGGATCAGGGCGTGATCGGCTTGCACCAGACCGGAATTCCGGACGAGTACGAGCCCAGCCTGAACGTGCGATTCAAGGGCATCGACGATCAGTCGATCATCTCCTACCTGGTCAGCTGCTACTACTCGGCCGCCGTCCTGGTCCCCGACGCGCTCGGCATTCTCGACAATGTGCTGGTCGCCCGTCAGTCCGACTGAGCGAGGTGTCCCCCCATGTCGGTGCTCTCCCGCGCCGCGGCCCCGCCTGCCACCCATGAGGTGGCGGCGGCCGTCGCCGCTCTGCTGACCAATCTCGACACCACCGCACCCGAGACCCTGTTCGCCGCCGCCGAAGCCGCGGCAGCCCAGGGTGATCGATCCCTCGGCCTCGCCGATCCCGGCCTCGGCGCGCCCGAGGAGCTCTCCCCCCGACGGCTACTCGGCCCCTCCGGCCTCGGGGCCCCGAGTCTCCGCGTGAACCTACCCACCCCCCAGGTGATCACGGAGCTCGCGGGACAGGCATCGCGTCCGCCGTCGCCTGCCGGCGGCGCGGTGCCGACGCCGCGGCCGCCGATCTCCCCGGACCGGCCGCGGGGTCCCATCCCCCGGTCCCTGGGTTCGGGTCGGATTCCCGCGCCCCCGGCCACTCCGCCCGTCGCACCGGTGACCCCGGTCTCCGGTGCGGTGCCGAGTTCGGTTGAGCCCCGCCAGTTCTCGCACGGACCGTCCGGTATCGGGACGGCTTCCACCCATCGGGGCCAACCGCGCGGATCGATGATCCCCACGCTCTACTGTCCGCCGCCGGTGCGGGACAACCCAGCGCTCGCGGAGGCGGTGAACATCGGAATCATCGCGTGGGCCGAGGAGATCGGGCTCTACGAGGGCCGGCTCGACGAGCTCCGCAAGGCCGACTTCGGCCGGTTGATCATGCTCGCGCATCCGGACTGCGACGATGCGGACCGCTTGCTGGCCGCCGCGAAATGCGCGGTCTCGGAGTGGTCGGTCGACGACTACTACTGCGAGGAGGACGCCAGCGACATCGCGCCCGACGGCAGCAAGTCCAGCGCGGAGGCCGAGCTGGGGCCCCGGCTCGAACTGGCCGCCGCCGCCATGGATCCCGTGCACCTGCCACCCCGCTACCAGGTCGAGGTGGAGGAGGCGATGCGCGCCGATCCCATCCTGCGCGCCTTCCGCACCTCCTTCGAGCACCTGTCGCGGTTCGCGACCCCGGCCCAGGTGGCCCGGTTGCGCACCGAGATCGCGGGCTGGTTCATCGCGCTCGGCGCCGAGGCGGGCTGGCGGGCGGCCGGCCGGATGCCGCCGGTGTGGGAATACCTGCTGAACCGGCAACCGCACAGCTTCCTGCCCTGCATGGCCCCGCTGGACGCTGTCGGCGGGTACGAGCTGCCCGCCGCGGAGTACTCCGATCCGCGGGTGCGGCGGGTGGTCACCACCGCCGCGCTGGCCAGCCAGATGGTCAACGACCTCTACTCGATGGCCCGCGAGGACCTGTCGGGCGGGCGGGAATTCAACCTCCCGACCGTGCTGGCCGCCGAGGAGAACTGCTCGCGCCGCGAGGCCGTGCGGCGCACCGCCGAGGTCCACGACGAACTGGTGCACCGCTTCGAGGCCGAGGCGGGTGCGCTCGCCGCCACCGGATCCCCGGAGCTGCGCCGCTTCCTGACCGGGCTGTGGTCCTGGATGGGCGGCAACCGCGCCTGGCACGCGGACAGTCGCCGCTACAACGACAACCCCTGAGCCGCTTCGCATTCCACGCGATCCGGTGTTCCCGTCCCGCACTCCGGTGTGTCCGTTCGCGCAGTACTTCCAGCGTCATATCACCCATTCGAGAGGATGACCTGCCATGACCGCGCTCCACCCCCAGACCGACGCCGTCCTGAAGACCGAGTACCAGAAATCGGTCGCGTCGTACTGGAACAACAACCCCAACGACGACCGGGTCAACACCAAACTCGGCGAGGTGGACGGGCTCTATCACCACCACTACGGCATCGGCGCACCCGATCTGTCGGTCCTCGAGGGTCCGGAGGAGACCCGCCAGGAACGACTGGTCAAGGAGCTGCACCGGCTCGAGACGGCCCAGGCCGACTTACTGCTCGACCAGCTCGGCGACGTCCGCCCCGGCGACGCGCTGATGGACGGCGGATCCGGCCGCGGCGGCACCAGCTTCATGGCCAACCAGCGCTTCGGCTGCCGGATGGATGGCGTCACCATCTCCGAGTACCAGGTGGGCTTCGCCAACGACCAGGCCGGCGAGCGGGGCGTCTCGGACAAGGTGCGGTTCCACTTCAAGAACATGCTCGACACCGGGTTCGAGACCGGCTCCAAGCGCGGCATCTGGACCAATGAGACCACCATGTACGTGGACCTGTTCGAGCTGTTCGCCGAGTTCTCCCGGCTGCTCGAGCCGGGCGGGCGCTACGTCTGCATCACCGGCTGCTCCAATGACGTGTTCGGCGCCCGCTCCTCCTCGGTGAGCTGGATCGACGCCCACTACGGCTGCAATATCCACCCGCGCAGCCAGTACTTCAAGGCGCTGGCGGCCAACAACCTGGTGCCGGTCGCGGTCCGGGACCTCACCCCGGACACCATCCCGTACTGGGAGCTGCGCACCCACTCGGAGCTGGCGACCGGAGTCGAGAAACCCTTCCTGACCTCGTACAAGGAGGGCAGCTTCCAGTACCTGATGATCGTCGCCGATAAGGTGGGCAGGTGACCGGCACCCTTGACACATCCGGCACCACCCCGGTGGCGGATTCCGACGCCACCCCGGTGGCCGACCGCGAGACCCTGCTCGTCGAACTCGTCGACGAGCAGGGCCACGCGCGCGGATCACTGTCGGTGGCGGCGGCGCACACCGCGCCCGGACAGCTGCATCGAGCGTTCTCGGTGCTGCTGTTCGACGCCGGTGGGCGGGTGCTGTTGCAGCAGCGGGCCGCGGTGAAGACTCGCTTTCCGCTGCTGTGGACCAATACCTGCTGCGGGCATCCCGAGCCCGGGCAGCCGGTGCTGGAGGCCGCGGCCAAGCGGCTGCACGAGGAGCTCGGCGTCACCGCGGAACTGTCCGAGGTGGGCGCGTTCACCTACCAGGCCACCGACCCGAACACCGGCCGCGTCGAGTTCGAGTACGACCATGTCGTGATCGGGCGGCTGGACGACACCGTCCCGCACCCGGATCCGGACGAGGTGGCCGACACCGCGTGGATCCGGCCCGACACCCTCGCCGAGGACGTGGCGCGCGAACCCGCCCGCTACACCCCGTGGCTGAGCGGCGTGCTGACCGTGATCGCGGCCCGCGGGCGGGGCGCGGAGTAGGCGGCGCACCCCGCGGACCGGGCGCGCGCTCGCGGGCCGCGCCCGTCCGTTGCGCGAACGCCCGTCAGGCCGGCGCGGGCTGCGACTCGACGTCCATCAGCCAGTCGTTCGGCGCGAAGAGCTCGAAATGGACTCGGTCCGAAGGGATTCCGGCGGACATGAGCTGGGCGCGGACGTACTGCAGGAAGCCGGTGCCACCGCACAGGTAGTAGTCCGCGTCCTCCGGGAGCTCCACCCGGCTCAGATCCATCAGACCGTGGCCGTCGGCGCGGTACCAGGTGCGGTGGTACACATCGGCCAGGCGGCGGGCCAGGTCGGCGACCGTCTCGCGCAGCGGGTGCGCGGTGGTGGAGCGGTCCGCGTGCAGGATGACCGTTCGGCGCGTGGGGGTTTCGGCGGCCAGGTATTCCAGGATGCCCGCCATGGGGGTGACGCCGATGCCCGCGGAGATCAGCACCAGCGGAGTGGTGGCCGCCGGATCGATGGTGAGATCGCCGAAAGGCAGCGTGATCTCGAGGGTGTCGCCCACGCCGATGTTCTCGTGCAGCCAGTTCGACACCTCACCGGCGGGGGTGGCCTCCTCGGCCACCACCTTGCGGACGGTGAATGCGAGCGAACCGTCGCCACCCCGGTTGACCAGGCTGTACTGCCGCAGCTGCCGGGCGCCGTCGGACAGTCGCGCACCGACCGAAATGTACTGTCCCGGTTCGAAACCGGGCAGCGGGCGAGCGGGATCGGCGGACTCGACGACGAAGGTGGCCACCCCCGAGGGGTCGTCGGCGCGGCGCACCACCCGGGTCTCGCGGAAGACGTCACCGGGCTCGACCCCGGCCGCCGTGTAGAGCTCGCGCTCGAAATCGATGAGGGTCGTGGCCATCAGCCAGTACACGCGATCCCAGGCCGCGGCGATCTCCGCGGTGACCACGTCCGCGCCCAGCACCTCGACGATGGCGGCGAACAGGTGCTCGTGCACGATGCGGTACTCGGGTTCGGTGACGCCGAGCGAGGCGTGCTTGTGGCCGATGCGGGCCAGCAGTTCCCGCGGATGCGGCAGATTCGGGTCCACGAGGTGGGTGGCGAAGGTGGCGATGGAGGCGGCGAGGGCCTTCTGCTGTGCGCCGTCGTGCTGGTTGCCGCGATTGAAGCGGTCGCGCAGCAGTTCCGGGTGGGCGGCGAACATTTTCGAGTAGAACAGCGCGGTGATCCGGTCGATGTGCGCGGCCACCAGGGGCAGGGTCGCGCGAATCACGTCGGCGTGCTCGGGTTCCAGGTCGACGACATTGTGGAGGGTGGAATCCGGCGCGAGCCTCATGAAGGTCTCCTAGGTGTCGATGAGTTCCGCTGCCGGGAAGACCGGCAGATGCAGCAGTTCCACGGTTCGCTGATCCACCAGATCGGACAGCCGGTACCGGTCCAGCTCGGCATAGAATGCGTTCTGCGCGGTCGCGAGGAGACCCCGCAAACGGCAGGCATTCGCGAGCGGGCACGGATTGACTCCGGCACAGTCGATGACTTCTTCGTCACCTTCCAGCTGCCGGACAATGGTGCCGATGGTGGTGGTGCGGCCGGCCTCGGTCAGGAAGATCCCGCCCGTGCGCCCGCGCTGGGACTCGACGTAGCCGAGTTCGGCCAGCTTGGAGACGGCCTTGGCGACATAGTTCTCCGAGGCGTTCACCTGCCGCGCAATGAGTTTGACGGTGACGCGCTCGTCGGCCCCACTGCTGACCGCCAGGCGCATGAGCGACCGCAAGCCGAGATCGGTGAACCGGGAGAGCTGCATGAGATCCACCGTACTAATTGCGATTCGGAAAAGCCGAATATTTTGACTGTGCCCTTTAATACGCGAAATCGTGGGGATTATGTAATCCGCGCCACATTCACCGAGGGTTCGATATCACTGAAATGGCAAATCCCTGGCAGCGTCCGGCACCGCTGCCAGGGATTCGGTGAGGGGGATGCCCCTCAGGCCGTGACCATCAGCTTGGTGCGGGTGGCGAGCCCGTAATAGATGACCAGCGCCAGCCCACAGCCGATGAACCAGCTGTACTGGGCCGCGGTGTGCATGCCGTACACGTCCTTGGCCAGCACCGGGAATACCGCCGCGATGGCGCCGATCACAGTGGCGATCACCGCGACCGGGTTGAATCCGTTGCGGTACCAGTACTTTCCGGTCTCGGCCATGGTGAACAGCTCGTCGACCACGATGGTCTTCTTGCGCACCAGGTAGTAGTCGGCGATGAGCACGCCGAACAGCGGTCCGATGAACGCGCCCAGCACTTCCAGGGTGTAGTGGATGACGTCCGGGTTGTTGTACAGGTTCCACGGCGTGATGAGTACCGACCCGACCGCCGCGATCATGCCGCCCATCCGCCACGAGATCTTCTGCGGGCTCACGTGCGAGAAGTCGAAGGCGGGTGAGATGAAGTTGGCGACGATATTGATGCCGACCGTGGCGATGGTGAAGGTGAGCGCGCCGAGCACGATCGCGAAGGTGGAGTCGATGCGCGAGACGGTCTCGACGGGATCGGTGATGAGCTCGCCGTACACCGGGATGGTCAGCGACGCGGTGATCACCACCAGCAGTGAGAAAGCCAGGAAGTTGACCGGCAGCCCGAGCAGGTTGCCGCGCCTCACCGCCTCCATGGACTTGCTGTAGCGGGAGAAGTCGCCGAAGTTCAGCATGGGCCCGCAGAAGTAGGACACCACCAGCGCGATCGCGCCCAGCAGCACCGGCAGGGCGTCCCAGCCGTGGTACTTCACCGCGCCCAGTTGCAGGTCGATCGCGCCCCAGCCGGCCTGGTAGATCAGGTAGCCGCACAGGAAGAACATGACGACATACACGGCGGGACCGCAGAAGTCGATGAACTTGCGGATGGACTCCATGCCCTGCCAGAACACGGCGGCCTGCACGATCCACAGCACCAGGTAGGCGCCCCAGCCGAGCAGCGACAGGCCGAGGAAGCCGTAGTCGCCGGACTTGGCGTAGGGGGCCAGGCTCGGGAAGAGCTTGACCGCCACCACGATCAGCGCGGCCGAGGCCAGGTAGGTCTGAATCCCGTACCAGGCCACCGCGATCAGGCCGCGGATGATGGCCGGGATGTTCGCGCCCTTCACGCCGAAGGCGCTGCGGCACACGACCGGATACGGGACGCCCGCGCGCTGGCTGGGCGCGGCCACCAGATTGCACAGGAAATATACGATCGTGATGCCGATGAGCAGGGCGACCAGCACCTGCCAACCCGCCAGGCCGAGCGCGAAAAGGCTACCGGCGGTGACGTATCCGCCGACGCTGTGCACATCCGACATCCAGAAGGCGAAGATGTGGTACGAGCCCCAGGTCTGTTTCTTCAGGGGGGCGAGATCGTCATTGGTGAGCCGGAGGTCGTAGTCTGGAGCGGGCGGCGGTGCCGCTGATTCCGCACCCGCCGATGCGGGAGTGACGATGTCGGTCATGGGGTTGCATCCGATCCGAAAGCCGATGAGTGTGCTCAAGGTAGGAATCAGCCGTTCCCCATGGATTGCTTTTCGGTTTCCGGGTCATTGCGTGATCCGTATATCTTTTCCGACCAGCCCGTTCACACGTGCTTCACATTTCTCGGGCGCGCAGTGCGGGATTCGCCATTATCCGCCGCGCCGCGCCGCCCCGCGGGTGAGGTGAATTCCTGGCAACATGGCGCGCATGGAGCTCATGGCGCGGATCGAGGCGGCGGCGACCCTGCTCGAACCGGTGATCCGCCGGACGCCCGTGGTCGGTTCGCGGGTGCTGGCGGAGCGGGTCGGGCATCCGGTGTGGCTGAAGTGCGAGAACCTGCAGCGCACCGGCTCGTTCAAGCCGCGCGGCGCCTACAACCGGATCGCGAATCTGTCGCCGGCCGAGCGGGAGCGCGGCGTGGTGGCGGCCAGCGCGGGCAATCACGCGCAGGGGGTGGCCTGGGCGGCGACCTCGCTGGGTCTGGACTCCACGGTCTTCATGCCGGTCGGCGCGGCCCTGCCGAAACTGGTGGCCACCCGGGCCTACGGCGCGACCGTGTACCAGGTGGGCGACACCGTCGATCAATGTCTTTTCGCGGCAAAGGAATTCGCCGATCGTACCGGGGCGACGCTGGTGCACCCGTTCGATCATCTCGACATCGTGGCCGGGCAGGCGACGGTGGGGCTCGAAATCCTCGACCAGCTCCCGGATGTCGGCACCGTGCTGGTCCCCACCGGCGGTGGCGGCCTGCTCGCGGGAGTCGCGGCGGCCCTGCGACGGCTGCGCCCGCAGGTCCGGGTGATCGGGGTCCAGGCCGCCGAGGCGGCCGCCTGGCCCGCCTCTCTGGCCGCCGGGAAACCGATTGCCCTGGAACAGATGTCCACCATGGCCGACGGCATCGCGGTGGGCCTGCCCGGCGAGGTCCCCTTCGAGCACGTCCTCGACGCCGCGCCCACCATCGTCACCGTCGACGAGGACGCCCTGTCCAGGGCGTTGCTGCTGTGCATGGAACGGGCCAAGCTGATCGTCGAGCCCGCGGGCGCGGCCGGTGTCGCCGCCCTGATGGCCTACACCGCAGCGGAACTCGCCCTCGACGGCCCGGTCTGCGCCATCCTCTCCGGCGGCAATATCGACCCCCTGCTGCTGACCCGCGTCATCGGCCACGGCCTCAGCGCCGCCGGCCGCTACCTGGCCGCCCGCATCACCATCTCCGACCGCCCCGGCAGCCTGTCCCGCCTGCTGTCCGAGCTCAGCCGCACCGGCGCGAGCGTGCTGGACGTCGCACACTCCCGCACCGGCGCCTGGCTCGGCATCGACGAGGTCGAGGTCCTGCTCACCCTGGAGACCCGCGGCCCCGCCCACCGCGACGAGGTCCTCACCACCCTCGCCGACGCGGGCTACGAGGTCCGAGTCCAGGACTGACCTCCCGGCCGAACCTCAGTGCGCCCCACCGAGTTCCAGCGCCAGCACTCCCGCGATCACCAGCACGATCCCGCCGATCTGCACGGCGGTGATCCGCTCGTCCAGGAACAACGCCCCGATGGTCGCCACCGCCACCACCCCCACCGCCGACCAGATCCCGTACGCCACCCCGATGGCCATCCCCCGCTTCAGTGCCTGCGACAGGAAATAGAACGCCGCCCCGTACCCGATCACCACGATGACCGACGGCACCACCTTGGTGAACCCCTCGGAGATCTTCAGCGACACCGTCGCCGTCACCTCACACGCAATCGCCAACGCCAGCAACAACAAGGTCATCGCCGAAGGATAACTGCCCGAACGACGCTGGAACCGGCAGCAAGGAAGGCTGCGGTGTGCGATGGGTTTGCTGGTCGGGGGGCCGAATCATATAGTGCTGCGGTCGGATTGCCCGACCGATTGCACGATGTGGGGGTGGGATGACTACCGATCGACCGGTGGCCGACCCGGCGGAGAATGCGGCGACGCCGGGGCACGTGACCGTGGTGGCGGGCCACCAGAGGCGGTGGCCGTGGATCACGCTGCTGATCGTCGTCGCGCTCGCGGTCGCCGCCGTCGCGGCGTGGCTGGTGACCGGACCGGACGCGACCTCATCCGGCCAAGCCGCGCGCGAGGACCTGAAGTCCGCACAGCTGGCCCTCATCAACGCGCCCGGTGTTCACTACACCGGCAGCCTGTCCCGCAGCGACGGCAGAGCCCCGAGCTTGGACGTGCGAGTCACCAATGCCGGTGTGGCGTCGGGAACCATCGACTACGGCTCGGGAAGGACACTGACCTACCTCGCGGTCGGAGGGAAGACCTTCCTGCAGGGCGGCAAGGACGCCTGGATCGCGCACGGCGTCGCACCCGAGATCGCCGAACAGGTCGGCGACTATCCACAGCTGCAGCCCGCCAAAATCCTCCACGTGGACATGGCCGTGCAGCTGAAACCCGAGTCACTCGCCCGGCAGTTGGGTCCCAGCCCTGGACGGTCGGAACTGGTGACCCGCGGCGCGGCCACGATCATCGACGGTCAGGCTGTCGACGGCCTCACCAGCGGTTCGATCACCACGTACCTGGTTTCGGGGCGCGCCCGGCGCATCACCGCTCCGACTTTCGATGTGACGGCGACGCCGATGACCGCCGACGAGGTCGCGCGGCTCTACAGCGAGTTGCGGCCCACGGTGGCGGCTCTGGACTACGCCACCGACAGCGAAGCCACCGTCACCGTCGCACTGTCCATGGTCGGCAGCCCCTACGGCCCGGTCTGCCTCGCGGTCGCGGACGTGACCAGCACCCCGAAGCCGTTCGCGGCAGGGAACGTCCCCGACGTCACGCCGCCCGCGGACGACGTCTTCGTCGCCTACGACACGGTCATCACCATGGGTGACGCCGTGACCCCACACCCTGAATGCGGCGGCGTCATGCAGATGACTCGCCGCGGAACTGCCAGGCTGCATTGCGGATTCTTCTCGCGCGATGGGCAACCGGCGAATATCGTCATGGCACTGCGGCCGGTACTCGGCCGCGATCGCGCCGACGCCCTGGTCGCCGCGTTCGACGACGCCGCGAAGCAGAGCTCTGACCGCGCGAAGTGCACGGTCACCTCGCTGTCGGATACGGCGACCCCGCACTGCTGACCCGCTACAGGTGCACCAGCGCGGTCATCGGGGTCACGCCCAATGTGGTGAGTGCGGCGGCCCCGGCGGCCGCCTCGGCGCCACCGGCCAGAATCCTGGTCCGTGCGGCCTGGTAGTGACAGCCCGCGGCGTCGAAAGTGGTCGCGGTGGACAGCAGTCGATCGCGGTCCTTGGCCAGCAGGGCCTCGGCGCGGTCGATGATGGCCGCGGCCACCGGGTTTCCGGCGGCCACCGCCCGAGCCTGGTCGAATTCGACTGAGGCATCGGGGTTCCCGGCGATCGCCACGGCTTCGGTTTGCAGGGCCAGGTACCAGGGCAGCCACGCGCCCGGCACTCGTGTGCTCGCCTCGGCCGCGGTGAGTTCGGTGCGTTCCAGGGCGTCCTCGGGTTGGCCGTGGTGCAGCATCAGCAGGGCGTCGAAGACCGCCTGGTAGCCGTCGGCGTCCGCGGCGGGGGTGCCGAGTTGCTGGAGGACGGTGGTCCATTCGCGTTCGGCGTCGAAGTCGTCGCGCAGGCCGTGGATCATGCGGACTCCGGCCACGGCCGCGCCGAGGGCGGAGCGGGCGGGGCGGTCCTCGCGGTGCCAGGCCTCGAGGAAGCGGGCGCCGTGGGTGAGGACGTCGTCGACATTGCCGGCCAGGGCGTCGGCGACCAGGAGGCGGCTGGTGGCGGTGTGGCCGACCTCCGCGAGCATCGGGTGTTCGGCCAGTTGCCGTCCCCAGCGGCGGGCTCCGGCGAGATCGCCTGCGCCTAGACCGAATTCGGCGGCTTGGCCGAGCGCGTCCATCAGTTCGTGGGTGCCCACGGGATTGTCCGGGGTGGTGGACAGTAGCCGGATTCGCTTGCGTGCCGTGGCGGCGGCGGCCCGGATGTCCCCCGCGGCGCTCTGGGCGGCCGCGAGCGCGTCCAGCGCGGCGGATTCGGCGAACAGATCGCGGGTGGCGTGTGCCAGGTCCACGGCGTGCTCGACCTGCGACATCGCTTCGGCGGCAGTCACTTCGGTGGTGCCTTGCGGCGCGTTGAACGGGTTGGCGAAGACCGTTGCCTCGGCCGAGGCGATGGCGGAGCGGGCGGCCGCCACCCGCGCCTCGTCATCCGCGGCGGCCGCGGTGTCGGCCAGCTGCCGGGCTTCGGTGAGGAGCGCCGCCGCGTCCTGCCGGGTGGGGAGCTGCTCGAACTTGCCCCAGAAGCGGTAGGCGGCCGAGGCGGCGGTGGCCAGGTCGATGGCCGCGGCGGCGGGATCTCCGGCGCGCCGGGCGTATTCGGCGGCGGAGCGGTGCAGCCGGTACATGTCGTCGCCGTTGCCGCCGCAGCCCGCCGCGGCCGCCGATTGGCGGAGCAGGTCGGCGGCCACGGCGGGATCGTCACAGAGGTAGGCGGCTTGTTCGTGGCGCCATTGGGATTCGCCGGTGTGGTGGCGGGCGAACAGCAGGTGGCCGAAGCCGCGGGCCAGCGCGGAAGCGTCGGCGCGCTGATCCGGGCGTTCGAAGGCCCAGCCGAGGGCGGCGCGGAAATCGTCCGCGGCCGTATCGAATCGGGGTCGCCAGCCGTCGCGCAGGGAGCACAGTTCGGTGGCCTCCGCCGCGCACCAGCGCAGGTGGGCGGCGCGGGCGTCGTCGAGCTCACCGGCGGCGTCGAGCTGTTCGAGGCCGTATTGGCGGATGGTTTCCAGGGCGCGGAACCGGGTGCCGGTCGGGGTGTCGGCGACGACGAGCAGGCTCTGCTCCGCCAGCCGCGCCAATCCGGCCGCGACCGTGCCCTTGTCGAGGTTCGCGGCCGCGGCGGCCGCCTCCACGGGGAAGGCGGCCATGAACACCGAGATCCGGCGCAGCAGGGTGCGGTCCTCGGGTTCGAGCAGGGCGTGACTCCAGTCCAGGGCCGCACGGACCGAGCGGTGCCGGTCGTCGGCGCGGGCGCCGCCCGACAGCATGCGCAACTGGTCGTCCAAACCGGCGGTGAGGCCATCCAATCCGAGGGAGGTCCAGCGGGCGGCGGCCAGCTCGATGGCCAGGGCCACGCCGTCGAGGCGTCCGCAGAACGCGGCCACCTGGTCGCGCAGCGCGTGGTTCGGCGGCCAGCCGCTCGCGGCCGCGCGGTCCATGAACAGGGCGACCGCGTCCGAATCGCCGTCTCCGGCAAGCGACATGGGCGGCACGGTGTAGGAGTGTTCGAACGGCACCAGCAGCCGCGCGCGACTGGTGGCCAGCACGCGCATGCCGGGGCAGGTAGCCAGGAGCTCTTCGATGAAGGGGGCCACACCGTCGCGGACGTGTTCGCAATTGTCCAGCACCAGTAGGGCATTGCGGTCGGCGAGCGCGGCCAGCACGGCGCGGTCGAAGGGGCGGCCGGGTTGTTCGCCGACGCCGAGGGCCATGGCGACGGTGCCCGCGACCACGCAGGTGTCGGGGCTGGCGAGCGGCACCAGGTCGACGAACCACACGCCGTCGGCGAAATCGGCGGCCACCTCGGCGGCGACCGCGAGGGCCAGACGGGTCTTGCCGACGCCGCCCGGTCCGACCGCGGTCACCTGACGCTGGGTCCGGAGCAGTTCGGCGAGTTCGGCGCGTTCGCGGGTGCGGCCGATGAACGAGGTCAACGGTTTCGGCAGGACGGGCGCGGCCTGCGGGCTCGCGGTGCGGGTGGCGGCCGCGTGCTGGGCCAGGGCCCGGCGGTCGGGCACGTCGAGTTTGCGCAGCAGCGAGGAGACGTGGCTCTCCACCGTGCGCACCGAGATGAACAGTCGCGCACCGATCTCGGCATTGCTGAGGTGCTCGCCCACCAGGGCCAGCACCTCGGCTTCGCGGGTGGAGATTTCCAACGTCACAGCCATGAACCCAGTCTGCCGCATGGGATCGCCCGCGGCGGTACGGGCGGGCTCGGTGTCGCTCTCCGTGGTGGATTCCGTGGTCGCCACGGATGTGAGCGAGGGCCCCCGGCGGCGAAGCTTGAAGCACACCGAACGAACACCCTCTCACCAGGAGAAACAATGACCACCCAGGGCATCAAGACCGTGCTGCACCCCGTCGCCGACCTGGCCGCCGCCAAGACCGTGTACGCCGCGCTGCTGGGCTTCGAGCCGCAGACCGACTCCCCCTACTACGTCGGCTTCGAGGCCGAGGGCCAGCACATCGGCCTGGTCCCGGCGGGCAGCCCGCAGAGCCCGGAATCCCCCGTCTCCTACTGGCACGTCGCCGACATCGAGGCCAAGGTCGCGGCGCTCACCGCCGCGGGCGCCACGGTGCAGCAGGCCGCCCGTGAGGTCGGCGGTGGCCGCCTGGTCGCGACCGTGACCGACCTCGACGGCAATGTCCTGGGCCTCATCCAGGACAACTGACCTCCCCTCCCACAGTCCCGTTTCCCCCACTCCCGCAAAGGAATCCAGCCATGGCCACCGAGAACCCCGCCGAGAAGACCACCGTCGGTTTCAGCGCCGACGAGCGCGCCGCCATGAAAGCCCATGCCGAGGAACTGAAGACCGCCGCCCGCCGCCGCAACTCCCGCTCCGCCAAGGCCGACGGCGAGCAGGACGTGCTGGCCAAGATCGCCGAGATGGACGACGCCGACCGCGCGATCGCCGAACGGCTGCACGCCCTGGTCAAGTCCATCGCCCCCGAGCTCGGCGCGAAGACCTGGTACGGCATGCCGTCCTACACCCGCGACGGCAAGATCGTGTTCTTCTTCCAGCCCGCCGCCAAGTTCAAGTACCGCTACGCCATCCTGGGCTTCAACGATGCCGCCAACCTGGACGACGGCGAGATGTGGCCGGTCAACTACGCGCTGCGGAGCATGACGCCCGCCACCGAGGCCCGCATCACCGAACTCATGCGGCAGGCCCTGAGCTAGGCCCCGCAGCTCGGCAACACCCACGGGCGAACTTTCCCCGGCCGGATTCGAATCCTTTTCCGGCCGGGGACGCTCTTATGGTGGTGACTGTACGAATCCAAGTGAGAGAGCAGGACGTGGAACGCGGCTGGGCTGGTGAGCAGCTGGTGACGGCGGCCCAGAACGGTGACCGCGAGGCGATCGCCGCCGTCGTGTACGGCGCGCATCCGCATGTGCGCAGGTTCGCGCAGCATCTGTGCGCCTCCGACACCGATGCCGAGGACGCCACGCAGGAAGCGCTGATCATCCTGTACCGCAAGATCGGCACGCTGCGCGCGACCACCGCGCTGGCGTCGTGGATGTTCCGCATCGTCCGCAACGAGTGCCTGCGCCGGGCCCGGCGGGTCCTGGACCACGCGCCGCGGATCGACGCCGCCGATGTCGTCCGCTCCGCCGAGGACGAGGTGCTGCGGCGGCTGGACGCCGACCAGCTGGCCGAGGCGATCACGGCCCTGCCGGAGGTGCAGCGGCGGGTGCTGATCATGCGCGATGTGCTGGGCTATCCCGGCCGTGCGACCGCCGACGCGCTCGGATTGAGCACCGCGGCAATGAAATCGCAGCTGCACCGCGCCCGCGCCGCGGTCCGTCTGGGTCTCGACGACCTCCGCTGACCGCCGGGCCGATCGCGCCACCGGTCAGCTCACGCCGTCCGGCCATCTCGTACCACCCCATGCGAAGGGACGCTCCGTCATGCTCACCACCGAACACCCCGCGCCGAACCTGGATCTGATCGATACCGCCGGACAGCCCTGGCGGCTGTCGGACAGCGGCGACGCGCGCGGCACCCTGCTGTATTTCATGCGCTCGACCGCGTGCCCGATCTGCAACCGGCACGTCCGTGACCTGATCGCGCGGCGCGACTTCTTCGACGACGAGAACATCCGGGTCGTGATCGTCGTGCCCGAGGACCGCGACGCCGCTCTGGCCTGGAAGACCAAGCACGCCCTACCGTTCGCCGTGCTGACCGGCTCGACCGGCGACCCGCACGAGTCGGTCGGCCTGACCCGCCGAATGTTCGGTGCGATGCAGCAGTCGGGCACCGTGCTCGTCGACTCCCGGGGCACCGTCCGTCACGCCCACGGCGCGACCATGCCGGTCAGCAGCTACGACCGCAAGGGCATCACCGCCGCCGTCCTCGCCCTGCGGGACACGCGGAATTAAATGGGATGCGGCGGATGCGGGCCTGTGGTTAGAGTGCTCGGCATGTGGCTGTTCCTGTTCTCCTGAGCGCGATTCGCGTCTGACGCCCGGCGGTCTGTCGTCCCGACCGCCCGTGGCTTTCCCGATTCCGACCGGCATCCGATCCGGTTAGTCGGTCACGCATATTTCTAGGAGGACTTGTGCCCGAGCACTTCTCGCTGCCCGAAATCGCCGCGTCACCTGTAATTCCAGCGCCTGAAATCCCCGCTGATGCTCCCGCCGAGCGCAAGCTCTCGCGAGCCGAACGGCGCGGCAAAGGCGCACGGAAACAACATGATCGCGACGGCAAGGTGCACGACTCCGGTCGCGCGTCGGTGCCCGCCGCGAAACACATGAATTATCGTCGCGGATGACGAACGGCCCGTGGGGTTTCCGGAAAGGGAACCCCACGGGCCGTTGTCGTGGATCAGCTGTCGCCGGGTGGGTCAGCCCAGCCAGGCGCGCTGGGTGGCGGCCGTGCCGCGCACCTCTTCGAGCTGCTTGGCGACCTGGGTTCCGGCGGTGCCGCCCCGCGCGTTGCGGGAGGCGATGGAGCCCTGCACCGTCAGCACCTCACGCACGCCGGGGGTGAGCGCCGGGTCGACGGCCGCGAACTCCGCGTCGGTCAGCTCGTCCAGGCCGACGCCGCGCGCCTCGGCGGCGCGGACGCAGCCGCCCGCGGCCTCGTGCGCGACGCGGAACGGAACGCCCTGGCGGACCAGCCATTCGGCGATATCGGTGGCGAGGGTGAAGCCCGCCGGGGCCAGCTCGGCCATGCGGTCGGTGTGGAAGGTCAGGGTGGAGACCAGGCCCGCGATGGCGGGCAGCAGCAGCTCCAGCTGGGCGACCGAGTCGAAGACCGGTTCCTTGTCTTCCTGCAGGTCACGGTTGTAGGCCAGCGGCTGCGCCTTCAGGGTGGCCAGCAAACCGGTCAGGTTGCCGATGAGGCGACCGGCCTTGCCGCGGGTCAGCTCCGAGACGTCGGGGTTCTTCTTCTGCGGCATGATCGACGAGCCGGTGGACCAGGCGTCGGCGAGGGTGATGTAGCCGAATTCCGGTGTGCTCCAGATGATCACCTCTTCGGCCATGCGGCTGAGGTCGACGGCGATCATGGACAGGACGAACGCGGCCTCGGCGGCGAAGTCACGCGAGGAGGTGGCGTCGATGGAGTTCGCGGCCGAGGAGTCGAAATTCAGTTCGGCGGCGATGGCTTCGGGATCCAGGCCCAGCGAGGAGCCCGCCAGCGCGCCGGAACCGTAGGGCGACACCGCGGCCCGCTTGTCGAAATCGCGGATCCGGTCGATGTCGCGCAGCAGCGGATGCGCGTGCGCGAGCAGGTGGTGGGCCAGCAGCACCGGCTGGGCGGCCTGCAGGTGGGTCTTGCCGGGCATGACCGCGTCGGGGTGCGCGGCGGCCTGCGCGACGATGGCGTCGACCACGTCCAGCACGCCGGCGGCGATGTGCCGCACCGCGTCCCGCAGCCACATGCGGAACAGCGTGGCCACCTGGTCGTTGCGGGAGCGGCCCGCGCGCAGCCGCCCGCCGAGCTCGGTGCCGACCCGGTCGATCAGGCCGCGCTCGAGCGCGCCGTGCACGTCCTCATCCGATTCCAGCGGACCGAACGCACCCGACGCCACATCGGCCGCCAGCTGATCCAGTCCGACCAGCATGCCCTCCAGATCCGGCGCCGACAGCAGCCCGGCCTTGTGCAGCACGCGCGCGTGCGCCTTGGAGGCGCGGATGTCGTACGGCGCGAGCGCCCAGTCGAAGTGGGTCGACTTGCTCAGCGCCGCCATCGCCGCGGCGGGACCGGACGCGAAGCGTCCACCCCACAGCGCGCCTGCATTGGTGCTGCCGCCCTGGCTCATAGCGTGTCGTCTCCTCGGGGTCGGAGTGCGGTCATCAGAATGTGGTGGCCCATACCGGCCTTGGCCGTCTCCGGGACGGTACGGCCGCGGTCCTCGAGCAGCGTGACCGGGTCGCCCTCGGTCACCAGCCACTGGTGCATGGCGAACCAGGTGCGGGGGTCCTTGCGGTCCTCCCACGGGTAGAACAGGTTTTCCAGGTCGATCTTCACCCCGGCGTCGGCCATCACCTTGGCGCGGCGTTCCCGGAACTGGTCGGCCATGTCCTTGTCGGTGCCGAGGTTCAACGCCACCCGGCTGCCGGGCGCGCTGAGTTCGGCCACCTGCGCGAGCAGCTTGTCCTGGGCGTGGCCGGGCAGGTACCGCAGCAGCCCCTCCGCCAGCCAGGCGGTCGGCTCACCGGGTTCGAAACCCTTGTCCAGCAGGGCTTTCGGCCAGTCCTGCCGCAGGTCGATCGCCACTTCGCGGCGGTCGGCGGCGGGTTCGTCGTCGGCCAGCGCTCGCGCCTTGAACGCCAGCACCTTCGGCTGATCCAGTTCGAAGATGCGGGTGCCCTCGGGCCATTCGAGCCGGTAGGCGCGGGCGTCGAGCCCGGCGGCCAGGATCACGATCTGCCGGATCCCGGCGCGCTGGACGGCGGCGAAGTACTCGTCGAAGTAGATCGTGCGAGCGATCAGGACGCTGCCCATCGACCAGTTGCTCAGGTCGGTGTCCTCGCCACCCTGCTCGCTGTCACCGAGGTCGCGCATCCCGGCCATGAGGTTGTTCCAGCCGTCGGAGCCGACGGCGCTCACCAGTTTCGCGGCGTACGGATCCTGGAACAGCGCGTCCTCGCGCCCGCTCTCGTGGGCGCGCAGGGCGGCGACGCCGAGGGCGGTCGCGCCCACGCTCTCCGTGATGTCCCAACTGTCGTCATCGGTTCGCATGGGCGCGTCTCCTTCGGCCGGGTGCGTGCACTGCCCGGATCGACGCTACTACTTGCTGTTGAGGTCCCGTCGGGCCGCGACCTTGGAGGACAGGCCGTGGATCTGGACGAAGCCCTTGGCCAGCGACTGGTCGAAGGTGTCGCCCTCGTCGTAGGTGGCCAGGTTGAAGTCGTAGAGCGACTCGTCGGAGCGACGGCCGTTGACGACCACGCTGCCGCCGTGCAGCACCATGCGGATCTCGCCGGAGACGTGCTGCTGGGTGTCCTGCACGAACGCGTCGAGGGCGCGCTTGAGCGGGGAGTACCACAGGCCGTCGTACACCAGCTCGCCCCAGCGCTGCTCGACCTGACGCTTGTAGCGGCCCAGCTCGCGCTCGATGGTGACGGCTTCCATCTCCTGGTGGGCCGCGATCAGCGCGATGGCGCCGGGGGCCTCGTAGATCTCACGGCTCTTGATGCCGACGAGCCGGTCCTCGACCATGTCCAGACGGCCCACGCCCTGACGGCCGGCGCGCTGGTTCAGCTCGGTGATGGCCTCGAGCATGGTGACCGGGCGGCCGTCGATGGCGACCGGGACACCCTTGTCGAAGGTGATGATGAGCTCGTCGGGCGCCTCGAAGTTGACCGTCGGGTCCACGGTGTAGTCGTAGACGTCCTTGGTCGGGGCGTTCCACAGGTCCTCGAGGAAGCCGGTCTCGACCGCGCGGCCCCACAGGTTCTGGTCGATGGAGAACGGCGACTTCTTGCTCACGTTGATCGGGAGCTTGTTCTCGCCGGCGAACTCGATGGCCTTCTCGCGGGTCCAGGCGTAGTCGCGGACCGGGGCGATGACCTTCAGGTCGGGGGCGAGCGCGCCGATGCCGACCTCGAAGCGGACCTGGTCGTTGCCCTTGCCGGTGCAGCCGTGTGAGACGGTGTCGGCGCCGTGGTACTCGGCGGCCTCGACCAGGTGCTTGACGATCAGCGGCCGGGAGATGGCCGAGACCAGCGGGTAGCGGCCCATGTAGAGGGCGTTGGCCTGCACGGTGGGCAGGCAGTACTCGTTGGCGAACTCGTCGCGGGCGTCCACGACGATGGACTCGACCGCGCCGCAGTCCAGCGCGCGCTGGCGCACGTCGTTCATGTCCTCGCCGCCCTGGCCGAGATCGATGGCGACGGCGACGACCTCGGCGCCGGTCTCCTTACCGATCCAGCTGATGGCGACCGATGTGTCCAGTCCGCCGGAGTAGGCGAGTACGACGCGCTTGGTCATAGTCCGTGTGCTCCTCATTAGTCCGTTTAGGCCCTCGGCCGGTGCGCTGCCCGCGGTCCCTACCCGGTCCCGTGGTGCGCTCCGTCGTCCTGCAAATGATTATGCATGACGATGCAATCCCATTCATAACCGGGGTCCCCGCCTGCGCCTATCACCCCCGGGAGTCTTGCACCGACCCCCGAACAGGAATACAGTACGTACGTACGGTTTGGTAAATCGACGATGCGGAGGAACCCATGTGGGACCCGGCCACCTACCTCGCCTTCGACGACCTGCGCGCACGCCCGTTCTTCGATCTGGTCGACCGCGTCCGAGCCGACCATCCCCGCCGCGTGGCCGACCTGGGCTGCGGCCCCGGTAATCTCACCGCCACCCTCACCGGCCGCTGGCCCGGCGCGACCATCGAAGCGTTCGACTCCTCCCCCGACATGGTCGCCGCCGCACGCGAACACGGCATCGACGCCGCCGTCGCCGACGTCCGCGACTGGCGCCCCGCCCCAGACACCGACGTGGTGGTCACCAACGCGGTCCTGCAATGGGTCCCAGACCACCTCGCCCTGCTGCCGAAATGGATCGACGCGCTGCCCGGCGGCGCATGGCTGGCCCTCCAGGTGCCCGGAAACTTCGACGCCCCTTCGCATGTCGCGATCCGTGACGTCGCATCGTCGCCCCGCTGGCGCGAACGTCTCGCGGCCGCAGGCATTCTCGACCGCCACGCCGTCCCCGCCCCCGCCGGATACGCGTCAGTGCTGGCCGCCGCCGGATGCGCGGTCGACGCCTGGGAAACCACCTACCTGCAGCCCCTGACCGGCGAAGACCCGGTCCTGCACTGGATTACGGGCACCGCCCTGCGCCCGGTCCGCGACACCCTCGACGACCACGAGTGGCAGGACTTCCGCGCCGACCTCGCCCCGATCCTGCGCGACGCCTACCCGCGCAACCCCGACGGCACGACGTGGCTGCCGTTCCGCCGCGTCTTCGCGGTGGCGCACAAGGTCCCCGCGGTAGCGCACGAGGCGGAGTGACCGCTCAGGCCAGCTGTTCGATCTTGGCGGCGAGTTCGGCGCCGGTCATGGGTTCGCGGGCGATGACGGCGATGGTGTCGTCGCCGGCGATGGTGCCGACGACCTCCGGGAGGGCGGCCCGATCCAGCGCACTCGCCAGGAAGTGGGCGGCGCCCGGCGGGGTGCGCAGGACCGCGATATTGCCGCTGGCGTCCGTGGAGACCAGCAGGTCGCCGAGGAGTTTCGAGAGGCGCTCGGTGCCGCCGGTGACGCCGCGGACGGGGCTGCCGTCCTCGGGGACCACGTAGACGCCCGCGCCGCCGTCGGCGGCGCGGAGCTTCACCGCGCCCAGTTCGTCGAGATCGCGGGAGAGGGTGGCCTGGGTGGTGTCGATGCCCTCGCCGGAGAGCAGGGCGGCCAGTTCGGACTGGCTGCGGACCTCGTGCTGGGCCAGGATGGCGACGATGCGGGCCTGCCGGCCCGCGCGCGTGCGTGCGATGGCCGCACCGGACTTACCCGAAGCCGGTGCGGCCGTGCGTCGTTCGCCGCTGCTCACCTGTCGCCTCGCGCGAATCGTTCCAGCAGCCAGACCAGCAGGGCCTTCTGGGCGTGCAGGCGGTTCTCGGCCTCGTCCCAGACCGCGCTGTGCGGGCCGTCGAGGACCTCGTCGGTGATCTCCTCGCCGCGGTGGGCCGGAAGACAGTGCAGGACCGTCACATCCGCGGCCGCGCGGGCCAGCAGCTCGGCGTTGACCTGGAACGGCCGGAACGGGGCGACGCGGTCGCGGCCGTCGTTCTCCTGGCCCATGGAGGTCCAGGTGTCGGTGACCAGGGCGTCGGCTCCCTCGACGGCGGCGAGCGGGTCGTGGGTGAGGGTGATGGTCGCGCCGGTCTCGGCGGCCCGCTTCTGGGCGGCATCCACGATCCAGCCGAAGGGCTCGAAACCCTCGGGGGCGGCGATGGTGACGTTCATGCCCGCGGTGACGCCGCCCAGCATGAGCGAGTGCGCCATATTGTTCGCGCCGTCACCCAGGAAGGTGAGGTTGCGGCCGGTCAGGTCGTCGCCCTTGCGTTCGCGCAGGGTCTGCAGGTCGGCCAGCACCTGGCACGGGTGGAACTCGTTGGACAGCGCGTTGACGACGGGAACCGTTGCCGCACCGGCCATCTCGTCCAGGCGGGCCTGTTCGAAGGTGCGCCACACAATGGCGTCGACGTAGCGGGAGAGCACGCGACCGGTGTCGGCGAGGGTCTCCTCGCGGCCCAGCTGGGTGTCGCGGCCGTCCACCACGACGGCGTGGCCGCCGAGCTGGGCGATGCCCATCTCGAACGAGAAGCGGGTGCGGGTGGAGTTCTTCTCGAACATGACCGCGACGCCGCGCGGTCCTTCCAGGGGCTTGCGGGCCAGCGGCGCGGCCTTCAATTCCGCGGCCAGGGCGAGGATCTCGGCCTGTTCGGCGGGGGTGACGTCGTCGTCGCGCAGGAAATGCCGGATGGTCACTTGGACTCCTTCTGGGCCTGGGCGGCATCGAGGATGCCGGGCAGGTCGGACAGGAAGTTCTCGGCCTGGGTCTCGGTGAGCACCAGGGGCGGAGCGAGCCGGATCACGTTGGGCTTGGCGGGATTCAGCAGATATCCGGCCTCGCGGGCGGCGAGATCGACCTCGGCGGAGACGTCGTCGGTCAACTGGATGCCGATGAGCAGGCCCGCGCCGCGCACGTGATCCACCAGCGGGTGCCCGAGGTGCTCGATGCCGTCGACGAGGATCTTGCCGACCTTCTCCACGTGCGAGAGCAAACCCTCTTCGTCGATGGTCCGCAACACGGCCAGCGCGGCCGCCGCGCACACCGGGTTGCCGCCGAAGGTGGTGCCGTGCATGCCCGGCTGCAGCAGATCCGCGGCCGGGCCCTGGGCCAGCACCGCGCCGATGGGCAGACCGCCGCCGAGACCCTTGGCCAGGGTGATGACGTCGGGCACGATGCCCGCGGCCTGGTGGGCGTAGAACGCGCCGGTGCGGCCGATGCCGGTCTGCACCTCGTCCAGGATCAGCAGCGCGCCTTGATCCTTGGTGATGGCGCGAGCCTTGGCCAGGTAGTCGGCCGGGGGCACCACGACGCCGCTCTCGCCCATGATGGGTTCGATGAACACCGCGGCGGTGTCCTTGTCGACGGCGGCGGCCAGCGCGAGCGCGTCACCGTAGGGCACGTGCACGACGCCGGCGGGCATGGGCTCGAACGGCTCCCGCTTGGACGGCTGGCCGGTGAGCGCGAGCGCGCCCATGGTGCGACCGTGGAACGCCTCCTCGCAGGCGACGATCTTGGTGCGTCCGGTCAGCCGCGCCATCTTGAACGCGGCCTCGTTGGCCTCGGTGCCGGAGTTGCAGAAGAACGCCTTGCCGTGGCCGTCACCGAAGTGCGCGAGCAGCCGCTCGGCGAGCTCGATGACCGGTTCGGACGCATAGAGATTCGACACGTGGCCGAGCGTGCCCAGCTGCTGGGTGACCGCCGACAGGATGGCCGGGTGCGCGTGGCCGAGGCTGTTGACCGCGATGCCGCCCAGGAAATCGAGGTAGCGCTTGCCGTCGGCGTCGTACACCACCGCGCCCGCGCCGCGCACCAGCGCGACCTTCGGGGTGCCGTAGTTGTTCATCAGGGCGGTCTGCCACCGCTGCTGAATGTCGGCTGTACTCATGAGATCTCCTGTGCGGGGGTGACCATCGTGCCGATGCCCTCCCCGGTGAACAGTTCCAGCAGGACCGAGTGCGCGACGCGCCCGTCGATCACGTGCGCGGTCGGGACGCCGCCCTCGACGGCGCGCAGGCAGGCTTCCATCTTCGGGACCATGCCCTCGTCCAGCGACGGCAGCAGCTTGGCCAGTTCGTCGGTGTCGATGCGGCTGGTCAGCGAGGACCGGTCGGGCCAATTGGTGTACAGGCCCTCGACATCGGTGAGGATGACGAGCTTCTCCGCGCCGATGCCCTCGGCGAGCGCGGCCGCGGCGGTGTCGGCGTTGATGTTGTGCACCACGCCGTCCGCGTCGGGTGCGATGGTGGACACCACCGGAATCCGGCCCGCCGCGATCAGATCCAGCACGGCCGAGGGTGCCACGGAGGTGACGTCGCCGACCAGCCCGATATCGGTGGCCTCGCCGTCGACCTGCACGGTGCGGCGGGTGGCGGTGAACAGGTGCGCGTCCTCACCGGAGATGCCGACGGCGTACGGGCCGTGGGCGTTGATGAGCCCCACCAGTTCCCGGCCCACCTGACCGAACAGCACCATCCGGACCACGTCCATGACCTCGGGCGTGGTGACCCGGAAGCCGCCGCGGAATTCGCCGGTCATGCCGAGCTTCTTCAGCATGGCGCTGATCTGCGGCCCGCCGCCGTGCACCACCACCGGGTGCACGCCGACCGTGCGCAGGAACGCCATGTCAGCGGCGAAGGCGCGCTTGAGGTCGTCGTCGATCATGGCGTTGCCGCCGTACTTCACGACCACGATCTTGTCGCGGAACTTCTGCAGCCACGGCAGCGCGTCGGCGAGGACGTGCGCCTTGTCGAGGGCCGAAAGCTGTTTCACCACATCGCTCATGAGCTGTAGGCCGAGTTCTCTTCGACGTACCCGTGCGACAGGTCGGTGGTGCGGACGGTGGCCTCGCCGTCGCCCAGGTTCAGTTCCACCAGCACCTGGATGTCGGGGCCGGACAGGTCCACCTCGCGCGCGCCGGGCGCGCCCGCGCCGTCGATGCACACCGGGGATCCGTTGAACGACACCGAGACCCGGTTCGGATCCAGTTCGATGGGCGCGATGCCGATCGAGGCCAGCACCCGGCCCCAGTTCGGGTCGGAGCCGAAGAAGGCGGTCTTGACCAGGCTGTCGCGTGCCAGAGCCCGCGCGCCGATCAACGCCTCGTCCTCGCTGACCGCGCCCGTGACGGTGATGTGCACGCGCTTGGTGACGCCCTCCGCGTCGGACATGAGCTGCTCGGCGAGGTCGTCGCAGACCGCGAGCACGGCCGCGTTCAGGTCGGCCTGGCTCGGGGTGACCCCCGAAGCGCCGTTGGCCAGCAGCAGCACGGTGTCGTTGGTGGAGCAGGAGCCGTCCACGTCGAGGCGGTCGAAGGTGTAGCGGGTGGCGTTGCGCAGCGCCTCGTCCAGCTGGGCCGGGGTGGCGGCCGCGTCGGTGGTGAGCACCACCAGCATGGTGGCCAGCGACGGTGCAAGCATGCCCGCGCCCTTGGCCATACCGCCGACGTTCCACTTGTCCTGGTGGTGGAAGGCGGTCTCCTTCGGCACCGTATCGGTGGTCATGATGGCGCGCGCGGCCTCGGCGCCGCCGGACAGGCCGCCGCCCATCTCGTGCACGATCTCGGTGACGGCGGGGATCAGCTTGTCCATGGGCAGCCGGTCACCGATCAGACCGGTGGAGCAGACGGCGATCTCGCCGGCGCCGGTCTCGGTTCCCCAGTTGCTCAACGCCTTCGCGAGTTCCTCGGCGGTGGTGTGGGTGTCCTGGAAGCCGCCGGGGCCGGTGCAGGCGTTGGCGCCGCCGGAGTTCAGGATGACGGCGCGCAGATGGCCGCCGGTCAGCACCTGCTGCGACCACAGCACCGGCGCGGCCTTGACCTTGTTGCGAGTGAACACGCCCGCGGCCGCGTAGTCGGGGCCCTCGTTGAACACCAGCGCCAGGTCGGGCTTGCCGCTCTTCTTGATGCCCGCCGTGATACCGGCCGCCCGGAAGCCCAGCGGCGCGGTGACGCCCTGGGACCGCACCAGCTTGCCGTTCCCGACAGCCGCGCTGTTGTTGACGTTGTCGTTGCTCACGGTGCCACTCCTACGGTGGAAAGTCCTGCGGTCTCGTCGATTCCGAGGGCCAGATTCATCGATTGCACCGCGGCCCCGGCGGTGCCCTTGGTCAGGTTGTCGATCGCGCCGATGACCACCAGCAGTCCGGCGTCGGTGTCCACGGTGACCTGGAGGGTGACGGCGTTGGAGCCGAGCACCGAACCGGTCTGCGGGAGCACGCCTTCGGGCAGCAGGTGCACGAAAGGCTCGTCGGCGTACGCCTTCTCGTAGACGGCCCGGGCCTGCGCGGCGTCCACGGTGGTGGGGGCGGTGCAGGTGGCGAGGATGCCGCGCGGCAGCGGGGCCAGCACGGGGGTGAACGACACGCTCACGTCGGCATCGGCCGCGCCACCGGACCGCTGGGCGGCCTTCAGGTTCTGCGCGATCTCGGGGGTGTGCCGGTGCGCGCCCGCGATGCTGTAGGCCCGCATCGAGCCCATCACCTCGGAGCCGAGCAGGCCCACGTCGAGTTTGCGGCCCGCGCCCGAAGTGCCGCTCACCGCAACCACATTCACCCGCGGTTCGATGATGCCCGCCGCGACGGCCGGGGCCAGCGCGAGACTCGAGACGGTGGGATAGCAGCCGGGGACGGCGATCCGGGTGGCGCCGCGCAGCTGGTCGCGGCCGCCCGGCAGTTCGGGCAGCCCGTAGGGCCAGTGGCCGGCGTGCGGGGTGCCGTAGTACTTCTCCCAGGCCGCGCCGTCGGTGAGCCGGAAGTCGGCGCCGCAGTCGATGATGATCGTGGAGTCCGGCAAGGCCGTGGCGATCGCCGCGGACTGGCCGTGCGGCAGGCCGAGGAAGACCACGTCGTGGCCGGAGAGTTCCTCGACGGTGGTGGGCGCGAGGACCCGGTCGGCGAGCGGCAGCAGGTGCGGCTGCAGCTCACCGAGGGTGGTGCCGGCGTTGGAGCCGGCGGTCAGCGCACCGATCTCGAGGCGCCCGCTTCGGTAGGCGGGGTGTCCGAGGAGCAGGCGCAGCACTTCACCGCCCGCGTAGCCGCTCGCACCAGCTACCGCGACCCGTAGGGGCCCGTTCGAGGTATCCACCATGTGATGATTATGCACGACTGTGCAAGCTCATTCACAACCGGGCGGAAATCTGACAGGACGCGCCGCTTACGGCACACTCGACAACGCCATGTACGACGACGCCACCCAGCCGCTGCCGGTTGTCGGCCCCCAGTCGGGCCGCTCTCACCGGGCACCGGAGACGCCGAATCCCGCCCCCCGCCGCTCGCGGCGAGCCCAGGGCGACTCGAAGCCCCCGCGCGCGGGCCGCCGTCGTACCGAGGATCGAAACGGCGGCGGTGAGAAGCCGGGCAGCGGCGGCAATCGCCGCGAGCGCACCCCCGCCGAGCGTGACCGCGACAAGAGGCTGCGCCTGGCCGGACGCGGCGTCATGGCCATGGTCGCGGCGGGCGTGATGGGCATCACCGGCGTCGTCTGGTACGGCGAGACCACCCTGGACCAGGGCTTCACCCGCTCCGGTGCGATCTCGCCCGAGGACGTGAACCTCGACGGCGACATCAACATGCTGCTGATCGGTCTCGACACCCGAAAAGACCTGAACGGCAACGATCTCCCCAAGGAAATCCTCGACCAGCTGCACGCCGGCGACGGCACCGAGGGCGGCTACAACGCCAATTCGCTGATCCTGGTGCACATTCCGAAGGACCTCAAGCACATCGTCGCGTTCTCCATCCCGCGCGACGACTACGTGCCGGTGCAGGGCATTCCGGGCTACGACCACGCCAAGATCAAGGAGTCGTACGGGCTCAAGAAGTACACGGTCGAGGAGAAACTCAAGGCCAAGGGCATGGCCGAGGGTCCCGAACTGGAGCGGCAGGGCCGGGAAGCCGGGCGTGCCAGCATCGTTCAGACCGTGAAGGCGCTGACCGGCGTCCCGATCAACCGGTTCGCGGAGATCTCGCTGGCGGGGTTCTACGATCTGGCGACCGCGCTGGGCGGCGTCGACGTGTGCCTCAACCACGCCGTGGACGACAGCTACTACTCGGGCGCGCAGTTCCCGGCGGGACCGCAGCACCTGGACGGTTCGGACGCGCTGGCGTTCGTGCGGCAGCGGCACGGCCTCGAGAACGGTGACCTGGACCGCACCCACCGGCAGCAGGCGTTCCTGACCTCGGTCGCGAACTCCATGAAAAGCTCTGGCACGCTGACCAATCCGGGTCGGCTCAAGGCGCTGATCGATGTGGCGCACAAGGACGTGGTGCTCTCCGACGGCTGGAGCCTCACCGACTTCGCCACCACCCTGGGCCGCGCGGACTCGCCGTCGGTGGAGTTCCGTACGCTGCCGGTGCTGCGCTACGACAATGTCGACGGCCAGGACGTGAACGTCATCGATCCGGTGGCGATCAAGAAGACGGTGCGCGAGGCGTTCGGCGTCTCGACTCCGGCCGCGCCCAGCGCCCCGATCGTCACCCCCACCTCGACGCTGGACGTGGTCAACGCCAGCGGCACCCCCGGTCAGGCGGCCAAGGTGTCGAAGCTGCTGACCGCCAAGGGATTCCCGGCCGGTGAGGTCGCCAACGCCTCCTACGCCGACGGCACCAGCTCGACCGTCTACTACGGCGCCGGCGCCGACACCGACGCCAAGCAGGTGTCGGAGATGTTCGGCGGCCTGCCGGTCAGCCCGTCGACCTCGGTGTCGGCCGGGCACGTGAAGCTGGTCGTCGGCAGCGACCTCGAGATCCCGACCTCCCTGGACCCCACGGCGACCGCCACCACCCCGACCACCACCGCCAACGGCTCCAGCACCAGCCTGTCCGCGACCACGGACACGACCACCTCGGACGCGCCCGACTCCGGCAAGCCGGTGACCACCACCATCGGCTCGAAGATCCCCTGCGTGAACTGATCCACCCGCGTGGCCTGATATCGCCGCGACCCGCGTGACCCGCCGTCGACGAACGGAGTGCCGCATGACGAAGACCGAGCTCTTCCGCAGTCTGCACCACGGTGACCGCCCGCTGGTCCTGCCCAACGCGTGGGACTACGGGTCGGCGGCCATGCTCGCCGAGGCGGGGTTCCCGGCGCTGGGCACCACCAGCCTGGGTGTCGCCGCCGCGGCCGGGCTGCCCGACGGCACCGCCGCCACGCGCGCCGAGACGCTCACGCTGGCGCAGCGGCTCGGACGGCTGACCATCCCGGTCACCGTGGACATCGAGGGCGGGTTCAGCACCGATCCCCGCGAGGTGGCGGAGTTCTGCGCGGAACTCGCGCACGCTGGGATCGCGGGAATCAACCTGGAGGACAGCCGATCCAATGCGGCGTTGGCGGATCCTCGCGAGCAGGGCGAGCTGATCGCGGCGGTGAAGGCTCGCGTGCCCGAGCTGTTCGTCAACGCGCGCACCGACACCTACTGGCTCGGCATCGATACCGACTCCACCCTGGAACGGGTCCAGCACTACGAGAAGTGTGGTGCGGACGGCATTTTCGTGCCGGGAATCACCGACGCCGAAGGGATTCGGGCCCTCGCGACGGCGTTGAGCGCGCCGTTGAACATCCTGTTCTCCCCCACCGGGCCGACAGTGGCCGAACTGGGCGAATTGGGTGTCCGGCGCATCAGCACGGGGTCGCTGCTGTACCGCGCGGCACTGGCGGCTGCCGTGCACACGGCGGAATCTGTTGCGCACGGTCATCCGTTGGTCGCCGAAATCCCCAGTTACGCAACGATTCAGCGCGTCCTGGAGCCTTGGCCTCCGCGGTGACCGGTCACCGAGCGAGCACGCGCGTCAGTTCAGCGGTCCGCAGCTTGTCCGGATTACGGATCGCATACAGCCCGGTGATGCGGTCACCGCTCGTTTCGATCAACTGCACGGTGTCGAGCAGTCCATCCGCGGTGCGCAGCAGGACGGCGGGCAGCGCGTTGTACGTGCCGAACTCGACGGCCATGTCCGCGATGCCGTTCCGCGCCAGCCGCACCAGATAGATCGCGACCCGCTCCGCGCCCACGACAGGTTTCCGGGCCGCGGTGACCTTCCCGCCGCCGTCGGAGATCTGCACCACGTCCGGCGCGAGGACATCCATCAGCGTCTGTGTATCACCGGTCTGCGTGGCCAGCAGGAACCGTTCGATCACCGCCCGGCTCGTCTCGGCGTCAGGATCGAACCGCTTGCGTCGCTCCCGCACGTGCGCACGAGCCCGATGCGCGATCTGCCGCACGGTGGCATCGGATTTGCCGACCATTCCGGCGATTTCGACGAAACTGTGCCCGAACACCTCCGAGAGCACGAACACCGCCCGCTCGGTCGGCCCGAGGGTTTCGAGCACCAGCAGCATGGCCATCGACACCGATTCCGCCAGCAGCACATCGTGTTCGGTGTCGGCGTCGGTGCGGATGGGTTCGGGCAGCCAGCTGCCCACATACTCCTCGCGCCGCCGGCGCACCGTCCGCAGATGATTCAGCGCCTGCCGCGTCACGACGGTGGTCAGATACGCGCGCGGGTTCTCGACTCGCTCCCGATCCGTTTCCCGCCACCGGAGGTAGCTGTCCTGCACCACGTCCTCGGCGTCGGCGGCGCTTCCGAGCAGCTGGTAGGCGACCGTGAACAGTAAAGGTCGCAGCCCGTCGAACTCGTCCACCCCGGCCGCCTGATCCGTGTCCGTCCCCATATCCGAAGCGTAGCCAGCAGCCCTCGCGTCAACTCGCTGGACACCATGTACAGTCAGTTTCGAACGATCACCGTCCCGAGGGGAAGATCCATGACCGGCACCGACTCCGGCAAGCTGACCCTGATGGGGCGCTTCAATTTCTACTCCAGCACCTATCTGGGTGGGGTGGCGCGCTTCTACGCCCGCGTCCATCGCCGCCTCTACACGCGATTCGGCGGCACCCGCTTCGGCACTCTCTTCGGTGATCCTGTCTTCGAGTTGACCGTTCCCGGCCGCAAATCCGGGGAGGCTCGGCCGGTCATGCTGATGCTTGTCCGGTCCGGTGACGATCTGCTGGTCTGCGGTTCCAACGGCGGCAATCCCGGTGTGCCCAACTGGTGGAAGAACCTGCTCGCCACCGACAAGGCTCAGGTTCGGATCGGGCGCGACAGCTTTCCCGTCACCTATCGGGTGGTTACCGATTCCGCCGAATACGACACCCACTGGCGGACTCTCGCGGCGGCGTACCCACATTTCAATACCTACCGAGCCCTCAGTCCGCGGCAGTTCCCGATCGCAGTTCTCACCCCGGCGTAGGGATAAGAGAAGACCAAAGACTCGAGAGAACAAAAGACAAAAGACGCCTGGAGAAGGAAGAGGGGTGGCCGAGCTTGCGAGGCCCCTCACCCACCAGCCCCCACCGGTAGGAACACGAGAAAGAAGGGGTGGCCGAGTTTACGAGGCCCCTCACTGTTCGGGACCGATTACGGCTCGGCCGTGCAGCATCCCGCCATAAGGGCCGAAGGCGTCGGGAGGTCTCCGTGGCTCCCGAGAAGGTGATGCGTGCAGTCCCTGGGCCGGGATCGGCGGGTGACGGATCCCGGCCCGGCGTCAGCCCAAGTGCGGCAGGGCAGGCGACGCGACCACACTCCGCGTAGCTTTGCGCACGCCAGCAGGACACGAATGGCTCGGCTTCGACACAACCCGTGAACGCCACTGCCTGCAACTGGAATCGATCGCAGCGGCGATCGCCTGCCCCACGTGATGACGATCGTTCACCCGCGCTGTGCCGGTCGGGTCAAGACTCTTCGGAGCAATCCACCCAACACGCCCTGCATACGGTGAGTCCTTACCCATCACAACGGTTTTCCAGCCATCGGGGCCATCATTGATCAACGCGTGGCAGTGATCGCACGCGAACGCCAAATTATCGATGTCAGTGGGTCCGCCCTTGGCCCAGTCGGTGACATGGTGGGCTGCACACATACTGGCTGGTTGCTCACACCCTGGCCTGGTACATCCTCTGTCCCTGGCCAGCAGCGCCAACCGCTGGGCTTCGCTGGCGGTGCGGCGGGACCGTTGCAGGTAGAGCGGCATCCCGTCCCCATCGAGAACCGCGATCACCGGGTGCGAATCCGCGCCCATCTTCAACGCCTCCGCGACCGAAACCTGGGTCCCTGACGCGGTGGTCGCAACCCCGGTGCCGGTCTCGAAGTCGGCCAGGCTCATCGTGAACACGACCTGCACCGGCATACCGCGGTGAGAACCCAGATCGCTCACATCGACACCGGGCTGCAGCAGCGCGAACAAAGCGTCATGGGTGCGCTGACCCGCATCACGACGGTCACGACCGGCAGCCGCGTCCAGCACCGAATTCTCGATGAACCCGTCACGCGCGGTCGGGCTTTCAGCATCTTCCAGGTTGCACATGCCGGGCCGCGCGAGCTTCGCGAACGCAGCATCGAGCAACGCACGCAGCTCCGGGGTGATCCAGCCCTCGATCCGCGTCATCCCATCCACACCCGGGCGACACAGGGTGATCCCACGACGGCGGCGACGGTCCGCGTCGGACACAACCTTCCCGTCGGGATCCAGGCGCGCGAGAATGTCGCGGCCGATCTTCAACAGATCATCCGGCCACCCATTCCGCGAATAGTCCACGAGGATCTGCTCCGCCTCCGCCCGAGCCTCAGCAGGCACATCGAGGGGCAGGTGGTTCATCACGTCCATGATGTGGCGCACGTGATCACGCGAGATATCCCCGGCAGCAAACGCTTCGGCGGTCACCGGAAGTACAGGCGGTGCAACATGACCCGTCTGCTGCACGAACTCCCCGCAGTGGTGGGTGATCTTCACCCGCACCGACGCGTCATACTTCGACAGCCCGAGCGTGTGCCGCAGGAACGGCACCATCTTCCCCGCCCCGCTCCGTGAATGCAGAGAGCGTTCACCCGCTTCGATGATCAGGGTCGTATCCAACGCAGCCATCTGACGCTTACAGGTTTCGAGCTGCTGCATCAACGACACAACATCCCCATCGGAGAACCCGGTCATCCTCCCACCCTGCACGGATTCGGTCAGGGTCGAGACCGCGGCCGCCAGTTCAGCGATACCGCAGTCGTCGAGTGTCACCCCATTCGAATCCATGCCCCTATTCTACCGTGATAAAAACGGCGTTCATAGCCGAATTCTATTGTGATGCAATGCTTTTCAGATCCGAAGCAAGCACTCTCGACCAACCGCTTGCCACTTCCCATACCCGCCGAACCTGGTAACCACAGCGCGCCATTTCGCAAGGAGAGCGGCTACACCATCTGGGCCGGCAGACGAAAAAACCGCCCGGCTATTGCGGACGGTCGGAGTGGGGAGGTGGGTCTAACCACTTCCCTCTTCAACATATATCGCACCGGGGGGCTTGCCACAAGACCCCTGTGATGCCGCAGAATCGCTGGCCGTAGCGAAAACCCACGGAAACGGAGTAGTGCGAGTGCGTAGAACCGATGCCGACGTGATCATCGTGGGTGCGGGCCCGACGGGTCTGATGCTGGCCGCCGAACTGCGGCTGGCCGGGGTGCGGCCGATCCTCCTGGAGCGGCAGCCACAGTTGCGGACGGTGCCGAAGGCCAACGGTTTCAGCGGGCAGATCCTGCAACTGATGGACTACCGCGGTTTGTCCGAGCGCATCGAGGCGATCGCCACACCGGCGGGTCCGATCGCGGCGCTCCCGTTCGGCGGACTGCACGTGGACTTCAGCCCGCTGGCGGATTCGCCGCTGCGCGCGCTGCATCTGCCGCAACCGAAACTCGAGCAGCTGCTCGACGAATGGGCCACCGAACTCGGTGCGGAAATCCGGCGCGGGCACGAAGTGACCGGGATGGATCAGGACGACACGGGGGTCACGGCGGAGGTTCGGGGGCCTGCGGGTGAATACCGGATCACCGCAAGCTATCTGGTGGCCTGCGACGGTGCGCGCAGCCGGGTCCGGGCGCTGGCGGGGATCGACTTCCCGGGCGCCACCTATCCGGAGGTCAACCGGTTGGGTCAGGTCGCGGTGGCCGAGGGCGTGACCGTGCTCGACAACGGCGATCTCGAGATTCCGGGGCAGGGCCGGGTCGCGGCCGGATTCACCCGTACGGGCAACGGCGTGTTCGCGATGGGGTCGCTCGCCCCCGGCACCGTCATGATCCAGACCACCGAGGACGAGTCCGGCGAGACCGATGACAACGAGCCGATGACACTGGCCGAGCTGCGGGACAGCATCCGCCGCATCCTCGGCGTGGATATGCCGCTGGGCGACCCGATTCGCCTGTCGCGCTACCAATTCCAGGCACGGCAGGCCAACCGGTACCGCGCCGGACGGTATTTCGTGGCAGGCGACGCGGCGCACGCCTTCCCGTCCACCGGTGTCGGCATCAACGCGGGCATGCTGGACGCGGCCAACCTGGCGTGGAAACTGGCCGCCGACCTCGACGGCTGGGCGCCGGACGGACTGCTCGACACCTACCACGACGAGCGTCATTTCGCGGGCGCGCGCACCATGATGCACACCCAGGCCCAAGCGGCCCTGCGGCGCGGCGACGACCCCGCCGCGCAGGCGCTGCGTGAACTCTTCCAGGAGCTGATCACCGACGAACCCGCCCTGCACCGCCTGGCGGCCCTGATCGCGGGCACCGACCTGCGCTACCCGCTGGCCAACCCCAACCAACACCCGCTGACCGGCACGCTCGCCCCCAACCTCGCGCTGCGCACCGACCACGGCGACACCACCGTCGCCGAACTCCTGCGCACACCCCGGCCCGTCCTGCTGATCCTGGCCGATCGCCCGGACCTGCGCGAGGGCGCCGAGGCCTGGGGTGCCCGCGTCGACATCCGAACCGCCACCACCACCGACCGCCCCGCCGACGCCCTCCTGATCCGCCCGGACGCCCACATCGCCTGGGCCGCAACGACGGACGAACCCACCGACACCGCCGCCACAGCGCTGCGGGACGCACTCGCCACCTGGTTCGGGGCTTCCGAGACGGCGACGACCGAGATGCCGGTCGGGGCGGTCAGCGACTGACCGGATCGGCCACACCACTGATCCGCCCTGCCCGAGCTCTCGGCCGAACCCCGGCTTCCGGCGTTCAATTCCTCCATGCCGCCCACCGCGGCGGCGGAGCCAAATCGCTGGGAAGGAACGGGAAATGACCGAGTATGTAGAGCTCGAGCACGGGCGGATCGCGTGTGACGTGACCGGTGCCGGGCCCTTGGTGGTGTTGTCGCACGGGATGGGGACCTGGCGGCGGGACTTCCGTCATCTGATCGCCCCGCTGGCGGCCGCCGGGTACCGCGTGGTCAATGTCGACATGCGCGGGCACGGCCAGTCCAGCGTGGACTGGCCGTCGGTGACCGGCAAGGCCGCCATCAGCCGCACCGATGTGGCCCTCGACTTGCTCGGAGTCATCCGGCATTTCGGGGGTCCGGCGGTCATCGTCGGGCACTCGCTGTCGGGCGGTTCGGCCACGATCGCGGCGGCCGAGGCGCCGGAGCTGGTGTCGGCGATCGTCGAGATCGATCCCTTCACGCTCACCCAGGGTGTGGATTTCGGGGCGCTGTGGGCGGATCGCCGTCACCGCCGCGGCATGCTGGAACTGATCGGCACCCAGCTGTTGAAGTCGCCGCGCCTGTGGTTCGGGTACCTCGACGGCGTGGCCTACCCGACCACGCCCGCCGATCACGACGGCTACCTCACCGAACTGCGCGCCTTGCTGCAGCGGCCCAGCCGCTGGGCGGAGTTCATGAAGACCGGCAAGACCACGCCGGCCGACGCCGCGGCCCGGCTACCCGAGGTTCGCTGTCCCGCACTGGTGATCATGGGTGCGGATGATCCCGACTTCCCGCACCCGGAGGACGAGGCCCGGGCGATCGTGGCGGGCCTGCCGGCCGGGCTCGGCCAGTATGTGCTGGTCGATCAGGGCGGGCACTATCCGCACGCCCAGTTCCCCGAGCGGGTGGCCGCGCTGATGATCCCGTTCCTGGACCGCCACGCCACCCGCGACGCGGCCGGATCGGTCAGCAGCTGACCGTGACAGCCGCCCGTGTCGACTGCGATGATCGCGAGGTGGCCGCGCCTCGCACCATCGTCTTCGTCGTCTTCCAAGGCATGCAGATCTCCGAACTGGCGGGACCGCTCGATGTGTTCGCACTCCTCAACACCATCGTCGAGACGCCGCCGGATCGGCTGCCACCGGAATTGCGTGGTCCCGCCGGCGCCCTCGGCGAGACCGCAGACTCCTCGGACGGCGACTCCCCGGCACTGCCGTATCGGCTGCTGACGGCGTCGCCGGGCGGGCTGCCCATCGAGGCCGACGGCGGGCTGACCCTCTCCGTCGCGCATTCGCTCGAGGACATCACCGCCGGAGCCGATTTCGACACCCTCATCGTGGTGGGCGGCGATGTCCACGGTCCCGGGGCGGCGGCGGTGGTCCCCGCTCTGCCCGCCCTCGCCCGCAAGGCCCGTCGGGTGACCTCGGTGTGCGCGGGCGCGCTGCTGCTGGCCGCGGCGGGCCTGCTCGACGGCTATCGCGCCACCACCCACTGGGGTTCGACCGCCCTACTCGCCCAACGCTATCCGCGGGTCACGGTCGAACCGGATCGCATCTACGTCCGCGACCGCAATCGCTGGACCTCGGCGGGCATGTCCGCGGGCGTCGATCTGGCCTTGGCCCTGGTCGAGGACGACCACGGTCGCGAGACGGCCGCCATGATCGCGCGGGTGTACGTGGTGTTCACCCGCCGCCCGGGCGGCCAGGCCCAGTTCAGCGCCCAGTTGCGCAGCCAGCCCGCCCGCACGCCCGCCATCCGGGCCGTGCAGCAGTGGCTGCCCGATCACCTCGGCGACGAACTCACGGTGAGTGGGCTGGCCGCCCGCGCGGGTATGAGCGAACGTCATTTCGCCCGCGCCTTCCGCACCGAAACCGGCTGCACGCCAGCGGCGTTCGTGGAGGATCTGCGGGTCGAGGCCGCCCGCCGACTCCTCGAGTCGACCGAACTGACCATCGGTGCGATCGCCCGGCAGGTCGGCTACCGCCACGGGGAGACCCTGCACCGGGTGTTCACTCGCCGCCTGGCCACGACGCCCGAACGCTACCGCCAGCATTTCGCCATGAGCCCGGCTCAACCGACGGGCACCAGCGAGTAGATCCTCCACGGCCGCTGCGGCAGTTCGACTTCGAAGAGCCGGACGTGCATGCTCACCTATTCGCCTGTCACACAACAGCTTTCGTCCGCTTCGTCAGGCGATCGCGATGTGCTGATGGTCGGTGCGGATGCGGCCGTGCTCGTCGAGCGCCAGCACATCCAGGCCGCCGCCGACCACCGCGCCGTCCTCGGTCACCATCGACCAGGTGATGGCGATGACATGGTTCAGCAGCGTCGTCGTCTGCCCGCGCTGCACGAAGCGGTGGCCGGTACCGATGAACATGTCGTAGGCGCGCTCCACGCGGCGCTCGAGCGCGTGGTGGCCGCGAACCTCGAGGGCCGGGATCGGGAAGTTCAGCTCGGCGGCCGCGGTGCGCAGGTCCTCGGGCGGATCGACGAGGATCTGCGCGCCGTCCTCGGCCCACAGGTCGCGAATGAGCTTGCGGCGCGCCTCCGGATCGGATTCGTTCCACTGGGCCAGGTACCGGGCGGCGATGTCGTTCAGGTCGATGTCGTTGTTCGTCATGACCATGAGTCTGCGAGGAATCGACACCGTCCGCGATTCCCTCCAGGGAATGAGCGCCGAAGCCCTTCCGGGAATGAACCGCACTACCACCCCGGGAATGACACCGGGCCGCACGCGATTCCGCGTACGGCCCGTGTCGGGATTCGGGCGTCAGTTCCCGGCGAGCACCGCCAGCACCGGCTCGGACAGGAAGAACGGCTCCAGCCGCTCCCGGATCAGCTTGGCCAGCACGCCGTTGCGCTTCGCCGCCTCCACCACGGCCGGGCCGTAGCGCAGGATCTCCTCGGCGATGACCGCCTCGGACAGGCCCAGCTCGGGCAGCATGGCCGCGAGGGTGTGGTCGCCGTACTTCTCGAAGAACACCTCGACGCCCTGGTCCACCAGCACGCCGACATATTCCTTGTTGCGGGTGGTCACCCCGATCTGGTGGATGATCAGCGCCAGATCCTTCAGGTCCTGCTGCGACAGGTACTCGCGCAGGCCGCTGACCGGCTCCCCGGCGTGCAGGTCCCAGAACTCCATGGCCGCGTCGTGCACGGGCGCGTCACGCAGCATCGAGCGGATGGCGTTGTTGGTCCGCTTGAGCGCGAATTGCGCTCCCTTCCCGGCCATTTCACCGATGAAGGTGCCGCCGGCCTTCTCTGCCGCCTTGCGCGCGGTCTTGGCGGCATTGGTGCCCATCGACACCAGCGAGCCGAGGCCGGGAATCTTCGCGGCCATCTGCTGGTTGGTCTCCATGAGGTCGTCGACCAGCTTGTCCACGAACTTGGCGGCCACGGTCGCGACCAGGGGGCTCTCGGTGAGGCGTTCCAGGATGCGTTCCTGGGCCTGGTGCATGCCGAAGATCTTCTCGAGCAGCTGTTCGACCGGCTCCCGGTCGACCACGTCGCCGAGGGTGTACTCGGTGTTCCCGGCGATGTCCTCGTAGAGGGTGTCGGCCAGTGTGCCGACCATCTCGCCCAGCACCGGGCTGCCGCCGATGAGGTCGATGACATTCGCGACGGTCTGCTTGGCCTGATCGATCTCGACCACGTCGCGGAAGATGATGGTGTCGGCGACGCCGATCACCGCTTCCACATCGCGGGCGATCACTTCGGCGAAGCGGTCGCCGGAGACCTCGGCGACAATGAAGTCGACCTGGAGATCCAGCAGTTTCTCGGCAATTTCGCGCGGCTCGGTCAAAGGTTCCACCCAATCTCAGACGGAACGCCGGACCTACTCGGAATCGTTGCCCTGCATCGATTTTCGAATGCGATCCAGTCGTTCCCGCGCGGCCTCGGCTCGCGCTTCCCACTGTTCCTCTACGCTACGGCCCACTGGTGTCTGCCGATCGAGCTCGCCCATCCCCTGCGAGGTCCCGTAGCGCTGCTCGACCTTATCGCGAACTGACTCGAAAGTAGGGACGCCGGCGGAGGTATAGCCGCCGACCGCGGGCGCGGTGGGGATACCCGCAGGCGGTACCGGTATCCCGGTCGCCACCGGACCCGCTCCGACCTGCCCGGATCCCCCGACCGTCTCAGACTGTGAATAGCCGTCCACCGGCAGGGTGTCAGGAGTCACATCGATGACATCCGGGGCATGACCGAGAGTGTCGGCCAGGGATCGCGCCACCGCGTGCAGGGCGGCCAGACCGGCCCGGCCCTCGGTGGCGGCCCCGACCACACCCGCGAGTTCGGCGTCCGGCAGCTGCGCCAACAACGCCGCGAGTTCCTGGGCATCGCTCATGGGTTCCAGGCTACGCATTGACCGCGCCCCGCGGGGTGACGTACCGTGGTGGCGTCGCGATCCCGTGGACGTAGGTAGACGCAAGTCCCTCCCACCGCGATTTCCTTCCTCACCGAGCAGATCCCGCCCATGCGGTGATCACTCGATATTCATCCGCGGTCATCCACCGCCCTCGGCCGTATCCGGCCACACCAAGGAGAAACATCATGACCACCACCGAAATCCGGCCCCCAGTCGTATCCACCGATCCGACCCCGGCCCTCGACCACATCGAAACACTCACTCCCGCAACGGGAATACTGGACCTGCACGGCCAGACCGGCGTCCTGCGCCGCGACGGCTACCTGCCGGGCCCGCACGACGTCCACGTCCCGGCCCGCCTGATCCGCACGCACGGACTGCGCCGCGGCGACCTGGTCGCCGGACTCGCACAGCCGAATCCCAAGGGCGGCAAGCAAGCTCCCCTCGTGCGCGTCGACACCGTCAACGGCCGACCGGCCGCCGAGCTGGGCGCGCGACCGCACTTCCGGGACCTGACCCCCATCCACCCGAACGAGCGGCTGCGGCTGGAAACCCAGCCGAACAAGCTCACCACCCGCGTCACCGACCTGATCATGCCGATCGGCAAGGGCCAGCGCGCACTGATCGTCGCACCGCCGAAGGCGGGCAAAACCTCTGTGCTGCAATCGATCGCGCACGGCATCGCCGTCAACCACCCGGAGGCGCATCTCATGCTGGTGCTGGTCGGCGAGCGCCCCGAGGAGGTCACCGACCTGTCGCGCGGCGTCCCCGCCGAGGTGGTCGCCGCCACCTTCGACCACTCCCCCGCCGAGCAGACCGCACTGGCCGAGCTGGCCATCGAACGGGCGCAGCGCCTGGTCGAGGAGGGCCGCGACGTCGTCGTCCTGCTCGACTCGCTCACCCGGCTGGCCCGCGCCTACAACACCTCCGGACCGGCCTCGGGCCGAATCCTCTCCGGCGGTGTGGATTCCACCGCGCTGCTGCCGCCCAAGCGGTTCCTGGGCGCGGCCCGCAATATCGAGAACGGCGGCTCGCTGACCATCGTGGCCAGCGCGCTCGTCGAAACCGGTTCGCTCGCCGACACCGTCATCTTCGAGGAGTACAAGGGCACCGGCAATGCCGAGCTCAAGCTCGACCGCACCCTGGCCGGCCGCCACGTCTTCCCGGCGGTGGACATCGCCAAGTCCAGCACCCGCCGCGATGATCTGCTGCTCGATCCGGCCGAACGCCAGGCCGTCGCCACCCTGCGCCGCACGCTCGCCGATCTGGACGATCAGCGCGCCCTCGACCTGCTCCTCGACGGCCTGCGCAAGACCGGCGGCAATGCCGAGTTCCTCGCCAATATCATCCGGAAATGAGCCGCCTGGGCGGTAGGACGCCCGCCGCCCAGGACGCGACCCGCTCGGCCCAGCCGGGGAATCCGATCAGATTGTTGTGCAGCCCGCCCGGATAGATCACCAGCTCCTTGGGCTCCGGTGCCGCCGCGAACAACTCCCGCCCCATCCGCACGGGCAACAGCTCGTCCGCGTCGCCGTGCATGATCAGGACCGGGCAACGCAACCGCCGAATCCGCTGCAGACTCGGATAGGCGTTGGGCACGAAGACCTTCGGCAGGAACGGATACACCGCCGTCGCCGCGTCCCGCATGCTCGTGAACGTCGACATGAGCAGCAACGCCGCGGGCGGCACCGCGTTCGCCAACTCCAGCATCACTCCCCCGCCGAGCGACTTGCCCAGATACACCACCCGTTCGGCATCCACCCCGGGCTGCGCCAGCAGCGCCGCCCGCGCGGCCCGCACATCCCGATAGGTCCCGCTCTCACCCGGCCGCCCGGTACTGCGCCCGTACCCCCGATAGTCGAAGACCATCACATCGAATCCGGCCGCCGCCAGCATGGCCAGCATCGGCGACCGATCCCCGAGGTTCCCGCCGTTTCCGTGCGCGAACAGGATGTGCCCCACCGGTTCCCCCACCGCCCGCACGAACCACGCGTTGACGGTCTCCCCGTCGGAGGTCCGCAGGTACAGGTCCGCGTAGGCGAGCCCGAACATGTCGGGAGTCATCGCGATTCCCCGCTCACCCGGCTGGTAGCTGAGCGCGTTGAGGACGAACGTCGCCGGATGCCACATGGTTCATTCATACCGAAAGGGCCCCGATCCACCAGGATCGGGGCCCTTTCGGTAGGGACTGGGATCAGCCGCGCAGCACCGCGCCCACCGCGTCCGCGGCGCGGGCGACCGCCGCGTCGCGGGCGGCGCTGGCCTCGTCCTCGGTGAGGGTGCGGTCGGTGGCCCGGAAGCGCAGGGCGTAGGTCAGCGACTTGCGGCCCTCACCCGCCTGCGCGCCCTCGTACACGTCGAACAGGGAGATGTCCTCGAGCAGCTCGCCCGCGCCGGTGCGCAGCGCGTGCTCCACCGTCACAGCGGGAACGGCCTTGTCGACGCTGACCGAGACGTCCTGCAGCACCGCGGGGAACGCGGAAACCACCGGGGCGGGCCGGATCTCGCGCAGCGGCAGGGCGTCCAGGTCGAGCTGGAAGGCGCAGGTGCGCGGCGGCAGGCCGGAACGCTCCAGCACAGCCGGGTGCAGTTCGCCCGCGTGGCCGACGACGACGCCGTCCACCAGCAGCTCGGCGCAACGGCCCGGATGCCACGGAAGGAACTGCGCCGCACGGCGTTCGATGGTCAGACCGGCGGCCTCGGCGATCGCGTCGACCAGGGCGAAGGCGTCCGACGCCTCGACCGGGCGGCCGGGGCCCCACGGTCCGCGCGGCTCGCGACGGCCGGTGAGGACCGCGCCGACGCGGGTCGGCTGCTCGGGCAGCGAGTCGAGCAGGACCTGGATCTCGTCGTCGGTCGGGCGGCGATCCACGGGCAGCAGCCCGACCGGCGCGGTCCGCTCGGTCGGCAGGGTGACCTGGCCGATCGCGTAGATGGCGAGATCGCGCTGGCCGCGGGAGATATTGCGGGCCGCGATCTCCAGCAGGCCGGGCAGCAGGGTGGTCGACAGTTCCGCACGCTCGACGTCGAGCGGGTTCAGCACCCGCAGCGTGTTGCGGCGCGGGTCGTCGGCGTCCAGACCCCAGGTGTCGAAGACACCGGCCTGCATGAAGACCGGGGCGGGCACCTCGACGCAGCCCTCGAACGCCAGCGCCTTGCTCACGGCGCGGCGACGCAGCTGGGCGGCGGTGAGGCCGCGGCCGGCGGGGGCGGTGGGCAGCACCGACGGGATCTGGTCCAGACCCTCCAGGCGCAGCACCTCCTCCACCAGGTCGGCGGGCTGAGTGAGATCGGGACGCCAGGACGGCGGGGTCACGATCAGCTGCGGATGACCGGCCTCGCTGACGCCGACCTCGATGGCGCAGCCGACCTGCTGCAGGCGGCGGGTGGCCGCGCCGGGCGCGTAGTGCACGCCCGCGGTGCGGTCGGCCAGATCGATGTCCATGGTGATCGACCGCACGGCCGGAGTGGGCACGCGCACGTCGGTCAGCACGGATTCGACGGTGCCACCGGCGATCTCGGCCAGCAGGGCGGCGGCGCGGTCGAGGGCGGCGATATTGACCTCGGGGTCCACGATCCGCTCGAAGCGGCGGCTGGCCTCGGAGCCCAGCTTGTGGCGGCGCGCGGTGCGGGCCACGGCCACCGGGTTCCAGGTGGCGGCCTCGAGCAGGATGTCGGTCGAGGCGTCCGACACCTCGGTGCTCGCGCCGCCCATGATGCCGGCCAGCGAGATGACGCCGGACTCGTCGGCGATGATCACGTCCTCGGCGTCGAGGGTGCGCTCGGCCTCGTCGAGGGTGCGCAGGGTCTCACCGGTGTTGGCGCGGCGCACCACGAATCCGCCGCGGACCTTGGCGGCGTCGAAGGCGTGCAGCGGCTGACCGAGCTCGAGCATCACGTAGTTGGTGACGTCCACGGCCGGGGAGATCGGGCGCACGCCCGACAGCAGCAGGCGGCGCTGCAGCCACCACGGGCTCACGGCCTTCGGGTCGATTCCGGTGACGCGGCGCACCGCGAAACGCGTGCAGCCCGACTCGGATTCGATCTTCACCGGCCATGCCTGCGTCTCGGAGTCGGGCAGCAGGCGCACGGCCGGGTCGCCGTATTCCAGGTCGAAGCCGCAGGCCAGCTCCCGCGCCAGGCCGCGCGCGGAGAACGCGTAACCGCGGTCGGGGGTGATGGCCAGCTCGATGATGGTGTCGCCCAGGCCCAGCAGCTCGTTGGCGTCCGCGCCGGGCTCGGCGGTGCCGGGCTCGAGCACCAGGATGCCGCTGTGGTCCTTGCCGATGCCGAGTTCGGCGACCGAGCAGATCATGCCGTTGCTGGTGTGACCGTAGGTCTTCCGCGACGCGATCTTGAATCCGCCGGGCAGCTCGCCGCCGGGCAGCACCACCACGACCAGGTCGCCGACGGCGAAGTTCCGTGCGCCGCAGACGATCTCCTGCAGCTCGGGGTTGCCGACGTCGACCTTGCAGAAGCGGATCGGCTTCTTGAACTCGGTCAGCTCGGTGATCTCGGCGACCCGGCCGACCACCAGCGGCTTGTCGATGTCACCGCCGATGGGCGCCAGATGGTCGACCTCTTCGACCTCGAGACCGACCCGGACGAACCCCGCGTCGAGCTCCTCGGCCGTCACCGACCACCCGGGGGTGGTCCGCTGCAGGATGTCCGTCAGCCAGGACTGAGCTACTCGCACTTGACGTTTCGCTTCCTCGTATCGGGGTCAGGTCAGGACTGGATGCCGAACGGCAGCGTGAACCGCACATCGCCCTCGACGATGTCGCGCATGTCCGGCAGGCCGTTGCGAAACTGCAGGGTCCGCTCCAGGCCCATGCCGAACGCGAAGCCGCTGTACACCTCGGGGTCGATGCCGCTGGCGATGAGCACCTTCGGGTTCACCATGCCGCAGCCGCCCCACTCGACCCAGCCGGGGCCGCCCTTCTTGTCCTCGAACCACACGTCCACCTCGGCGGACGGCTCGGTGAAGGGGAAGAAGCTGGGCCGCATGCGGGTGGTGGTGTTCGGGCCGAACAGCGCCCGCGCGAAACCGTCCAGGGTGCCCTTGAGGTGCGCCATGGTCAGGCCCTTGTCGATGGCCAGGCCCTCGATCTGCGAGAACACCGGGGTGTGGGTGGCGTCCAGCTCGTCGGTGCGGAACGTGCGGCCCGGGCACACCACGTAGATCGGCAGCTCGCGAGACAGCATGGTGCGCACCTGAACCGGCGAGGTGTGGGTGCGCAGCACCTGCCGCGAACCCTCCGGCGCGATGTGGAAGGTGTCCTGCATGGTGCGGGCCGGGTGGTCGGGCAGGAAGTTCAGGGCGTCGAAGTTGAAGTGCTCGGTCTCGACCTCGGGGCCTTCGGCGACCTCCCAGCCCATGGCCACGAACACGTCCGCGACCCGCTCGGACAGCACCGAGATGGGGTGCCGTGCGCCGGCGGCGCGCCGGTCGGCGGGCAGGGTCACGTCGATGGTCTCCGCCACCAGGACCGCCGCGTCGCGCTCGGCGAGCAGCTCGGCCTGGCGGGACTCGTAGGCCTGCGACACCCGGCCGCGGGCCACGTTCACCCGCTTGCCCGCGTCGGCCTTCTCCTCCTTGGGCAGCGTGCCCAGGGACCGCTGCGCCAGCGAGATCGGCGACTTGCCACCCATGTACTCGGTCTTGGCCGTGGCCAGCTCGTCCAGGGTCGAGGCCGAGGCGAACGCCTTCTCCGCGGCTTCCGCGGCGGCGGAGAGCGACTCCTCGCTCAACGCGGCGGTCTGCTCGGCACTGTTGTCATCGGCCACGATGGTTCGTCACTCCCCAGGCTGGTTACGGGTCGGGCGGAAAGTCTTATCGGTAATGGTTACTGCCCACCCATTCTTGCTGGTCGCATCGTAAACCTTGTAATCAGCCCACCTCACCTGGATTTTCCCAGCTCGGGCCCACCCTTCGGCGTGGTGGTGACCACAGCGGTGGTACCAATGGACTCGTGAAGTCCCGGCCCCTGACCTTGATCGACGACTCCGACCGCCTCATCGAGTACGCGGCGGCGATGGACCGCATGCAGCAGATGTGGGAGGAGCGAGTCGCCGACCAGCGGCCCGACACGCTGTGGCTGCTGAGCCACGAACAGACCTTCACGATCGGCCGCCGCACCCCCGAGGAGCATCTCCCGGCCCCCGACACCGACATCCCGGTCTTCACCACCAACCGGGGCGGCCAGCTCACCTACCACGCCCCCGGCCAGCTGGTGGGCTATCTCATCGTGAAGCTGCAGCCCGGCGAGGGCGTCGTGGATCTGATCCGCGATGTCGAACTGCGCATCGTGGCGGCGCTGGCCGACCTCGGCATCCCGGCCGAGCGCCGCGTCACTCCGCCCGGCTCGGAGCTGCTCACCGGCGTCTGGACCCGCGACACCGGCCGCAAGATCACCTCGATCGGCATGCGCGTCGGCCGCAATGTCTCCACCCACGGCTTCGCCGTCAATGTCACCGGCGACCTGTCGCCGTGGAAGCTGGCCGTCGCCTGCGGGCTGCCCGATGTCGACATGACCTCGGTGGAAAGGGAACTGAACGACGACGAGGCCCCGACGATGGAGCGCGTCGTCGCGACCATCGCCGGGGCCTTCGAGGCGAGCGCTACCCCGTCTCCCCTGCCCTGACCGGAACGGTTGCGCCGGAACCCGATTCGGCCGGGGTGCGACGTCCGGGCAGCAGCAGCGCCACGAACGCGCCCAGCGCGACGATGACCGAGCCGGCCTTCACCGCGGGGATCAGGCCGTCGACGTAGTCCGCCGGGCTCAGGTACGAGCCGTGCGAGGCGAACACCGAGGCCAGCACCGCGACGCCCATGGCCACACCGACCTCGCGGATGGTGTTGTTGGCGCCCGAGGCCATGCCCTGATCCGCCGGTGACGCATTGGCCATGACGACGGTGGCCGTGGGCGCGAAGGTCAGGCCCATGCCCACGCCGCCCAGGATGAATGGCAGCACGAAGTGGCTGTAGGACACGTCCACGCTGGTGGTGAGGGCCATCCACAGCAGCGCCACCGCCAGCAGCGCCTGGCCGATCGACACCAGCACCCGGGCGCCGACCCGGTCCACGATCAGACCGGCCAGCGGGGCCACCACCATCGGGGCCATGGTCCACGGCAGCGTCCGCACTCCCGAGGCCAGCGGCGAATACCCCTGCACCACCTGGAAGTACTGGGCCAGCAGGAAGATCGAGCCGAAGGTGCCCAGCGAGAAGGTGAACGACACCACGTTGATGACGTAGCCGCGCTTGTGGAACAGGCGCAGCGGCAGCATCGGATCGGTGGTGCGGCTCTCCCAGATCACGAACGCCGTCAGCGCGATCGCGCCGCCGATCAGTCCGGTCAGCACCTTGGCCGAGGTCCAGCCGTCGTCGGCGCCGTGGATGACGCCCCACACCACCGCGAGCACGCCGCCCGCCGACAGCAGCAGGCCGAGCAGGTCCAATCGCCGTGCGCCACCGAAGGATTCACTGAGCACCCGGGCCGCCACCGGCACCGCGATCAGGCCGATCGGCACGTTCAGCCAGAAGATCCACTGCCAGTTCAGGCCGTCGACGACCGCGCCGCCGACCACCGGGCCGAGCGCCACGCCCAGACCGGAGATGCCGCCCCAGATGCCGATGGCCGCGCTGCGCATCTTCTCCGGCACCGCCGCCGACAGCAATGTCAGCGACAGCGGCATGACGGCCGCGCCGCCGAAGCCCTGGGCCGCGCGGGCGGCGATCAGCATCCACGGTTCGGTGGCCAGCGCGCAGGCGGCCGAGCCGAGCGTGAACAGGGCGATGCCGCCCAGATAGACGCGCCGGCGACCGAGCCGGTCACCCAGCGCGGCGGCGGTGAGCAGCAGCGAGGCGAAGGCCAGGGTGTAGGCGTTCACGAACCATTGCAGGTCCGAGAGCGAGGCGTGCAGTTCGGTGCGGATCACCGGCAGCGCGTTGGTCACCACGAGGTTGTCGAGCGTGACCATGAACATCGGGATGCCCACGGCGGCGAGGACGGCGGCGAGCGGACGCTGCCGGGCCTGTTCGGCCACCCTGCCGGTGAGCGAGGTTTCGAGTGTCTCAGTCATGTCCGATCCCCTTGTTGTAATCGACTGATAACTAGAGAGTATGCATCGACTGATAACATGTCAATGGCAAGGATGATTCCCCGCCGACGAGGAGGCGCTGCCACCATGACCAGGACCCGGATGACGGCCGAGGAACGCAGCGAGGAAGTGCTGCGCGCGGCCATCTCCGCATTCGCCGAATCCGGTTACGCGGCAACGAAAACCGATGAGATCGCGCGCCGCGCAGGGGTCTCGCAGCCGTATGTCATCCGGCTATTCGGCACCAAGCAGCAGCTGTTCCTGGCCGTATTGGACCGGGTGTGCGGCCGCATCGAGGACTTGTTCCGAGCCGGGGCCACCCAGGCCGAGCCCGACGCCTCCCCCAAGGACCGCCTCGACACCCTGGGATCCCACTTCGGCGAGTACTTCCTCACCGAGCGCGAGCTGCCACGGGTGTTCCTGCAGGGCATCGCGGCGGCGGGCGAACCGGCCATCGGCGAGTGCATCCGGGAGAACTTCGGACGGCTCTACCTCCTCGTCAAGGAACTCACCGGAGCATCGACCACCGAGGTCCGCCGCTTCTTCGCGACCGGCATGCTGCTCATCGACCTCACCGCGCTCGGCGTCACCGAACTCGAGGCCGACACCCCGCCCTGGGCCGCCGAGATCCTCGAGAACCTCAGCGAGGACGGCAGCTGACCGGCGGGCCGGAACCCGCCGCGGACGTCACTTCGCGTGCTGGACCCGCGAGCTCGAGTAGAGGCAGATAGCCGCGGCGGCAGCGAGATTCAGGCTCTCCGCGCGGCCGTGGATGGGAATCCGGATCCGGTGGGTGGCGCGGGCGGCGATGGCCTTGTCCAGACCGTGCGCCTCGTTGCCGAACAGCCACGCGACCGGGCCGCGCAGGATCTCGTCGGCGTCGTCGAGGTCGACCTCACCCTTGGCGGTGGTGGCCAGGATCGCGATGCCCGCCGCCTCCAGCGCGTCGAGGGTGGCGTCGATATCGCGGGAGCGGGCCACGGGGACGTGGAAAAGGCTTCCGGCACAGGCGCGTACGCATTTGCCGTTGTGCGGGTCGACCGAATCACCGGCCAGCACGACGCCGTCCGCGCCGACGGCGTCGGCCACGCGGATCAGGGTGCCCGCGTTGCCCGGGTCGGCGATCTCGACGGGCACGGCGAGCATGCGCGGCGACGCGTCGAGGACCTCGCCCAGCGGCACGTCCACCAAACGGCACACCGCGACCAGCCCGGGCGGAGTCACGGTCTCCCCCAGCATCTCCGCGGCGCGGTCGGTCACCATCGTGGTCCGCACCCCTTGGGCGGCGGCCCCGGCGACCAGCGCGTGCTCGCGTTCGGCGGCCTTCTGCGAGAAGAACAGTTCCTCGACCCGGCCGGTGTCCAGCGCCGCCTCGACCGAATTCGCGCCCTCGGCCAGGAACAGGCCGGTCTTGCGACGGACCGGACTGCGGTGCAGCTTGACCGCCGACACGATCCGGGAGTTACGCCAGTCGATGGAATCAGCGCTCACGGCCACCTTGCCCCTCGGAGATACACGGAGATACGAGAAGAAACGAAACGACCCGCGGACCATCGTCCGCGGGTCGTTTCGGCTATTGCTTTGTCACGCAGACCGAATCAGGCGGCCGGGGCGTTGACGTCGGCCGGCAGGGCAGCCTTGGCGGCGGCGACCAGCTGGGCGAAGGCCTCGGCGTCGGAGACAGCGAGCTCGGCCAGGATCTTGCGGTCCACCTCGATGCCGGCGGCCTTGAGGCCCTGCATGAAGCGGTTGTAGGTCATGTCGTTCAGACGCGCGGCGGCGTTGATACGAGTGATCCACAGCTGACGGAAGTCACCCTTCCGCGCCCGGCGGTCCCGGTAGGCGTAGGTGAGCGAGTGCAGCTGCTGTTCCTTGGCCTTGCGGTACAGGCGCGACCGCTGACCGCGGTAGCCCTTGGAGGCCTCGAGAACGGAACGGCGCTTCTTCTGAGCGTTGACGGCCCTTTTGACGCGTGCCACTTTTCAGTCCTTGATCGAATAGGGGGTGCGGCGATCGCACCCGGAGGTTGGTCGGTCGGCTCAGCCGAATTACTTGGCGAGCAGCTTCTTGACGCGAGCGACGTCGGCCTTGGCGACGACCTCCACGCCGTCCAGACGACGAGTCCGGGTGGTCGGCTTGTGCTCGAGCAGGTGGCGACGGTTCGCCTGCTGACGCAGCAGCTTGCCGCTGCCCGACACCTTGAATCGCTTCGAGGCGCCGCTGTGGCTCTTCATCTTCGGCATGGATTCCTCAGTTCTGTCGTGCCGGAGGCGCGCGGGTACCACACGCCTCCGGAGCTTCTCGTTATTACTGCTGCGGGGTGGCCGGTTCGGCAGCCGGGGCTGCGGTCTCGACCGGGGCCGCCTCGGCGGGAGCCGGCGCGGGCGCACTGCTGCGCTGCTGCGTCGAGCTCGCGTCGTTCTGGGCCTTCACCCGCGTCTTCGCGCCCTTGTGCGGCGCGAGGACCATGGTCATGTTTCGGCCGTCCTGCTTGGCCGAGGTTTCGACGAATCCGAGGTCGGCGACGTCGGCGGCCAGTCGCTGCAGGAGCCGGAACCCGAGTTCGGGACGCGACTGCTCGCGACCACGGAACATGATGGTGACCTTGACCTTCGACCCGGCCTCCAGGAAGCGCATCACGTGGCCGCGCTTGGTGGCGTAGTCGTGGTCATCGATCTTCGGGCGGAGCTTCTGCTCCTTGATCACGGTCTGGACCTGGTTCTTCCGGGACTCACGCGCCTTCTGCGCGGTCTCGTACTTGAACTTGCCGTAGTCCATGATCTTGCACACCGGCGGGCGTGCATCGGGCGCGACCTCGACCAGGTCGAGGTCAGCTTCCTGAGCGACGCGTAGTGCATCTTCAACACGCACGATCCCAACCTGCTCGCCGCCGGGTCCGATGAGTCGGACCTCGGGAACGCGGATGCGATCGTTGATGCGGGTCTCAGTGCTGATGGGGCCTCCTAGGTCAAGCGGTTCGTCAACGACCGCAAGCAATAACTGCAACCCCAATTTCAACACGAAAGCCCCGCTCCGGTATTTCACCGGCACGGGGCCCGAGTCGACCGATCCGCGACGCAAACAGCTCGCATCGCACCGCACGCAGGAAAAACCCACGCGCAGAACCCATCACGTAAATGATGGGCGACCGGACCGTGCAACCCGGCGCTGTCAGCGCTGGTTGACGGTGGGAGTCGGGCTCCACTTGATGCCCCGAGTCGGTTGCAGGAACCAGTCCGGGGCGGTCGTCGCGGAAGAGTCTAACACTCATAGCGGGGAGCTCCGAATCGGCCGCCCCCACGACCAGCGCGGACGCGCGCGATGGCATTCTCTACCCCATGAGCGAGGCTACCTTGAACGACGATTCCGCCCTCATCGACGGCGAGGTCGTGCGCGAACTGGCCGAGATCCCCGCGGTCGAGGTCATCAGCCGCGCCGCCGTCATGCTGATGAGCTCCGCGGCCGAGAAGCTGGGCCTGGGCGAACCCGACCCGGCCAGCAGCCCCCACCTGGACCTGGACGAGGCGCGCCGCGTCATCACCGCGCTCGCCGGCCTGGTCACCGCGTCGGTCGAGTACCTCGGCCCGCACGCCGGTCCGATCCGCGACGGCCTGCAGTCGCTGCAGCGCGCGTTCCGCGAATCCTCGGAGTACCCGGACGCCCCGGGCGCGGGCCCCGGCGAGAAGTACACCGGCCCGGTGTACTGATCGAACCCGTATCGATCTGTCGAAAACGGCCCGCCCGAGTTCTTTCGGAGCGGGCCGTTTTCTTTTCGAGCAGTCGCTACGTCGTGGGCCCGATGCCGTCGAGGAGCGTTGCGACGACCGCCGCGGGCTCGACCGCGGGCGGTGACATGCCGGGCAGCACCGCGTTGAGGACCCGGTCGTGGCAGATGCCGACCAGGACCGCCGCCGCGGCGGCGATGTCGGCGTCGGGCGCGAGGCGACCGAGTCGCCGCTCACCGGCCAGGTAGTCGGAGAGCAGCACTCGCCAGTCGGGCTGATCCGTCGGCAGTTGGGCGAAGCGATCCAGCACGGCCGGGGCGGACAGCAGGCCCGCGAAGACCGGCAGCACGGCGCGGTGCAGATCGAGGCCCGCGCTCAGATATATACGGAGATTCTCCGCGACCGTCGCTTCCCCCGGGGCGGGCAATGAGCCGAGCGCGCGGTGCGCCGCGTCGACGTGCGCGCGGACCGCGACGGCGAGCAGGGCGTCCTTGTCCGGGAAATGGTTGTAGAGGACGCCGTCGGCCACCCCGGCCGCGCGCGCGATGGCGCGCACGGTGAGGGTGGCGGCCGAGCCGTCGGCGAGCAGGCGCTGCGCAGTGGCGACGAGGTGATCGCGGAGGGTGTCGTCGGTGGCGCGCAGCGCCGCGGCCTTGCGGGGGGACATGGATGCTTACGGTAGCGGGGTCGCGGCCGTGACGAGCCAGGCCGACCCGCGCAGCGCGATGCCGCCGGGAGTGGCGTAGGGAGTCAGGGCCGTGGAGATCGCCTGGCGGACTTCGCCGTCGGTGGCGAACCCGGCCAGGGAGCGGTGGTAGCGGACCGGGCCCCAGCCCATGATGAAGTCGGTGGCGTCGGCGATGTCGTCGCCCCAGATGCCCTCGGCCTCACGGTATTCGACGCCGATCTCGTGGAAACCCGCGGCGGACAACAGGTCCCGGATGCGGTCGGGCTCGGAGAACGGGCCTTCGGCGGGGCTGACCGCGAAATCGCCGAGATGGGCTGCGGCGGCGCCGAATACGGCGCCCAGATCGGTGCCCGGCAGCGGGGTCATGGCGGCGAAGGCCAGGCGGCCGCCGGGGCGCAGGGCGCGGGCGATATTGGCGAAGGCGGCCACCGGGTCGGTGAAGAACATGATCCCGAACCGGCTCAGCGCGGCGTCGTAGGCGGCGTCGGGGAAGGGATGGATCTGGGCGTCGCCCTGGTCGAAGCCGACATTGGGGACGGCTTCGGCGGCGGCCCGTTCGCGGGCGCGGGCGAGCATCGGTCCGGACAGGTCGACGCCGGTCGCGGAGCCGGTGCCGGCGCGGCGGGCGGCGGCGCGGGTCAATTGGCCGTTACCGCAGCCGATGTCGAGGACCCGGTCGCCGTCGGCGATGCGGGCGGCGGTCAGCAGGGGTTCGTCGAAGCCGTGGTTCACGGCGTCGTAGCGGTCGTAGTGGCCTGCCCAGTGTTCGCCTTCGTAGCCGTTCCAGGCTTCGGACTGGGCGGTATTCACGATCTCGGTCATACTCGACTCCTATTATGAACGGTTGTTCATGAACGCATGTTCATATTGCGCGCAGACGGAGGCACGTGTCAATACCTGCCCGGGGTAACGGTTTACGCCGAACGTTCAGTGACCATCCGGCAAACAGCCAGCGACGGAGCAGCATCCGGAGAATCCGCCGCTCCGGCCCGCTGCGAACTCGGCCGGATTGTTAACGCTCGCCCGGACCTGCGACATAGCTGGTTGCGGGCTGATCGCCTGTGCGGCTGGATGATCGAAACAGCGTGGCGACATCGAGCCGGTGCTGGTTGGATGCCGGAGTATCGCACCGATCGGCGCGAGCGCGGGCGACGTCCTGCATACTACGACGGGCAGCGGCAAGGCTGCCCTCACTACGAGATCGAATGGACTTCGGGGGTTGTACATGAATGACCTGATATCCCAAGGGAACCGCACGTCCGGCAGCCGGATTCGGCGCGGCGTCCTCCCGATCATGATCGCCGCGGCCGCGACCGCCGCGCTCGTGTCGGGCTGCACCTCGTCCTCCAGCTCGGACAGCAAGGCCACCACCTCGCAGGCGGCCCCGCCGTCGCAGCTGCCCGAGGGCGCGCAGATCGTCGCCGAATCGGCCAAGACCACCCAGACCCTGCAGTCGGTGCACGTGGTGCTGGACGTGAAGAACCTGCCCACGCTGTCGGTCAAGAGCATCAAGGCCGATGTCACCAACCAGCCGCAGGGCCAGGGCCAGGCCATCGGTGACGCCGAGGTGAAGGTCAAGCAGGACGGCGACTTCACCAAGACCAAGTTCATGGTCGTCGACAAGACCCTCTACACGGGTGACGGCACCAAGTACTCCCCCGTCGGCCCCGCCGAGAAGATCTACGACCCGGGCGTCCTGCTCGACAAGGACAAGGGTCTGGCCTACGCCATCTCGCAGGTGAAGAACGCCAAGGCCGAAGGCCGCGAGAAGATCGACGGCGTCGACACCGTGAAGGTCAGCGGCACCATCTCCGCCGACGTCATGGACCCGGTCGTCCCACAGATCGGCAAGGACGGCGGCGAGTTCCCGATCACCCTGTACATCAAGGACGTCGCGCCGCCGAGCGGTGCGGGCACCACCCTGCCCTCGACCGCGGCCTCGCCGGGCACCGGCCCGAACCTGGTGCGCGCCATCGTCACCAAGGACGCGGGCACCGTCACCGTGACGTTGTCCGACTGGGCGAAGCCGGTGCACGTCACCAAGCCCGGCGGCTAAACACGCGCCCGTCTGTCCTGTGAGTTGGGAGCCGGTTCGGGGAACGAGCAACGGCGGCAACAGCTGTCGTCCGACCCCGGCCGGCTTTCGCATTTTTTCCGGGCCGCTGTTAACAAAAGCCCACTTAAGAGATTGTTCAGTGAATTGCAAGCCGCAACGCCGACGATTCCATTCGTAAGTTCGAACGCGGTGTGTGCGTGTGGAGGAAAGCTATGACGATCGAACGGCCCGAGGCCGAGGCGACGATCGAACGGCAGGCGCCAGAGGGTGAATTCCGCCGGCCCCCGCTCGACGGACCGCCGCCCATCTCCAACGTCTGGGTCTACGACGGGAAAGCCTACGACCTCTCCGACTGGATTTCCAAGCATCCGGGCGGCGAGTTCTTCATCGGCCGCACCAAGAACCGCGACATCACCTCGATTGTCGGTTCGTACCACAAGAATCCGGAAGCCATCGGCAAGATTCTGAAGAAGTACGCGCTCAACCGCGACGCCCTGCCCGAGGACATCCACCCCAAGGCCAACGCGCCCGCGTTCCTGTTCAACGAGGGTTTCGACAGCTGGCGCGACACCCCGAAGTTCAGCTTCGACAACAAGGACGACCTGCTGCACAAGGTGAAGGCGCGGCTCAAGGAACCCGAGCTGGCCGCCCGGATCCGGCGCATGGACACCTACTTCAATATCGTGGTCGCCATTCTCGCGGTGGCGTACTTCGCGGTGCAGGGCCTGCGGCTGTTCGAGCGGTCCTGGATGCCGTTGCCGGTCTTCGTGATCGCCATGGTGCTGCTGCGCAGCTCGCTGGCCGGGTTCGGGCACTACGCCATCCACCGTGCCCAGAAGGGCATGAACAAGATCTACACGAACGCCTTCGACTTCAATTACGTCGCACTGGCATTCGTGACCGCGGACGGCCACGCCCTGCTGCACCACCCGCACACCCAGAGTGAAGTCGACATCAAGAAGAACGTCTTCACCATGATGATGCGGATCCCGCGGCTGTACCGGGTGCCGATCCACACCCTGCACAAGTTCGGTCACACCGTCACCGGCATGACCTTCCGCCTGCTCGACGTCTGCCGCCTCACCCGCAAGGTGGGCATCAAGGACATGTACGGCACCTGGGGTGGGGCGCTGCCGCACTTCATCGGGTCCTTCGGCGCGCGGTTCCTGCTGCTGGGCGAGCTCATCGCCTTCACCGTGATGGGCGACTTCTGGGCCTGGGCCCTGCAATTCGTGATCACCCTGTGGGTCTCCACCTTCCTGGTGGTGGCCAGCCACGACTTCGAGGTCGAGACCGAGGAACTCGAGCACAACTCCGAGGACTGGGGCGTCGACCAGATCGAACAAGCCTACGACCTGAAGGTGGTCGGCAACCGCTACCTGGACTGCTTCCTGTCGGCGGGCCTCAGCTCGCATCGCGTCCATCACGTACTGCCCTACCAGCGCAGCGGTTTCGCCAATATCGCCACCGAGGACGTGCTGCGTGAGGAGTCGGCGAAGTTCGGCGTGGAATGGCTTCCCGCCAAGAGCTTCTTCACCGACCGCTTCCCCAAGCAGATCCGCACCTACATCCTCGCGCCGTCCGACGACGCGGTGGAGCGCAAGTGGGGGTTCGTCAAGGAGCACTTCTCGCCGCTCGCCCTGAAGACCTGTGTCGTCTACACCGCGCAGGGCTTCACCGGAATCGGCACGGTCTGAACCGATTCCGAACACCGCGGCGCGCCGGAACATGCGCCGGCCGCACCGCGGGTTCCACCAAAGAATACGAGGGGAGTCAATCGTGTCCATCACCATCGACGAAGGGGCCGCCCGGCCCGCCGCCCGGTTCGCGGGAGGCGAACCCGGCTACGACTTCGCGCCGACCCCGCTGCCGCCGGCCCCGCCGACCACCGTCGGCGTGATCGAGTCCATCGCCACCGGCGCGCCCGCGCAGATCTTCGCGCAGGCCGACGCCGCCGCCCAGGTCGCCGGACTGTTCACCGACCCGGCCCAGCAGGCCCGGATCCCGCGGATCTACCAGAAGACCCGGGTCACCACCCGCCACCTCGCGGTGAACCCGATCGACCCCGAATTCCTGTCCTACAGCCGGGAATCGGGCACCATCCGCGACCGGATGAACACCTTCTACGACCACGCGGTGCCGCTGGCCGTGGACGTGGCCGGCCGCGCCGTCGCCCACCTCGAGGACCCGGCCGCCGAGATCGGCATGCTGGTCTTCGCCACCAGCACCGGGTTCATCGCGCCCGGCGTGGACGTGGCCGTGGTCAAGCAGCTGGGCCTGTCGCCCACCGTCAACCGGGTCGTCGTGAACTTCATGGGCTGTGCCGCGGCCATGAACTCCGTGCGCGCCGCGACGGATTACGTTCGGGCGCACCCGGACAAGAAGGCGCTGGTCATCTGCATCGAGCTGAGCTCGGTCAACGCCGTGTTCGACGACAATGTCAACGACGTCATCATCCACAGCCTCTTCGGCGACGGGTGCGGCGCGGTGGTCATCGGCGCCCGGCAGGCGCACCAGCAGCTGCCGGCGGGATCCATCGTCATCCGGGACAGCTTCAGCTACCTGTTCGACGACGCCGAGGACGGCATCGTGCTGGGCGTCAACGACAACGGCATCACCTGCGAGCTGTCGGAGAACCTGCCGCAGTACATCCTGCGCGGCGTCGACCCGGTGGTGACCGAGGTGCTCGCCCGCCAGGGCCTCACCAAGTCCGACATCGATCTGTGGGCGATCCACCCGGGCGGCCCCAAGATCATCGAGGAGTCGGTGCGCTCGCTCGGCCTCGGCGCCGAAGAGGCCGCCACCAGCTGGGACGTGCTCGCCGAGTACGGCAACATGCTCAGCGTCTCGCTGATCTTCGTGCTCGAGCAGATGGTCGCGCAGTCGGCGTCCCAGCCGATCTCGACGGGCGTGGCGTTCTCCTTCGCGCCCGGCGTCACCCTCGAGGGCGTCGTGTTCGACGTCATCCGTTCCTGACCAGCCCGACCCGTCCAGTCCAGAGAGCCAGCAGTCATGCAACTCATCAGATTCCTCATCTCCATCTCGTGGATGCGGATCGCCGGCGTCATCGCCTCCGGTCTCGTCTGCGGTGCGGCCAATACCTACCTGGTGACATTGATTCGGGGAGTGGTGTCACCGGAACCGCACCCGGGCGTCACCGTCCAGGCGTTCGTCGCGACCGCCCTGGTCATCCTGATCAGCGGCGTGATCTCGCAGGTGCTGCTGATCCGGCTGGCACAGGACGCCATCTACCGGCTGCGCGCGGACCTGAGCGCACGCATCGTGTCCGCGCCGCTGGAACACCTGGAGCGGCTGGGCCAGCACCGGCTGATCGCCACCCTCACCGAGGACGTGCGGGCCCTGTCGCAGGCGGTGACGGCCATCCCGAGCATCTGCATCGACCTGGCCACCATCGTGGGCTGCTTCGTGTTCCTCGCGGTCGTGTCCGGGCCGATCTTCGCCACCACGGTGGCGGGCACGCTGCTCGGAATCGCCTGTGTGGAACTGGTTCTCAAGCGGGTGCGGGCGCTGTACCACTCCGCGCGGGAGAACGAGGACGGGCTGCTGCGCTCCTTCCAGGCGGTGTCGCTGGGCATCAAGGAGCTCAAGCTGCACCGCGGGCGGCGGCGCGACTTCATGGACAAGCACCTGCTCGGCTCCGCGGAGACGCTGCGGGCGCAGAACATCGACGCCGGGTCGAAATTCACCGTGGCCCAGGGGTTCGGGCAGCTGCTGCAGCTGGCCACCATGGCGCTCATCCTGTTCGGGCTGGCGCGGGCGCTGGAACTGCCGCAGAACGTGATGGTCGGCTACGTGCTCGTCACCACGTTCCTGGCGATGCCGATGCAGAACTTCATGCACCGCATCCCGGACCTGCTGCGCGGTGATGTGGCGCTGGCCAAGATCCGGTCGCTCAACCTGTCCATCCAGACCGCGCACGACGAGTCGCGGCTGCCCTACACCGAGCGGGCCGCCGTCACCGCGGCGCGGCTCGAGCTCAACGACGTCGGCTACAGCTACCTGACCGAGGCGCCGCCCGCGATCCCGCCGCTGCCCGGCACCGGACCGCACCCCGGCCCGGGTCCCGGACAGCGCCCCGGCGGCGGCCGGCCGCATCCCGGCGGCCCGCCCCCGGGCCACGGTCCGCAGGGTGTGGACCGGCCGGATGTCAACGGGCACAGGTTCGTCGGCCACGGCGGTCACCCGCTGCCCAACGGCGGACCCATGGCCCCGCCGCAGGCCGACGGCTCCGGCTTCCACCTGGGCCCGCTGGATCTGACCTTCGAACCCGGCCAGATCAGCTTCATCGTGGGCGGCAACGGCAGCGGCAAATCGACGCTGGCCAAACTGATCACGGGCCTCTACGTCCCGCAGCACGGCCACCTCACGCTCAACGGCGAGACGATCGACCACACCAATATCGAGTGGTTCCGGCAGAACAGCTCGGCGGTCTTCACCGACTTCCACCTGTTCGAGGACTACCTCGGATTCGAGGACGGCGTCGACGACCAGGTCCGGAAGTACCTGAAGGAACTTCGGATCGATCACAAGGTGACCGTGGAGAACGGCCGCCTGTCGACGATCGACCTGTCGCAAGGGCAGCGCAAGCGCCTGGCGCTGCTGACCGCGCTGCTCGAGGACCGGCCGATCTACCTGTTCGACGAGTGGGCCGCCGATCAGGAGCCGAAGTTCCGTGACGTGTTCTACCGCGAGATCCTGGTCTCGCTGAAGAACCGCGGCAAGACCGTCATCGTCATCACCCACGACGACCGGTACTTCGACTGCGCCGACCAGCTCGTCAAACTCGACTTCGGGCACATCGCCGAGGTCAAGGAACTCGAGCCGCCGCTCACGGCCGCCGAGTAGGAGCGAAAGACGAAGGCCCCGTACCGATTCCGGTACGGGGCCTTCGCCATGTCGGACGATCAGCGCAGCGCGGCGGCCTTGCGGCGCGCCGCGGCGGCCTTCTTGGTGGCCGCGGCCTGGGCCTCGGTCTTCGGGGCGGCCTTCTTCGCGGGCGCCTTCTTGGCCGCCGCCTTCTTCACGGGCTTCGGCTCGGCGAGGGCGGGCGGCTGGGCCGCGAGCACGTCCTTCAGGAACTGGCCGGTGTAGCTGTCCGCCACGGCCGCAATGTCTTCCGGGGTGCCCTGGGCGATGACCATGCCACCGCCGGAACCACCCTCGGGGCCCATGTCGATGACCCAGTCCGAGGTCTTGATGACATCGAGGTTGTGCTCGATGACGATCACCGAATTGCCCTTGTCGACCAGGCCGTTGATGACGGCCAGCAGCTTGCGGATGTCCTCGAAGTGCAGGCCCGTGGTGGGCTCGTCGAGGATATAGATGGTGCGGCCGGTGGAGCGCTTCTGGAGTTCGGCGGCCAGCTTCACGCGCTGCGCCTCACCGCCGGACAGCGTCGGGGCCGACTGGCCCAGGCGGACATAGCCGAGACCGACGTCCACCAGGGTCTTGAGATAGCGGTGGATCGAGGTCACCGGCTCGAAGAAGTCCGCGGCCTCCTCGATCGGCATGTCCAGCACCTCGGCGATGGTCTTGCCCTTGTAGTGGACTTCCAGGGTTTCGCGGTTGTACCGCGCGCCGTGGCAGACCTCGCACGGGACGTACACGTCCGGCAGGAAGTTCATCTCGATCTTCAGCGTGCCGTCACCCGAGCACGCCTCGCAGCGGCCGCCCTTCACATTGAAGGAGAACCGGCCCGGCTGATAACCGCGCACCTTGGCCTCGGTGGTGGCCGCGAACAGGGTGCGGATCTTGTCGAAGACACCGGTGTAGGTGGCCGGATTCGAGCGCGGGGTGCGGCCGATCGGCGACTGGTCCACCTGCACCAGCTTGTCCAGGTGATCGAGGCCGTTGACCCGGGTGTGGCGGCCCGGCACCTGCCGCGCGCCGTTCAGCTTGTTCTGCAGCACGGTCGCCAGAATGTCGTTGACCAGCGTCGACTTACCCGAACCGGAGACGCCGGTGATCGAGGTGAGCACGCCCAGCGGGAAATTCACGTCGATGTCGCGCAGGTTGTGCTCGGTCGCGCCGACCACGGTGAGCTGCTTCTTCTTGTCGATCGGCCGCCGCACCAGCGGCAGGTCGATGCGCTCGCGCCCGGAAAGGTAAGCGCCGGTGAGGGAATCCTTGTCCTTCAGCAGCCCCTCGTAGGGACCCGAGTACACCACCTGACCGCCGTGCTCGCCGGCCAGCGGGCCGATGTCGACCACCCAGTCCGAGGCGTGGATGGTGTCCTCGTCATGCTCCACCACGATCAGCGTATTGCCGAGACCCTTGAGCCGCGTGAGGGTTTCGATCAGGCGGCGGTTGTCGCGCTGATGCAGGCCGATGGACGGCTCGTCCAGCACGTACAGCACGCCCACCAGGCCCGACCCGATCTGGGTGGCCAGGCGGATGCGCTGCGCCTCACCGCCGGAGAGGGTGGCGGCGGCGCGCGAGAGCGTCAGGTACTGCAGGCCGACGTCGAGCAGGAAGCCCAGGCGCGCCTGGATCTCCTTGATCACCTGCGCGGCGATGGCGGCCTGCCGGTCGTCGAGGGTGAGGGTGTTCAGGAAGTGCGCGGCATCGCCGATCGACAGATCCGAGATGTCGGCGATGGAGCGGCGTTCCGTGCCGGCCGACAGCGTGACCGCGAGGATCTCCGGCCGCAGGCGGGCGCCGGCGCACACCGGGCACGGGATGTCGCGCATATACCCGTCGTAGTGCTCCTTCATCGCCTCCGACTCGGTGGCGTCCATGCGCCGCTGCAGGAACGGCATCACACCCTCGAAATCGGCGTAATACGAACGCTTGCGGCCGTAGCGGTTGGTGTAGGAGACGTGCACCTGCTCGGAGCTGCCCTCCAGCACCGCCTTGCGGGCCTTGAGCGGCAACTGACTCCACGGCGTGTCCATGGAGAAGCCGATGGCCTCGGCCAGGCCCGACAGCAGGCGGGTGAAGTACTCGGCGGTCTGCCCGCGCGACCACGGCGCGATCGCGCCCTCGGCCAGGCTCAGATCCTGGTCCGGCACAACGAGATCCGGATCGACCTCCTTGCGAATGCCCAGACCGGTGCAATCCGGGCAGGCGCCGTAGGGCGAGTTGAAGGAGAACGACCGCGGTTCCAGATCCTCGATGTCGAGGGGGTGCCCGTTCGGGCAGGCCAGCCGCTCGGAGAAGCGCCGCTCCCGATCGTGAGCGTGCTCGTCGCGGTCCACGAAGTCCAGCACCACGATGCCGTCGGCCAGCCGCAGCGCGGTCTCGATCGAATCGGTCAGGCGCTGTTTGGAACTCGGCTTCACGGCGAGGCGGTCGATGACCACCTCGACATCGTGCTTCTCCTGCTTCTTCAGCTTGGGCGGATCGGTCAGCGGATGCACCACGCCGTCGACCCGGACCCGCGAGTAGCCCTGCGAGTTCAACGACTCGAACAGGTCCACGAACTCACCCTTGCGGGTGCGCACCACCGGCGCGAGCACCTGGAACTTGGTGCCCTCCGGCATGGCCAGCACCTGATCCACGATCTGCTGCGGGCTCTGCTTGGCGATCAGGTGACCGCAGACCGGGCAGTGCGGGGTGCCCGCGCGCGCGAACAGCAGGCGCAGATAGTCGTAGACCTCGGTGATGGTGCCGACCGTGGACCGCGGGTTGCGGTTGGTCGACTTCTGGTCGATGGACACCGCCGGGGACAGGCCCTCGATGAAGTCCACGTCCGGCTTGTCCATCTGACCCAGGAACTGCCGGGCGTACGCGGACAGCGACTCCACGTAGCGGCGCTGGCCCTCGGCGAAGATGGTGTCGAAGGCCAGCGAGGACTTTCCGGACCCGGACAGGCCAGTGAAAACGATGAGACTGTCACGGGGTAGGTCGAGATCGACCCCTTTGAGGTTGTGCTCCCGCGCTCCGCGCACCGTCAGGCGATCCGCCACCTGGCCATCCTTCCAACGTTCCGGCATCCAGACATACCCCCGACGCCATGCTAGGGGCACCCACCGACAAGTTTGGATACCAGACCTGAAACGCTGGTCACAGTGTGTTTATTGCGACGGGCGAGGGTGATGTCGCCCGCACCGGCTCAGGCCGACTTCTCGGTGATCGCCGTGGCGGCCCCGGCCGCGCTGGGCAGCGCCCGGCGCACACAGCTCGAGATCACCCGCGGCTGCCGCGCCCGCTCCCGATCGCGGGCGCGATCCTCGGACCCGGCCGCGGTGACCAGGGCCAGGTCGCCGTCGAAGCGGCGGTAGAGCAGCCGCCCGCGGCGGACGTCGGCGTCGATGAAGAAGAGATACGGCAACCCGCCCAGGCACAGCCGGGCCACCGCCTCGTCCTCGAGCAGCATGGGCACGCCGTCACGCGGACGGCCCAGCGTGCGCACCCCGAGCGGCCCGGTCCAGCAGACCACCGCCTCGGATCCGGTGTCGGCGTCGATGAACAGGTGCGCGTCGTAGTCCATGGCGTCGAGCACCCGCGCCGCCGCCGCGGGCGTGGCCACCTGTAGTCGGCAGTCCTTGCGCCGCACGATCGGCCGCGGCTCGGTGATCGCGGACAGCGACGGCCGCGCGGGATCGGGCCAGGGCCGGGACAATTCGTCCGGCGGGCAGCCCAGTCGCAGGTCCAGCCGTTCCAGCGCGAAGGTGGCGGCGAACCGTCCCGGCCCGGCGACCTGCACCCGGAACGCCTTCCCCAGCGCTCGGACACTCGCCTGCACCAAGGTGGTGCCGTCCTCGGGATCGCCATGGTCGGGATCGGGCCAGTGCAGGCGTGCCCGCACCGGCCCGTCGACCCCGTGGCGGCGCAATACCCTGCCCAGTCCGCGCACCACCCGGGTCACCTCCCCCGACGGGACGGGCCCGTGCGTGGTCACCACGAAATCCGGATCGATTCCACTCGACCACACATCGAACGCGCCCATAGCCGACCCCGCTCTCCCTGTATCCGACCCGGCAACCGAACTCCATGGCAACACACGTCACGCGGGCCCGACAGTGCCGAAAGTCCCGAAACAGACCACTTTCGGGGAAAAGTCTCCGACAAAAGATCTCGGGGCCGCCGATCCGCGCGGAGATTAGGGACCTTCGGCGGTATCCCGTTGCCGCGCCGCGAGTTACGTTGGCCGGGACCGTTCGCGCACGCGCGCGAACCGACCGCGCATCACCGACATCCTGGAGGCCGTCGTGATCAAAGTCTTCCTGGTCGACGATCACGAGATCGTCCGCCGCGGTCTGACCGATCTGCTGGAGGAGGACCCCGAGCTGACCGTGGTCGGCGAGGCGGGCGACGTCGCCCAGGCGCTGGCCCGGATCCCCGCGCTGCGCCCCGACGTGGCGGTGCTCGACGTGCGCCTGCCCGACGGCAACGGCATCGAACTGTGCCGGGACCTGTTGGCCGACATCGACGATCTGCGCTGCCTGATCCTCACCTCCTACACCGACGAACAAGCCATGATGGACGCCATCCTGGCCGGCGCCAGCGGCTACGTGGTCAAGGACATCAAGGGAATGGAGCTGGCCAAGGCCATCAAGGAGGTGGGCGCGGGCCGCTCCCTGCTGGACAATCGCGCGGCCGCCGCCCTCATGGCCCGGCTGCGGCGCAGCACCGAATTCGACGGCCCGCTGGCCGGTTTGACCGATCAGGAACGCAAGTTGCTCGACCTGCTCGGCGACGGCCTCACCAACCGGCAGATCGCCGAACGGATGTTCCTGGCGGAGAAGACGGTCAAGAACTACGTGTCGCGGCTGCTGGCCAAACTCGGGATGGAACGCCGCACCCAGGCGGCCGTGCTGGCCTCGAAATTGCGTACGGGACAACCACGTTCGGCATGACAACCGCACGGCAACCTCGGCGCGCATAGAATCGCGCTGACGTGGCGTATCCGCCGGACCGCAGGACATACATGCACGACACACCCCGCACCGGCCCTTACTCGGTGCGTGAAACGCTGTCGCAGCTGCGATTACGCGAGTTGCTCACCGAGGTCAAGGACCGAGTCGAACAGATCATCGACGCCCGCGATCGGATCGACGGGCTCGTCGAGGCGATGTTGCTGGTCACCTCCGGGCTGGACCTGGAGCAGACGCTGAGCACCATCGTGCGCGCGGCCACCATCCTGGTCGACGCCCGCTACGGGGCACTGGCCGTGCTCGGGCACGAACAACAGCCCAGCCAGTTCATCTTCCACGGCATCGACGAGCAGACCCGGGTCAGGATCGGGGCGATGCCCGAGAGCCACGGCGTGCTCGGACTCCTGCTCGACAAGCCCGAACCGCTGCGCCTGGACGATCTCACCCGTCATCCCGCCGCCGTCGGCTTCCCCGAACACCATCCGGACATGCGCACCCTGCTGGGCATGCCGGTGCGCATCCGCGGCGAGATCTTCGGAAACCTCTACCTCGCCGAGAAATCCGGCGGACACCCCTTCACCGAGGACGACGAGGTGCTACTGCAGGCGCTGGCCGCCGCGGCCGGTATCGCCGTCGACAATGCCCGGCTCTACGAACAGGCCCGCACCCGGCAGGCGTGGATCGAGGCCACCCGCGACATCGCCACCGAATTCCTCGCCGACACCGAACCCAACAAGGTGCTCGCCCACGTGGTGGCGCACGCGCGCGAGCTCACCGCCTCGCAGCAGGCGCTGCTGGCCGTGGTCGCCGATCCCGAGGAAGCGCCCGAGAGGGTCACCGAGCTGGTGGTGGCGCAGTGGTCCGGGCCGGGCGAGCCGCCCGCCGGGCACGCGGTGCGCACCGTCGAGACCGCGGTCGGCCAGGCCCTCACCACCCGCACCCCACTGCGCTTCGACGACGGCCGCCACATCGACCTGGGCACCCCGATCGCCGATATCGGCCCGGCCCTGGTGCTGCCGCTGCACACCCCCGATTCCACCCTGGGCGTCCTGATCACGCTGCGCTCGGCCGAATCCGCGCCCTACTCCGACGAATTGGTCGAACTGATCGCGGCGTTCACCGATCAGGCCGCACTGGCCATGCAGCTGGCGGTGGCGCAGCGGCGCATGCGCGAACTCGACATCCTCACCGACCGCGACCGCATCGCCCGCGATCTGCACGACCACGTCATCCAGCGGCTGTTCGCCATCGGGCTGGCGTTGCAGGGCACGGTGCCACGCGCGCGGGTGCCCGAAGTGCAACGCCGGCTCGCGGACTCGATCAACGATCTGCAGGACGTGGTGGAGGAGATCCGCACCTCGATCTTCGACCTGCACGGCGGCGACGGGCACAGCACCCGGCTGCGCCAGCGCATCGAGCGCGCGGTCAAGCAGCAGACCACCGCCACCGACATCCGGGCGCTCATGCACATCACCGGCCCGCTGTCGGTGGTCGAGCCCGCGCTCGCCGATCACGCGGAAGCCGTTGTGCGCGAGGCCGTCTCGAACGCGGTCCGGCATTCGGGGGCCGACACCATCACCATCGACATCGGGGTGGCCGACGATCTCACCATCGTGGTCGCCGACAACGGCCGCGGGATCCCGGATTCCATCACGCCCAGCGGGCTCACCAACCTGGCGCGCCGGGCCGAACAGTCGGGCGGGCGGCTGGCGGTGTACCCGCGCCGCGACACCAACGGCGACGACGAGGACGCCACCACCACGGGGACCAAACTGCACTGGTCGGTGCCATTGCACTGACCGGCGTCAGGCGAGCGGGCCGAGCACCACCGCACTGTTGTTGCCGCCCATGCCGAGCGCGGTCTTCAGGGTGAGGCCGCGGATGCCCGGCTGCACGCCGTCCACCAGGCAGGCGTGCGCGGGCGCGACGATCGGCGCGGACACCAGCACCCCGCGCTCGTAGCCCATGGCCGCGGCGGCGATCTCGATGCCGGCCGAGGCGGCCTGGCAGTGCCCGGCCAGCGGCTTGAGCGCCGTCACCTGCGGGCGGTCGTCGAAGATCCGGGCCAGCAGCGCGGTCTCGGCCGCGTCGCACTGGGCGGTGCCGGAGGCGTGGGCATTGAGGCAGGCGATCTCCTCGGGGCGGACGTCCGCCGCGGCGAGGGCGCGGTGCACACAGTCGTAGATCTGCTCGAACGACGGCTCGACCGAGACGACGTGGTAGCCGTCACTGGTCATGGCCCCACCCAGCACCGCCGCGTAGGGGCGGTCGGCGTCGCGGGTCAGCAGCAACGCGACCGAGGCCTCTCCGAAGACGAAACCGCGGCTGCCCTCCTGGAACGGCCGGCACGCCTCGAGCGGATCGGCGTCGAAGACCGCGGCGCCCAGATTCACGAACGCCTGCACCATCTCCGGGGAGGCCGACAGGTCGGTGGCGATCACCAGCACATCGTCGGCCAGGCCGTGGTCCATCCATAGTCGGGCGGTGACCAGAGCCACGTTGAGCGAGGAGCAGGCGGCGCTCACGTTCATGGCCGGGCCGTGGAAGCCGAACTCGTTCATCAGCATCGATACCGGGGTCGAGGGGATCAGCCGCAGATAGTCGCGCGAGCGCCGCTGTCCGCCGTCGACGGTGAAGAAGTCCTGCCATTCGTCGAGGTTGCCGAGCACGATCGCGTGCAGCAGTCCGACGGTCCGGCCCGGCCGCCAGCCGCGGCCACGGGCGTCGGTGACCGCCTCGCGCGCGGAGTCCAGGACCGCGCGCAGGTAGCGGCTCGGCGGTAAGTCCGGATCTCCGCCGTCAGGAATCCGCGCAACCCACCCGTGCCGATCGCGTCCGGGCCCGTACCCTGGATGTAGCCGGGCCGCGGACTTGCCGCTCAGCAAACCCTCCCAGAGGGTTTCTCGGCCCCAGCCGTACCCGGTCACGGCACCGATACCGGCAATCGTCATATGATCTTGATGTTGACCTTGGGCAATCGGGACGGGGTTGGTGCCAGGCATTGCATCGCTCCTCTCCAGCACTTCATTCAATACGGTCGGCAAGCTGCACCAGCAAATTTTCAGATAACAGAATGGTGCCGTGCTCCATCGACGTGTTCCGCACCGACGATCAGGGGGTGAACGAAATGGTGGGTAACGATCGGGCAAACCTCCCGTCCGACACCGAACAGCTGGCCCAGCGGTACCGGTCCCTGGTGGACTTCAGCCCGGACGGCATCGTGGTCCACGAACGCGGAATGATCGTCTACGCCAATCCGGCGCTCCTGCGCATGCTCGCCGCCGACGACCCCGAGGACGTCATCGGCCGCCCCGTCACCGATTTCGTCGCACCGCCGTCGGTCGCGCCCATGCTCGACCGCATCCGTCGGCTCACCATCGCCGGCACCGCCTCCGACCCCACCGAGATGACCCTGCTGCGCTGCGACGGGAAAACGCTGGAGGTCGAGACCGTGTCGGTGCTGACCGCCTGGCACGACCATCTGGCCTATCAGGTCGTCGTGCACGACCTGACCCCGCAGCGCCGCGCCGAGGCCGCCCAGCGGCGCGCCGAGCAGTTCTTCACCTCCGTGGTGTCGCAGCTGGAGGAGGGCGTGGTGGTGATCGACCGCGACGGCCGTATCGAATCCGCCAACCCGGCCGCGCGCCGCATCTTCGGCTACGACGCCAAAGACCTGATCGGCACCCACATCGACGACCTGCCGCTGTGCCTGCTCGACGCGAACGCCCAGCCCATGCCCTCGACCTGGTATCCGATCATCCGCACCCTGGCCACCGGCGAGGACGTGACGCGGTTCGTGTTCGGGCTGGACCGGCCCGACGGCCAGCGGCGCTGGCTCTCGGCCAACAGCCGCCTGCTCAACCCCACGGACCCGAACTCCCCCGCGGTGTCGTCGTTCAACGACATCACCGAATTCCGGGCCAGCCGAAGGCAATTGGAGTACCAGGCCACCCACGACCCGCTCACCGGGCTGGCCAACCGGTCGCTGGTGCTGTCGAAGCTGGCCGCGGCGCTGGGCACCACCGAGACGCTGCCGGTGTCGAGCGTGCTGTTCATCGACCTGGACGGATTCAAGACCATCAACGACACTCTCGGCCACGCCATCGGCGACACCGTGCTGCAGATCGTGGCCCAGCGGCTCCAACGCGGGCTGCGCGCCGACGACGTGGTGGGCCGCATCGGCGGCGACGAGTTCCTGGTCCTGCTGTCCGGACACACCCTGGGCGACGATCTGGACGCCCTCATCGCCCGGCTGCGGCAGGCCACCTCCGAGCCGATCATCGCGCGCGGACACCGCATCCAGGTCGACGCCTCCGTCGGCGTCACCCACCTGCACGCCGGCGACACCCGCACGCCGGAGGCCGTGCTGCACGACGCCGACCTGGCCATGTACCGGGCCAAGCCGCCCAACCACCACAACAGTCCGCTGGCGCGGCGCACCGACAGCACCCACGCCTCGTAACCCGGACACCTACGCCTCGTCACCTGGCGATACGGCGCGGGCAAGCAAGGCGCACTAGACTCGACAACTCTGTTCTCGATGCTTCGCGCGCCGTCCCCGCACGGCGGACGTGGTGAACAAGGAGTTCCGTCTTGCCCGACCTCACCGAGGAGCGTTCTGTGCCCGATTCCGCTGACGCGGTATCCCCGGACCTGGAACGCGAGCAGCAGTACCTCACGAAGCTCTACGGACAGCTCGACGGCATGCGCGCCTACGCCCAGCGGCGGCTGCGCACCGTGCTCCTGGAGACCGGCGGCACCCCGCAGGCGCGCAGTGAACGCGAGTCGTTCACCCAGCTCTACTCCGAGGATCTGTCCAAGTACGACGCCGCCGAACACGGCCTGTGCTTCGGCCGCATCGACATCGCCCCGGGCGAGAACGACGGCGACGGCGAGAACCGCTACATCGGCCGTATCGGCATCCTCGACGAGAGCGCCGACTACGAGACGCTGCTGCTGGATTGGCGCGCTCCCCTGGCCCGGCCGTTCTACCTGGCCACCACCGCCGCCCCCGACGGGGTGACCCGGCGGCGCCACATCCGCTCCCGCAACCGCAAGGTCACCGGGGTCAACGACGAGTACCTGAGCCTCGAGGCCGCCCAGGCCGCGGGCGTGATCAGCGCGGACGGCGGCGTCGGCAGCGAGAGCGCGCTGCTGTCCGCCCTCAACGCCGCCCGCACCGGGCATATGAACGACATCGTCGAGACCATCCAGAGCGAGCAGGACGCGATCATCCGCTCCGAGCACAAGAGCGTGCTCGTGGTGCAGGGCGGGCCGGGCACCGGCAAGACCGCGGTGGCGCTGCACCGCGCGGCCTACCTGCTCTACACCTACCGCCAGCAGCTGGACAAGGCCGGCGTGCTGATCATCGGACCGAACTCCACCTTCCTCGACTACATCGGCCAGGTGCTGCCCTCGCTCGGCGAGACCGGCGTGCTGCTCTCCACCGTCGGCAACCTGTACCCGGGGGTGCAAGCGACACTGGAGGATTCGCTGCGGGCCGGGGAACTCAAGGGCTCGCTCGACATGCTCGAGGTGCTCAAGAAGGCGGTGCGCGACTGGCAGGAGGTGCCGCGCGAGACCATCCCGCTCTACTTCGACGGGCACCAGCTCGAACTCGACCGCAAGATCGTCACCAAGGCCCGCGGCCGCGCCCGCTCCTCGCGCCGCCCGCACAACCTGGCCCGGCCGATCTTCGCGGCCGCGGTGGTGGACGCGCTCACCGATCAGCTCGCGGCCGCCATCGGCTCGAACCCGTTGGGCGGGCGAAACCTGTTGAGCCAGACCGATCTCACCGAGATCCGTGACGAGATGCGCGCCGACGCCGAGATCCAGCGCGCCATCGCCGGACTGTGGCCCATCCTCACCCCGCAGGAGGTGCTGGGCGGGCTGTGGGCCGACCCCAGGCGCCTGGCCAACGCGGCCGGACAGCTCAGCGCGGCCGATCGGGCCGAACTGCAGCGCTCCGACAGCGGCGAGTTCAGCGACGCCGACGCGCCGCTGCTCGACGAACTGGCCGAACTGCTCGGCATCGACGACAGCGAGGAGCGCGAGCGCGCCCGCCGCCGCTGGCGCGCCCAGCTCGCCGAGGCGCAGGACGCCCTCGACATCCTGACCGGTTCCGCGCCACAGGATCTCGAGGACGACCTCGACCCCGAACTGCTCATGGCCTACGACCTCATCGACGCCTCCCAGCTCGCCGAGCGCCAGCAGGTCCGCACCCGCCAGACCACCGCCGAACGCGCCGCCGGGGACCGCACCTGGACCTACGGGCACGTCATCGTGGATGAGGCGCAGGAGCTTTCGGCCATGGCGTGGCGGATGGTCATGCGCCGCATCCCGAATCGGTGGATCACCGCGGTCGGCGACGTCGCCCAGACCGGCGACCCGGCGGGCGCCTCGTCGTGGCAGCAGGTGCTGGAACCGTATGTGGCCAAACGCTGGAAGCTCACCGAGCTGACCGTCAACTACCGCACGCCCTCCGAGATCATGGCGGTGGCCGGGGACGTGCTGGCCGCCATCGATCCGGCCGCGCCCGCGCCGCGCTCGGTCCGCGACTCCGGGTTCGAACCGGCCGCGACCCGGGTGACGGCGGGCGAACTGGCCGACGAGGTCAAGCGGCTGATCGCGGCCGAGGCCGAGCATCCCGGCACCGCGGCGGTCATCGTGCCGCACGATCTGGCCGCCGAACTCGGTCACCTGTCCGATGATTCGACGCGGGTGCTGACCGTCCACGACGTGAAGGGCCTGGAATTCGATGCGGTGATCCTGGCCGAACCGCACCGGATCCTGAGCGAATCGCCGCGCGGCCGCAACGACCTGTACGTGGCGCTGACCCGCGCCACCCAGCGACTGGCCGTCGTGCACACCGAGGACCTGCCGGAGGTCCTGCACCGGCTGCGCTGACCCGCGAACGGAGAAGCGGCCGCGCGGCGATTCGCTCAGGATCCGGTGCGGTTCGGCCAGGATCACCGCATCGAATTCCAGGC
>NZ_JBEXXC010000019.1:0-88819 GCF_040630175.1 Nocardia sp. NPDC005825
GTCGGGGGGGGGGGGGGTTGTCGCAGCGAATTCGCTGCGACACCACCAACACGTCACTCGCCGAAATCGAATTCGCCGGCGCGCACACCCGAGGTGAAGGCGCGCCATTCCGATTTCGTGAACCACAAAGTCGGGCTGTGCCGATCCTTGGAATCACGCACCGCGATCTGATCTTCGTGGAAAGCGACCTCGACGCAATCGCCCCCACCGTAACTGAAACTGCTCTTGGCGAACCTCGGACCCCGACGCTCCCCGCGAACCACATTGCGGTTCATGACATTCATTCCTTCCCCCCGGAGGGCCACTCCCCATGACCCTGCACGCGAATCGCTGACGCCGAACACAGTGCTATCCGAACCACCTGCCACGCAACTGAATTCATCCGGACCTCCGGCCCGGCGCATCGAAATGCTCATACACGCAACCTTACGGCGACCCACCGACAGATTCTGATGCCTCCCGGCACCCCAACCTCGTCCACCGCTGGTCAGGCCCACTCCACCGACCCGAGGGCCCGTCAGCGTCAATAATTCGGTTTCCCACCAGGATTCGCGCTGCTACCGTCGTCTCGACAAACACGACGCGACCGTAGAGGAGGGCACCGGAATGGCACGACAGCCACTGATTCACCAGCAGAGCTGGACCACCCGCCGCGCCCGGCCCCGGCGCGCACCCCACGTATCCGCCGTCCGCCGGATCCGTAGCAACGCCTGAGTTCTTCCACTATTCAGGCCACTCCAAGTAAACCCCTCTTTTCACACCCCGCGCACCTCAGCGCAGACCAGATGTCAACGCCGACATCCGCGCGGGGTTCACGTGCCCGTAGCTCAGCGGAAAGAGCACCTGTCTACGAAGCAGGTGGCCGGAGGTTCGAATCCTCCCGGGCACACCAACTCTCGATGAAGCGTGGTGTAAAGGCAGCATGGCGGATCCTGACTCCGCCGATCCAGGTTCGAATCCTGGCGCTTCAGCTTGATCAGCCCTGCGTGATTTTCTGTTGCAGGGTGGAGGCGAGGATCGTGTCGCCGTGGGCGGTGGGGTGCCAGGGGAAACCGAGGAGTTCGGTGCGGGGGTCGAAGGCGCCGGCTACCCAGGCGTCGGGAGTGCAGGCGCCGTGGCCGGCGGTGACGGCTCGGGAGTCGAGGAAGGTGACCTTCAGGATCGCGGCGGCTTCGCGTTGGGCGGTGTCCATGTGGTCGAGGAATTCGGTGATGGCGCCGGCTCGGGGCTGGACGGCGTCGATGCCGAGGATGCCGGTGCAGGCCGAGGTTTGGCCGGGGGTGTGGATCTCCGGGTAGCCGACGAAGATGATCTGGGCGTTCGGGGCGTAGTAGCGGATGTACTCGACGGCCTTCCGGACGCGGTCGGCGTAGGCCTGGCCGGTGATGGTGGCCGGGTCGGGGGCGCGGCCCTCGGCAGCGGCTTCGATGCCGCAGCCGTCGCTCAGGTCGATCAGGCAGGAGTAGGCGTGGGACAGGGCGACGGGGTTGTCGGTTCCCCAGGCGTCGTTCATGCCGAGCTGGATGGTGACGGCCCGGGTGCGGGGGCCGAAGGCGTTGTCGGAGGCTGCGCGTTTGACCTGGTGGACCAGGGTCCAGCCGGAGGTGTCGATGGTGCCGCCCTGACACGAGGTGTCCTCGACGTCGTCCGCGGACAGGCCGAGACGCTGGGTCAGCTGGGTCGGCCACGAGGTGGGGACGTGTTTGCAGTCCGGGTCGCCGCCCGCGTTCAGCAGGTCGAGGATCTGGCCGTTGGCGGAGAAGGAATCGCCGATCGTCACGAGCGACTTGCCGTCGGGCGTCTCCGCCGTGGCCGGGGGCGCCATCGTGGCGAGCACCGCGGCGGTCCCGCAGACCGTGGATGCCGCGACCAGCCGCAACCGAGCCGAACTCTTCACTACCCGTGTACCTCTTCACCGATCCGAATCGAAACGCCCACTGTAACCGCGCGACGGGAGCCCCGAGGTTCGATCACGAATAATCCGAAATCCAGATGTTTCGATTCACAGATCGTCGAACCAGTCGACGACGCGCTCCCAGGCGGTGGCGTGCGACCTGCGCTTGTGGGTGGCCAGGGCCGAGGAGGTCGAGAACTTCGCCCTGCACAGGTTGCAGCGGAATCGGTCGCCCGTCAGTGGGAAGAACGGCTGGTTGCCGGATGCCGCCGGGAGAGCGAGCGGGAACCCCGGAGCCGCGGGCACCGCCTTCGGCGCGGGTGGCGGCGGCAGCAGGAACGGCAGGGTTCCGTCGGAGGCCAGCAGTCCGACCTTACGGACCATCTTCTCGGTGGGGTGCTTTGTCGCGACATGCAGGGTCGTGGCGGTATTGGAGGCGATGAACTCGCTGGTGGTACCAAGCCCGCGCAGCGTCGGCTTCCCACCGCGTTTGCGAGGGAGATCGACGATCAGCGCGACGATCGAGTAGTGGTCACGCGACAGCGTCAGGTACGCGGTCTCCCCCTGCAGCATCGGCACTACGAACCCGTCACCGCTCCGGTTGAACTTCTCGACGATCAAGAACGTCGGCGCCCGCCGAGTCCCCGACAAGTGGTGGGCGACACTGATATCGACATCACTGAGCGCCCCGCACCCGTCGCTGTAGTCGTGCCGACGTATGGCAGGTTTCGGCGCGACGATCGCAGGCGCCGCGGGAGCGGCCGGAGCGCCGAAGAACCGCTCCATCCCGATCTCGGCAGCCTTCTGGATCAGTCCCACCACCAAGCCGACGAGTACCGGATCAACCATGTCCCCTCCCCCGGGGTCGGCGGGCTCCTCCCGCACTGTGGACCTAATCGCTCTGCCGAGCCCTTTCGTAACAGCGCCACGTGCGTACTGAACCGCCTATGCCGCAACAGGATTGCGACTCCGCCAGATCCCTTGGTGGCATGCTGGAACACGTGTCGACTATCGCCCTGTACTACCCGTGGATGCGCTTCCGGAACGAGAACTGGCTCAAGCTCGCCATCTTGACCTGGGACTCGGTCGGACGGATTCAGCCGCGGCTCACCATGGACGTGGATTCCGACCTGGTGACGCAGTTGCGGGCGGAGACGGACTTCCTATTCGGAGTAGAGCCTTCACCGCGCGAGCTCGTGGCCATCGCGGACGTGTTCCGGGAGATCGTGGACTTGGGTGGTGACGATCTGCGCAAGCGGTTCTCCTGGCAGCAGGCGGTCGAGGAGGCCTCCGGCACGCGAGCGGTATCGGGGCCGCGCGCCGACTACCCGGGTCTGCGGTGGGTGCACGCGGGGCAGACCGGGCCGAAGATGGCTGCGCCGCTGCTCAGTTCGTTCGAGGCGGCGGATCTGGCCGTTGTCGTCGACGAGGACGAGGCCGTCTATGTCGGGTTGCATCCCGCGCTCGCGCGGATCTATCTGACCGCTCTGGCCGACGTGGTGTCGCGGCATCGCGCGCTGGCCCCGGCCACCGACGATGTGGACGCCCACAGCGCCGTCGGCACTCTGGACCGCCTGTACGAACTGCTGCTCGACGAGGACGTGGAGGTGCCCGCGATCGGTGACGTCGAGGGCGCGTACATCCATCTCGCGGTCGAGGCATCCATCCGGCCCGACCATCTCGAGGCGGTTCCACTGAGCACCCTGATCTCCTTCCGGGAACGCTACGGCGGCGAGCTGTCAGCTTTCCGCGCTCATGTCGCGTCGTTGTCCGACGAACTGGAGACCATTGCCGCCCTGAAGGATCCGGTGGCCGCGGAGAAACATCTGCAGAGCGTCTACAACGGCAAGACCAAGCCACAACTGGACGAGCTCCGTCGCGCGCTGCGCGCGCTGGGCGTCGATTCCGGCATCGGGCTGCTCGGGATCAAGGTCGACGTCGGTAAGACCACGGCGGGCGGGCTACTCGGGGTCGGTATCGCTACCGGGACTCCGGCCACCGTTGTCGGCGGGGCCGCGCTCGCGGTCGGGTCCTATGTGGCGGACCGGCGAAAGGCCCGGCGGGCCGCACACCGTGAGTCGCCCGTCTCGTATCTGCTGGCGGTCGACAAGGAGCTGTCGGGCCGGTCGCTGATCGACCGGATGCGGCGGCGCGGTCGATAGCCGCTCAGCGCAGGATGATCGAGGCGGCGTGTTCGCCGATCATCATGGTGGCGGCGTTGGTGTTGCCGCCGACGATGCTGGGCATGATGGAGGCGTCGGCTACTCGGAGGTTGTCGATGCCGCGGACTCGGAGGGTGGGGTCGACCACGGCGCGGGGGTCGGTGCCCATGCGGCAGGTGCCTACGGGGTGGTAGACGGTGGTGGCGCGGTTGGGGATCTCGGCGGCGAGGTCGGCGCGGGTGGGGTAGGTGGGGCCGGGGGAGATTTCGGTGTCCACGGCGGGGGTGATGGATTTGGCGGACATGACTTCTCGGGTCAGGTCCATGCCGTAGGCGAGGGTGTCGAGGTCGTTCTGGTCGGCCAGGTAGTTGGGGTCGATGGCGGGGGCGGCGGTGGGGTCGGCGGAGGTGAGGCGGAGGGTGCCGCGGCTGCGCGGGTAGATCATGGTGACCATGATCGTGAGGGATTGGCGGGGGTCGGGGATGTGGCGGGTGGGGGCGTCCTGGTTGGGGCCGGGATAGCTCCAGGGGAGGACGTGGAGTTGCAGGTCGGGGATGCCGGTGGTGTAGGGGGTGCGCAGGAACGCGACGGCTTCGAAGACGCTGCGGGCCAGCCAGGTGGTGTTGTTGCGCAACGATTCCCGGACGAAGGCGCGGGCGAAGTAGGCCGGGGAGGAGCGGCGCAGGGCGGTGGGCATGGCGAAGGACATGGGGACGAACAGGTGGTCGTGCAGGTTGTCGCCGACGGGGAGGTCGGCGGCCACGTCGATGCCGAAGGCGCGCAGGTGGTCGGCGGGGCCGATGCCGGACAGCATGAGCAGGTGGGGTGAGCCGAAAGTGCCCGCGCTGACAATGATCTCGCGGTCGGCGTGCAGGATCTCGGTGCCCTTGCCGGTGCGGTATTCCACGCCGACGGCCCGGCCGTTGTCGATCACGATCCGCAGGACCTGCGTATTCGCCAGCACGGTCAGGGTTTTCGGCCGGTCGTCGAGGTAGCCGACCGAGGTGCTGGAGCGCAGGCCGTCGCTGTTGCTCTGCTGCAGGATCGAGACGCCTTCCTGTTCCGCGCCGTTGTAGTCGGGGTTGAGCGGCAGGTCGGTGGTCTCGGTGAAGGCCTGCATGAACGATTCGGAGGCGGGGGTCAGGTCGCGGGCCCGGATCACCTTGATCGGGCCCGAGTCGCCGCGGAACTCGTTGGCGCCGTCCTCGAAGGACTCGAATCTGCGAAAGCTGGGCAGCACGTCCGCATAGGACCAGCCGGTGTTGCCCTCGGCGGCCCAGTCGTCGAAGTTGCGCCGGTTGCCGCGCACGAACACCATGCCGTTGACCGAGCTGGAGCCGCCGACCACCTTGCCGTGGGTCTGCGGGATCCTGCGGCCCAGCGCGTGCTTCTGTTCGACCGTGTAGTGCCCCCAGTCGATGAGCTTCTTGAGCTGGGGCACGCTGTGCATCGGGCCGATCATGCCGGGTTTGCGCATGAGCCGGGAGTGGTCGGAGCGGCCCGCCTCGAACAGGGTGACCGTGGCTCCGGTGTCGGCGAGCCGGCGCGCGATGATGGCCCCGGCGCTGCCGGAGCCGATGACGATGTAGTCCGTAGCAGCCATGATCAGCCCTTCCGCCACACAAGTCTCGTCCCGCCCGGGCCGCGAAACTAGAATGTGTTGCGAAAATACTCGAAAGCGACCGCACAGGAACCCGTTTCGGAGCGCGGATCACGGCGACAGTACTGTCACATCCGGATCGGCTCCGGCGCCGAAGACCACCTGGCGGTCGCGAAACCGTCATGCAGTTGTGTCGCCGCCTCGCACGTTCGTTCATCTGATGGTGGCCGCGGCGCGGCACCCTGGTGCCGGGTACGCGGGTCCGCCACGCACCACGACAGCAGGATGTGCAGAACCCTTGGTAATCCTCACGGAACGACGCCGCCCGGCGGAGCGGGACCAGACCCTCGCCCCGGTGACGCCCGCACCCACGCTCGCCCGCGACGGCGACTTCCCCTCGCGGGGCAGCGACTACGCGGCCCTGATGCGGCGCGTGCGGCAGGCGGGCCTGCTGGAACGGCGACTGCGGTACTACGGGTGGAAAACCGGTCTCACCGTTGGGGTTTTCGCGCTGGGCTGGGCGGCGTTCGTGGCCGTCGGCGACTCCTGGTGGCAGTTGGGGACGGCGGTGTTCCTGGCGGTCGCGTTCGCGCAGGTCGCGTTCCTCGGCCACGACGCCGGGCACCGGCAGGTCTTCCGGACCCGGCGGGCCAATCATTGGTTCGGCCTGTTCGTCGGCAATCTGGCGACCGGGGTGAGCATCGGCTGGTGGACGAGCAACCACAATCGCCATCACGCGCACCCCAACACCGAGGGTGATGATCCGGATGTCGCCGGCATTCTGGCCCACTCCGCGGACCGAGCGGTCACCGGAAAAGGCTGGCGGCGCTTCATCTTCCGCTATCAGGCGTGGCTGTTCTTCCCGATGCTGCTGTTGGAGGCGGGCAGCCTGCACTTCTCGAGTGTGCGAGCGATCCTGACCTGGCCGATCCGGCACAAGGTCCGCGAGGGCGCGTTCCTGGCCGCGCACGCCGTCCTCTATGTGCCGGCGGTGTTCCTGGTGTTGTCGCCGGTCAAGGCACTGGTCTTCATCGCCGTCCATCAGGGCCTGTTCGGCTTCTACATGGGCTGCACGTTCGCCCCCAATCACAAGGGCATGCCGGTCCTCCCCGAGGGCGACAACACCGATTTCCTGCGTCGCCAGGTCCTCACCTCCCGCAATGTCCGCGGTGGCGCCCTGGTCGATCTCGCGCTCGGCGGCCTCAACTACCAGATCGAGCACCACCTGTTCCCCTCCATGCCGCGCTCGGCCCTGCGCGACGCGCAGCCCATGGTGCGAGACTTCTGCGCGGAGTACGCCATTCCGTACGCGGAGACCTCACTGTTCACGTCCTACGCGCAGGCTCTCGGCCATCTGAATGCGGTAGGCCGTCAGGTGCGCTGAACCGGGCGGGCCGGTGACGGTGCCCGGATCGGACCTCCAGCGGGCGGCGCGTACCGTGGATAGTCGCTTTGCCAAGCTGTTGCCACATCCCGACGTTATGAACGGAAGGACTGGAGCAATGATGCGAGTTCTGTTCAAGATCGCGGCAGCGCCGATCCTGCCGATCGCGGTGTTCGTGATCCCGGCCGGATCCGCGTCGGCAGATCCACTCGACTTCGATGTCGCCCAGGTCAGCAACGCAGGGTGCACGGGCAAGGTGAGTGCCGAGGTGTCGGCCGATCAGGGCCAGCAGGCGGGTGAGTTCGCGGACTTCATCGACAGCAAGGCCCGGGTATCGGTGAACTTCACCCCCGACACCGATCCCATCACCTCGTTGTCAGCCGGGCCGGCGGGCGCCTGCGAGGTCTCCACCACCGTCACCATGCGCAACCTGGACACCGGTGTCAGCAATACCGAGACCCGGACCACCCGGTACGACGGCCACTACGGCTGGCACGCGGCCTTTTTCACCCTCGACGGCTCGGGCCGCGTCGCCGTCCAGGTGAGCACCAACCCGACCCCGGCCGAACTGATCGTCGACGTCCCGGCCCCACGCTGACCCGGTAGCGTGCGGACCGCCCGACATGCCAGAAGCCCGCGGCAGCGACACTGCGCTGCCGCGGGCTCCGGCGAACTCGACTGCGTCTCGCAGGGTCGGCTGACGAAATCCTTTGTGCTGAACCACGAACTTCCGATTCCACACAGCGCAGTCCCGCTCAGTGGTCATCGACTACCGACAGAACTGGTCAATTGTCTGAATTCGGTCATGGAACGCGGTTCCGGTTGCGAGAATCCCGGGACGATCGATTGCCCGGTCGTAGCACGGTCCGGACGACGGCATCCGGACGACCGCGATGATCAGGAGTAACCGATGGCACCGCTCGATCAGATCCCCGATCCGGTGGTCACGGTCGAGTCGGTGCTGATGTTCTGGCTGACCCGCGCGGATACGGTCGCGATGGTCGGCGCGACGCGGCTGCGGGACATGCGAACCCAGGTGGACTCGCTGGCGCGCCGATTCCGTGGCGTGGCTGCGGCCGAGTTGACCGCCGACCGGTTGCGGGCCTCCTATTGGCTGGACCCGGCGACCGATGCGGCCGATCTGGCCGCGGGAGCCGAAAGAGCCCTCCTGCAGTTGGCTCTCGCGGCCGCGGTGGAATCGCGCCTGATCCCCGCGAATCCCCTGCTCGGCCCGCTGGCGCCCGCGTCGACCGCCTACGCGACCCCGCCCGAGCGCGACCAGTTCGACGGTTGGGCGACGATCCTCTCTCCGTTCTCCCCCACCCCGTCCCGCCCCCGCGGAGTCCGCTTCAATTCGGCGAACGCGCCACGCGGCGGCTACCTCCCACCCCGCGGCCGCCTCACCGCCGCACTGGCCCGGCAATAGCCCCGAAATCAGTGGTGGCGCTTCAGGATCACGTCACCCGCGCGAGCGATGACCTGCTCACGCGTGCGACCGAGATGGTCGGCGGCGAGGAAGTGACTGCCGATCGCCGCGCAGAAGGCGAGCAAGCTGCGCGCCTCGACCTCGTCGGGGTCGGAGCAGACGGTGCCGATCGCGGCGCGGAGCAGGTCCATGCGCCGGTTGTCCACGCGCCGTAGGCGTTCGGCGACGGCGGGGTCGCGGCGGGCCCAGTCTCGGATGGCGAGGTCGATGGGAAGCAATCGGTCGGTGGAGAAGGTCAGGCGACCGGCCAGCGTGGCCCGATCGAGTGGATCACCGCCCGCCTTCTCGATTTCCTCGAGCACATTGTCGACCGCCTCGCGTTCCCAGGTCTCGAGCATGGCGGTCAGCAGCGCCTCTCGATCGGTGAAGTAGCCGTAGAACCCGCCTTTGGTCACCCCGAGCGCCTTCGCGACCACCTCGACCCGCACCGCGTCGACACCTCCCGCCGCCAACGCGTGCAGCCCCGCGTCGATCCATTTCTCCCGTGGTGTGCGCAGCGCACCCATGCCGTGATCCACCCCACTTCAGTGTTGTACGGAACCGTATAACGGACTTAACCTTGCATTATACGTAGCCGTATAACCCCAGGAGGACCGCATGTCCCGTCGACTCCCCCGCAGCGAGCACCTCGGACGCCCCTGGCGGATCCACGAGATCGCACCCGACTTCCACGTGCAGGACGTCTGGGCCTTCAGTGCACCGGGCGCCGGGCCGGCCGATTTCCCCGCCGTCCTCGCCGCTTTCGACTCGGGCGATGGCCCCTCGGACGCATCACCGCTGGTTCGATTCCTGTTCGCGGCGCGCTGGAAGCTCGGCGCGATACTGGGCTGGGACAAGCCGGATTCTGGCCTGGGCACCAGGGTCCGGTCACTGCGGGAGCGACTGCCCGAGGACCTGCGCCGGACGCCGGTCGAGCCGAACCCCAGTAGTGCACCCTTCACCGTCGTGTACGAACTCGACGACGAAGCGGCCTTCGAACTGGCGAACCGGACCGTGCACGGAATCGCGCACTTCGGCTGGGTCGCGACCGCCGACGGATACGAGATGCGAATGACGGTGCTGGTCAAACCGAATGGCCTGCTGGGCCGGCTGTATCTGGCCGTCATCGAACCCTTCCGCCTGCTGATCGTCTATCCGGCCATGATGCGGCGATGGGATCGGCTATTCCGCCGAGTCCGGTTGGGCGCGTAGTAGTTCGGCCAGGTGGGTGGCGGCGCGGGTGAGGCGGTCGAGGGGCCAGCGGGCGGGGTCCTCGACGCTGGTGATCATCGCGCCGCGGGTGATCAGATAGAGCAGGTCGGCGGCCTGGGCGGGGTCGGGGGTGCGCTCGGCGTGGGCTGCGGCGCGGAGTTGGGTGTGCAGGATCTCCAGCTCGCGGCGGACGGTGGCCAGGCGTTCGGGGTCGGGGCGGTCGGCGGTCAGGATGGACAGCAGGACGGTGACGACGGTCGGGCCGTCGCCGGTGTACCAGTCGACGGCCCAGGCGGCCAGTTCGGCCAATCCGCCTTTGCCGGTGAGGGATTCGGCCTCGGCGTCCCAGTGTCGCAGCACGCTGTCCATGGTCAGGCCGAGTAGTTCGGTGCGGTCGCGCACATAGTTGGTGACCAGGCTGGTGGAGCCGCCGAGTTCGGCGGCGACGGCGCGCACGGTCAGGGCGGCGACGCCGCGCTCGCGCACCACCCGCAGGCCCGCGTCGCCGATCCGACGGCGACGGTCATCGCCGTCCACTTCGATGGGCATCTCACACCATTTCGCTCTTGCCGGATTCCTACCTGCGCAATAGTGTCACACAACGCTGTTGTACAACGTTGTTGCATCTTATGAGGTGACCATGGACAAGCCCCTCTACTACCGTGACCAGCGGGCCTGGCGAGAACTCCAGCAGTACCTGCCGCAATCGCTGCGGCTCGACGAGGATTCCGCGCCCGACGAGGAGTTCTGGGACTGGCGAGGCAACGCCGTCCATCTGGACCGGTACGCGAATCCGTCAGCGCCCGCCAAGGTCGTGCTGCATCACGGCGTCGGGACCAATGGCCGCCAGATGAGCCTGATCCTGGGCGCTCCCCTGGCCCGGCGCGGATTCGAGACGGTCGCGCTGGACAACCTCGGCTACGGCCTGACCCGGGTGCGGCCCGGGTTCACGCCGACCTACGAGGACTGGGTCGAGTTGGTGGTGGACTTCCTGGCCTACGAACAGTCCCGCGACGATCGGCCGATCGTGCTCTACGGGTTGAGCGCGGGCGGCATGCTCACCTATCACGTCGCGGCCCGGGCCCCGAAGGGCACGTTGCGCGGAATCGTCGGAATGACGTTCCTGGACCAGCGGATTCGGCAGGTGCGCGATGAGACGGCCCACGACATCGTGACCTCACGGCTCGGCTTTCCGCTGCTGAGCCTGGCCGCGCGCACCCCGGCCGGGCGGCTGCGCTACCCGATGACACTGGCCTCGAAAATGTCTGCGCTGGTGAACGATCCGCAGGCGCTGCGGGCGATGACCCGCGACGCCACCTCGGCGGGCAACTGGGTGTCGATGCGATTCCTGGCCAGTTACGGCGGCTACGCCCCGGCGGTGGAGCCCGAGGACTTCGACGCCTGCCCGGTCCTGCTGACCCAGCCCGCTCGCGATCCCTGGTCGCCGGTTCACCTCAGCGAACTCGTGCTGTCCCGCATCACCCGGGTCCCGGTCTCGACGGTCATGCTGGAGGACGCGGGCCACTACCCGATCGAGGAGCCCGGCCTGCGCCAGATGCACGACGCCATCGCCGATTTCGTCACCGAGCACACCTTGTCGACCGAACACGCCTGAGAACCAAGAAATAGGGCATTCGTCCGATGGACGCCACGCACGCCGATTCCTACTGTCGACGGTACGTCGGCGAAAGGGTAGGAACATGATTCGAAAGTCTCTGGTGGTTCTCGCGGCGGGCGTGCTGATCGGCGCGCCCGCGACCGCGACGGCCCAGGCCGCACAGCCCGAAGCGGTCGCGGGTGTCCAGGACGTGGCGATCAGCACCGGGTCCGGGGCCGCAGACGTGGTGATCAACGGTTTGATCGCGGCGATCTTCGGGCCGAACGATCCGCACTCGTGCAAGTTCCCGTACTGCTTCTGAGCGATTTCGCGGTCGCGGAACAGGCGATCGACCGAGGAACCCCGGGCCCGAGGCCCGGGGTTCTCATGTGAAAGGACTTCCCGTGAAACGAATCATCGGAATCGTCGCGGCGGCCGCCGCCGTGAGCCTGTCGGTGGCCGGCTGCCAGGACGGGGTGACGACGCCCAGCGGTGGGCCGCAGACGCCCGCCACCACCGTCAGCGCGGCGGGATCCGCGCCGGCTACGGTCCCCGCGCAGTCGCCGGAGAATCCGACACAGTCGCAAGGGAATCCGACACAGTCCCAGGGGAATTCGCGGCCCCCGGCGGACACCGCGCCCGCCACCGCTGCCAACGGCCGGTGCGTCAGCCTGACGTCGCCGGTGGTCACGCAGGCGCTCGGCACGCTCGGCGGCGGTGTGGGCGGGGACGGGTTCTATGCCGAGAGCGGCACCGACGCGGCCGTCGGCTCCTGCCCGGCACTGCTGTGGGTGCGGGCCGGGACGCCGCACGGCACCGCCAGTTCGCCCTGGCACGTGATGCTGTTCAACCACGACGGCTATCTGGGCACGGCGACCAAGCGGTCCACCTCCTACACGAGCGTGGTCGGATCCTCCGATCGCACGGTGCAGGTGCAGTACCGCTGGCTGTCCGGGAACGACGCGAACTGCTGCCCGTCGGGCGGCCCGTCCGTGGTGACGTTGACCCTCGGATCCGACGGGCACAGCGTCACTCCCGACCGCGACTTCCCCGCACAGGCCATCGCGCCCAAGTGAGCCCGGGCGCGCCGATCAGCGCGCGACCGTCCGGAGGTACAGGCTCTCCGGTTGCAGGGCTCCGTAGGCGGCCAACCGGACCGTGTTGTGCGGCACCGGTTCCACGGTCCAGCGGCTCATGATCGAGGCGAGGACCAGGCTCGCCTCGCTCATGGCGAAACTGTCGCCCGCGCACTTGCGGGTGCCGCCGCCGAAGGGGATCAAGGCTTTTCGCATGGCGGGGTGCTGGTTCTCGGGAAGCCAGCGGTCCGGGTCGAAGCGGTCGGGTTCGGGGTAGATGTCGGGGCGGTGGTGCTGGAGGTAGGGGCTGAAGATGATGGGCGCGCCCGCGGGGATGGGATGGCCGCCCAAGACGGTGGGCTTCGTGGTGACGCGGCTGAGGATCCAGGCGGCGGGGTACTTGCGCAGGGTTTCGGTGAGGACGCGGGCGGTCAGGTGAAGGTGTCGGATGTGGGCGTGGGTGGGGGCGTCCGCGCCGACGACAGTGTCGATCTCGGCCTGCATCCGCTGTTGCAGGGCGGAATCGCGGGAGAGTTCGTGCAGGGTCCAGGCGAGGGTGGTGGCGGTGGATTCGGTGCCCGCCATGAGCATGAGGATCAGCTCGTCGACGAGGTCGGCGCGGGAATCGGGTGTGGCCGGGGCGGATTCGAGGAGGGCGGTCAGGAGGTCGCCGCCGATCGCACCGCCCGCGGTGCGGTTGCGGTCGATCATGTCGGAGACGGCGTGACGCAGGCGGGCGCGGACGGCCTGGTAGCGGCGGTTGGCGGGCAGCGGGATCCGGGCCAGCGCCGGGGGCAGGAACATGCGGGTGAAGATGCCTTTGACGTACAGGGTGATGTCGGAGATGGTGCGTTCCAGGGCATCCGGGGTGAATCCCGCGCCGAAGACGAGGGCAGCCGCGCAGCCCGCACCGATGCGGAGCATGTCGGGGAAGGCGTCGATCGTGCGGTCGTGACGCCAGGCGCCGAGGACGGTGTCGGCCTGATCGACGATGGTGCGCCCGTAGCCGGGCATGCGGTCCTTGCGGAAGATGGGCTGGACGCGACGGCGGTGGGCGGCGTGCTCGGCGTGCGGGCAGGAGGCGACATTGTTGCCGGTCAGCTCGCGCAGGCGGTCGAAGAAGAAGCCGCCTTTGTCGAATGTGCGGGGGTCGTGCAGCAATTCGTGGGTCAGTTCGGGGGTGCAGACGGCGTAGACGTCGCCGCTGCCGATGCGCAGGCGGACCAGGTCGCCGTACGCGGGGAGCCCGAGCAGCAGGGTGAGGGGGTCGCGGAGCAGGGAGATGCTGTGGCCCAGGAGCGGGAGCGCGCCGGGGGCGGTGGGGACGAGGGTGCGGGCGGCGGACGCGCCCAGGGACGAGACAGCCATGATCGACCTCCTGGTGGCAACGGCAGGTGGGTACGAGGAATGTGTGCGGTCAGTCGGCGGCGAGCAGCGCGGGTGAGGTGCCCAGGCGGGTGACGTCGGCCTGGAGATAGCGTTCCGAGCGCATCGACCAGTCGAGATTGCCGCGCATCCAGTACTTCATGCCGTCGACGCACAGTCGCACGGCCCGATGATCCTCGGCGGTGAGCCCTCGCCAGTCGGCACACAAGGTCGCGAGTTCGACTTCGGCACAGTGGAATTCGTCGATCATCCGTCCGACCCTCCGGTAGGCCGCGGCGACGGCGTCCGGTAATCCGCAGCGTTGTTCGGCGGCGAGGGCGAGCACCCCGTTGGTGACCTCGCCGATGGCGAGCTCCTTGCGCAGCGACATCACATCGTTGACCCACACCACCACGTCGGCGGCGCACTTGAACATGCGCTGGAACGGGTCGCTGCGCCGGATCATGCCCGGAACCTCCCGGCCCGCCGCATATTCCAGCAGGTAGAGGCAGGGGGTGATGCCGCCGGACTGGCGGCGCAACTGGGCGTAGGACACCACGCCGGGGACGGCTTCGGCGCGGCGATTGATCGCCTCGTAAGGGAAGGACTCCATGAAGGCGGCCATGCAATCGACGAAACCCAGCCGCCACTGCACACTCTGGACCCCGGCCATCCGCTCCCACACCGCCGCGAGTTGCCGGAAGAGTGCGCCGGGATGCTCGATGCCGTGGCGGCCGTCCACGGGGAGCGCGTCGAGCACCTGGGCGAGCGCCCGGCCGTGACCGTCGCCTACCTTGCCGCCCGGACCGTCGTACCAGTCGTCGATGACGAAGGCCCAGGTGAACCAGCCCGCCAGTGGTTCCAGGCGGTCCTCGCGAACGAAAGGGAAAGTGCGAGCGATGAGTTCGCCTAGCCGGGTACCCGCGAGCCGTTGCCGCTGCCGGGTCGTCTCTACCAGACAATAGCTGTCCGCCCAGTCCAGAATCAGGCTTTCCAAGCGGCTCCCGTAGCGCGAAATACGCACCGGCAGAGCGAGAATGGGATGCCCCGGAGGGGGCAGAGTATCCAGTTCGGGCACACTGACCGGGATTTCGGGCGCGGACATGACGGCCTCAATTCGAATCGGCTGTGACGCGGCGATGGACACGACTCGACCGCCGCGAGGGGTGAACGTGGGGATGCCGCAACAGGTTTCGATACCTACCCGCGGTCTTCTCGGCTGTCCGTCGGGGGTTCATCGATCACCGTGCGTTGAAATAACTGTAAGGTTGCCGGAGTTGTTTCGCCAGTGCGCTTCCGGTCACGAGACGTTGGTATTGGGACAACTCCGCGCGTCCCGGCGACACCCCGGTGCACCGCGCCGCTCCCCCACCGCCGCATCCGCATCACTCCCGGCACCAGCCCCGACGAGGATCGATTTCCGGCCCGCGAGTGCCAACTTCGGACATTCGCGCCAGGCCCTTCGGCACAGGATGGCGCAATCAGCGGAGCCTTGGCGCAATCGGGGCTGGCCGTGTTGCCCGCGATTCACGAAGCTGGAAGCGGGATCCGGGCGCACCGGCCGCGCCGCGGGTGTACCCGGAGACCTCCAACCGTTCCGCCGCGCCACGTGCGTCCGCCGGGCGGCGGTGGCAATCCCGAGGACCAGAGGCAACACCGGTGATCAATCTCAGGCCGGCCCAGCGTCGGTATCGAATGCGCCCGATCTTCAGTACCGCGCTACTGGTGGATTTCGCGCTGGGCCGCGGCCTGTCGATCGCATCGATCCTGCGGCACACCGGCATCCGCGACGTACAGCTCGCCCACCCCGGCACCGAGATCACCTTCACCCAGCACGTGGCGGTGCTGCGCAATATCGTGCACGGCATCGGCGACGAGGCGGGGTTCGGCCTGATGGCGGGGCTCACCTGCCATCCCCCGCAGATCGGCGCGGTCGAACGCGCGGTCATGAGTCAGCCCACGGTCCGGCAGGCGTTCGAGGTGGCCATCCGGTTCGCCGAGCGGTCCTGCTCGTTGGCCCGCCACACCATCGAAACCCGCGGCGACGAGATCGAGCTGGTGCGTGACGATTCCATGCTGCCCGTCGAAATCCGGCGGTTCGCGCTCGAGCACGACATCGGGGCGCTGGTCAGCATGCAACGCGACGCGGTCCAGATGCGTCAGCCCATCAAACGGGCCGAGACGACGGTCGCCGCCGACCCGGTCTACGAGGGCATCGCGGTGGTGCTCGGCGTCCGCGACCTCATGTTCGAGGCGCCCCGCACGGCGCTGATACTGGACCCGGCACTGCTGGATATGCCCATGCCGCAGGCGAATCCGCGCTTCGCGGGCCTCTACGCGGTCCGCGACGACGGCCGAGCTCCCCGCCACCCGACCCGCACGCGCTTCGGCGACGGCCCAGGGCGTTGATCGTGGTGCGGCCCACGCTGATCGCGGCCCGAACCGAGCTCGGTGCGCCCCACACGGCCGCAGTGCGGCTGCCACTGATCGCGGTACCCGTCAGGAGCGCCCCGCCGGCACGGCCCCGTCGGAGACGCGGCGTTCGGCGATCGACTCCCAGCGGCGCGCGGCGCGCCGAATCGACTGCGGGCCCGAGTAACCCAGGATCTCGGCCTGTCTGGCCCGGCCCAGGTGCTTCCCGGTGGTGTCGGCGCGGCGTAGTCGTTCCAGCCGGGCACGGTCGAGTTCCTGCCGCCAGGTGGTGCCCGCCTCGGTGAGCCTGCGCTGTAAGGTTCTGCGGCTCACCATGAGTCGGCGCGCGACGGTGGCGAGTGAGGCGTCCCCGGCGACGAGTGCTTCGGCGAGCGCCTCGGACACCTGGTCGACCCACGCGCTGGCCAGCGGGGGCGGCGGCGGGACGGTGGCGGCGACCTTCTCGAGGATGGCGTGCAGTACCGGGTCCGCGGTGGTGAGCGGTACGTCCATATCGGCGGCGCGGAAGGTGATGGAGTCCTCCGACGCCCCGAACTCGATGGCCCGGGTGCCGACCAGGTCGTGCAGATCGGTGTGGTTGCGCGGGGCCCGCTGGCGTAATCGCACGCGGACCGCGTCGAACGGCCCCGCCGCGACCCGGCGGGGCCGCCCGAGCAGGGAGCCGACCGCCCACAGGTGGGTCAGGTCGCGGGCGGTGTCGTCGCCCTCGATGATCTCGAAGCCGAAGGTGATGTCACCGTTGTCCTCCTCGGTGCAGGACAGCCGATGGTTGGTGCTGATATCGCTGATGAACGGCCCGACGGTGGCCAGGCCCTCCCCGATGGTGGCCGAGGTGGAGAACAGGTAGTCGCACAGCCCGCCCGCGCCGAGGGTGAACCGGCAGCCCACCCGGGCGGGGACCAGCGGATCGTCGAGGGCGCGCGCGGCCACCTCCCACAGGCGCGCGTAGGCGGAGCTGGGGACCTGGATGTCCCCGTCGTCCATGGACCAGTGCGGGATACCGGCCTCTCGAAGCAACCAGTCGGTATCCAACCCGTTCGCCGTCAGCTCGGTGATGGCGAACCTGTGCAGGGACAGGCGATACGTGGTCTCCAAGATTCCTCCGGCCGCGCGCACAGGACCACTCGTTGCTGTCGCAAAACGTAGTCACAGACCGCGGGATCCGGGGGCGACATCAGCCGATTGGCCGAAAAACGAACCCTGTCGGCCGCACCGGAATTCGGAGGATTCACCGGGTCGGTTCGCGACGAACCGACCCGGCGGAGGATCAGTGGTGGTGGTCGTCGTCGCCGTGCGGGTGGCCGTGGGCGAGCTCGTCGGCGGTCGCGTCGCGCACGTCGACCACCTTGACCGCGAAGTTGAGCCGCTGACCGGCCAGCGGGTGGTTGGCGTCGATGATGACCTCGTCGCCGTCGACCTGCTGGACGACCACGATCTGGGATTCGCCGTCCGGGGCCTCGGCATGGAACTCCATGCCCGGCTCGAGCTCGTCGACGCCCTCGAACATGTCCCGCGGCACGCTGCTGACCAGTTCGGCCAGGTAGTCGCCGTAGCCGTCCTCGGGCTCGACCACGACGGTCAGCTCGTCCCCGGTGCTCTTGCCCTCGAGCGCCTGCTCCAGACCCGGCACGATGTTGTCCGCGCCGTGCAGGTAGATGAGCGGCTCGTCGCCGACGGAGGTGTCCAGCACCTCGCCGTCGTCGGCCGTCAAGGTGTATTCGATGGAGACGACCTTGTCAGCGGCGATCGACATGGGTGACCCTTTCGCAGAGGAATGCGGACCGCGCAAATGTAACCCGGACCCACCGGTTCGCTACCGTCGGCGTCGACAACACGCGACACCCGAGGAAGACGGCCGATGAGAGTTTTCGCAGCCCTGGATCCGCGCCTGCCCCTGTCGCAGGTGCCCGCGGTGGCGCGCCGGATGGAGGCCCTCGGCTTCGACGGCATCCATATTCCGGAGACGATCCACGACTCCTTCGCGGTGGCCCTGCTGGCCGCCGAGCACACCAGCCGCATCACCCTGCGCACCGCGATCACCCTCGCGTTCGTCCGCTCCCCCACGGTGGTGGCCTACGGCGCGTGGGACCTGGCGGCGTTCTCCGGCGGCCGCTTCGAACTGGGCCTGGGCACCCAGATCAAACAGAACATCGAGGGCCGCTACGGGATGCCGTGGTCCGAACCCGTTGCCCGGATGGGCGAATATCTGGAGGCGGTGCGGGAGTTGTTCGCGGCCTTCACCTCCGGCGGGCCGGTCAGATACGAGGGCGAGCATTACCGACTCACCCGGATGCAGCCGTATTTCAATCCCGGACCCGGCACGGCGGTCGCCCCGCCGGTGCTGCTGGGCGCGGTCAATCCCGGAATGTGCGCGCTGGCAGGGCGACTCGCGGACGGCGTGATCACCCACTCGACCAACTCCGATCCGGACTATCTCCGCGACGTGGTGCGGCCCGCGCTGGAGAAGGGCGCTGCCGAAGCGTCCCGGCCGACGCCGGGGATCATCGCCGCCGCGCCGGTCGCGACGGGTGCGACCGCGGAGTCGGTGGGCAAGGAGCGGGAGCGGATGCGCCGCCTGCTGGCCTTTCTCTATTCGACGCCGTCCTACAAGTCGACGCTGGTCCGGCTCGGCCTGCCCGAATTGTTCGACCAGCTGCGGGAAATGACGCAGGCGAACCAGTGGGACCGGCTGCACACGGTGATGACCGAGGACGTGCTCGACGCCCTGCTCGTCTGCGGCGACTACGCCGCGCTGCCGGATCTGCTGCACGAGCGGTATGACGGCCTCGTCGAGGGCGTCGTGCTGTCCGCGCCCGCCGAGGACGGCGCGGACGATCGGCTGCGGGTCGCGATCGAGGACCTGCGCTCGCGCTGAACCCCTAGGTGTGGGCCGCGATCCGCCGTTCGATGACCGACAGCGCGAACTCGGCCCACCGAATGTTCTCCTGCTCCAAGGAGATTCCGCGCAACAGCGTCAGATACGGCCCGACCCGGTCGGCTTCGGCCAGGTAGGCTTGTTCGCTGCGCCCGTCCAGCATCCGGGTGCGCAGCCGTTCGTAGCGGGCCAGGCGCGCCTGCGACCATTCCTGTTTGGCGGCGACGGCGGCTCGCACGGCGGGGGCGTCCTCGGGTTCCATGGCCTGGACCTTCACCATCATCTCGTCGCGGATGGCGGTGGGTTTGGCGGGCTCGGCGATGAATTCGCGCAATGCGGCCCGCCCGGCGGGGGTGATGGAATGCAAGCGTTTGGTGGGGCGGCGTTCCTGTTCGACGACGCGGGTCTCGATGAGCCCGTCGGCGGCCATCCGCTCGAGTTCCTTGTACAGCTGCTGCGGGGTGGCGACCCAGAAGTTCGCCACGGGGGCGTCGAAACCCTTGGCCAGGTCGTAGCCGGAGGCCTCGCCGTCCAGCAGGGCGGCCAGCACCGCGTTTCGTAGCGCCATCAGGTCAGGCTAACTGATCAATTAATTGACTGTGCGCGGCCGATGCGGGCCCGGGGGCGCGGCCGCGCGCCGCACCCCCGGGAGTTCGCGGCGCTACTTGGCCGAGAGGCTGCTGAGCAGGCCGGCGAGCGGGTTGCTCGCGGACGAGCCGGTGCCGGGGACGGGGACCGGGGTGCAGTCCACGACGTCCACGGTGATGGTCTTGGTGCTGATGACTTCCTGGATCGCCTTGAGGGTGTGCGAGCCGACGGTGGTCGGGGTCCAGGAGAAGACGGCCTGGCTGTTGGAGACCTTGGCATTGCCGACCGAGGCGTCGTTGTCGCTGAGGGAGACATCGAACAGGAACGAGGTCGGGGTGACGGCGACGGTCACGGTGGTGGCCTTGTTGAGGCAGACCTTGGCGTCGCTGACGGTGATCGAGTTGACCAACGCGCTGGCGTTGGGGGCGGTCAGCGCGGCGACGGCGGCCGCTGCGCCGATGGCCGTCGCGCCGATGCCGGCACGGTGGGAATTCTTCATGAAAGTGTGCTCCTCACTATTCGCCCACAACTTCGTGAGCGATGAGAAACGATAGTGCTTCACTGCTGGTGACGGGGAACTTTCCGCGCATCCCGGTCTCGCCCACACCGGATTCGGGGCTGTCGCCATGGTGCCGGCGTTACCGGCCGCGGCCCGACCCGATGCGGTGTCGCTGAAAACGCCCGCGGCCTCACCGCATCGAGACGATGGGGTGAGGCCGCGGGCGCGCCGAGCCGCTACGGCCTAGCCGCCCAGCAGGCCCTTGGCGATGTGGGTCACCTGGATCTCGTTGGAGCCGGCGTAGATCATCAGCGACTTGGCGTCACGGGCGAGCTGCTCGACCTTGTACTCGGCCATGTAGCCGTTGCCGCCGAACAGCTGCACCGCCTCCATGGCGACCTCGGTGGCCGCGCGCGAGGAGTACAGCTTCATCGCCGACGCCTCGGCCAGGGACACCTTCTCCCCCGCCGCGGTGCGCTCGATGGCGTTGAACACCATGTTCTGCACATTGATTCGCGCGATCTCCATCTCGGCCAGCTTGAGCTGGATGAGCTGGAACTGCGCGATCTCCTTGCCCCACAGCTTGCGCGACTTCGCGTAATCGATGCTGAGCCGGTGGCATTCGTTGATGATGCCCAGCGCCAGCGACGCGATGCCGATCCGCTCGGCCGCGAACGACTCCTTGGCGCTGTCCTTGCCGTCGCCCTTGGCCGGAGTCTCGGTCTCGCCGAGCAGCCGGTCCGGGGTGATGCGGACATTGTTGAAGAACATCTCACCGGTCGGCGAGGAGTTCATGCCCATCTTCTTGAAGGGCTTGCTCTGGGTGAAGCCCTCCATGCCCTTGTCGAGCACGAAGGTCAGCACCTTGCGGTCCCGCTTGTCGACGCCGTCGCCCTCGTCCAGCTTGGCGTAGACGACGGTGACGTCGGCGTACGGGCCATTGGTGATGAAGGTCTTCTGGCCGTTGAGGATGTAGTCCTCGCCGTCACGCCGCACGTAGGACTTCATGCCGCCGAACGCGTCCGACCCGGAGTCCGGCTCGGTGATGGCCCACGCGCCGACCTTCTCGAAGGTGACCAGCTCCGGCAGCCACCGCTTCTTCTGCGCGAGCGTGCCGCGGCTGCGGATGGTGCCCACGGTCAGCCCCAGGCTCACGCCCATCGAGGCCACCAGGCCCAGGCTGATGCCCGCCAGCTCGCTGTTGAGGATCACCCCCATGCTGCCCGACCCACTGAACCCGCCGCCCGACTTCCCCGAGCCGCCCGCGCTGGTCCCTTCCTCCTTCGCGAACGCCTTCTCCAGACCTTCCTTCGCCAGCTCGTCCAGCCCGAAGGTGGCGTAGAGCTTCCGAATGATGTCGAAAGGCGGCAGCGCCCCGCTCTCCAGCTGCTCGACGTTGGGCTTGATCTCCTTGTCGATGAACCCACGCAGCGCGTCGCGGAACATCAGGTCTTCGTCGGACCACTGGTACATGTAGTGAACTCCCGAGGGCTCGCGGAACGGTTACCCCCGAATATAGAACACGTTCTACTTCGATTGAACGCCGCAGGTGAGCTCATCGGGGCGATCCGGGCGGGGTGGCCGGTCTGTATGGTCGGTTGGGACATGCTGATCTTCCTCCTGGCGCTCGCGGGATTCGCCTTCCTCGATTCCCTGCACGTCCTGAACATCGGGATCACCGCCGCCGTGGTCGTCGACAGCCGGCTGGGTCGCCGCTCACCGGTTCCCGGGGCCTTGAGCTTCATCGCAGGACTCTTCGCCGTCACAACGGCATTCGGGATCTGCACGGTATTGGGGCTCGGCTTCCTGACCGATCTCATCCACTTCGACATCACGCCGACCATTCGCTACTGGGCCGAACTCCTCATAGGGGTGCTCCTGCTGATCCTCGGCGCGGTTCGACTACCCAGCAACGCGACCGGCGAAATTCCGCCCTGGGCCATCGAAGCCAGACGGCGACCGCTGCTCCTGGGCTTGATCGGAGCCGCGATCGGCCTCGCGCAAGCACCGACCGCGGTCCCCTATCTGGCGGCGCTGGCGATGCTCACGATCCGGGAACCACGCCCGACCCTGTGGCCGCTGATCGTGGCCGCCTACTGCCTCATCGCCCTCTTGCCACCGCTGCTGGTGCTGTTCGCCGCCACCCGGCGCTCGGCCCGCGTACAGCGGTTCTACCGCGGTTTCGTCCGTGCGCTGACCCGATTCGGACCCCTGTCGATTCGAATCCTCTTCGCGCTCTTCGGAGCCGCGCTCGTCGTGGACGCTATTCGGCACTACTCGTCGTTGTAGAGGTCGGATTCCGTCGGCTCACGCCACTCATGCGCCGGCGATCTCGATGACGAAGATCGAGTTCCCGTCCGGATCGGCGAACGGGGCTTTGCGGCCGGCCGCTCCGTCCGGCCCGACAAGGATGAGCGGCCCCGGATCGACACCGCGTGAGCCGATTTCGGCGACGGTTGTCTCCAGGTCGGGGACGGCGATGTTGACCAGCGCCCGGCCGGCGTGCTCGGGGTCGACCACGATGTAGACGAACACGGTGTCGCCCAGCTGCCACATCGCCTCGATTCCCGGCGTCACCACGACATCGGCGGCGCGACCGAACAGGCGGGTGTACCAGTCGTCGGCTGCGGCGAAATCCGTGACTGCCAGCCCGAAGAACAGCGAGTTCACGTCCATGCGTCAGCCGATCGCAGTCTCGTGCACGGAATGCCACCGGTAGCCGTCCGGTTCGGCGGTCAGGACCGCGGTCACCCGGCGAGCGGCGCTACCGGTCGGGCTGTGGTGGATCTCGAGGAAGCGGACCACGACCATCCCGTCCACCCGGTTCAACTCGACGACCTCGTCGATCTCGATCCGCAGACCGGGCACCGCATTCCGCGCCGTCCGCAGCCCGGCGAGCAGCGCCTCCCGCGCAACCATCGACCCGTCGGTACTCACCATGGTGAACCCCGGATCCTGGACGCGCGCGAAGCGTTCGAACACCTCGAGCTCCGCCTCGCTACCCAACCAGGCCGCGAGATCGTCGTGCAGGTTCTGAATCGCGATGCCAAGGTCCACAGTGCTGACTGCTCTGTCGTCGGTCACACCAGCGATCGTACGGACGGCCGGTCAGGTTCGGTCAGTCGAACCAGTCGGGGTCGCCGCCCGCGATGAACCCCGACAGCACCGTCGAGTCCCGATGCGCCTCCTGCATCAGCGCCCCGAGTCGCCGCAGCGCCTCGGCGTCTTCCCCATAGGCGACGAACATCCCAGCCTCAGGGTCGTAGTTCAGCCGTTCCGCCAGCTCCGGCGCCCGCATCGCCACCGCCGACCGCGCAACCCCGGCCCAGCCGTAACCGCCACCGTCATAACCGAACTCGGCGAACACGGCCTCGGTGGAGAGCATGTGATTGTCGGACAGCATCAGGCAGTAGTGCCCGGGCTTGTGGTCGTACTCGAAGAACACCAGCGGGGCATAGGTTTCACGATCGGTCACGCCTGGACCATATAGAACCGCTCCGACACCAGACTTTGACTCGTCACGGGGTGACGTCATGAAGTGTGCCCACCACCGAGAACACAAGCGCGGCACGTTCGGGTCACTCGTCTGCGCGAGCGAGGGCCTCGGCTTCCATGGCGGCGATGAAGTCGGCGACATTCGAACCGTAGATGCCCCAGCTGTTCACGCCGCCTATCTCGACGAGGCGGAGGACGCCATCGAGGCCGACTCCGACATCGACGGTGACCATGGTTGAGCCGTGAACGAGTAGTCGCGCCGCCGCAGTCTCCGCGAAGTCGCGTACGTGATCGGGGACAGTCGAATACGGCTCGATCGGATAGGAGCTTCCGCAGACGAAACGGCCGTTGCGGCAGAAACAGCGGTATTCGTGTTCGAAGGTCACGACCTCGGACACGACGACGAGCTCGTCCCGGTACTGGTCGTAGGTTTGGAGCCAGTCGGCCAGATCCTCGATCGCGTGAACACCTGCGGGGAACAGCTTGTAGTTCGTATCGCTGCGGACGAAGACGCGGTCGCCGCCCAACATGCGCTGGAGCGGCAGAGCGGGAATCGCCGAGAACGGCACGAAGAAGGCGGTGCGGCCGAGGAGGTCGTACACATGGCGGTAGTAGGACGAACAGCGCAGCGTCGCATAGTCATCGAAGACCGCTTCGCCGAGCCGCGGGACGCGGCGCAGGCTCCGCATAGTCGGCATCGTCCCATACCCGACAGCCACGCGGCCGTCGTGGACGACCGGCCAACGCCCCATCATCGCGTCGTGCGGTTCGACGATCAGAGCATCGTCGAGGGCGGCCGCAACGACAGCGGACCCGGGGAATTCCTCGTGAAGATCGATGAGCCATTGCGGTCGCATGGTCCCAACTATGACGACACTCCAGACCAAAAAGGGCAATGACGGCCACCGATCACGGGTTCAGGCTCACCCTCGATCCGGTCATCGCGGTGGACGGCGATCTACTCATTCAACGGGGGTCGCTAGCAAGCATCGTGGTGTCGGTGCGCGACGTTATTCTCTGCGGTTGTGTATGAGATTGCCGAAACCGCGGGTTTCTATGGGGCACACGCGATCTGGAGCGTGTCTGATTCCGAGGTGTTGATTCCGCTGCTGGGCTATGTCGATGCCGATGGAACCGAGGGGCTGGAGCGGTTTGCTCTCGACGATCTCGCTGATGCTGTCCAGACCGGGCGCGAGAGGTTGGCGGCGGGGCGTGACGGTTGGTTGCGTGCCGCGCTCGTGGTCGATGCCTTCTTGCATCTGCCGAGAGGACGGACCGATGCGCTGATCATCGACGTGGTCGAGTACGCGCGGCAGCGCCGGTCCATGCAGATAGCCGTCCCTTACCGGCCGCACACGGCAGCGCAGGGGTTTGCGGTGTATCGACCAAAAATTCTGGAGGTGAACGGCTTTCCCGAGCGTGAATACGATGCTTTGGGGGCTGCCTTCTTCGCGGGCGTGGACTCGCACGAACAGGCGGCCGCCGTTTGGAATGCTCACCTGATCGACGAATCCGCCTGATGCCCACCCCGTCGGTCGGCAATCACTCTGCGCCTGACAGGGTCAGGGTGTCGGGGACGCTGTCGGCACCTTCCTGACATAGAGCGTCTGGCGCGCGCGGGCTACCAGGGCACCGTTCGAATCGACGATGCGGGTCTCGTGGTCGGTGATGGATTTCGAGCCGTCGGCGGTGGTGCGGCGGATGTCGTCCATCAGTTCGCGGGGCATCAGCATGGTGGATCGGACGGTGCCGCGGCGGGGGCGATGAACTCGATGTCGGCGGTGGTGTTCCAGATTCGATAGCCCTGGCCGAGTTGGCCGTTGGCCATCATGCCGAAGAACGGGTCGGTCATCGCGAACAGGGACCAGCCCGGGGCGGCGCCATTGTGGTTGGAGTTCCAGCGGCGGACCTTCAGGCTCACCTCGGTGGACGTCCAGTCGTCGGCGAATCGGTCGACTCGTACTCCGAGGAACAGGAGGGAGGGGGCGAGGTTCATGACTGTTCGGAGCCTGCGTGGTGTCAGGACGGCGGGCGGGATGGTCCGTCCTTCGAATCCCCCTGGTTTGAAACGCATTTCGCCACCCTACCGGCCATTTCGGCGCAAGCTCTGCGAAGACCCAGCGCGCCGCCTCAGTCGGTAGGCACCGAGTTGATGACCTGAACGCTGGTTTGCGGCCGCGGGATGTCCTGGACCGCGGTGGGTTTCAACCGATCCTGAAACGTCGGAGTATCGCTTCGAGTGTCGGCACTTCGCTGCCGGGAGGATCGATCGGCTCCGGGCGGGTTCCGAACAAGTAGTCGTGGAAGGCTCGTAGGTATTCGTCGAGGTCCCGCTGGTCGGTGAACCTGGCTTCGGTCGGATCGAACCACTCGTCCGGTGTCGGGCGCCACGCGATCATGAAGTCGAGGGCTTCGCGCACCAGGATCCCGTAGGGCGGATCCGTGACGCAGGCGTCGCGCAGCGCCGCGGCGTCGTACCGCATCGCACGGTCCCGCACGGCACGATGAATGTCCATCAGCGGCCACCGCAGGCTATCGATATGCGGGATTTCGTCCCACCACGTGAATTCCGTGCGCCGGGCCTCGTCGGCCCGCGCTGGGCGGTGTGATGCGGTGACAGGCGTCGGATAGTCGAAGGGCGCTTCCCTTCCGTCGATGGCGTGGGTCGGCCCGGTGCCGAGGTTCACCGGTGGATACCACACGCCGCGCCACACCGTGACGCCGCAATAGCGGGGATTCACCGGCAGCGGCTCGGCCAGCGAGAGGTCGACGGTAATTCGGTGCACGGGTGGCAACAGTCCATCGGGGAACAGATCCGCAACCAACGACAAGCAATCCCGCACGTCGAAGCCGGTCACACCGACGCCCCGCCGCAACCAGGCCTCGGAACACTCGTCCCGGTCGAATTCGATCCAGAACCGCCGCGCCGTGGTCATCCGTGTTTCCTCCCATCGGCACCGATATCGAACGCCGAGCCCGATGATCTCAGAGCCCTGGCACTCATCGTCGAATGGCTCAAATCATTGGGAGACACGCCCTAGAGGCCGGAACTTCCGGACGAGGGGAGGCCGCCACCGCCACCGCAGGCGTCCAGTTTCGGTTGGGCGACCGGTGTTGTGCCAGCCGGCGTCGCCTCGACCTGGAATGTGACAGTGGCGGGCTCCCAACCGTTTTGCTTGGTGGTCAAGAGGTGGGCTCCGGTGGTGGTCGGCACCCAGTACACCTGCGCGTAGTTGCCCTCGAACGCCGGGGAGTAAGGGTTATTGGTGCCGAGGGTGCTGCCGAGGCACGCGTCGTTGTCGTAGAAGTTCACCCGCGTTGTGCCACCGATGGCGTCCGCGTGCACGATGTAGCGCACGCCGACATAGATGTGATCGGCAGCCGCACCGGTGTCGGTTCCCACCCAGATACTCTGGAAGCCGCTGATGGCCGTCGAACCGGTCGGCGCGGCCGCGGTCGCCGCCAGCGCCACTGTCGTTGCGAACCAGCTGATTCGACGAGCCACTCGCCCTGCCGTGCGTTCTCTCCCTGATCGTGAAAGGTCCGATGGATCCGGACTGCGGAACACTAACCCGGCTGCCATCTGACACAATGACGTTTCAATTATCTTGGGTGGCCCCAATTTTCGGAGCTCCCCGCGCGCCTCGACCGAGGAGGAGGAGGTTCGGGCCACGGGGCCGCTGGTGCAGAGTGGATTGCGCACGGCGGCAACAGCGCAGGCCTGCGCTGATCGGCGAGATCCCGCTGGCCGTGTTGCAGATCAGTGGCGCGATCATGCTGCTGCGCTTCCTGATCCCGGCCCATCCCTGCACGATCCCAGGGTTAGGAGACAGGGCCTAGGGATTCCCGTCCGAAAGATAGCCGAACAGGACTAGCATCGAAGTCGAAACCGACACCGCAGCAATCGATTTCGACCATATTCATCCCGAGCAGGGGGCTTCGATGAGTAGTAAGTCGGACGTCAGCATGGACGCGGCGATCAGCGCCTACGTGTACACATATCCACTGGTTTCCATGGAGGTGACACGACGGCAGTCGACAAACGTGCCCTATCCGGACGAGTACGGATGCGCGCCGATGAACCAGTTCGCCAACTTCCGCACCGTTCCGGACGCATCGTTCACCACCGTGGTGCGCCCGAACGTCGACACCTTGTATTCGTCGATCTTCTACGACGTGTCCGCTGAACCGCTGATCATCGGCGTGCCGCAGATGCGGGATCGCTACTACCTGTTCCCGATCATGGACATGTGGACCAATGTGCAGGACTCGCCCGGCACCCGCACACTCGGCAACAACAGAGCCGCCTACAGCTTCGCCATCACCGGGCCGAATTGGGCCGGCGCCTTGCCCGAGGGGGTGCTCGAGTATCCGATGCCCACCGACAGCGGCTGGATCATCGGCCGCATCCAGGTCGACGGGCCTGCGGATGTCCACGTTGTCAACGAACTCCAGGATCAGCTCACGGCGATGCCGCTCAGCGCCTACGGGACCGACTATGTTCCGCCGGAGAACACCGACCTGCACCCGGATTGGCCCACGGGGCAGGAGGTTCCCGCCTATATCGCCGCCCTCACCCCGCAGCAGTACTGGGACCTGTACTACTCGAGCCTGTCGCATCGGCAGACCCTCCCCGAAGACAAGGAAATACTCACGCAACTGGCCGACGCGGGCTGGACGCCGGACCGTCGACTGAACCTGGACGAACTGCCCGCCGCCGATCGCGCGGTGTGGGAACTGGCCTGGCCGGAAGCGCTTTCCAAGATCGAGGTGCCGTTCGACGCCGAACCCGTGAACGGCTGGCAGACCACCCGGTCCGGGATAGGTTTCTATGGAACCGACTACCTGTTCCGCGCAACGGTCGCCTACGGTGGCCTGGGCGCTAACCTCCCCGAGGACGCGATCTATCCCGCCGCGTACGTCGACGGCCTGTCTGAGCCGCTGACCGGGAACAACAACTACATCCTGCGATTCGACGCCGATCAGGTGCCGCAGGTGGGTGGATTCTGGTCATTGACCATGTACGACGCGAACGGCTATTTCATCGCCAACGACATCAATCGCTACGCGGTGCGCGGCGAACACCTGCGGGTGAACTCGGATGGGGCGGTCGAGATCTACATTCAAAGCCAAAACCCCGGCCCGGAGCAGGAATCCAACTGGCTGCCCGCACCCGCGGCAGGCGCGTTCAATCTCATGCTGCGTCTCTACTGGCCCGGCAACGAGGCCCTCGACGGGACCTGGAACCCGCCGGCCGTCCACATCGCACCCTGACATTGCGCGAGATGGCGGGCGGTCCGAGCCGCCCGCTTGTCGGCCATCCCTCTTTTGGCGTCGATCGACAATCCCGGCAGCGCCTATGTGCCTGACACGCAACGGAACTCGGTCCACAATCCTCGTCCGCCGATGCCGTCGGTCCACTGCCCGATGGTATCGCTACGCGCCTTTGAACCCGTCGTGATTAGCATCGGCGTTCATGTCCGAGCATGAACATCTCCTCGACTGGCTGCAAAGCTGGTACGCCGCGCAATGTGACGGCGACTGGGAACACGGATGGGGTTTGCGGATCGAAACACTCGACAATCCCGGCTGGCTGGTCAAGATCGATCTCGAGGAAACGGACCTGGCAGACCAGGAATATCCTCGACAGCAGATCGACCGGAGCGAGCACGATTGGATTCACGCCTGGACCGCTGAACAGACCTTCCACCTGGCTTGTGGTCCGCGCAATCTGACCGAGGCACTCGCACTGTTTCGCGTCTGGGCATCAACGCGGGCCTGAAGAGAGGCCCTGCCATCGACGAGGTCACAGCAGGAGTACGAGTCCCCACAGCGCACCAACCAGGACGAGAAGCAGTGGTGGGATCACACTGCTGGTTGTAGGCCAGGTTGGTCGCCAATAGCCATGCGCGACAAGCATTTTCTGCAACATGCGGGATAAGGGCGGGATGCGGTAGACGATCACAAGCACCGTCATCACCACGATGTCCAGGACGGCTAGAACCAGGACCAAGTTCGTCACTGTGGGTCCCCCTCCACTGATTTGCCCTGCAGCCTAGTCGAATTGGTGCACAACTGCCGTCACCGGCGATTGGTGCAGTCCGGAGCAGACGTGTGGTCTATGGCAAACCACCGTGCCGCACCAACTGATGCGGTCTGCGCGGAAATCGGCATGCTGGCGCGTCCGCCAGCGGGCGCCGCGGTCGCCCCGAACCGAGCGATCAGCGGCAGTACAGGACGTTCTACAGCATCGATGTTGTCGGCCTGTTCATCTTCCAGTTCGGACCGAGGGTATCCAGCCGAACGTTGTGGTTTCGCCGTTGATGTCGTCGAACGCGAACCCGCCGTTCATGCCGCCCCCGGGCGGCAAGAACGACGAGAACCTACAGCGGGCACGCGGCTCGTAAGCCCGGTCAGTTGGTGCAGGGGCCGGTGCCGGACGCGGCGATCGGCACCCATATTTGTCCCGTATTGCCGCTGATCGAGCCGCTGGCGCCTTGGGTGAGCGGCGGCACATAGATCGCGCCTTCTATGCGGTGGAATCCGCTCGTGGTGGGTGTCCACGGGGCGCTGGCGGTGGCGGCGTCGGTCCACACATCGGAGCCGATCATCTTGTCGCTGTCGAAGAATTGGATCTCGTTCTGGGTGCTTCCGTTGGGCCAGTGCCCCCGACGGGTCGGCGCCGCCGACCCTGTCCCCATGCCGCCGGAGGCTGGCGACGTGGCCCACCATGCCGCCACGAGGGCGTCCGGATATCCGACGAGGTCGAGGGTGATCGGGCACCCGACCTGCGGTGTCCCGTGCATGGTCAGGCACGCCTGGTTCGCCTTGCAGGTGGTCGGGTCGCTGGGCGTCCCGGTGACCTGGACCGTGACCGGCCCGAACACCGCAGCCGCGGGCGGGGTCGGGATACCTGAGTTATTGGGCAGCACTTCGGTGTTCTGGACCACGTACACCTGGTGGGTGCCGCTGAACGCCGGGGTCCAGGTCAGGTTGACCGTCCCGGTGGCATCGGGTCTGAAAGTTGCGTACTCGTTGGTGGTCACGCCCCCGGAGGCGTCCATGACGAAGAACTCCGCGTCCGTGGCGCCGGTGCTCGGCCTGACACTGAATTTGTAGGTCTGCCCGACCTGGAACGTAGTGCCCGGCAACGTCATTCCGTTGCCGGTAACGTCGGCGTGCGCGGGAATGGCGATCGAGGCGGCGAGGGTGGCCGCGATAGCGGCGAGTCCCGCACCGAGTGAGCGAATGAAGCGATGAGTCACGAAACGAATCCTTCTGACCTGACCTTCGGCGGCCCCGACAACCCGGGGCCTATGAAACACGAGCAGATCAGAGTTTGGGCCGCAGCGACGTCGGAATCGAATCCCCGCTCAGCCATCAAAAACTGTGGCTGGCGCCGATCACTGCACAGCTGCATGATGACGAGTTTGCGGGCAGGTCTCGAGGACTGGCCACCGGCAGGTCCAGCCCGCGGCGGTCAGCTGCTGCGCCAGGTCGTCGGCCTGGCGGATGCCCGCTCGGAAAATATAGGTGTGCCACTGACCTGCGACAATAGTAGCGCCGGCCACGCCTCACCGACCGGAATGGGTCATCGATCGGCCGAACAGCTATGCCTTCGTTCGTCAACGATCCAGCGCACAAGCCTATCCGGATAGCTTGGGCAGTACTTGAACGCATCCTCAATTCGGCATGTCAGGATGTCTGTTCTACCGCTGTAGGTTCGAGGACTTGGCTGAGCGGGAATGAGGGACGCAGCGCAGCGACCAAACAGGATCGGTGCGCGAAAAGCTCTTGGAAACCTTGTATCTCGCGAGCGGCCACCGTTAGAGCACGAAACTCAGCGCTCGTGCTGTGGACGGTACCGCCGCAGAACGCGCACTCGTAGGACTGCATCAGGTGATCATCCCGTGAGTCTCGGTTGAACACCGATCGCGGGGTGGTCGACCTGAACGAGCGGGTCGCGGCAATATAGCGCGTTGGGTGAGCGCGTTCAGGCTCGGACTAGTTCCAGCTACGACAGTGCCGTCACTGAAGTGGTTGTGGTCCAACGGCTGTCGTTCGCGGGTCGTAGTATCCGGGCATGCAAGGTGACATTGACGGGGCTGTTCGTATCGCCGGCCTCGCTTTCAACTTCACGTGGCGGTGGAGAACCGACGATGTCGAGAAGTTCCGTGATGTGGCCGGCTGGGACGAGGTCGAGATGCTGTCGCAGGGTTTAGGGGTGGACTTCGGTACTGGCCTCAACATCACCCCGGCCATCGCTCGTGCGACGTACGACCCCACGTTCTTCGAGCGCCGTCATTCGCCAAAGCAGCAGGTGACGGAGCTGTCGGTTCGTGTCACCGACAGAGTTGATGCAAACAATCCCGAGAGCTGGCCGAAGCTGATCGACACGTTCGCCGAGATCGCTGATCGCTTGACTGCGGAGTTGAAGAAGCCCGACGTGGCGACGCCAGGTCCACGACCCAGCGTTCGGTGGACTCGGGCGCGAGTGGTTCTCACTCTCGAAATCGGCGCCGAGTCTGTGATGCTGAGGATCGTCAATCCCCTATACCAGAGATGGTGGGATGAACTTCTGGCCCACGAGGATTCCGACGACTTCGAAGATGAAGACGAGGATGCCGAGGACCTCAACGATCTTCAGGTACCCCAGACATGGGAGGCGTACTCGAAGGCGCTTGCCGTGACGATGACCCGGCTTCCCGGTAATGGAGTGTTGGTCCTCGGTTCGACCACCAAGAACGTCGTGGAAATCGAGGCGGGCGGCTTCAGCATCGAATGCCGGGTGACTGCCGGGACCGGAAGTCCTGCAGAACAACACATCTCACCGAGCGAGTGGTCCGAAATGGCCGATAAAGGCTGGTCGGCGCCCAGTAGCCGGGCAAACGCCTGGGAGCGCTCACTGCGGTGGCCTGCCTCCTACCACGAATTCGAGGCAACGGCAGATGCTGTTGTCGAGGCCGTGCGGCTTGTGCTTCGCCCGTCGCGCCCATCGGATATTCATGTGGACGGCTGGATGGATCTCTCCGACGATCGCCCGGACCTCTCAGCCCTCGGTGTCGCCTGAACAGAAGGCTCCGCCGCGCACGCCATTCGGCATGAGCGCGCACAGCCGACGGCCGTACGGCACTCTGCCCGTTGATCTTCGGTTGCCCCGCGCTGGCCGGTTCGGTCAGCGCGGTCAGCGCCATCGTCGCCGAGGGGCGCATCCTGGAGGGCTTTTGTCCAGATTCACCTCCACCATGTGCCACTCACTCGGCATTCGGCAGTGGCGGACGTTCCGCACCGCACCAGGTTCCGGCCGCCGGCCCACACGGGCCGGTTCGGTCAACGCGGTATGCGGCAGTAGCGGACATGTCGTCGGGTGTGACACCACCGCATGAAGTTCATTCTGGCTTCGGACGCTGGTGACCACATTCGAGGCGGGTGCCGGACTGGTCGTAGACATCTGGAGGAGCGGTGGTGCCCAGCCACACCGTGACGCCCTCGTCGTTCCACGACACGTCGAAGTGTGCGTCGCCGAGCACAGATTCCTCGAAGTCGTTGTCGTCGTACGCGATGGTGAATGCATCCCCGGGCCGCATCCAGTAGTCCTCGGGGATCGGCTCGGTCCACAACCGAAGCAAGTCATCGGATGCATTGCTGAATCTGATCTTGGGCACCTGCGGAGAGTAGGGCAGCTTGTGGCCCGCCGCCCGCGAAGTTGCCAGACCGCGGCGGCGCTTTGAGGCACGCGGTGGGTTGATAGGCTGGGCGCGCCAAAAGCGTTCGGGTGGAGAGGTTGTTATGGGTGTCTGGGGGCCGGGGAACTTCGACAGCGACACCGCAGCGGATGGGCTCGGGGAACTGACCGATCACATCATCGGCAATATTGCCGAGCAGTTCCAGGACACCTCGGACGACACGGCATTGGAACCCGATGAGTGGGGTGGGGACATGGTTCCTGCCTGGCTGGAGATTCTGATCCAGATCGTCGAACCCGCGCGGGTCGGTGCGAGCTTCCCCTCGGTGGCGGTGCTCGGGGAGTGGCGCGAACGGTATCTGCGGGTGTGGGACGAGTACATCGACGAACTCGGGCCGGACGACGAGTTCAAAACTCAGCGGCGCGAAACACTTACCGAGACATTCGACCGAGCGATCGCGTTGGCCACGACTCGTGAGCAGGACCAACGCATCTAGAGCAGGATCGGGCAGCCGCTGACCGGAGATCTCTGAATCACCCATGACGCCGAGAGAACTCTTCACTCAACTGGGAGCCGATGGCCGACGGCAGGTTCATCTGTCGCTGTGCGAGGATGCCCTGCCGATCTGGATCGGTTACGTCCGTGGGAAACCCGCCTCGCTTCGCTATCGGGACTCGGTTGTCGGGATGCGGCACCAGGTGGATGTCGAGCTTCCGGGTGATGCCCTTCGCTCCGCTCGGGCCGGTGCGGACCTCGCGGATATCGGCCGGCGATACCTCGAACCCATCGCCGCGCTGCAAGATGACGATCTGACGTTTCCCGACCCGGTCGAATTCGCCTACTACGCGATCTACAACTGTTTTCGGAAGTACTCGCTCGGCGACGACATCCCGGATTGGCTGATCGTCAACCAGGCCTTGTCCGTTCACGACGACAGTGAAGCGGCGCAACGGCTGACGCGCGCGATCGACGCCACGAATTAGGCGTTCGGCAACTCACGCATTCTCGCGCTGCGCCTGCGCGAGGGTGGCCAGCTCCTTGAACTTCACGATGTTCCCGGCGGCTCCCCAGGTGCCTTCCGGCTGTTCGCGGATCAGGACCCACACTCGCCAGGAATCACCCTCGGCGAGACCGGCGGCCGCGAGGATCCGTTCGGTGACTTCGGCGACGAGGCCGGCCTTGCGGCGGTCCGACAGCCCGCCCTCGGGAACGGTCACATCCACCCGGAATCTCGGCAGATCGTCTTCCAGCGCGGCGAATCCGCCGTCGGCGACCTCCTCGACGCGGCACCACGCCTGCGCCCGGAAGAAGGCGGTGTCGGGTGCACCTTCCCACTTCAGCAGGGACTTCGGCAGCGACTTCAACAGCTCGGCGCGAGCCTGTCCGGTCAGGACTCCGGCGGGCACGGTCAGGTGAATCATCGGCATCGGGTTGCTCCTTCAGATCGCGGAAGACCGAGCTATAACGCTCGTTATAATCAACGGACGCTACTATATGACGACCGTTATAGACAAGGAGGTAGTGGTGGCTGAATCGCAGGACTCACGCCAGAAGTTGGTGAGCGGCGCGGCCGACATGATCCGGCGGCGCGGCCTCAACGCCACCAGCGTGCGGGAGCTGGCCAAGCACGCTCACGCGCCACTGGGATCCACGTACCACTACTTTCCCGGCGGCAAGACGCAGCTGGCCACCGAGGCCGTCACGTTCGCGGGTGACCTGACCGCGGCGGTATTGGTTCGCGAACTCGAGAACGGCCCGATCGAGGCGTTGCACGCATTCCTCGGAATGTGGCGAAAGATAGTGGTGGACACCGACTTCCAGGCCGGGTGCCCAGTCCTGGCTGTCGCGGTCGAAGACCTTCCCGAAGCAGAGCGAGCACCCCACGCGGCAGCAGCCGCCGCCTTCGCCCAATGGACCGACCTACTGTCGGCGGCGCTGCGCGAGCACGGAGCCGATCCGGATGATGCCGAGCACACCGCCACACTGATCATCGCCGCCATCGAAGGAAGCGTCGCCATGTGCCGCGCGGAGCGCAGCACCACGGCGCTCGACCGCATCGGCGCCAAGCTCGAGATAATCGTCAATGCCGCGATCGCGCCATCAGGCACCCAGGACTGAGCCGACGCGGCAACCGCATCTACCAGGTCCACAACCCTTCCAATACTGTTACTCTCAGTAACATACACCGAGCGGTATACACATATCGAAGGAGTAGCCATGTCCTGCAACGTCGCAGACCAATCGTGGCGTCGACCGACCCTGATCGCCACGCTCATCGCCGCCTTCATCACGCAGAACTCGATCGCCCTGCCCTACGTGCGGCGCAACGGACCGAAGTCGGCGCTCGACTTCTTCGTCGGCGACATCTACAAGACCGTGCCCGGCCGATTCGCAATGATCGACCTCACCTTCGTGGTCCTGGGGTTTCACCTCTGGGCGTTCGCCGAGGCTCGGAAACTCGGGATCATGCGGTGGTGGGCGGCGTCGTTCGCACTGACCTTCACCGTCGGAATCGCCACAGCCATACCGTTTTTCCTGTTGGTTCGTGACTTCACCGTGGAGAAGGCCGCATCCGACACTGCGTAATGCCGGCAGACCGAGCTACCAGTCAGGTCCAGCCGGACCGGCGTAACTTCTGAACTTGGGGGTCGTCCTGGGCTCGGTCCCACTTCCCGATGGAGTCAGCCATGGAGTAGACGGCCAAACCACCGAAGAACAGGGCAACACCCGTCACCAGGGTAGGCCAGTGACCGATCAAGAAAAGCCCCGTGAATCCCGATAAGAGGCCACCGAGGACCATCAGCGCGCCCATCGCCTCCGCAGATCCCAAGAGGCGGTGCGTGGCACGGCATCTCTTACAACGAGGAACGAGGACGGTGGTCAACTCGGGGTCGACTTCCCGTCCCCCGTGCTCGTGGTAGCCGCGCCGCCGCCGGTGCATGAACTCGGAGTACTCTGCCCCGACCACGCCGCGCCGCACGCGGCAGAACGGGCAGACGTACTCCCGCCATTGCCTTTCGAGGACCTCTATCGTCCAATCGAGGCGCTGGACCTGCGATGTTTCCGTCGCAAATGGCCTGGCCGCAGCCAGCACCTCGCGCGCCCCGTCCCAATCCTTGGTGGCGTTGAAATAGGCTACGACGCAATGGATCGCGGTGGTGGACGCCTGGGAATCGACAGGGCGTGCCCTCACCGAATCCTCCATGGCTGTCGTGCGGACCCATTTCTGGGCTCGGCCCTCTTCCACCAGCAGATTCCGAACCTCCTGAAGCACTTCCTCGGGCTTCGTGTCGGCAGTGCAGAGCACCTGCGTGTCGCGGCGCCGGCGGTGCCACTCCAGTTGCCGGGCAAGTTGGTCGCGCGCGAAGTCGATGTCGGCGAAGTCGAACACGCTCGGGTGCATGACGATCTGGGCGCGGAACTCGTCGAGAACCTCGAATTGCCGTTCAGCGGCTGACTTCTCGCCGGTGAGGATGGCGTGCGCGATCGCATTGGTGTGGATTCGCAGGACAGCCGCGGGCAACCTCTCGCGGATCAGCGCCAGTTCCGGCGAGTCTTTCCGGTACCGACTGCGGCCGATCCGTGCGGCGTGCTCGCCCAGCCATTGCCACGTTTCCTCCGCGCCGATCGCGATATCCCAGGCCGTGAGGGCGTCGAGCCAGGTTTCAGGCTGCTCGCCGCGTGGTGTCTCGAGTGCCTCGATGTGCCTCAGAACTGCCAGGTTGTGGGCCGCGATCGGGTCGGTGGGCAATTGTTCGAGCCACTGTCGGTTGGCGCAGTCGATTCCGTCGGTCGCCGGATCCACATAGTCGGTGGGCCAGAACCAGAACAGTTCATTGATCAATCGATCGATGGGATTCGCGAGGCTTTCGAGTACGGCTGACACGTCGGCTGGCTGCGGTCGCGGGGTCACCGGCAGCACAGTGGGGTGGACGAGTCGACGGCTTCGCCGGCCACCGGCCCCCAATTCGGTGACCATCTCACGTATCGGCCCCGCCCCGGTGTCGATCCGCAGGCCCGCGAGCCGAAACGCGTTGTTCCGATACGGAGAATCGAGGATCGTGGCATCCACCGCCTTGATCAGCGTTCCAGCCCGGAATGCGAGATCGCTTGGTCGGGATCTGGCACGCCCGTAAACGAGGGCTTGCTGTGACGCATCCGGTGGTCGAATGGTGCGTCCTCCGGCCGTCTCGCGGTCTTCAGCCATGCTGTGCTGCCTTGTCCCACAACGGGAGCCTGATCGCACTCCCCCCATGATCAACGGTACCGCTCGGATCAAGCGAATTCGGCGGAGAGCCGGGCCGCCTCGCGTCTCGAAGCTGCGGCTACGCGCTTCTCGCCTTCGAGGCGGGCCCGGATCGCGGCGACCGAGTGGGGATTCGGAGGGGGCGGGTGCAGGAAATAACGACGGACAGGGACGAAGAGGCAGAGGGCAACGGTGAGGAAAGTTATTGCGGTGGTCGCGATTTCGGTGAGCATCGGAGCCTCCCGGGATCAGGACGGGTAGGTGCGGGGAGATTCGCGGAGCGCGATTCGGAGGGCGCGAAGGACTGTCGCGAGAGGCTGGAGGGTCTCCCACTGGGGGTATCTGAACCAGATCGGCTCGGAACGGCCGGAAGAGCGTGGGGAAGGGAGGATGAGGTCCCTGCCTGACGGGAGGAATTCGCAGTGGGCGCGGGCGCGGAAATCGTTGACGTGGAGGGTGATGTCGACTCGGGTGGGAGCGGCCAGGAGGACTAGGGTGCCGCTGCGCTCGTCGAGGATGGGGGTGGTCTGTTTGGTCCAGAACAGTTCGTCGTCGATCGCGGCGGCGAGGGCGAATGGGGCGCTGATCGCGCTGACGTCGGTGGTGGACAGGGTGATTCGGGGGCCGGTGATTCGGCAGGGCAGGCCGTAGAGTTCCCGGTACAGCCACAGCTGACGGTCGAGTGGGGTCTCACCTGTCACGTGCGCGGGCATTGGGCCTGGCCTCCTTCGAGATAGCCGCGGGCGCTTTCCGCGCGCGGACATCGCGGCACGCAGGCGGCGTGGATTGCCAGAATCCCTTCGGCGCGTTGGCGGGTGATCGGCCAGATGCGTGGGTCGGCGCAGCTGTCGTGGACCCAGAGTTCGGTGGGGTGAGTGGCCATCTGACGTCCTCTCGACCGCTGGTCGTGGTCCACCCAGTTCACGCGCGTTCCAGTGGGGTGAAAACTGAAAACTGAAAAACCAGATCGAGTTTCCCGTTTCCCCAGCGCCGTTCCCGAAGTCGATGGGACGATTTTCCCGATCCTGAAATCGAGGCCCGTGAACTCTGGAAACTGCGACGGCATCAGAACGGGAAACCCATGGCCGAGAACACGAGTACCCTCACGCGCCGCCAGTTGGGGCGGTACCTGCGCGAAGCGCGGGACGCGGCGAAGCTGACGCTGAGTCAGGCTGCGAAGGTGATGGAGTGGGGCACCAGCACGCTCCAGCGGATCGAGGTCGGGGAGACAGCCAAGATCCGGATACACGATCTGGACAAACTGATCAATCTGTACGAAGTCGATGACCAGTGGGCGGTCACGCTGCGGGCCATGGCTCAGCAGGCGGCGGTCAAGAGTTGGTACCACGAGTTCGGTTCGGTTATCCCCGAAGACTTTCGGCTGTACGTCGACATGGAGTACAACGCCCGGATCCTGACGTCGTTCCAGCCGGACCTGGTACCGGGCCTGCTCCAGACGCGCCCCTACGCGAGGGTCCTGACCAGCGACGCCTATCCCGACGACGATGAGGACAAGCTCGCGGGCAGGCTCGAGTTGAAGGCCCGGCGGCAGCGTGCGATCACCCGCAACGTCAACCCGGTTCAATTCACCGTCATCCTCGGCGAAACTGTGTTGCGCCGAGTCATCGGAGGGCCGAAAGTTATGGTCAACCAGCTCGAGTACCTCGCCACAGCCGGCACCCGGCCGAATGTTTCGCTCCGGGTCCTCCCGTTCTCAGCCGGAATGCCGACTGGCCGTCAGACGGGCCCGTTCGTGATCCTCGAGGCGAAGCTCGACAACCGCGGCGATCCGGCCGAGCCGCCGACGGTGTACGGAGAGGGGTTCTCGACCGACATGTACACGGAGAAGTCGGACATCGTCGAAAGTTACATATCCGCCTTCAAGACTCTCCAGCGGGTAGCGCTGGACGAAACGAGCAGCAGGCAACTGGTGCGCGAGGCAGCAAGGGAGTTTCAGTGAACGACGAACTACGCGAAGCACTCTGGTTCAAGAGCAGCAAGAGTGGCGGCGGCAAGGAGTGCGTCGAGGCCGCGTTCCTGGGCGGCGGCCGGATCGGGGTGCGTGATTCCAAGGATCCCGGTGGGGCGGCGCATGTTTTCACTGCGGGGCAGTGGGATGCGTTTATCGGGGCTGTTGCGGCTGGGAGGTTCGATATTCACGGTTGTTCGTAGGGGAAGCGGGGGGCGAAGGCGGGGGTGAGGTCGTCGAGCCAGCGGGCCGTGTCGCTGTGGGTCGCGAAGAACGGGGTGCCTACGAGGGATTCGTCGCGGGCTTGGAGGAGGCGTAGGGCGAAGACTTGGCGGTCGGCGATCGTGGTGACGCCGTCGATTACGACCTTGCCGGGGGTTGCCGACATGACTGGGCCGCGGACCGTTCGGGCCAGGCCGGGGACCGAGCGGTAGGCGTCGGTGAAGATGGCGGTCGCGGCGGCCAGGGGGACCGCGAAGTGGTCGCGGGGGCCGGTGTCGCGTTCCACGAACATGTAGTACGGGATCATGCCTAGGCGGACCTCGTTGCGCCACAGGGTGATCCAGTCGTCGGCGGTGTCGTTGACGGTGCGCACGATCGGGGATTGGCAGCGGATCACGGCGCCGGTGGCCTGTAATCGGCGGATCGCGTGGCGGACCACGTCGGTCTCCAGTTCGCGGGAGTGCGAGACGTGGGCCATGATCGCCAGATGGCGGCCGGACTCGCTGATCCGGGTCAGCAGCTGCAGGAGTTGATCGGCGTCGGGGTCGGTGACGAAGCGGTGCGGCCAGAAGGCCAGCGCCTTGGTGCCGATCCGGATCGAGGTGATCTGTTCCAGGTGCGGGTCCAGCAGCGGCTCGAGGTGCCGGGCCAGGACGTCCGCGCTCATGATCATCGGGTCGCCGCCGGTGATCAGGACATCACTGACCTCGGGATGGCTGTCCAGGTAGCGGATCAGCACCTCGGGACCCGCGGCGGCCATGCGCAGGTCCGGCTCACCGACGAACTGGGCCCAACGGAAGCAGTACGCGCAGTAGGCGTGACAGGTTTGGCCGTTGCGCGGGAAGTACAGCACCGTATTGCGGTATTTGTGCTGCAACCCGTCGAACGACTCCCCCTCGGTGGCGGGGCGATTGAGGGTGCGCTGGCCCTCCGGATGCGGGTTCATCGCCTTACGGATGCGGGTGGCGGTGTGGCGGAGGTCGGCGGAGGAGGCGTCGTGCGCGAGCAGGGTCGCGATCTCCGCTCGATCGTCGTCGGCGAGCATCCCCGGATGCGGCATGGTCAGCCGGAAGATCGGGTCGTCGGGCGCGCGTGTCCAGTCGATGAGCTCGTCCAGGACGTAGCGGTTCGTCCGGAACGGCAGCACCTCGGCCACCGCGGCCAGCTCCCGCGCCTGCTCGGCGTCGAGCCCGGCGCGGGCCGCGATCGCCGGCAACTCCCGAGCGCCGATCGCGCGAAACCCATACCCCGTGGTGCCCAGCGACATCCGATGCCTCCAGCACGGCCCGACGGATGTCGAGCGACCGAGCAACGATCCTAGCGATCCTCGGCCACCTCGTCGGCGCGGGGAGGTTGCCCGGGCGATGCTGCCGGCCGCATACAGAGGAACTCGCCGTCGGACGAGTCGCGGAAGATCCGGCCCGCCACCGCGGTGAGCCGAGCGATCAGCGCCGCATCGACCACCCGGACCAGATCATGGTCGGTGCCGTCGTCGAGCCGCGCCCGGATCGGATCGGTCCCCACCCGGCTCAGGAAACTATCCGTGCGAGCACCCTGCAGATACCGAATATCGTCCACCACAATCGATTTCACCAGCGACCTGCGCCGATCACCGGTGCCGTCGGACAGGGTCACGTCGATCAGGTATTCCAGCGGGACGGACCGGCCCCAGACCGCGTGGAATCGGTCGTTGACGAACTTGCCGAGCGGCGAATGCACCGACACCTCGAGCTGGCGCGAATCACCGGAGAGGCCGTCGATCGTATAGAACGAGATGAGGCACCGGTCGTCGGAGCGATACATGGTGACATCGGGACCCGACGAGTAGAGCCGCACCTGGAAATCCGCGCCGGGACCGTGGTGCGCACGCTCGAGCTCGCCGATATCGCGCTGCAGGGCCCGCAGGGAAATCAGATTCAGCGCCAACTGCCGTTGCAGGTCCTCGGCCGCACCGAGTTCCCGGTCACGCTGCTCGGCCGCGAGCGTGGACGGGTTGATCAGCAGCACCCGCACCGACACGCCCCGGGCCAACACATCCCGGGTGATCTGCCCGAAACGATCCGAATGCGGCTCGACCAGCATGTTCGAGAAGGTGTCGACGATCCGGATGGCGTTCACACTGCGGTGAGCGCGGTCCAGGAAGCGCCGATAGTCGAGCTCGCGATGCTCGCGCACCCGGGATTCGCCGACCCGCTGAATGATCGGGGTGAGCAGGAAGATGGTGAACACCGCGCCGATCAGGTCGGCCGCGGTGTTCAACTCGAAATTGCGCCAGTAGTCCGGCATTCCGCGAGCCAGCGCCGCCAGCAGCAGGACGGTCGCGACACCGACACCCAATCCGGCGATCCAGCGCGGTTCCGGCCTGCGCCACCGCCGCTTCCAGCCCCGGCCCCATGAAACTCCCCCGCGTGCCACAGGATTCAGATTAGGGGCACCGCGGAGGAGCTTCAATATGGAGCGGACCGCTCAAAACTACTCGGGCTCAGCGCCATCCGTGGGCGGTTCGTCGCCGCCGCCCCGGATACTCCAGAGCAGGCCGTCGAGTTCGTCGGGTTTGATGAGGACGTCACGGGCCTTGGAGCCTTCCGACGGGCCGACCACTCCCCTGGTTTCCATCAGGTCCATGAGGCGGCCCGCCTTGGCGAAGCCGACGCGGAGTTTGCGCTGCAGCATGGACGTCGAGCCGAACTGGGAGGTGACCACCAGTTCGATGGCTTGCAGGAGGAGGTCGAGGTCGTCGCCGATATCGGGGTCGACGTCCTTCTTCTCGCCGGCCTTGGCTGCGGTGACGCCCTCCTGATAGTCGGGCTCGGCCTGGGTCTTGGCGAAGTCGACGACGCCGGCGATCTCCTCGTCGGAGATGAAAGCACCCTGGAGACGGGTCGGTTTGCTCGCGCCCATGGGCAGGAACAGGCCGTCGCCCATACCGATCAGCTTCTCCGCACCGGGCTGGTCGAGGATGACGCGGGAGTCGGTCAGCGACGACGTGGCGAAGGCGAGGCGGGAGGGGACGTTCGTCTTGATCAGACCGGTCACCACGTCCACCGACGGACGCTGGGTCGCCAGCACCAGGTGAATGCCCGCGGCGCGGGCCTTCTGGGTGATGCGGACGATGGCGTCCTCGACGTCGCGGGGCGCGGTCATCATCAGGTCGGCGAGCTCGTCGACGATGGCCAGGATGTACGGGTAAGGGCGATACACCCTTTCGCTGCCCAGCGGAGTGGTGATCTGGCCCGACTTCACCTTGCGGTTGAAGTCGTCGACGTGGCGGACCTTGCTGGCCTGCATGTCCTGGTAGCGCTGCTCCATCTCCTCCACCAGCCAGGCCAGCGCGGCGGCGGCCTTCTTGGGCTGGGTGATGATGGGCGTGATCAGGTGCGGAATGCCCTCGTAGGGCGTCAGTTCCACCATCTTCGGGTCGATGAGGATCATGCGCACCTCCTCGGGGGTGGCGCGGCACAGCAGCGAGACCAGCATCGAGTTGACGAAACTGGACTTACCGGAGCCGGTGGAACCGGCCACCAGCAAGTGCGGCATCTTGGCCAGATTCGCGGTGACGAACTCGCCTTCGATGTTCTTGCCCAAGCCGATCACCAGCGGGTGATGGTCGTTGCGGGTGCTGGAAGCCTTCAATACATCGGCCAGGCGCACCAATTCGCGGTCGGCGTTGGGGACTTCGATACCGACGGCCGACTTGCCCGGGATCGGGGCCAGCAGGCGCACGTTCTCGGTGGCCACCGCGTAGGCCAGGTTGCGGGCCAGCGCGGTGATCTTCTCGACCTTCACGCCCGGGCCCAGCTCCACCTCGTAGCGGGTGACCGTCGGGCCGCGCACGAAACCGGTGACCGCGGCATCGATCTTGAACTGGACCAGCACCTCGGTGATGGCCTCGATCATGGATTCGTTTGCCGCGCTGCGCTGTTTCGGCGGATCGCCGTCGGTCAGCAGGTTCAGCGACGGCAGCGTGTAATCGCCATCCACCTCGCGGTCGGTGACGAACTCCAATTGCTCCGGCGGAGGCGGGGTCTGGTCGACCACCGCGGGAGCGGGCTTGGGGGGCTTGGCCTTCGCCGGGGCGGGCTTGGGCTTCACCTCCGGCTGGACGATCTCCTTCGCGTCCTGCAACGGGGGCTCGCCGAGGATCTCGGTGACCGCGTCCGAACCGCCGAACTCGTCGGCCGGATAGTTCTCCGACGGGGTGCGGCCGCGACGCTTGCGCACCTCGGGAGCGTGCAGCGGGAAACCGTCCGCGTCGTAGTTGGACGGATCGTAGGGGTCGTCGGAGTAGCGGTCGTACTCGTCGCCGCCCGCGCTGGTGCCGAAGATCTCCCGCAGGCGTTCGGGCACATCCCGGACCTGGGTGCCGGTCAACAGCAGCAGGCCGAAACCGATGGCCAGCATGAGCAGCGGGACCGCCAGGAACGCGGACAGGCCCTCCGAGAGCGGGCCGCCCACCACGTAGCCGACGAAACCGGCGGCGTGCGCGCGCCCGTGCGCGTCCGACGGGGAACCCGCGGCCAGATGCCACAAACCGAGGATCGGCAGACCCGCCATCAGGCCGCCCAGCACCAGCCGCGGCCGGATCTCCGGCTGCGGCTCGGTGCGCATCAGAATCACCGCGATCGCCACCAGCACGAACGGCAGTGCCGCCGAAGCCGATCCGGACACCGCCCGCACCGCGGTATCGACCCAGTGCCCGACCGGACCGCCCGCCGACAGCCACACCGCCGCCACGATCAGGAAAGCGAAAGCCACCAGACCGAGCGCGATCCCGTCACGCCGGTGGCCGTGCTCGATCTCCCCCGCCCGGCTGACCGCCCGCGTCGTCGCGCCCAGACCCCGCGCCATCATGGTCCAGCCGCTGGTCACACCGCGCCGGACCACCGCCAGCGGGGCCGTATTGGACTGCGCCCGCCGAGGCGCCGGCCGCCGGGCCGGAGCCTTGCGCGCCGCCGTGCCGCGGCCCTTGGCCGGGGTGCGTTGGGTGCGCGCGCGGGACTGCGCGGGAGTCTGCCCCCGCGTGGCCCCCGCTCGCGTACGTGACGTTCCGGTGCGGGCCTTACCTGCCATGCGTCCCAGGCTAGCCGCAACAGCACCACCCGGACCATCCGCAACACCCGGCCCACCCGAATCAGAAACTGTGGCGATCACAACGAAAAACCGCCGCCGACGCCGCGATCAGGCGGGAAACCACCGGGTCAGCGGGGTTCCGCGTACCCCTCCGGGCAGATTAGACGCTGCGGTCGAGCGCGTGCACCAACTCGACATCCTCCGGCGCGCCGGTCGCCTCCAGACGGACCGCGTTGCGGCCGAAAGCGTGCAACAGCAGCTCCGAGGGCGGACCGGCCAGCACCACCGTGCGATCCCCGGCCTGCCGCGCCACCGTGCGGCGGCCGTCCGGCGTGGCCAGCGCGATGGTGATCGGCGACTTGCGATAGGCCATGCGGGCCAAGCCCGTCAGCACCTTCCACAGCCGGTCCTCGTCGGCGGCGGACAGGGTGCGGGGCTCCCAGCCGGGCGCGCCACGGCGGACATCCTCGTGGTGGACGAACATCTCGCTGGTGTTCATCAGGGCGTCGACCGGGCGCAGATAGAACGGCGGGCCGGAGCGCACCTCGTCGAGCAGCTGCGCGAACGGGCGCTCCGTGACCTTGCGCTGCACGCTGTCCAGATACGGGGCGAACGGCTCGAGCAGGATGCCGGGGGCGGCGTCCGGGCGACGCTCACGAACGACCAAGTGCGCGGCCAGATCCCGGGCCGTCCACTCCCCGCACAGGGTCGGCGCTTCGGGGCCGGCTTCGGCCATCGCCTGAACCAGGGCCTGGCGCTCACGTTGGGCCATATTCATAAGGGGGACCTTAGTCCGGGTTGTCCGGCTTCGCACCGGGGCGTTAAGGAAACCACACGGTCTCCCATAAGGACCGCCGCTGATCATGATCTGGCACCGGATGTGACAACACAGCCGGAGGCGGCCCGCAACGCGCTGCCGCCGCACAAACCACAGATGCCGGTTGGCGTCAACACTTCCGGATCGGTAACTTGATCCCTCGGTCCATAGGGTCGTGGACCCGAAAGCACAAGAAGGGCAACACCTTGAAGAAGATCGTCAGCGGCGCAGCCGTGATGGTCGCGGCCGCCGGTTCCCTGCTCGCTGGGACGGCTGCTCCGGCCAATGCCTACCAGGACTACAACTACGGCGCCATCGCGCTGTCGGTGTCGACCGGTCGTATCGGCTACTCCTACGACTATTCCGACAGCCCTGCCGCGCAGAACGCCGCCATGAGCTCGTGCACCTACAACGACTGCAAGATCGTCGCGCGCTTCTCGAACGGCTGCGGCGCGGTCGCCTACTCCTCGCGCGACGGCTACTACACCTTCGGCGCCGCGTCCTCGCGGATCGCCGCCAAGAACCAGGCGCTCAACCGGAACTCCGCCGGCGCCACCATCATTCACTGGAACTGCACCACCGGTTACCAGCTCTGAAATCACGGGGAGAATTTCGTTGAAGCACACCGTTTTCCGCGCGACCGCCGCGCTGATGCTGGCCACCTCGGCCTTCGGCCTGGTGGCCTGCAGCAAGTCCGATGACACCACCAAGGCCGCCGCCACCACCTCGGCCGCCCCCGCCGGCAAGTTCGACGGCAGCACCGACGGCGGCGACGCCAAGGTCACCGGCGCGGCCCCGGCCCCCACCACGGTCGCCGACCTGCCCAAGCCCTCGGTCGCGGACCTGAACGACAAGGTCACCAAGGCGTTCGACCCGTCGATCGACTCCAAGACCAAGACCGACTGGATCGAGAACGCCGGGCTGGACCCGCAGCTCGCCCAGAAGCTGGTCGACGCCGCCAAGGCCAACAACGTCAAGATCAAGATCACCAACGTGGGCGACCCCGCCGAGGGCAAGCTCAAGGCCGACGCCGACGTCACCATCGACGGCAAGCCGGTCCAGAACGCGACCGTCTCCTTCGTCGCCGACGGCACCGACTGGAAGATCGACCACAACTACGCCTGCAGCATCGTCAAGGCCGCCAAGCTGGATTCCGCAGCCTGCCAGGACAAGTAGCAGCACGCGCACAGAACAGCGCCCCGCAGCCGCACGGCTCCGGGGCGCTGTCGCGTTGCGGCCCTTGCGGTTCCGGCCTAGACGCCGATGACCGTGGGGACGATCATCGGGCGGCGGCGGTACTTCTCGGCGACCCAGCGGCCCACGACACGGCGGACGGACTGCGCGATGCGATGGGTGTCGGTGACGCCCTCGACGGCCAGGCGGTGCAGTTCGCTCTCGACGAGTTCCTGGGCGCCGGAGAGGGCCTCGGGATCGTCGGAGAAGCCGCGGCCGCTGACCTCGGGGGTGCTGACGGCCTTGCCGGTGGCGGAGTCGACGGCGACATTGATGGAGATGAAGCCGCCCTCACCCAGGACCAGGCGGTCCGAGAGGGTGGACTCGCCGACATCGCCGACCGAGAGGCCGTCGACGTAGACCTGGCCGACCGGGACGCGGCCGGAGATGGTGGCGATGCCGTCGACCAGGTCGACCACCACGCCGTTCTCGGCCAGGATGACCCGCTCCTCGGGGACGCCGGTCGCCACCGCGAGGGCGCCGTTGGCGCGCAGGTGCCGCCACTCGCCGTGCACGGGCATAGCGTTGGTGGGTCGGACCGCGTTGTACAGGTACAGCAGCTCGCCCGCCGAAGCATGGCCGGAGACATGGACTTTCGCGTTCTGCTGGGTGACGACCGTCGCGCCCAGGCGGGCCAGGCCGTTCACCACCGTGAACACCGCGTTCTCGTTGCCCGGGATCAGCGAGGAGGCCAGCACCACCAGATCGTCGGGCCGGATGTTGATCTGACGGTGGTCGCCACGTGCCATGCGCGACAGCGCCGACAGCGGCTCCCCCTGCGAACCGGTCGAGATCAGCACCAGCTTGTGCACCGGCAGGTTGGCGGCCTGATCCAGATCCACCACCAGGTTGTCCGGGATCTCCAGATAGCCCAGATCCTGCGCGATCTGCATATTGCGGACCATGGACCGGCCCACGAAGCAGACTCGGCGGTCGTAGCGCTGCGCCACGTCCACCACCTGCTGGATGCGGTGCACGTGCGAGGCGAACGAGGCCACGATGACCCGGCCCTTGGCCTTGCCGATCACGCTGTCGAGCACCGGGCCGATCTCGCGCTCGGGCGTCACGAAGCCCGGCACCTCGGCATTGGTGGAGTCGACCAGGAACAGGTCCACGCCCTCGTCACCCAGGCGGGAGAAACCGGCCAGGTCGGTGAGGCGGCCGTCGAGCGGCAGCTGATCCAGCTTGATGTCGCCGGTGTGCAGCGCGATGCCCGCGGGGGTGCGGATCGCGACCGCGATCGCGTCCGGGATGGAGTGGTTGACCGCGAAGTACTCGCAGTCGAACGCCTCGTGCTGGGTGCGCTCGCCCTCGGTGACCTCGATCAGGTTGGGCTGCAAGCGATGTTCGCGGCACTTGGCCGCCACCAGCGCGAGGGTGAACTTGGCGCCGATCACCGGAATGTCGCGGCGCAGGCGCAGCAGGAACGGCACCGCGCCGATGTGATCCTCGTGACCGTGGGTCAGGATCACCGCGGCGATGTCGTCCATGCGGTCCTCGATGGGACCGAAGTCGGGCAGGATCAGGTCGACGCCGGGCTGCTGGTCCTCGGGGAACAACACACCGCAGTCGACGATCAGCAACTTGCCGTCGTACTCGAAAACGGTCATGTTGCGGCCGATCTCACCGATGCCGCCGAGCGCGAACACCCGCAGACCACCCTTGGGGGCCTTCGGCGGAGTGCCCATGGCGTGCGGATCGCGCGGGGCCGGAGCCTGGTCGCGGCCACCCTGCCGGGAACGGCCACCGCCGCCGCGGCGGTTGCGGTCGCCACGGTTGCGGGAATCGTCCTGACGCGAACGGGATTCGTCCTGACGGGAACGGGGGGCCTCGTCGGCCGGTCTGGACTGGGCGGCCTTGCCGCGGTCCGAGGAGCGGCCGCGGGCCGGGCGCTCACGGGCGGGCTCGGCTTCCGCGCGAGCCGGGGCGACCTGCGCCGGTTCCGGCTGCGCGGCAGCCGAACTCACGGTTTCGGGCGCGGGCTTCTCGGCGGCAGCGGGCTGCTCCGGAGCGGGAGCCGGGGCGCCGGCGGCGCGGCTGGCACTACGACGGGGGCGGCGAGCGGGGCTGGTCACGCAATCACCCCCGCGGCACGCAGGTCCACGGCGAGCTCGTCGAGCTGATCGCCGTTCGGCATGAGTTGTGGCAAGCGTGGTTCTCCGGTCTCGACTCCGAGCAGGCGCAGCGCGCCCTTCGTCATGGCGACACCGCCCAAGCGCGACATGGCGCGGTTCAGCGGGGCCATGCTGACATTGATCTCACGGGCGCGGGCGATATCCCCGGCCTGGTAGGCGTCGATCAGGGCGCGCAGGCGATCCGGCACGAGATGACCGATGACACTGATGAATCCGGTCGCGCCGATCGAGAGCCACGGCAGGTTGAGCACGTCGTCGCCGGAATAGAAGGCCAGCCCGGTCTCGGCGATCAGCTCCGCGCCCGCGCCCAGATCGCCCTTGGCGTCCTTGACGGCGACGATGTTCGGGTGCTCGGCGAGACGGCGAATGGTGTCGGTCGCGATGGGGACCACCGAGCGCGGCGGAATGTCGTAGAGGGTGACCGGCAGATCGGTCGCGTCCGCGACGGCGGAGAAGTGCGCGAACAGCCCGTCCTGGCTGGGACGCGAGTAGTACGGGGTGACGACCAGCAAACCGTGGGCGCCCGCACGCTGAGCGTTGCGGGCGAGCTCGATGCTGTGCGCGGTGTCGTAGGTGCCGGCGCCCGCGATGACGGTGGCGCGATCACCGACAGCGTCCACGACGGCGCGCAGCAGATCGAACTTCTCGGACTCGGTGGTGGTGGGCGACTCGCCGGTGGTTCCGGAGATCGCGAGCAGATCGACGCCGCCGTCGATCAGACGGGCGGCCAGCGCGACACCGGCATCGACGTCGAGCTTGCCTTCGGCGGTAAAGGGGGTCACCATCGCGACACCTACTGTGCCGGACGCGCGCAGCTCGGTTCGCGTCGATTCACCGTTCGTCATAGTCAGAAGGCTACAGCGTCGCTGGAACGGGTTTTGCATCGTTATACCCGAACCGTGCCCGGCAGGTTGGCGATTCGACTCGAGCGCCCGTTTCTGGCGTCAAAAGTTTCCTTGAATGACACCAAACATGACGTCACACTGGTGTCATGGATCTGAACAAGTACACCGCCCAACTCCGCGAGAATCTCATCGCCGCCGCGGCCCTCGGCGACGAGAAAACCCAGGCCACCGCCGCCGCTCTGGCCGCCGCCACCGAGAGCTCCGCCCGCCTGATCCTGCTGTCCGCCCTCTCGGAGCTGGCCGCCGAGGTGAGCGCCACCCTCCCCGACCGGACCGTCCACGTCTCCGTCGACGGTACCGACGCCCACGTCGATGTGCGCAAGACCGCAGCCACCGACGAGCACCCCACCTTCGAGGAGGTCACCGGCGACATCAGCCGCGTCACCCTCCGCCTGGTCGAACAGATCAAATCCCGCGCCGAGGAAGCCGCCGCCCAGAGCGGCGTATCCCTCAACTCCTGGTTGTCCTCCACCGTCCAGTCCGCGCTCCGCGATCAGATGCGGAAGGGCGGCCGCTGGGACGAGTCCTGATCCAGCACGCGGCCAGCACCGCGATCACCACCGCCGTTCCGGCGGCCGCGACGAAGACCGGACCGTAGGCCGCGTTCGCGCCCGCGATCGTCGCGAATATCGCGAGACCGATCGCTCCGCCGATCTGATTGGCGGTGCCCGCCAGACCCCCGACGATCCCCGCATCGCCGTCGGGCGCGTCGGCGGTCGCCAGTGCCATCAGGGTCGGGAAGGTCAGACCGATGCCGACGGCGATCAACAGGGTCGGGCCGAGTACGCCGAGGAGATAGCCACTATCGGCACCGGCGTAGGCCAGCCAGGTGAACCCGGCGAGCAGACCGGCACTTCCGGCCAGGATCTGCAGGCGAGCTCCGGTTCGCGGGAGCAGAGTGGCGGACACTCGCGCGAACACCAGGAACGTCACCGCGGCGGGAGTCTGCCCGAGCCCGGTCCGTAATGCGCTGTAGCCCAGCACATTCTGGAGGAGCAGCGAGGTGAAGTACCACATGGCGATGCTGATCGCGCCGAACAACAGCAGCAAGGTGTTGCCGACGGCCACCGGCCGAACCCGGAACAGCCGCAGCGGCACCAGCGGCCGGGCGGCGAACCGCGCCTCCACCGTGACGAACACGATCAGCAAGAGCGCACCGAGGCCGATCGGCCCGGCGACCGCACCCGACAACCACCCGTGATCGGCACTGCTCATGACACCGAAGATCAGGGCGGCGAGCCCGGAGGTCCCGGTGATCGCGCCGACGAGGTCCAGTGATTCGCGGTCCGCGCTGCGCGCACCGCTCAACGACAGCAGGGCCAGTCCGGCCAACGCGGCACCGATCGGCACATTGATAAGGAACACCCACCGCCACGACAGCCCGGTGGTGATAGCCCCGCCCGCCAGCGCACCGGCCATTCCACCGATCCCACCCGCCGCCGACCAGGCCCCGAATGCCCGTGCCCGCGTGCGGGTCTCGCTGAATTCGGTATTGATCACCGCCAGCGTCGCGGGCGCCAGCAACGCGGCCCCGACCCCCTGCGCGAACCGAGCCGCCACCAGCGGCTCCGCGGTGGTCGCGAGACCGCCGAGCAGACTCGCCGCGGAGAACACCGTCAGCCCGATGATCAGCATCCGCCGCTGCCCGAACAGATCCGCCGCACGACCGCCCAGCAGCATGAACCCGGCGAAGGCGAGCAGATAGCCGTTGACCACCCACGCCACGCCCGTGGCACTGAAGCCCAGGTCCCGCTGCACCGACGGCAGCGCGACATTCACGATGGACGAGTCCAGGATGACCATGAACTGACATGCGCAGACCAGCGCCAGCACCAGTCGGGTGGGATCGAAGTACTTTCTGCCCCTGACGGTCTCGGCATCCGCATCGACCTCGACACTCATGGCGACTCCCCTTGCTAGAATTAGTTACGCACATAATGTTATGCGCGTAACTAATCCGTCAAGGAGCGCCGTGGACTTCGAGCAAGCCGATGCCATCAACCAGGCCATTCGCCTGTTGACCCTGCGTCATCGGGCCAGGGCCGCGGCACTGTTGGCGCCGCTCGGGCTGCATACCGGGCAGGAGGCGCTGCTGCTCGAACTTGCTCGGAGTGGGCCGATGATTCAGGCGCAGTTGAGTGGGGCGCTCGGGTGCGAGCCGCCCAGCGTCACGTTGATGACGAAGAAGCTCGAAGCGTCGGGGCATGTTCGGCGGACGCCCGCGCCGAACGACAAGCGGGCCAGCGTCGTCGAACTCACCGAGAGTGGGCGGGAGTTGGCGGCGGAGGTGAAGCGGGTGTGGCGGGATCTGGCCGAGGAGACCGTGACCGGGTTGCCGGAGCGGACCGTGGCGGAGCTGCCCGGGCTGCTGGCGACCTTGACCGGGAATGTCGACAGTCGGCGGCGCGCGGCGGACTAGTCGGTCATGGTGGTGACTCGGCCGTCCTGATCGATTTCGGTGCGGCGGTCCTGGGTGGGGGCGGTGGCGAGAACGGTGGCCAGGACGGGGCGGCCCAAGGGGAGGACTCGGATGGTCACCCGGCCGGCGTTGGTCGCGTCCAATTCCTTGGTGGCGGCGTCGATGACGCGGCGGCGCACCCATTCGGGGACTCCGGCGAACCCGCCGTCGTCGAGGAGGATCACTTCGACGCCGCGGCCGCGGGCGCCGCGGGCGGCGCCGCTGAGTTCGTCGGTGACCAGTTGGGGCGCGCGGAGGCCGTCGCGGAGTTCGGCTTCGAGCAGGCGGCATTCCTCGCGTTCGGCGGCGGTGAGTTGGGCGCCGTCGGCGATGCGCTCGAGGATCGGGCGCGCCACGCGGTCCAGCCGGGCCAGTTGGCGGGTGCGTTCGCTGTCGGCGGCGGCCATGGTGGCCTCGGCGGTAGCCCGCATGAGAGCGTCCTCGCGCAGGATGCGCAGGGAGCGCTGCATGGGGCGCATGACGGCGGTGAACACCGAGATCGCGGTGATGGTTCCGACCGGGACCATGGAACCGATCAGGGTGCCGGGATCCAGGTGCGAACCGCCCAAGCCGAGGGTGACCAGGACCGCGGCCACAGCGATCACGCCCGCCCACGCGGTGCGAATCCGGCCGCGCAGCACCAGGACTCCGAGCACATAGGACGAGGCGAACGCCGACCACACCGACTCGTGCGGCAGGTCCCGCACCGGGGTCATGACGGTCAGCGCGGTCGCGATCGGCGGCGCGGCGGCCCCGTACAGGGCGACGGGAATCGGGAGCGGGTCGACCGGGATCGCGGTGACCAGGGCGCCCGCACTGAGCATCAGGACCAGTGCGGCCAGCGCCGCCCACAGCGGGGCCTGCCCGAAATTGCGGGCCATGTACAGCGCGATGACGGCTTCCAGGATGAGCAGGAACCACCACGCGGTACTGCCCCGCAGGCCGAGCAGATCGCGCAGCCCGAAGCGAGGGTCCAGGTCGATGCCGTCAACGGGAGCCATCGCCACCCCACACCAAGGTCACGGTGGTGCCCTCACCGGGCTGGGATTCCACGAACGCCGAGCCGCCCGCCAGCTGGCGCATGCGGCCCAGAATGCTCATGGAGATGCCGAGCCGATCGGCGGAGACCGCGGCCAGATCGAATCCGGCCCCATTGTCGCCGAACACGATTCGAATGCTGCCCGCGCTGACGGTGGCGGTCACCGCGCGCCGCACCTCACGGCCCGGGACGGCGGCGTGGCGGAGGCTGTTCTTGACGGCCTCGGTGAGCGCGGCGGCGATGGTGCTGGCCGAATGCACCGGCATGCGCAGGTCGTCGAAGCCGGGCCAGGTGCGGGTGGCGAAGCGGATGCTCGGATTGATCTCCTGTACCGCGGCGCGCAGGAACAGCAGCGCCGAACGGGCGTCGAGGAGGTCCGGATCGCGTTCCGCGCCACGGTATTCGTCGAGCTGTTCGAGGGTGCGTTCGGCCTGCCGCCGCACCACAGCGGATTCGGCGCCGGCGCGCGAGGCCTCCAGCAGCGTCGAGAGCACGGCGTCGTGGATGAGCGCGGCGAAGCGCGAGCGTTCCCGGTCGCGCGCCTGCGCCGCGGCCTGGGCGGCGGCGCGGCGGCTGGCGATGGCGGACTCGCGGTCGACGCGGGCCGCGGCCCCGACGGCGGCGGTGCCGCACCACAGGAACAGGGCGGCCAATCCGGCTGAGCGCAGGAAGTTCTCGATGATGTGCTGCGGCGTCACCTCGCCGACCGTGTACACGGTGGCCAGCGCCGCCGACGCGGACGCGGCCAGCAGATAGATCAGCGTGGTCCGGCCCGACCAGGCCAGCACGCCCGCGCTCACCGCGAGCGCGGTCACCCGGTACGGCCAGATATTGGTGGCGTCGACGGTGTGCGGGTCGAAACCGAGCGGGATGGTGGCGAGCGCGCCGAGGAAACTGACCGCGGCGCAACCACACACGAACCTGATGGCCTTGGTCCCCGCCACCGCGGACACCACGCCGATGATCGGATACCAGCCGAAGACGAGCGCCATCGCCGCCACCGACCACCACACCGACGCGTAGCGGCCCTGTTCGGCGACCTCCGGCAGTTCGCCGCCGCCGATGATGGCGCCGGCGATGCCGATGGAGATGCCGAGCCGCCGCATGATGCGGTCGTAGGCGGCGGTGGCCGGATCCTCGGTCGCCTTCAGGCGGGCACGCACCCGCCGGGTGAGCGCCGCGAGCGAGGGCATGGACCGGGGAGCGGCCGTCGAGTCGAGGGCGCTCGTGGCGGTCATGCCCGCGGACTCCGCTCCGGCACGGGCAGCCACCCGTCCTCGACGGCCCGCTTGTAGAGGTCGGTCTTGGTCGGGGCCGGGCGTCCGGCGTCGGCGTACTTCTGCCGGATGCGGCCCAGATAGTCGTTGACGGTCTGCTCGGACAGCCCGGTCATGCGGGCCACTCGCGACGCCTTCTCCCCCGAGGCGTACAGCTGCAGCACCTGCTGCTGCCGCGGGCTCAACCCGACGTCCTGCAATTGCGGGTCGCCGTCGATGGCGGCGGCCCAGTCGGTGGTGACGACCTGCTCACCGTGCGCGGCCCGGCGCACCGCGGCGACCACGGTCGCCGCGTCCTCGGACTTGCGCACCACACCCAGCACGCCCGCCCGCGCGGCCGATCGCACCAGGAACGGATTGTCCGCCCCGGTGAACACCAGTACCTCGATCCCCCGCTCGCGCAGCGCGCGCACATTGTCATCGGGTGAGGAGCCGTCGGCGAGCCGCAGATCCAGCACCACCAGATCCAGTTCCGGCCCAGCGGCCAGCAGTTCCGCGACGGTTCCCGCGGTGATCACCAATTCCAGATCGGCTTCCGGGGCCAGCATGGCCGACAACCCCAGCACCACCGATTCATGATCCTCGACCAGCCCGATACGGCGTGTCCCCGACTCTTGCGCCTCCACGGCGGCCGTCACCTCTTCCCACACTCCCAGTGAGCGTTCCCGGAGAACGCCCCCTCGAGTATGACCGCACCGCCCCCGAATGTGTCAGACACCAGAATTCGGGGGCACCCCGGACTCACTCCATCAATCGGGCCGCGACGGTCGCGCCCAGCTCCCAGCACCGCTCGATATCGGCCTTCTCGGGCTTGCCCGAAATGATCACCGGCGCGGCCGCTTTCTCCCACCCCAGCCCGGTGGTCGCGCTCTCGACACTGCGTTCCGCGCCCTCGGTGCCCTGATTGCCGTGGATGTAGAGCCCGTACGGCCGACCCTTGGTGGAATCCAGACACGGGTAGTAGAAGGTGTCGAAGGCGTGCTTGAGCGCCCCGCTCATGTAGCCGAGATTGGCCGGGGTGCCGAGCAGATAGCCGTCGGCGGCGAGCACGTCGCTGGCGGTGACGCCCAGCGCCGGGCGGCGGATCACCTCGACGCCCTCGATCTCCGGATCGGTCGCGCCCGCCAGCACCGCCTCGAACATCTCCTGCAGGAACGGCGACGGGGTGTGGTGGATGATCAGCAGCGTGGGCACGGTCGAAGCCTACGATCCCGGCGCGCGGTACGGGTCGACCACGACGTGGACCACGCGCAGGGCGGTGGCGACCGCGTGGGCGGCGTCGCCCTCGGCGAGACCGAGCAGCGGGTCGAGGCCCTCGACGTGCGGGGCGAGGGCCAGCTGCGGCAGCAGCAGTAGGAGCAGGGCGAGCAGGACCTGGGCGTCGGTGTCCGGGCGCAGGGCTCCGCCCCTGGTCGCGGCCTCGAAGAGGGGGCTCAGGACCTCGAGGTAGTGGACGTTGACGGCTTCTCGCACGGCGGTGCGGGCGACCGGGTCGGGCTCGAGGTTGGCGGCCGCGGTCATGGCGCGTTCGAGCGGGTGGTCGTAGAAGTAGCGGACCCAAGCCGTGAGCAGGCCGTCGAGCGAGCCGAAGAAGTCCGCGTCCCAATCGAGTTCGCGCACGGTGGTCTCCATGCTGGCGCGGATCCGCTCACTCGACAGTTCGGCCAGGTAGACGTACATGTCGGCTTTGTCGGTGAAGTACTGGAACAGGCTGCCCTTGGAGACACCGGCCTCCTTGCAGATGGTGTTCAGGCTGCCGCCGCTGAACCCGCGCGCGGCGAACTCGGCCTCGGCCGCGGCCACCACGGCGGCGCGGCGTGGCGCGGGCAGCCGGTCCCATGTCCCTGTCGGCATCACCGATCTCCTCTGATTGCCTGCGACCTATTGACGGTGTGACCGTTTCGATCCTACAGTGACCAGTGGTCATATGACCACTGGTCATAAAGGAGTCTCAGCGATGTCCATCAATTCGAATCCGAAGGTCTGCGTCATCGGCGCGGGGTCGTCCGGTATCGCGGCGGTGAAGGTGCTCGCCCAACGCGGCCTCGACGTGCACTGCTACGAGCTGTCCGACCGAGTCGGCGGCAACTGGGTGTGGGGCAATGCCAATGGGGTATCGGCGGCGTACAAGTCGCTGCACATCAACACCTCGCGACAGCGCATGGAGTTCAGCGACTTCCCCATGCCGTCGCATCTGCCCGATTTCGCCCGGCACGATCAGATCGCCGACTACTTCGACTCGTATATGCGGCATTTCGACTTCGCCGACCGCATCCGGTTCCGCACCGGCGTCGACCACGTGCGACCGCGTCCCGACGGCACCTTCGAGGTGACCTTGTCGACCGGTGAGACCGTCGACTACGACGCGGTGCTGGTCGCCAACGGCCACCACTGGGACCCGCGCCTGCCCGAGCCGATGTTCCCCGGCACGAGCGAATTCCGCGGCGAGATCATGCATTCGCACGCCTACACCGACGAGGCGCAGCTGACCGGCAAGCGGGTGGTGGTCCTGGGCATGGGCAACTCCGCCATGGACATCGCGGTGGACGCCTCGTATCACGCTGAGCAGACCTATCTTTCGGCGCGCAGCGGCGTGCACGTGATCCCGAAGTACGTCTGGGGCCGCCCCTACGACCGCATCGGGGCCGCCGAGTGGTTCCCCGCGTTCCTGCGCTGGCCGCTCGCGCGCAAGCTGATGGCCGCGGCCACCGGGCCGATGTCGCGCTACGGGCTGCCCGAGCCCGATCACAAGTTCGCCCAGGCACATCCGACCATGTCCAGCCGCATCCTCGACCGGCTGGCGCACGGGGCGATCACGCCGGTCCCGAACATCGATCACTTCGACGGCGACGAGGTGGTGTTCACCGACGGCCGCCGGGTGGCCGCCGACCTGGTGGTGTTCTGCACCGGCTACAAGATCAGCTTCCCGTTCTTCGACCACGACTTCCTCGACCCGTCGGGCGACAATCGAATCCGCCTGTACCGGCGCATGTTCCACACCGAGGTGCCGGGCCTGTACTTCGTCGGCCTGGTGCAGCCGCTGGGCGCGATCATGCCGATCGCCGAGCGCCAGGCCCAGCTGATCGCCGACCACCTCCAAGGCCGGTACCACCTGCCGAGCTCCGCCGATATGGACAGCGAGATTTCCGCGCACCGCCGTGGCATCCAGCGCCGCTACGTCGCCTCCAAACGACACACCATCCAGGTCGACTTCGACGACTACATGCGCGATCTGCGCCTGGAGCGCGAGCGCGGCGCCCGCCGCCCCGCCGGGCTGTCGGCCCTCGACCGCCCCGCGCGCAGCACCGCCGGGGTGGTCGCGTGACGATCGAAAACCCCACGGGCGCAATCACACATGAGGTGCGATTCCCCTCCGGCGACGGCGACCACTGCGCCGCGACCCTCTACCTGCCCGAGCCGCGCCCGGGGGTCCGGCCGCCGGTGGTGGTGATGGCGCACGGGCTCGGCGCGATCCGCGCCATGGGTCTGGCCGCCTACGCCGAGCGGTTCACCGCCGCCGGATACGCCTGCCTGGTGTTCGACTACCGCCATTTCGGCGACAGCGACGGCGCGCCCCGCTATCTGCTCTCGACCCGTGAGCAGCGCGCGGACTGGATCGCCGCTCTGGCGTTCGCGCGGCATCTCCCCCAGGTCGACGGCACGCGAATCATCGCGTGGGGCACCTCGTTCGGCGGCGGCCACGTCATTCGCACCGCCGCCACGCGCCCGGCCGGTCTGGTCGCGGCGATCGCGCAGTGCCCGTTCACCGACGGCGTCGCCTCCACCCTCGCGATCTCCCCGATCAACTCGATCAAGGCCACCGCCGCGGGCGCGCGCGATGTGGCGGCCATGCTGCTCGGCCGGGAACCGCACATGATCACCACCGCCGGGCCCGCGAACGGCACCGCGCTGATGACCGCGCCCGACGCCGAATCCGGTTATCTGGCACTGGTTCCGCCCGGCGCCGACTTCCGCAACGAGGCCACGGCCCGGGTCGTGTTCGACATTCTGACCGACCGGCCCGGCCGCCATACCGGCCGCATCCAGGTGCCGATCCTGTTCGCGGTGTGCGAAACCGATTCCGTCGCACCGGCGAAGCCCACGCTGCGTTATGCGTCGCGGGCGCCGCGCGGTGAGATCCGCACCTACGCCGACGGGCATTTCGATATCTACCGCGGCGCGGGTTTCGAGCGGGTCGTCGCCGATCAGCTGGATTTCCTGCGCCGCAACGTCTCTCCGGCGTGATCGATCAGGCCTGCGCCCGTTCCTCGGCTTCCGCGGTCTCGCGCGGGTTGTCGATGGTGACGGGTTCGTCGCCGAGTTCGGTGTGGGATTCCATGGAGTAGAAGCGGACTTCGTGACCGTCGGGGTCGCGGAGTTCGGGCAGGATCCAGCCGAGGCTGGCGCGGTGCACCCCGGCGTGGGGTTCGCCGAGGCCGCTCAGATGCCGTGCCAGCGCCTCGAGGGCCGCGCGATCCGGGACGCCGATCGAGAAGAAGTCGAATCCCGCGGATGCGGCGGCCATTTCGGGATGCAGGCGCAGGCCGAGCATCGGTCCGCCGGCGGTGTGGTGCAGGACGACACCCCTCAGGACGCCCTGCTCCTGGAATTCGAGTCCGACGGTGTAGCCGAGGCGGCTGCGGTACCAGTCGATGGACCGTGCCAGATCGGACACGGGAACTTTGAGGTGATGCACCCCGGCGAGTGTGGGGATCATCGCTGCTATCCTTTGCAGTATCGATGTATTTATGCAGTATCACTGTAGTGATGCAGTTAGGATGCAGCAGTTGAGTCCGGGTGTCAAGAAGTCGTCCCCGCTGTGGGACGCCCGCAAGGCCGAGACCGAGCGCAAGATCCTCGACGCGGCCCGGCGGCTGTTCATCGCCGACGGCTACGCGACGACCTCGCTGGCCGCGGTCGCCGACGCCGCCGAGGTAGGTTCGCGCACGGTCTACCTGCGCTTCGGCTCCAAGGCCGAACTGCTCAAACGCACCATCGACGTGGCGATCGTCGGCGACACCGAGGACGTCGACCTGGCCCACCGTGACTGGCACATCCGGGCCGGGACCGCGCCCACGCTGCACGAACGCGTCACCGCCTACGCCCGAGGCGCGCGGCAGCTCATGGAACGCGCGGCCCCGCTGATCGCGGCCGCCGTCGCCGCCGAGGCCAGCGAACCGGTCATCGCCGAGGCCGCCCGGGCCGGACGGGCCGCCACCCAGCAGCACGTCGCCGAGCTGTGGCAGCGCTTGCGCGCCGACGGACTGCTGCACCCCGAGGCCGATCTCGACTGGATCATCGCCACCGTCGGCCCGCTCGCCCAGGCCGACACCTATAACCTCATGGTCAGCACCCTCGGCCTGGATCCGGACGCCTACGAGCAGTGGCTCCACGGCACGTGGATGCGCCTGGCCACGACGCCCTCGACGCTTGCGGAGTTCTGATGAAGATCGCCCACACCATCGGGATCGCGGTGGGTCTGGCCCTGTTGCTGACCGGTTTGTTCCGGTTTTCGCTGCCGGTGGAATGCCACGGTCACGCCATGGACCTCGGCCAGGTCTGCCACGACACCGACAAGGGCCGGCCGGTGGTGCGATCCTTCGACGAGCAACGCTCGCTGCGCGATTCGATCGATGGATTCCTGATCGTCGGGGGCGTGATCGTGGCCGGCGGATCGGCGGCGTTGCTGTGGCGTACCCGGCGAGCGGACTGAGTACGGACGCGCCGAGTACCCACCGTGCGGTCGTGCGGCGGGCACACTGATAGGTATGGATCCTGTCGTCGCGCTCCGCATGATCGCGTTCTTCAAGGACCGGGCCCGCGAGGATTCGCGGCGGGTGATGGCCTACCGCAATGCCGCCGACATCGTCGAGGCCCTCGACGACGAGCAGCGGGAGCGGCTGGGCAGGACCGGCGACTGGCAGTCCCTGGCCGGGGTCGGCCCCAAGACGGCGGCGGTGATCGCGCAGGCGTGGGCCGGTCGCGAGCCGGACACCCTGGTCCAATTGCGTACCGCGGCCAAGGATCTCGGCGGCGGCGAGCTGCGGGCCGCGCTCAAGGGCGACCTGCACGTGCACTCGAACTGGTCCGACGGGTCGGCGTCGATCGTGGAGATGATGGCCACCGCGCAGGCCCTGGGCCACGAATACTGCGCGCTGACCGATCATTCCCCGCGGCTGACCGTCGCCAACGGCCTCTCCCCGGACCGGTTGCGCAAGCAGCTCGACGTGATCGACGAACTGCGGGACCGCTTCTCCCCCATGGTCATCCTGACCGGCATCGAGGTCGACATCCTCGACGACGGCAGCCTCGATCAGGAGCCCGAGCTGCTCGACCGCCTCGACATCGTGGTCGCCAGCGTCCATTCCAAGCTGAAGATGGACGCCGCCGCCATGACCCGCCGCATGGTGCGCGCGGTGTCCGGCGGCCGCGCCACCGTACTCGGCCACTGCACCGGCCGCCTGGTCGAGGGCAATCGAGGCACCCGCCCCGAGTCGAGTTTCGATGCCGCACAGGTCTTCTCGGCCTGCCGCGACCACGGGGTCGCCGTCGAGATCAACTCCCGCCCCGAACGCCGCGACCCGCCGACGCGCCTGCTGCAGCAGGCCCTCGAGCTGGGCTGCCACTTCGCCATCGACACCGACGCCCACGCCCCGGGCCAGCTCGACTTCCTCGGCTACGGCGCGCAACGGGCCCTCGACAACGGCGTGCCCGCCGACCGGATCATCAATACCTGGCCGGCGGACAAACTCCTCACCTGGGCGGCCGCGTAACCGCGCTCCATTGACGGTCGCGTCTCGGCGGTCACCCGCTGCTGACGGCGCAGGACCGTCGAGGCCACCGCCGCCACCACGGAGAGAGCGGCCAGCGCGGCGAAGGCGAGGTGGTAGCCGGACACCGGCGCCCATCCGGAAGCCGTTGCGCGGGACAGGATCACGGCCACCATGGCGACCGCGACCGCGCCGCCGACCCGCTGCATGATGTTCACCAGCGCCGTGGCGTCGGGCAACTGCTCGCGCCGGACCGCGGCGTAGGCCGCCGACACCAGCGGCATCGCGCCCACCGCGGTCGCCAATCCCGCCGCGAACAGCAGTGATTGGACGAGGAATCCATTGGCATCGACCGGCAGGAAGGCCAGCGGCAGCACGGTGGCGGCCACGGCGAGGTTACCCAGCACCGCGACGCTGCCGCCGCCGAAGCGGTCGGTCAGCTTGCCGCCCAGCGGCAGCATGACGACACCGCCCAGTCCGAAGCCGAGCAGGTTCACGCCGGTGCGGACCAGCCCGGCGCCGTGCAGCTCCTGGAAGTACAGCGGCAGCAACACCATCACGCCGAACATGGCTCCCCCGGCGAAGAAGCCGGCCGAGGTGGCCACACGGAACCCGGGGACGGCGAACAACCGGATGTCGAGCAGCGGCAGCGTGTTCCGCAGCGCGCGCACCAGGAATCCGGCCAGCCCGGCCAGGCCGAGCACCACCGGCAGCCACACCGGCAGCGAGGTCACCGACCCCGTCACGCCGACCTCGGACAGTCCGTAGACCACCGCCGACACGCCGCCGCCCGCGAGCACCAGCCCGAGCACGTCCAGCGGCTGCGTGGCCGTCGGGCTGCTGCGCGGCAGGTAGCGCAGGCCCAGCGCCAGGCCGGCCAGGCCGAACGGAATGTTGATGAGGAACAACCACTCCCAGCTCCAGTGCGCCAGCATGAGCCCGCCGATGGTCGGCCCGATGGCGGGCGCGCCCACGACGGCGATGCCGACCACGCCCATGACCCGGCCCATGCGCTGCGGCCCGGCGGCTTGGCCCAGGATGGTCTGCCCGGCGGGGATCATCAGCCCGGCGGCGAGGCCCTGCAGGATGCGCAGCCCGATCAGCCAGCCCGCGTCCGGCGCGAAGGCGCACGCGGTCGAGGTCAGGGTGAAGGCGATCAATGCCCAGAGCCAGAGCCGGGTGACGCCGACGCGCCGGGCGAGCCAGCCGCAGACGGTGAGTGAAACGCCCAGGGCCAGCAGGTATCCGCTGGCGACCCATTGGATCGTGGCCAGCGACGCGCCGAGGTCCGCGCCGATGGTGCGCAGCCCGATATTGACCAGCGAGGTGTCGAGCATCCCCATGATCGCGCCGAACACCACCACACCGGCGGTGCGCCAGACGTGCGCGGGGATCTTGTCGGGGTCGGCAGGGGTGGCGGCGATGGATGTCGCAGTGTCCGAACGCGTTTGCGTCATCGGACCCCTCCTTCAATTGTTGATGAGCAACTCAATTGCAGAGAGTATCAATCGTTGAGCAACTCAACAATAGGTAGAATCAGCGGGTGACCGACGAACCCCGCGCCGCCCCGGGCGACATCCACCCCGCCGGACTGCTGCGTCACCCGACCTACGCCCTCGGCAAGCTGCACAAAGCGATGCACGCCGAACTCGGGACGCCGCTGCGCGAGCACTGGGTGCTCACCTACCTCGCCGAGCGCGCCGATCCGTCCCAGCAGGAGATGGCCAATGTGCTCGAGATCGACCGCAGCGAGGTGGTGCGGCTGATCGACAGCCTCGAGAAGGCCGGACTGGTCACCCGCAATCGCGATCCCGAGGACCGCCGGAAATACCGTTTGGCTATCACCGCCGCCGGGAATCGGGTGCGCGCCGAGACCGACGCGCGGATCGCCGCGGCGACCGATGTGCTGCTCGCCCGCCTGTCCCCGGCGGAACGGGCAACGCTGCACCGGCTTTCGCTCAAGGCGCTGGGCTACGACGCCGACGAGATCTGACCCACACCGGGGGGCTTGCGGCGACGGTCTAGGGTTGGGGCGTGCCTTCTCGCCCCCGCCTACCCCGTTTGCCCCAGCTCAACCCGCCGCTGGATGTCCGTCGCGGCTACTCCCAGCAGGAGATCCTCGGCGAAATGCGCCGCCTGGTCCTGGAGGGCAACCTGCCCCCGGGCACCGGCCTGCCGCTGGGCGAGCTGGCCCGCGCCTTCGAGGTGAGCGCGATTCCGGTGCGCGAGTCGCTGCAGACGCTGATCGGCGAGGGCCTGGTCGAGCATCGGCCCAACTTCGGGTACCAGGTGACCCTGCTGACCGCCGACGAGCTGCGCGAGCTGTACGTCGTGCGCGAACGGCTGGAGTCGGCGGCGCTGGCCGCGGCGGTGCACAACGCGACCGAGGCCGACCACCAGCTGGCCCGCGAGATCCACGCGCGGCTCGAGCAGGCGGTCCTCACCGAGAACGCGGTGGCCTACCACCGCGAGACCCGCAATTTCCACCTGGCCCTGGTGCGCCCCTCGGGCATGCCGCGGGTGGTGCACATGCTGGAATACGCCTGGAACATCACCGAGCCCGTGCAGCCCATGGTGCATGTGACGACGATGGACCGCGTGGTGCTGCACGCCGACCACTCCAAGCAGTTGCAAGCCTTCCTGGCAAGAGATGCTGAAGCGTTGCTAGCGGCGACCGAGGGGCATCATGCACGATTGAACGGTGTGCTCGCGCATCTCCCGAAGGACACCGGACTTTTCGCCGAACCAGCAGGTGAAGAAGATATATAGGCCCTGAACCAGGGGTTACGGAACATATATCGTTCAGGCAATAATCGGGCAATGCCTGTTGGATAGCCTTCGCACACTCGTCTCGATCAACGGGACACCACGACACGATGGGATGTGCGAAATGCCCGATACCGTTGCGCCGGCGGCCGGGAGTTCGCTCACCCCGATACCGCCCGCGCCGGAGTACGACCCCCGGCTGGTCAACGAGGACCTGGCGCCGCTGCGGAAGCAGACCTGGGGCACGTACAACATCTTCGCGTTCTGGATGTCGGACGTGCACAGCGTCGGCGGGTACGTCACCGCGGGCTCGCTGTTCGCGCTCGGGCTGCACAGCTGGCAGGTGCTCGTCGCCCTGGTCGTCGGCATCACCATCGTGTACGGCCTCTGCAATCTCGTCGCCAAGCCCAGCCAGGCGACCGGCGTCCCGTATCCGGTCATCTGCCGCAGCGCCTTCGGCGTGCTCGGCGCGAACGTGCCGGCCATCATCCGCGGCCTGATCGCGGTGGCCTGGTACGGCATTCAGACCTTCCTGGCCTCGGCGGCCCTGGATGTGGTGCTGATCAAGCTCTTTCCGAGTCTGGCCCCCTACGCGGTCGAGGCCGACCACGGCTTCCTGGGCCTGTCCGCGCTGGGCTGGGCCTCCTACCTGATCCTGTGGGTGCTGCAGGCCGCGGTGTTCTGGCGCGGCATGGAATCCATCCGCAAGTTCATCGACTTCTGCGGTCCCGCCGTCTACGTGGTCATGTTCGTGCTGTGCGGCTACCTGATCTACCGGGCGGGCTGGCACGGCATCGACCTGAACATGGGCAAGGCGGCCACCCACACCGGCTGGTCGGCGGTACCGGTCATGCTGGGCGCGATCGCGCTGGTGGTGTCGTATTTCTCGGGCCCGATGCTGAACTTCGGCGACTTCTCCCGCTACGGACGCAGTTTCGCGGCGGTGAAGAAGGGCAACTTCCTGGGCCTGCCGGTCAACTTCCTGGTGTTCTCGCTGCTGGTCGTGGTGACCGCCTCGCTGACCATTCCGGTGTACGGCGAGCTCATCACCGATCCCGTCGCCACGGTGGCGCGCATCGACAACACTTTCGCGATCGTGCTGGGCGCGCTGACCTTCACCGTCGCGACCATCGGCATCAATATCGTCGCGAACTTCATCTCCCCCGCCTTCGACTTCTCGAACGTGAACCCGCAGAAGATCAGCTGGCGCACTGGCGGCATGATCGCCGCGGTCGGGTCGGTGCTGATCACCCCCTGGAACCTGTACAACAACCCCGACGTCATCCACTACACCCTCGAGGTGCTGGGCGCGTTCATCGGACCGCTGTTCGGCGTGCTCATCGCCGACTACTACCTGGTGCGCCGCCAGCGGGTGTTCGTCGACGAACTGTTCACCATGTCCGAGCAGGGCACCTACTGGTACCGCAAGGGCTACAACCCGGCCGCCATCGCGGCCACCGCGCTCGGCGCGATCGCCGCGGTGATCCCGGTGCTGACCGCCGGCGATGTTCCCGGCATGTACACCGCCGCCCAGTACAGCTGGTTCATCGGCTGCGCCCTGGCCCTGGTCGCCTACCGCGTGCTGGCGTTGCGCGGACCTTTGCAGATCGACGCCGCCCGCCACGTCCCGTCCTTCGAGAACCGGTGAGATCCATGCGTATTCGAGTCATCAACCCCAACACCACCGCGGCCATGACCAGCCTCATCGAAGCCAGCGCCCAGCTGGTGGCCGCGCCCGGCACCATCGTCGAGGGCGTGAACCCGACCATGGGCCCGGCCTCCATCGAGAGCCACTACGACGAGGCGCTGGCCGTACCGGGCCTGCTGGCCGAGATCGCGCGCGGCGAGGCCGAGGGCGTGGACGGCTACATCATCGCCTGCTTCGGCGATCCGGGCCTGGACGCCGCCCGCGAGCTCGCACGCGGTCCGGTGATCGGCATCGCCGAGGCGGCCATGCAGTACGCCAGCCATCTGGGGCGCAAGTTCAGCGTGGTCACCACGCTGGGCCGCACCGCGGGACGGGCCTGGGATCTGGCCGAACGCTATGGGATGGAACGGTTCTGCGCGAACGTGCACGCCTGTGAGATCCCGGTGCTCGAACTCGAGGATCCCAAGGCGCGCAAGGTCATCGCCGACGCCTGCCGGGACGCCGTGGCCGCCGACCACTCCGACGCGGTCGTGCTCGGCTGCGCGGGCATGGCGGATCTGTGCGAGTTCCTGACCGACGAGGTCGGCGTGCCCGTCATCGACGGTGTCGCCGCCGCCACCCTGACCGTGCAGTCGCTGGTCACCATGAAGCTGCGTAAGTCCGGCCGCGGGGAATTCGCGGCCCCACTGCCGAAGCGGTATGTGGGATTGCTCGCCGATTTCGGCATCGAGGAGAAGGAGGCCCGTGCGTGAGGGTGCCACCGGAGACATTGAACGGGATCGAATCCCGTTTGCGGGACGTGGATTCGGAGCTGCTGCGGCGTTATCCGGGTGATCGCCCGGGACAGCCGGTGCACACCGCGTACGCCTCCGGCGCGGACGCCTCGATCGATCTGCCTGCCCGGTGGGGCGCTGCCGCGATCGAACTCGCCGAGGCCCAGCGCGACCTGCTGGTCGAGCTGGCCGGTGCCGACGTCACCGAACGGGTCTTCACGGTTCTTCGCGAGCGGCCCATCCAGGACCTGCGCTTCGATTTCGAGGACGGCTACGGCACCCGCGGCGACGAGGTCGAGGACCGCGACGCCCTACACGCCGGTGCGGTGCTGAAAGCCCTTGTCCCCGAGGTCACCTCGCGCGGCATCCGCATGAAGGGCCTGACCTCCCTGGAGTGGGCGCGCGCCGTGCGCACCCTGGAGAAGGTCCTCGAGGGCGCGGGCGGGGTGCCCGAGGGCTTCGTGTTCACCGTCCCCAAGATCCGCCACGTCGAGCAGGCCGACATCACCGTGGACCTGTGCGAGGCCGTCGAATCCGCGCACGGCCTGGCCGCCGGATCGCTGAAGTTCGAGCTGCAGATCGAGAGCCCGCAGGCGATCATCGCCGCCGACGGCACCTCCCCGGTCGCCCAGCTGATCCAGCGCTCGGCCGGACGCTGCACCGGATTGCACTACGGCACTTACGATTACAGCGCCGCCTGCGGAATCGCCCCCAAGTTCCAGTCGCTGGAGCACCCGGTCGCCGACCACGCCAAGGCGGTCATGCAGGCCGCCGCGGCCACCACCGGCGTGTGGGTGTGCGACGGCTCCACCCAGGTGCTGCCCATCGGCACCGACGCCGAGGTGCGCGCGGCGGTGTCGCGGCACTTCCGCCTGGTCAGCCGGTCGCTCGAGCGCGGCTACTACCAGGGCTGGGACATGGGTGCGGGCCACCTGGTCACCCGCTGGCTGGCCACCTTCGCGTTCTTCCGCGAGGGCCTGGGCATCGCCGCCCCGCGCATCGGCCGCTACCTGGACCGCCAGGGCGGCGCGGTGATGGACGAACCGGCCACCGCGCAGGCACTGGCGACAGTGGTGCTGCGTGGACTGGAGTGCGGCGCTTTCGATCCCGCCGACGTGATCGCGATCGCCCCGAAAGCCTCTGTCGAGGTTTTGCATCAATTGCGAGAAAGGAAGATCCCCGCGCTATGAGCGACGCTGATTTCACGCTGCTTCCCGACCTGGCCGTGCGCACCCTGGGCGGTGCCGTGCTGTGGGCCGACGACGAGTCCTTCGCCGAGCGGGAGAACCTGATCCGGCCCGAGGCGGCCACCTACTCCCCCGCCACCTTCGGCCACAAGGGCCAGGTGTACGACGGCTGGGAGACGCTGCGTCAGCGCGGCGCCGACGGCGGCCACCCGCCCATCGACGCCTGCCACACCGCGATCATCCGCCTGGGCGTGCCCGGCGTGATCAAGGGCGTGGTGGTGGACACCGCGTGGTTCAAGGGCAATTACCCGCCCGAGGTGTCGGTGGAAGCCATTGCGGTGCCGGGCCATCCGTCGGTCGACGAGCTGGTCGCCGCCGAGGGCTGGACCACCCTGGTGGACCGCGCCAAGGTCGACGGTGATTCGGAGAACCCGTTCGCCGTGGATTCCGCGCGGCGCTTCACCCATGTGCGCCTGCGCATGTTCCCCGACGGCGGCATCGCCCGGCTGCGCGTGCACGGCGTCGCCAAGCCGGATCCGGCCTGGCTGGCGGCGGGCCCGTTCGATCTGGCCGCGATCGAGAACGGCGGCCTGGTCGCCGACTGCTCGAACCGCTTCTACTCGCACCCGCAGAACGTGCTCATGCCCGGTCGCGCCCGCAGCATGGGCGACGGCTGGGAGACCGCGCGCCGCCGCGACAAGAACACCAACGACTGGGTGCTGGTGCGGCTCGCCGAGGAAGGCGTCATCACCGCCGCCGAGATCGACACCTCGTACTTCCTGTTCAACAGCCCGGGCGCGGGCTCGCTGACCGGCATCCGCGCCGACGGCACCGAGGTCGAACTGCTGCCGCGCACCCGCCTGCAGCCCGACACCCGGCACCGCTTCCTGATCGACGCCGCCGACCCGGTGGTCTCGGTCCGCCTGGACGCCTACCCCGACGGCGGCCTGGCCCGGCTGCGGCTCTACGGCACGCTCACCGACGAAGCTCGCGCACGATTGCGTGCCGAGCTGGACAATGAACGCGCATGAGCGATTTCGACCTGAACTACCCGCGGGACATGGTCGGTTACGGCCCCCACCCGCCGCATCCGCAGTGGCCGGGCAATGCGAACATCGCCGTCAATTTCGTCCTCAACTACGAGGAGGGCGGCGAGAACAATGTGCTCGACGGCGACGAGGGCTCGGAGACGTTCCTGTCGGACATCGTTCCGGCGGCGTCGTTCCCGGACCGGCACATGTCGATGGAGACCATCTACGAGTACGGCTCGCGGGCCGGACTGTGGCGGGTGCTGCGGCTGTTCGAGAGCCGCGGCGTGCCGCTGACCATCTTCGGGGTGGCGCGGGCGCTGGAACGCAATCCGGAGGCGGTCGCGGCGTTCAAGCGGCTCGGCTACGACATCTGCTCGCACGGCCTGCGCTGGCTCTCCTATCAGAGCGTGGACGTCGAGACCGAGCGCGCGCACCTGGAAGAGGCGGTGCGGATCATCACCAAGCTCTTCGGTGAGGCGCCCAAGGGCTGGTACACCGGCCGCGACTCGCCGCGGACCCGCGAACTGGTGGTGGAACACGGCGGATTCGTCTACGACTCCGACTCCTACGCCGACGATCTGCCCTACTGGGTGAAGGTCGGCGACCGGGACCACCTGGTGCTGCCGTACACCCTCGAAACCAACGACATGCGGTTCTCCTCCCCCGCCGGGTTCGCCAACGGCGAGGAGTTCTTCACCTACCTGAAGGACGCCTTCGACGTGCTCTACGCCGAGGGCGAGGCGGGCGCGCCGAAGATGCTCTCGATCGGCCTGCACTGCCGCATCGCGGGCAAGCCCGCGCGGGCGAAGGCGTTGGAGCGCTTCGTGGATTACGTGCGGTCGCACGACAAGGTGTGGCTGGCCCGGCGCATCGACATCGCCGAGCACTGGCAGCGGGTGCACCCCGCCTCCTGAGCGCGACACAGGAATGCGGCCCGGAACCATCAGGTTCCGGGCCGCATTCGGTTCGTCACGCGAAAACCGCTCAGAGCGTGCCGTTCTCGATATCGGCCTTCACCGCTTCCTGGGAGGCGAGGTGCGCGGCCACGCCGTTGTCCGCGGTGAAATCGATGAGCGGCTGATCGGCGACGAAGGTCAGGTGCTCGTTGACCGTGGTGGTGCCGTCACCGTTGTCGGTGAAGGTGACCACCTGGTGGGTGGTGACATTGGGGATGTCCCAGGTGTCGGAGGTGTAGTAGTTCTGGTCCGGGTACAGCCGCTGCTCGGCCTGGGTGTGGCCGGGGAAGGTGATCGGCCCCATCGGAATGTCTTCCAGCGCGGTGAAATCGGTGACGCGCACGCCGTCCTCGTCGCAGGTGCGGTGGACGATGATGTCCTTGAGGAAGGAGTGGCGGCCCAGGCCGTTGCGGAAGTCGGTGTACACCGACCACACCTTGTCCAGCGGGGCGTCGATGGTGATCGGCAGATCCACCTCGCGCACCGCCCGCGCGTCGGCCGGATTCTGCTGCTCGGCCTCGTAGATCGACCAGCTGAGCTGCCATTCGAGTTTGTAGTCGTTCTCCGACTCGATACAGGACGGCGCGGTGTCCGCGCGCGCCACCGCCGATACCGCCGCAGGTGACCCCATCGTCGCGCAGGCGATGGCCAGCGCATAACCCACCGTGAACCTCACCCGGCGGACTTTACTCCGGTCGCAACCTACCGGCAGGTTTCCTGCGAAACCCTGGCTATCGGGAGCCGGTGCGCTCGGCGCGCTCCAAATCGACTGCGCGCTTCATCATTTCGCGCGCCCGGGTGCGGTCCCCGGCATAGTCGTAGGCGCGGGCCGCGCGGTAGCTGGTGCGCCAGTTCTGCGGGTCCGCTTCGAATTCGGCCTTCACCTGCTCGAAAAGCTCATCGGCGGCGGCCTTCTCGATGCGGCCGGAGGGTCGGCGCGGCAGCTCGGAGACGTCGAGCTCGCCGCCCTCCTCGTGCATGCGCCGGGCCAGATGCTGGTGGGCGAACGCGGCGCGGACGCTGGTGCCCACGATCCACACCCCCAGCAGCGGCAGGATGAGCACGCCCAGGCCGAGGCCGATGGCGGCGGGCTTGCCGGAACCGATGAGGCTGAACGCGATCCGGCCCAGCAGCACGAAATAGAACCCGAGGACCAGCACCAGGGCCGCGATGAAGCCGACCCGTTTGAAGACCTCGCGGCCGTTGTTCGCCTCCGGCGCGCTCACAGGTCGAGCAGCGGGTCGATGCCCACGGTCAGGCCCGGGCGCAGCGGGGTCTTGCGCACGCCCAGCAGCACGCCCGGCACGAAGGAGGTGCGGTCAAGCGAGTCGTGGCGGATGGTGAGGGTCTCGCCCTGGGTGCCGAACAGCACCTCCTGGTGGGCGACCAGTCCGGCCAGCCGCACCGAGTGCACGCGCACGCCGTCCACGTCCGCGCCGCGCGCGCCTTCCAGCTCCTGGCTGGTGGCGTCGGGGCTGCGGCCGACACCGGCCTTCTCCCGGGCGGCGGCGATCAGCGCGGCGGTCCGGAAGGCGGTGCCCGACGGCGCGTCGGCCTTGTTCGGGTGGTGCAGCTCGATGACCTCGACCGAGTCGAAGAAGCGGGCGGCCTGCTCGGCGAACCGCATGGTCAGCACCGCGCCGATGGCGAAGTTGGGGGCGATCAGCACGCCGACCTCGGGCTTGGCGGCGAGCCAGCCCTTGACCTGCTCGAGCCGGCCGGCGTCGAAGCCGGTGGTGCCGACGACGGCGTGAATGCCGTTCTCCACCAGCCACTTCAGATTCGGCATCACCACGTCGGGGTGAGTGAAGTCGACCACGACCTCGGTCCCGGCGGCGGTGAACGCCTCCAGCGAGTCGCCCTTGTCGACCTGCGCCACCAGCTCCAGATCCGCGGCCGCCTCGACGCCCGCGCAGATGGACTGCCCGACCTTGCCGCGCGCCCCGAGCACACCCACCCGGATCCGGTTCGTGGCCACCTGGTCTCCTTCGCTATGACCGATCTGGAACCCGTCGAGCCTATCGGGTCGGCGAAACACCGGGACCACAGGCCGGTGACCACGGGCCGGTCGAATTGACCGAGTGGTAATTTTCGAGGGTGCGATCCACAGCCGGAACCAAGGGCGTCCCGCGCGCCGAACGCGAGGCGCAGATCCTCGATGTCGCCGCCGCGGAGATCGCCCGGGTCGGCTACGCGGGCCTGTCCCCCGCCACGGTGGCGGCGGCGGCCGGAGTGTCGAAACCCTTGGTGTACGGCTATTTCGGCTCCAAGGACGGGCTGTACGTGGCCTGCGTGCAGCGGGCCTCCGCGGTGCTCGGGGACGCCATCGACGCGGCCTTCAACGGCCCGGCCTCGCTCGATATGGCCGAACGCACGCTCGCCGCGATCTTCACGGTGCTGGAACCGCGCCCGCACGACTGGAAGGTCGTGCAGGACCAGTCGCATCCGGACGAGGGTCCCGCGGCCGAGGCGGCGCGGGCCGCGCGCGCCCGCATCGCGGCGCAGGCCGATCGGGGCGTGTCGGCGTTCGTGTCGTCGCACGGCCTGACCGATCCGCAGGATCTGTCGGCGCTGCGCGCGGTCTGGACCGGCGTGGTCGCGGCGCTGGTGGATTGGTGGTTGAGCCATCCCGAGCAGACGGCCGAGGCCATGGTCGCACGCAGCAGCCGCCTGATCGCGGCCCTGTCCTGACCCGAGTTCCCCCGAATGTCCGAATCGGCCTCTTGTCCCCGAATTGACCAATTGGTAACTTACGAATCGGGCAATTCGAGGAGGTCCGATGTTTTCGCAGGTCTGGCATGAGATCAACACACCGCTGCTGTACGCGGTCCCCGTCTTTCTACTGTCCATCGGCGCCGAGGCGCTGGCCCTGCGCGACGATCACGACGCCACCGGCTACCTGGCCCGCGACACCCGCACCAGCCTGAGCATGGGCGTGGGTTCGCTGGTGTCGAGCGCGATCTTCAAGACGGCGACACTGGTGCTGTTCGTCGTCCTGTGGACCTACGTCGCGCCGTGGCACCTCCCCACGAACGTCTGGTGGAGCTGGGCGCTGCTGCTGCTCGCCCTCGACTTCGCGTTCTACTGGAACCACCGCTTCGCCCACCGGGTGCGGATCGGCTGGGCGGCGCATCAGGCGCACCACTCCAGCGAGTACTTCAACTTCGGCACCGCCCTGCGGCAGAAGTGGAATCCGTGGGCCGACGCCATCTTCTGGGCGCCGCTGCCGCTGCTGGGCTTCACGCCCTGGACGATCTACATCGCCTTCACGATCAACCTGATCTACCAGTTCTTCACCCACACCGAGTCCGTCGGAAAGCTCTGGGGCCCGGTCGAATTCGTCTTCAACACCCCGTCGCACCACCGCGTGCACCACGGCAGCGACGCGCAGTACCTGGACAAGAACTACGCCGGGATGCTCATCATCTGGGACCGCGTGTTCGGCACCTTCGAACCCGAGATCCAGCGTCCCACCTACGGTCTCACCACGCCGGTGGGCACCTACAATCTGCTGACGCTGCAGTACGGCGAATACGCCAAGATCGTGCGAGACGTGCGGAGCACATCGAACTGGCGCGACAAGCTCGGCTACGTCTTCGCCCCGCCGGGCTGGGAGCCCGAGCAGTCCCGATCCTGACGCGCGGCCGGTTCACGAGCTCGGCGGAAGGTGTTCAGGTAACGGCCAACCCGGCGACGGATCGGACCTATAGGCATCTCTCGTGAGAATTCGTCCCGTTACCCGCCGGGTTGCCGTGGCCGCCGTCGTCGGCGCAGCCGCCGTCACCGCCGCCTGCTCCTCCGGATCCGACTCCGCCGACTTCACCGCCACGGCCGGCCAGCCGCTGGTGATCTCGCTGGACCAGCTGCTGGACAAGACCGGGGGCCACGCCGCCGTCGCGGTCGCCGACCCGCAGCACGGCACCCTGAGCCGGCGCCTGGACGGCGCGCTGGTGTACACCCCCGCGGCCGGGTACACCGGTTCGGACTCCATCACCGTCACCACCACCGACGCGGTGCGCCTGTTCACCACCGACATCCCGCCGATCGGGGAGTTCGGCGGAGTTCCGGTGCAGGCCAGCGCCTACGGCTCCGCCTTCACCCCGGTCCCGGGCTCCACCGACGAGTTCTACGGGCTCACCGACCGCGGCCCGAACGTGGACGGCAAGGGCAAGAACGAGAAGATCGCGCCGGTCCCGGACTTCACCCCGCAGATCGCCAAGTTCAAGCTGGTCGGCAACAAGGCCGTAGTGGAATCCACCATCCTGCTGAAGAACCCGGCCGGACAGCCCTTCAACGGCCTGGTCGACACCTCCGCCACCACCGGCGAGACCATGAAGGACCTGACCGGCAAGGTGCTGCCGCCCACCGATCACGGCATCGACAGCGAGGGCCTGGTCGCGCTCGCCGACGGCACCTTCTGGATCTCCGACGAATACGGCCCGTTCATGGTGCATTTCGACGCCAAGGGCGCGGAGCTGGAGCGGCTCGCGCCGGGCCGCGGACTGCCCAAGGAACTCGCGTTCCGCACGCCGAACCAGGGCATGGAGGGCCTGACCGTCACCCCCGACGGCAGCACCCTGGTCGGTGTCATCCAGAGCGCGCTCAACGCGCCGGGCGTCACCAATGCCCGGGAGACCCCGATGACCCGCATCGTCACCGTGGACCTGAAGACCAAGGCGGTCAAGGAGTTCGCGCTGCCGCTCGAGTCGCCCAAGGAGAAGCTGGCGATCTCCGAGATCACCGCGCTGTCCAACACCACCTTCCTGGTCGACGAGCGCGACGGCAACAAGGCCCCCAAGGCCAACAAGAAGCTGTGGACCGTCGACATCGCCGGCGCCACCGACATCGGCCCGGACGCCAAAGTCCCCGGCGCGCAGTACGACCCGGAGAAGGGCCTGCTGATCGACGGCAAGCCGCTCGAGGTCTACGTCGGCGCCGTCACCACCGCCGACGGCATCGCCGCGCTGAAGAAGGCGGGCATCACGCCGGTCGCCAAGACCGGCAACCTCGACCTGGGCGGACTGCTGGACGGCCTCAACGCCGACGGCAAGTTCTTCGGCCACGACAAGATCGAGGGCGTGGCCACCAACGACCACGGCAAGACCCTCTACATCTCCAACGACAGCGACTTCGGCATCGAGGCCGTCACCGGCGACCAGCCGCCGTTCGGGCTCAAGGCCAAGATCCTACCCAACGGCGTTCAGGACACCGGCGAGATCCTCGCGGTCGACACCACCAAGCTGCCCGCCAAGACCGAGACCAAGAAGGTCACGCTGACGGTCAAGTAGGTCAACAGGATTCGACCGGTTCACCGGATTCGACGTGGTCCACGGCGCTCACAGCGCGCCGTAGGCCGCGTCGATCAGGTTGTAGGCCCGGCGGTCGCCGGAGACCCAGTCGCGGCGCAGGTTCGGGGTGAAGGCGATCGCGAGCCGATTCTCGGTGTCGCCCAGGCCGATCGCGCCGCCCGCGCCGGGATGACCGAAGGCCGTGGGGCGGGCGGACTCGGGCAGGATCATGTTCTCCGAAGGCAGCATGTAGCCCAGGCCGAAGGCGCTCTCCAGGGTCAGCACGGCGTCGCGGCCGCGCACCCGCTCGCGAACCGCGTCGGCGAGCACGTCGGCGGGCAGCAGCTCGCCCGCCACCAGGTCGGCGTAGAAGCGGGCCAGGGAGCGGGCGGTGGCGACCAGTCCGGTCGAGGGCCAGCCGCCGGCCAGCACCTCCGGATCGTTGTAGGAACCCCGGGGGTTGGTGGAGGCGCGCAGGGCCAGCGATTCGGGGTCCCGAAAGGCGCGCGCCATCTCGGCCACCGTCGCGGCGCTGATCGGGGCGGGGTCGGTCCACGCCTGTTCGGCGACGGGCGGGGCGCCCACGCGGGCGGCCTGTTCCGCGATCTCGGGCGGCGCTCCGATCCACAGCCGGTCGCCGAAGTTCCGGCGCACGTACTCCCCGACCGTGAATCCCGTATGGCGGCGGACGAATTCGCCGAGCAGCCAGCCGAAGGTCATGGCGTGGTAGCCGTGCTCGGTGCCGGGCTTCCAGACGGGGTGTTGTTCGGCCAGCCGGGCCGCCATCGCCTGCTGGTCCGCGGCGTCGGCGGTGGAGACGAGACGCTCGAAGAGCGGTAGACCCGCTCGATGGGTGAGCAGATCGGCCAGGGTCGTCGAATCCTTGCCTCCGGCACCGTATTCCGGCCACCAGTCGGTGACCAGGTCGTCCCAGCCCACGCCCCGCTCGTGCGCGACCAGCAGTGCGGCGGTAGCGGTGACGCCCTTCGTGCACGAGTAGGTGACGACCGGGGTGTCGCGCAGCCAGGGCCGCTTCGTCCGGGTGTCGGCGAGCCCGCCCCACAGGTCGACGACCGGGCGGCCGTCGACGAACACGGCCACGGCCGCACCCGCGTTCCGCCCGTCGGCGAAGCTCGCTTCGAACACTTCCCGCACCGCCCGGAATGCCGGATCGACCTGGCCGTCCACGAATCCGCTCATGGCCAAATTAGAACACGTTCTAGTTCAGGACGGAACGGGTATGAGGAATTGCGAGACCAGCCAGCCGGGATGCGCGCCGGTCTGCACCATGCCGGTCTGCACGAGAACCGTTCGCACCGTGTCACGCTCGAGGTCGCGCAGCCGCATCCGCCACATGGGCTGGAAATCGGCTACCTCGCCGCCGCCCCACATGCGACGGAAATCGGGGTAGCGGCTCAGCTCGTCGAGCAGTTCGGCGAAGGTCTCCGCGCCGCCGAAGCCGCCCACCCCCACCCGGAAGGACCGCACCGAATGGGTCGCGTCGGCCTCCCAGTCGACCATGACCCGGCGGGCGAGATCGCAGCCGAACAGCCAGTGGAATTGATTGCCGCCCTCCCGCATTCCGGGGAACGCGCGCTCCCAGCCAGGGTTGCAGGCCAGCACGCAACCGCCGACCGCGGTGATCGCGGCGGGCAGCGGCTGATCGAGCACCTGACGGAGTTCGGGGGTGACGGCGGCCTTCAGCTCGTCGAGCGGCGGGCAACCCGTGGCGGTGAGCCCGGCCAGGTCGCGCAGCTGCCGACGGTCCTCGATCGACAGGGGGTCGACGCGATCGAGGTACCGGATGATCGCGTCGAGGACCTCCCGAGTGGGACGGTCACGCGCACCCTTCTCCAAATGCGTGATGTAGCTGGCGCTCACGCCCGCATTGAATGCCAGGCGCTCGCGCGACACCTTGCGATAATCGCGTACTGAACGCAATACCGGACCGAGGGTCGGAACGGCAAGTGCGCCATCGCCTTCGATATCGCCCGCGCCATTGTGCGCGCCATTGTCATCGTCTATCGATGTATCGATTGTCACGCCGAGCCCCTCCAGATATTCGCCCGTGTGCGCCCTGGCGAGAATCCAGGTTCATCCGACGTGTCGATACTGACAGAAAACCAACTGACCTGCATGTACGTGTCCTAGGCAACAGTTCTTCGACCGGCGTAAATGAGTGCACTCAGTGACGAGAAGTACATTTCCCGGACGGAAAACACCGGGTTAGCTGCGGCGCGAGTAAGAAATCCAACCGGTCGAATTAAACGGAGGATTCGGAGTCCGAGAATTGCATTTCGCAGCCTCGTTCTGAGATATCCAGCGGCACTGGAGAATTGAACGGGAACCACTTAGTGCGCGAGTCGTGCAGTAGTAGCATTCGATGCGGGATCACCGGGTGAGGTTGGGGGGCCGGAGCGCCGCTACTGAGACGCCCCGCCTGACGGGAGAGCCGCCCCGTCCCGGACGCAGACGATTGTGCACGCCTCGTGCGCTGGATTTTTGCTGCGTCGTGAGTGTCTCTCAGGAGGAAAGACCATGTCCGCTCCCGCTCATCTGCTCGAGGACGCTTTCAAGGACGCTCTGGCGCGCGCCGCCAAGCTCGACAAACTCGGTATTCCGCCCGGCGATACCAAAGAACTGTTTCCCGGCCGCACCCCGACCAATGTCGAACTGGTGCAAGCCAGTATGAAGGAGTACAAGAAGAATCAGGCCGCGATGGATCGGGCGGTGCACGACGTCATCGAGTTCCTCGACACCCCCGACGGCGCCGCGTACGTGAAGGCGCTCGAAGGATCGCTGGAGAATCCGGTGCCCAACAATGCGCTGAGCGTCGATATCGCGCAGGAAATTCTGCGGAACGGCGAATTCGGGCTCGCGAGTTCGCATCCGCAGGGCCTGCGGGGGTTCGGCATCGGGGTCTCGGCCGGGGTGAGCGCGGTGGTCGGGCTGCTCGCGGGGGCGGACGTGGTCTTCGATTTCAAGGACGAGGCCACCGTCCACGGGCGGGTCTGGAAGGGCGTGTCGCTCAAGGGCGGGCTGTCGGTCAGCGCCGGCCTGGAATTGAGCTTCTGGGTGCAGAAGCCGGTGACCGGCGCCATCGCGGGCTGGCTGCTCGACCTCTACATCCCCACCAAGTACGCGATCCTGCTCTTCATCCGCTTCATGTACATCAAGCAGCGGCCTGAGGGTATGAAGGAACTCGACTTCGGCGGCGTCTCACTGCAATTCCCGCTGGGCATCGGGCTGCCGATCCGCCACGACAAGGGCACCGAGGGCGTGATCGCGATCTTCGGCGCGAGCCAGACCGCCTACGACCGGCCGCGGCGGGCGACCTTGAAGGTGGTGAACAAGGCAACGGGCCTGGGCACCATCGCCGTTCAGGAAACCGCCACCCTCGAGGTCACCCTCACCAATACTTCCAATAATGACGTCACGCTGAGTTCGGGCGCGACCATGACGATCAATATGCCGTCGTACTTCACCGACAGCGATGTCGCCGCCATGAAGATCGACTTCGCGGGGTGGACGTTCACCGACGTCGACGGCAGCCTGACGCTGACCCTGTCCAAGAACACCACCTGGGCCTCGGGCACCGACCTGTTCCTGAACATCACCAATGTGAAGAGCAGCAACCAGCCCGCCTACGGCCAGCAGTCCACGCCCGGCAAGGTGAAGGTCTCGGTCAACGACGTCTCCTTCGACGCCCAGATCCTCACCACCGCCGATTTCGCCCTGGTCTGGTCCACCTCCAAGGCCACCCTGGACTGGGAGGCCGCGGTGACCAAACCGTTCACCCTCACCGGCCCGGCGAAGGGCACGATCACCGCGTACGCGCAGCCGGGCAACTACATCATGAAGCTGACCACCGCCGTCGACGCCGACAATGTCGAATGGACCCTCGGCTACGTCTTCAACTACAACACCGCCATCACCGACAAGGTGATCCCCCAGGTCACCGCCTGCTGGTGGAAGACCGACGCGCCCAAGGCCGGCAAGAACGTCTACTACGGCAACGCGGTCGACCAGTCCGGGCAACCCTCGGTCTGCTGGTACGGCGGCACCTCCCAGAGCGGCAGCAAGATCACGGTCACCCCGACCTTCGGGTGACCCGATCGGCCCGCCGCGGACCATCCGGCCCGCGGCGGGTCGCCTGCTGAGAGCAGAAGGTCCTCGCCGTCAGTCGAAGATGATGACCTGGCGGAGGGCGTGGCCTGCGGCCAATTCGTCCATGGCCTGGTTGATTTCGTCGAGGCGGATGCGGGAGGAGACGAGGCGCTCGACCGGGAGGGTGCCCTCGCGCCACATGCGGACGAATTCGGGGATGTCGCGGGACGGGACGGCGGAGCCGAGGTAGCTGCCGACGATGGTGCGGCCCTGGGCCACCAGGGCCAGCGGGGAGATGCTGGCGCGGGCGTCGGGGGCGGGCAGGCCCACGGTGACCGTGGTGCCGCCGGGAGCCGTTGCGGCCACGGCGGTTTCGAAGGCGCGGATATTGCCGGCGGCCTCGATGACGACTTCGGCCTGGATATTGTCGGCCGCGATCTGCTGCGGGGTATAGGCGGCGGTCGCGCCGAGTTCCAGTGCGGTCTTCAGCTTCTCGGGGACGGTGTCCACCGCGATGACCTCCTGGCCGGTGCTCGCGCGCAGTGCGGCCCCCACCAGCACCGCGGCCATGCCGACGCCGCCGAGACCGACCACCATGATGCGGTCCTTCGGGCCGGGCTTGGCCGAATTCAGCAGCGCGCCACCGCCGGTGAGAACGGCGCAGCCGAGGACGGCGGCCACCTCCGCGGGCACGTCGTCGTCGACGGGCACCACCGAATGGCGGTCGACGACGGCATAGGTGGCGAACCCGGACACACCCAGGTGGTGGTGGACCTGCACGCCGTCGCGGAGCAAACGCCGTCCGCCGGCGAGGAGTTCGCCCGCGTTGTTGGCGAGACTGCCGGGCTCGCACGGGGTGCGGCCGTCGGTGGCGCAGCCCGCGCAGGAGCCGCAACGCGGCAGGAAGGTCATGATGACGCGCTGGCCGACGGCCAGGTCGGAGTCGCCGGGGCCGAGCGCCTCGATGCGGCCAGCGGCCTCATGGCCCAGCAGCATCGGGACGGGGCGAACGCGATTGCCGTCCACCACGGACAGGTCGGAATGGCACAAGCCGGCCGCCTCGATCCGGATCAGCAGCTCACCCGGGCCGGGCTCGCCCAGGTCCAGTTCACTGACGGTGATCGGCTTCGAGTCGGCGAAGGGCGTCGACGCCCCGATCTGTTCCAGGACGGCACCACGAATCCTCATGCGCCCGACGCTACTCCATCGCACCTTCCCAGACAGTCCGGAATCTGCTTCCATGGAGCCGGACAGGAGCACACATGACCACTTCGCCGACCACCGGCAATCGCGCCTTCAACCATGTGGTGACACAGTTCTGGGGCAATGTCGCCCGCGCCTACGACACCGCCGCCCTGCAACACCTCGTCTACCGCCCGCCGCAGGATCAGATGATCGCCGAGCTGCGCGCCGCCGGATCCCGCCGGATCGCCGACATCGGCTGCGGCACCGGCATTCTCACCACCCGCATCCACCGCGAACTGCGGCCCGACGCGGTCTACGGCGTGGACGCCTCGGCGGGCATGCTGGAGCAGGCCCGCACCCGATCTGCCGAAGTCCGGTGGCGGCATTCCGCCGCCGAGCATCTCCCCTTCGACGACGGCGCACTGGACGCGGTCGTCACCACCAGCGCGTTCCACTTCTTCGACCATCCGGCCGCGCTGCGCGAATTCCATCGGGTGCTGGCGCCCGGCGGCCTGGTCGCCATCGCGACCATGCACCCCTCCGGCGCGGCGTCGCGCCCGATCCAGCAGTTGACCCGCAGCCCGCGCTTCCCCGCGCACGCGCCGTCGCCGCGGGAAACCCGCAAGCTCCTCACCGACGCCGGTTTCGAGGTCGTCGATCAGCGCAAGGTCGCGCGGCCGCTGCCGTCGTGGCTGATCCCGGACGTCATCACCATCGGCACCCGGCGCTGACGCGTCAGTTCCCGGGGTTGTCGCCGCCGCGGAAACACACGGTGAGTTCGAGCTTGCGCCAGATCACCCAGACCGCGCCGCGGCCGTCCCGGGGACAGGACGCGCCCGAGGTGGCGTTGGCCAGCACCGCGGTGGCCTGGACGATGTGCTCGCCGGGCGTCGCGCAGTCGACCTTCGACGGGGTCTCCATGGCGGTGGTGTCGTAGCAGACGCCGGTGCGCCAGTCGAAGGTCAGGCACAGGTGGTAGCGCGCCTTGCCGGTCTTGTCCTTGGGGGCGGAATCGAGGGTGTAGAGCGGGTCGGTGCACGGGTCGGGGCCGTTCTGCAGCACCCGGTAGTTGGCGTCCACCGAATTGCAGTCCGACGGTTCGGGTGTGCCCGCTTTCCAGGTCGGTGCGCCCGAGGCGTCTCTGGCTCGCTCGATCGGGACCTCGACGCAGTCCCCCGGCTTCAGGGACGCCATGGGATCGGGGGCGGCGGGTTTGGCCGACGTGGTGGGCTGCCCCGCCTGCACGAGTTCGGGCGGGGCGCCGATGGGGTTGCCCGCGACGGCTTCCCGGGTCATGGGTGAGAGGCTGGCCGTCACCGCGGCGAACACGAGGATCCAGCCGGTCGCCGCGAACGCCAGGGCGCTCACCCGCCGCCGCTTCGGTGCCGCACCGGCCCGGCTCGCGAGCGCCGCGGCCAGGCAGAACAGCAGAACCGCTACCGCGACAACCCAACCGACGCCGTGGCTCCCCACCACCCAACCCCTTCAACTCCGCTCGTCTGCAAGCTATCCCACGGCCGAGTTCCGGGCAAAACGGGCGACGGGCCCGCGGCGGGTTCAGGAGGCGAGTTCGGAGGCGGATTCGGCCAGCACCGGCGGCCACGGGGTCGGGGAGATATGCGACGGCTTGGCGGCGGGGCTCTCGTCCCAGTCGAAGTGGACGCCGACCCACGCCTTCGGGCGGTCGAAACTGACCTCGCGGGCGTCGAAGGCGGCGCGGCGGAAGGAGATGTCGCCGAAGAAGTCACCCCCGGCGAAGACCACCTTTCGGCCCCCGAAGACGGTGTCGGCGAAGGAGACCGTGCCGTGGTACTCGGTGCGCGCGAACGACACTTCCTGGGTGCGGCCGGTACGCCAGCGGATCTGCGTGCCCAGGTGGGCACAGTCGAAGGAGCTGGACTCGGTGTAGAAGCGGGAATCGGCGAAGGTGACTCGCGCGCCGGTGAATTCCGCGCCGGTGAAGGTGACGCGCTCGCCGTCGAACACCGCGCGCTCGAAGGAGGTCTGGTCGGCGGCGAAGACGGCGTTGGCGAAGCTGGTCCGCTCCCCCGCGAACGTGGTGCGGTCGAACGCGGTTCGCGTGCCCCGGAATTCGGCGCCCTCGAAGCTGCCGCCGCTGCCGAAGGTGGCCTCGGCGAAGGTGGCGGCGGTGTCGTCACGGTCGGCGCGGGCTACGGCGGTGTGGGCGAAGACCGCCTTGTCGAAGACGGCGGCGCTGCGGAAGATGGCCCCGCGGAAGGTGACCCGCTTGCCGAGGAACCGCGCCTGCTCGAAGGTGACCGTGCGGCCGCTCAGGAACATGGCGCTGGTGAAGCGGGTATTGCGGCCCGCGAAGACCGCGTAGCGGAAGTCGGCGTTCTCGAAGACGGCGTCGGTGAAGTCGAAATCGCAGGAGCTCCAGCGGGTCTCGGCCGAGGGGCGCAGGTGTTCGGCGATCACCCGGACGATGGTGTCGCGGACCTGCCGGTCGTTCTGGCGGTAGGTGTACACCCGCTCGACGGCGGTGCCGTGGTCCTCGATGCGCTGGGATTTGGAGACCAGGTGGCTGGCGCCCTCCTCCGGTTGGTACGGCAGCCGCAGGTAGCCGCACAGCACGTCCACGCACTGCTGGCGCCGCCAGCGCGCGGAGAACTCGTCGGCGACCCCGGCCATGGCGTAGACCCCGGCGATGCGGACCGCCACATCCGGGTCGCCGAGCTGACCGGCGGCGGCCCCGAAGACTTCCGCGAAGCGGCCGCGCTCGGCGTCGCGCTGCTTGCGGTAGGCCACCACCAGCGCGACCGCGCCGCCGATGCCCGCCGCCACCGCGAGCGAAATCCGGCTCAGATCCAGCTGATTCGGCGTCTCGGCCTTGGCGCCGAGGAATCGCCACAACCCCCACCAGGTGAGGCCCGCGATGGCGAGCCCGCCCGCCACGGCGGCCAGCACCGACATCAACAGACCCGACCGATGTACCGTCCGGCTCACCACCCCACCGAACCTCCACCGCCGCATAGCCGAAGAATAGCGATCCGGGACGCGTCACGCATCGGATGCGGCAATTCCACCCCGACTTCGCGCACCCGAAAAACCGGGCACACCAATCCGTTTCGCCCGGAATGCCGCGTCCGCCCGGCGACCAGGGGTTCACCGGGCGGACATTGGTTCAGGCCACGTCCGTCTCGGCCGCTTCCACATTGCGGCGCAGGCCGATTCCGGCCGCCCCGAGGCAGGCCAGCGCGACCACCGCGACGAACCACGGGAACACGGTGCTCAGGCCCCAGGTGGTGGCCGCCCAGCCCGCGACCACGGTCGGCACCGCCATGGCCGAGTAGGCCAGCAGGTAGTAGGCCGACATGGTCTCGCCGCGCTTGTGCTGCGGCACCACATTGGACAGGTGCCGCAGCGACCCGCCGAAGCCGAGACCGAAGGTGCCGCCCAGGGCAAAACCGGCCAGCAGCACCAGGACCCAGTTGTGGGTGTCGAGCGCCGGAATGGTGAGCAGCAGCGCGATCGCCATCCCGATGTCACCGGCGATGGCCGCGCGCCGCGCCGGAATCCCGCCCGCCACGGCCTGGGCCAGCGCGCCCGCGGTCGCCGTGGAGGCCACCACCGCGCCGCCGAAGACCAGGTTGTGGATGCCGGTCTCGGCCGAGGCCAGCGAGGGGTACAGCGACAGCAGCACGCCGAGCACCGACCAGGCCGCCATCACGCCCAGCGCCGAGAACCAGAAGTCGCCGCGGATCTCCTGCGGCACGGCCGGTTTGGCGATGGTGATGCGCTGCTGGGCGCGCGCCCCGTGCGGCTCGCGCAGGGCGAGCACGCCCGCCGCGATGAGCACGCACACCAGCGTGATCACCACGTACGGCGTCCGCAGCGGATACGGCGCGTACTGGGCCAGCACCGCCGAGCCCAGGATCGCCACGGCCATACCGACATTGAAGGCCACCCCGGACAGCTGACCCGACCGCGCGCCCGCCTGCGGGCGCAGATCCAGCAGCGCCGCCGCGCCCGCCACCACGATCGCGCCGACCGCGGCCCCGTGCAGGGCCCGCGCCAGCAGCAGCATGGCCACATTGTCGGCGAGCAGGAACACCACCAGGCCGACGATCATGGTCGCGAACGCGCCGAGCAGGACCGGCTTGCGGCCCACCACATCCGAGATCCGGCCCGACACCAGGACCGCGCCGAGCGCGGCCACCGCGTAGACGGCGAAGACGAAGGTCGTGGTGAGCGGGGAGAAATGCCAGCTGCGTTGATAGAGCCCGTACAGCGGGGCCGGTGCCCCCGAGACGCCGAGGGCGACGCCGCTGGCCGCGAGCACGAGCGCGTACGCCCAGCTCTGAGTGCCCTGCTCCGCGTCGGTTTCCACCGCCGTTGCCGATGCCATGCCGGCCTCCATCAGGTAAGTTTGAATCTTATCGAACTCACCGTATCCAAGGTTCGACAGTTATCAAACTAGTTTTCCCGTGAGGTAGGTCATGACCGACACCGACGCGCTGCCCGCCGTGGCCCCGCTCCCCGCGGTGCTCGGAGCCCTCCAGGACCCCGTCCGCCTGGAAATCGTCCGCCGCCTGGCCGACGCGGGCACCCCCCTGCGCTGCGGCCTCACCTACGACGGCGTCAGCAAGTCCACCGCCGCCCACCACTTCAAGATCCTCCGCGAAGCGGGCGTCACCGAACGCGTCACCATCGACGGCAACACCCACCTGCGCCTGCGCGCCGACGACCTCGACGCCGCCCTCCCCGGCCTGCTCCCCGCGGTCCTCGCCGCAGCGAACCGGGAACACGCGCCGCAGTAGCGCGCCCGGCCACCATGGCGCGGGTCGCGGTCGAGCCCCTCGCCCGCGACGGGTCAGGACTGGGTGAGCGGCAAGGACTTCCACCAGTCGACGACACCGGCCGGGGTGGTCGGGATGCCGCGGGTGTACATGAGGAACTTGTCGCGCTTGGGGTCGTCGAAGAACGAGGTGGCGAAGACCGTGGACGGGACGTCGGGAGTGGCGTCGAAGCGGTGGTTGACGTACTGCTTCGAACCGCAGAACTCCTTGAAGGTGAGATCCTCCAAAGCGCTTCCGGCCGGCCGGATCCGGCGGGCCGCCGAGCGCGCCACCGCGGCGGAATCGTAGGCGAAGACGATGTACTCGCGGACTTCGTGGTCGGCGGAGTACTGGCAGTCCCAGGCCGCGGCCCAGCCTTCGAAGGCGAAGGGCGGCAGGAAGTCCTTGGTGTCGTGGTCGACCACGCGGCAGCTGGCCGAATTGAATCCCGAGCCCAGTTCCGCAGAACGCGGCACCAGACCCGGGAAAGCCGCACTGATCTGGGCGATCTCGGCGGCGGCCGCCTTCGGCTTGGCGCCGCGGCCGGACGGGCTCATGACGAACACCACCACACCGAGCGCGACCGCCAGGCCCACGCTCATCACCACCAGCATGCGCAGGCCGCCCAGCCACCGGCCCGTACCCGGAGCGGTCATCCGCGGTGGCGGCGACTGATGGCGGTCCGTGCGCGGCCCGAACAGCGCGGGAATGTCGGTCAGCCGGCCCGAACGCACCGCCGTCGATTGCGGAATCCGCCGGGCCCCGGTCGTTTCCGACGGCGAGGTCCGCCGCGCCCCGGTGGCGTCGGGCTGCTGCGCTCGCCGGGCTCCGGTGATCTCCGAGGGATGGACTCGCCGCGCCCCGGTGGTCTCCGAGGGATGGACACGTCGTGCGCCCGTGGTCTCCGACGGGTGCACGCGCCGGGCGCCGGTGGTCTCCGACGGTTGTCTTCGGCGCGCAGAGGAATCCGGCTGCTGGCCCCGCCGCGTCCCCGAGGAGTCGGGCTGCTGCCCGGGCCAGGGTGGCGGCGTCGTGGACTGTTGTCCCCGCCGCGCCGCGTTGGGGTCCGATTGCTGCCATCGACCGGCCGGTGAATCCGCTTGCGCCGCTCGCGAACCCGGCGCGTTCCGGGTCCCCCGGCGACCGGTGGACGGCGCCGCGGGCCGACGCGCGGAGGGATCCGCGCCCCGGCGGCGCGGCGGCGCGTGGCCAATCTCGACCGCGACGCCCTCGGCCAGCGCGCGTTGCGCGGCCGCCGCGAAGTCCGAACAGGTCGGGTACCGGTCGTCCGGGTTCTTGGCCAGGGCTCGGGCCAGGACCGGATCCAGGGTCGCGGGGAGGTCGGGTCGCAGGCTGGCGATCGGGGGCGGGTTGTCGTACAGGTGGGCCTTGACGATCGCGCCGAGGTCGTTCGCGCGGAAGAGCGGCACGCCGGTCAGCAGGCGGAACAGGGTGCAGGCCAAGGAGTATTGGTCGGCGCGGTGGTCGACCGGCTGGCTCTGCAACTGTTCCGGGGAGGCGTAGGCCAGGGTCGCCATGACCGAGCCGGACCCGGTGAGGCGGCCGGTGTCCTCCTGGAGCCGGGCGATGCCGAAGTCGGTGAGCAGTACGCCCGCCTGCTGTTCGCGGGTCTCGCGCGCCAGCATGATGTTGGCGGGCTTGACATCTCGGTGCAGCACGCCGACGCGGTGCGCGTAGTCGAGGGCGTCGGCGGTGGCGGCGACGATCTCGACAGCGCGCTCGGCGGTCATGTCGGTGACCGATTCGGCTTCGATGCCGTCGACGTACTGCATGGCGATCCACAGTCGCCCGTCCTCGACGCCGCGGTCGTAGACGGTGACCACACCGGGGTGATTCAGCCGGGCCGCGAGGTCGGCCTCGCGTTCGAATCGAGCGTGAGTCTCGCTGTCGCCGTGGTACTCCGCGTTCAACAGCTTCAGTGCGATCCAACGCGGCAGGCGTGGATGGCGTGCCAGGTATACGGCACCCATCCCGCCGCGTCCGAGCTCACGTTCGATGACATACCCGGCGAAGTTCTCACCTGGTTCGACCACGACCCCTCCCATTCCGGCGAGGTGATCATAGCCACAAACGGGCATACCTCACCGGCGGCTGGAGATTACCGCCGAGTAAGTATTTCAGCCGACCAGATTCCGGACGGATGTGGGCAGGTCGCGGGTGCGCCGGTACGGTCCGGCCACCGCCGCCCCGAACGGTCGCGCCAGCAGGCTCGTCGCGATCGAGGACACCTCCTCGGTGGTGACTTCGTCGATGCGAGCGAGGGTTTCGGACACACTGCGGTGATTGCCGTAGCTGAGCTCCGACCGCCCGATGCGATTCATCCGCGACCCGGAGTCCTCGAGCCCCAGCACCAGTCCCCCGCGCAGCGAACCCTTGGCGCGAGCGCATTCGGCGTCGGTGATGCCATCGGCCGCCACCTCCTCGAGCACGCCGTGCGCCAGAGCCGCTACGCGACCGAGGTTTTCGGGCTGGCAGCCCAGGTACACCGAGAACGCGCCGGTGTCGGCGAAGGTGTCGACACTGGAGTACACCGAGTACGCCAGCCCGCGCTCCTCCCGAATCCGCTGGAACAGCCGCGAACTCAGACCGCCGCCGAGCACGGTGTTGAGCACCGACAACGGCCAGCGCTTCTCACCCTCGTGCCGGCCGAAGGCGCGGGTGCCGAACACCAGGTGCGCCTGCTCGCTGTCACGGTTGATGCGCAGCAGTTCCGGATTGCCGCGCGGGCGGAACCTGCCCTCGCGGCGCGGCGCCGGCTCCAGGCCGGACTCGAGCCGATTCTCGAAGGCGCGGAACACCAATTCGACGACGTGCTCGTGCTCGATATTGCCCGCGACCGCGACCACCATCCGGTCGGGCCGGTAGCGGCGCAGGTGGAACGAGCGCAGCTGGTGCGCGCCCATGGCCTCGATGGTCTCGACACTGCCGATCACCGGACGCCCGATGGGGTGGTCGCCGAACAGCGCGGTCAGGAAGGCGTCGCCGACCAGGTCCTCGGGATCGTCGTCGCGCATGGAGATCTCCTCCAGCACGACCTGCCGTTCCACGTTCACGTCGTCGGCGCGGCACAGCCCGTTGAGCACCACATCGCTGACCAGATCCACCGCCAGCGGCAGGTCCTCGTCGAGCACGTGGGCGTAGTAGCAGGTCTGTTCCTTGGCGGTGAACGCGTTGAGCTCGCCGCCGACCGCGTCCATGGCCTCGGCGATATCCAGGGCCGAGCGCGAGGGCGTGGCCTTGAACAGCAGATGCTCGAGGAAATGCGCGGCGCCGGCCACCGTCGGGCCCTCGTCGCGCGAACCGACACCGACCCATACACCGATCGAGGCCGAGCGCACGCCCGGCACATGCTCGGTCACGACCCGCAGGCCGCCGGGCAGGACGGTCCGGCGCACTCCGATATCCATTGCGGGAGACTCGTTCCGGTCGATCGCCAGCGCAGAACCCCCCTGCTCCAGGTTGCGGAGCAAGGGGGCGTTGTTCTGCGCGGAGTCCTTCGCGGTGCGCGCGACGAGGGCCCGACGGTGGCCGGCGCCGCGCATTTCCTCGAGCATCTGCTGTTCAAGGCCACGCCCTCGCGCTCGGC
>NZ_JBEXXC010000020.1:0-88627 GCF_040630175.1 Nocardia sp. NPDC005825
GTGGTTCGCGGCGCGTCTCGTTCTGGACCGAGTGGAGCGGGGGAGCGAAGCGGAGGAGCGGAGGGAGGGAAGAACGAGACCTCCTGCGCCGCGAACCCGCCCGCAGCGAAGCGGAGGGCAATCGAGCACCGCTAGATTGGAGCTCGTGTCAGCGCCCCTGGAAGCGGTCAAACAGACCATGCATACCCGCTGGCCGCTGTACTTAGCTTCGATGCTCGCGGCCAACGCGTTCGGCGCTGTCCTGGTGTGGGCGTTCATCGAGTACGGGTTGCCGGTGCCGGAGGGCGGCACCAGCGCTACCCGCGAGACCGGGCTGCTGGTGCCCGCGCTGGTCTTCGTGATCGGCGGATTCCTGAGCGTGACGGCGTCGGCGCTGATGCTGCGGCCGGTGATGCGGTGGCAGATGCGGGGCGGGCCGCCGTCGCGGCAGGAGCAGATGGCGGCGCTGCACGCCCCGTTGCGGCAGGCCATCGTGCACCTGGTGTTGTGGCTGGTCGGTGGCGCGGTGTTGGCCTCGCTGATCATCGTGCGCACCCCGGAGCTGGCGGCGGCGGTGATCGTCACCGAATGTATGGCCGCCACCATCGTTTTCGGCTTCACCTACATGCTGGGGGAACGGATCCTGCGGCCGGTCGCGGCCGAGGCGCTGACCGTGGGGGCCTTCGACCACACCCTGACCGCGGGTGTCGGCACCCGGATGGCCATGACCTGGGGGATGGGCACCTTCGCGCCGACCATCGCCATCGTGCTGCTGTGCGTCACCCAGATTTCTTCTCGCGTCCAGTTTTCCGCGCAGTCGCTGGCGGTCTCGATTCTCTTGTTGTGCGGCGTGGTGATCATGCAGGCGCTGGCGCTTTCGATGCTCACCGGCTCCTCCATTTCCGATCCGATCCGCCAGCTCAGCCAGGCCATCGACCGGGTGCAGGAAGGCGCCCGCGATGTGCAGGTGGAAGTTTTCGACGGTTCCGAGATCGGGCTGCTGCAGGTTGGCTTCAACCGAATGATGGGCGAGGCCGCGAAACGCCGGGAACTGCAGGAATTGTTCGGTCAGCACGTCGGCGAGGATGTGGCGCGGCGCGCCCTGGAGTACGGCACCGAACTCGGTGGTGAAACCCGATTCGTGGCGGTCCTGTTCGTGGATATGGTCGGCTCGACCGCGACCGCGGCGGAACGCCCGCCGACCGAAGTGGTCAGCCTGCTCAACGAGTTCTTCCGGGTCGTGGTGGATGTGATCGACCGCCATCACGGGCTCATCAACAAATTCATGGGCGATGCCGCGCTGGCCATCTTCGGTGCGCCGCTGGATCGCCCCGACGCGCCGACCGCGGCCCTGGCCGCGGCCCGTGAACTGCGCGAAGCCCTGCGCGAAGTGGTCGGCCTGGATATTGGTATCGGCGTCTCGGCCGGACTCGCGGTGGCCGGGAATATCGGCGGGGCAAATCGTTTCGAATACACCGTGATCGGCGATCCGGTGAACGAGGCGTCGCGCCTCACCGAACTCGCGAAAGACCGCCCCGAACGCGTCCTGACCTCGTCGAGTGCCCTGTTCTTCGCCGATGAGAACGAGCAGCGGCATTGGCAGACCGGAGAAGAAGTGCAACTCCGTGGCCGCCGCCGGAAAACCCGGTTGGCGTGGCCGCGCGAAAGCACCGACCCCGCTGCTGCAGACGAGGCGGCGGCGAGTTCGTTAGGCTGACCACGTGACGGCCCATGGTGAGCTGGACGGCGAACCCGCGCCGCCCGCGGACAACGCGCGCCGTGGCAGATTCTGGTGGGCCAAATGGGTGCTGGGCGCCGCGCTCGTGGGACTGCTGATTACCGAGGGCATTTACCTATATCCGCGCCTGCACGAATCCTGGAAGAACCTCACCGAAATCCATTGGGGCTGGGTCGCCGCCTGCATCCTCATGCAGGCGGTTTCCATGTCCGGGTTCGGTCGCATCCAGAGACAGCTGCTGCACGCCGGCGGCGTGGAGGTGAGTCAGCGCAAGTCGGTGTCGGTGGTGTACGGCTCCACCGGCATGTCGCTGACCTTGCCCGCCGGTCAGGTGTTCTCGACCGCCTTCACCTACCGCCAGACCCGGCGCTGGGGCGCGAGCCCGATCGTGGCGTCCTGGCAGCTGGTGATGTCGGGTGTGGTGGCGGCGGCGGGGCTGGCGCTGCTGGGCCTGTTCGGCACGGTGCTGGCCGGGGACCGGGTGGGTCCGGCCAAGGTGATCCTGACGCTGGGCACGGTCGCACTGCTGATCTGGGCGGTGAACTACGTGTCCCGCCACCCCGACGGGGTGCAGGGCCTGCTGCAGCGAATCCTGCACCTGATCAACCGGATCAGACGCAGACCCGCGGACGACGGCATGGACAAGATCGAGGAGATCATGTCCCAGCTGGAATCGGTGGACCTGGGCAAACGCGATGGCGCGTGGGTGGCGGCCTGGGCGCTGGTACACCGGCTCGCCGACGTCGCCTGCCTGGGATTCGCCTGCTACGCGGTGGGCGCGGACCCCCGTTGGGCGGCGCTCATGCTGGCTTTCGCGGCCGGAAAGGCCGTGGGCACCATTCCTCTGGCGCCGGGCGGCATCGTCTACGTGGACGCCACTCTCATCTACTCGCTGACCGCCGCGGCCGGGTTGCCCGCCGCGCAGGCCGTGGCCGCCGCCTTCCTCTACCGGCTGGTGAGCTTCATCCTGGTGGCCATCGTCGGCTGGATCGTCTTCCTGTTCCTCTTCCGCAAGCCGCAGGCCGGTGACGCCGAGTTGGAGAAGGAGTTCGAGGAGCGCGGCAACTCGCTGGTCACCGACCGCCGCCGCGCCGCGCCGCCGGCGGACCCGGACGCCGCTTCCGCCTGATCATCCTCGCCGCCGGGCCGCCCGATACCCTGTGCCGCGTGAAGACACTCGTGCCCTTCGTCGTGGATGCCGCGCTGGTGATCGTGTTCTGCGCGATCGGGCGGCGCAGTCACGACGAGGCGATCGTCGCGGGCCTGCTGCGCACGTTCTGGCCGTTCGGCACCGGATTGCTGCTGGGCTGGGTGCTGTCGATGGCGGTGACGGCGGGCCGGGAAGGCGTCTCGGCGGCACGTCGTTTCGACGGCCGCACGGTGTGGCCGACCGGCGTGATCGTGTGGCTGAGCACGCTGGCGGGCGGCATGCTGCTGCGCGCGGTGTCGGGTCAGGGCGTCGCGGTCAGTTTCGTGATCGTGGCCGCGACCTTCCTGGGCCTGTTCCTGGTCGGCTGGCGCGCGGCCGCGCAGGCGCTGTCCTCCCGCTGAACCGCCGCTAGTCCGGGGTGGCCAGCGACTGCAACAGCCGGGCGGCCACCCGCGCGGTGAGGTCGCTGCTGTCGGGGTCGTCGATGTGGATGGCGAAGGCCAGATCCCCGAGGGTCGCGACCAGCCACCCGTTGTTGCCGGTGGTGGCGCTGTAGACCTGGACATCGCGATACCGGCCGAGGGCGGCCATCTCCGGCGCGCCGCCGCCGTCGTGCAGCATGGCGCGCAACCGGTCGGTGGCCTCCGGCGGCAACGCGGGCAGGTCGGCCTCGGTGGTGGCGGGCTGGCCGATGGCGATCATCGGCTTGGGCACCTGCCCGCGCGCGACCGCGGCCGCGGCGATGGCCATGCCCCAGGGGCTCGCCATCAGCGAGTCTGCGGCGCCGCCGCGGCTGACGTTCTCGGCGGTGTTCTTGCCGGTGGGCAGGCGGCCGGTGGTCTCGTCGAGGCCGGGCACCCGGAAGTCGATGCCGATGCCGAGCAGGCTGGCCGCGTCGGCGGCGTCGCCGACCGAGACATCCTGCGGCGCTTTGTGTTTGGTGACCGCGGCGACATTCTTGAACAGCTCGATCATGCCGCCGACCGGGTACAGCCCGGTGAAGGCGATATTGCCGCGCTCACTGGCCTGGCTGTTCTGGGCGACCGCGACCAGGGCCCCGCTGGAGGGCTGGATGGCCACGATGGAGGTCGGCGAGCCGGTGCTCACCGCGGCGTCCTCGGCGGCGCGCTGCAGGCGCTGGTCCATGGTGCCCGGGACGTCGGGTCCGGGCGGGCCCTGTTCCCCGGCGAGCTGGGTGACCATGGCCCCGTCGGGCTCGAACAGCTGCACGCCCCAGCCGGAGTGGCTGTCGCGGTTCTCGTCCCACACCTTGGTGAGCGCGTCGAGCATGGGCGACCACACCCGGCGGTCGGCGGAGATGAGCTTGGGCTGCTTCTCCAGCACCACACCCGGGATCGGGGCCATGCGCGGTTCGAGAATGGCGAAGTCGCCGTCGCGCAGGTTGACCGCGGTGATGGGTTTGCCCTGCGCGGCCGAAAGCTGTTGCATGAGGGCCGGTCCGTCGATGAGCGGGGCGACCGGGGCGATGGCGGCGGCGAGCGCGTTGGTGGAGGCGACCGGGTCGGTGATCTTGGCCGGGTCCAGCTTGACCACATTGATGGTCTGCTCGGTCATGAGCGGCTGGCCGACGATGTCGTTCACCCGCGGGGAGGGATGGGCTTCGGTGCGGACCAGTTTGGCGGTCCGCTTGGCGTCGAGCTGCGGCATGACCAGGGCGGGATCCCACGAGATGCGCCAGCCCACACTGAGTTTGCGGACGGTGCCGTTGAGGTCGTACTTCCAGTTCCGGTTCTCGCCGAAGTTCCAGGCGCCGGTCATGGAGAAGAGGCCGGTCGTGCCGTCCAGTTTGATGAACTGGGTCACCCGGTACTCGGGCTTACCCGGTCCCAGGCCCTCGAAGACTTGCTTCAGCGTTGCCGAGGCGCCCGCCGGATAGGAGGTCAGTCGCGACGCTCCGTCATAGTCCTTCTTGTCGATCAGCGAGGTGAACTGGTCGACAACATTCTCCGCGCCCGTCGATTTGTCCCGAAACCCACACGACCCCATCGCGATCGCGACGGCCGCCACACCCGCGAGTGCGATCGCACCCCGAACTCGGAAGCGGCGGGATCCCCACACATCCATATCGCCCACTCTTCACTCTGGCCACATCAGCATCAGGTCCACGGTACCGCGCTCCGAACGCCGCGGCGCCACCTTCTCCACCAGGAGCGCACGTACTGAGCATCACCATAGTGCCGAAATCCTTCAGTAGGGACCAGTTACATGATCACCGGTCGGTTACAGCACTGGCGTATTCGCGACTCGGCAGACCGTTCGGTTCTCACTGGTGACAGCCCCGCGCGCGATTCGTGACCAAGCCTCGAGACCCCGTTCTCCCAGAGCGGAACCCACGCACCCAATTTCGACGTAACGTTGTAATCAGCATTACAACTCCATGCCGTAAGTGAGTGTGACCAACATGAGACACGGACATCGTGGACCCGGCTTCGGACGCACCGGCGGTTGGCAGCAGGCCGACCTCCCCGACGTCTCGGACGCCCCCGACTGGTTCGCTGGCAGATTGCCAGCCGACTGGTTCACCGGTCCCGCAACCCTCGAGGTCGATCGCGACGAAATCGTCGTCCTCGGCGAACTCCCTCTCCCCCCAGCCGAATCCACCCCCGCCGCCGAACCCGGCGCGGACGCCCCCGCCGCCGACGCGGCCCCGGCCGGCGTCCCGCAGGCCACCCGCGAGGGCCTGCTCGCCCGCTTCCGGGAGTCCACCCGGCCCGCCCGCATGCAGATCGCCCAGGAGGCGCAGGCCCGCTACGGCCGCAATGTCGCCTGGGGCGTGCTCGTGGACGGCGAGCGAATCATGTTCACCCATCTGGCCGTACCGGTCATGACCCGATTGCGCCAGCCCGAGCGCAAGGTGCTCGACACCCTGGTCGACGCCGGGGTCGCCCGCTCCCGCTCCGACGCGCTGGCCTGGACGGTCAAGCTGGCCGGCAAGCACGCCGAGGAGTGGCTCGGGGAATTGCGCACGGCCATGCGCAAAGTCGACGACCTGCGGACGGAGGGACCGCGCGGCCTGTGATCGCCCGACCGGCCGATAGAGTGGGCGCATGCCTGCTACCGGCCCGATCCTGGTGCTCAACGGCCCCAATCTGAACATGCTGGGCACCCGTCAGCCCGAGGTGTACGGGGCCGACACGCTCGACGATGTGGTCGAACTGTGCCGCAAGACCGCGGCGCGGTTCGATCGCGAGATCGTGGCGTTCCAGTCCAATCACGAGGGCGCGCTGATCGATCGCATCCACGCCGCCCGCGGCGTGGAGTCCGGCATCGTCATCAATCCGGGCGGGCTCACCCACACCTCGGTGGCGCTGCGGGACGCGCTGGTGATCCCGGAGGTGCCGATCGTGGAGGTGCACATCAGCAATGTGCACGCCCGCGAGGAGTTCCGGCACCACTCGTTCGTGTCCCCGATCGCGACCGCGGTGATCGCGGGCATGGGCATCCAGGGCTACGCGGCGGCCGTCGAGTTCCTCAGCACGCGCTGACCGGTTCCGCCCAGGCGCCGACCGGTGCGAATCCTTCACGGAAGGGTCCGGCTCTCCCCAGAGCCGGGCCCTTTTTCACGTTCTGGATAAATAGCTTGAGCACCTCAAAATGTAGTAGTTATGCTACATCCAATCCGGCTTCTACTACGGAGGGGTGCCATGACCGTCGGTGAGGACGTCGTAATCGACGTCGAGAATCTGCGTATGCGCTACGGCTCGCGCGACGTACTGCACGATGTCGGTTTCCAAGCGCATCGCGGCGAGGTGGTGGCCCTGCTCGGGCCCAACGGCGCGGGCAAGACCACCACCATCGAGATCCTCGAGGGCTTCCGCATGCGCTCGGCGGGCCGGGTCGAAGTACTCGGGACGGACCCCGCGCACGGCGGCGAGGCCTGGCGGGCGCGCCTGGGCGTGGTGCTGCAATCGTGGCGCGACCACGGCAAATGGCGGGTGCGCGAACTCCTCGAGTACCTGGGCATGTACTACGCGCCCTACTCCACCCCCGCCCTCCGACGGCCCTGGGACACCGACGAACTGATCGCCGCCGTCGGCCTCACCGAACACGCGGGCGCCAAGGTGATGACCCTGTCCGGTGGCCAGCGCCGCCGCCTGGACGTGGCCATCGGCATCGTCGGCCGCCCCGAACTGCTGTTCCTGGACGAGCCCACCGCGGGCTTCGATCCGCAGGCCCGCCGCGAATTCCACGATCTGGTGCACCGTCTCGCCGACGACGACCACACCACCATCCTGCTCACCACCCACGATCTGGACGAGGCCGAGAAGCTGGCCGACCGCATCCTGATCCTGGCCGGCGGGCGCATCATCGCCGACGGCTCCGCCGATCAGCTCTCCCGCCGCATCGCCGGTGAGGCCGAGGTGAAGTGGACCCGCGACGGGCAACGGTTCGTGCACACCACCACCGAGTCCACCAAGTTCGTCCACGAGCTGTTCAAGCAGTTCGGCGAGGCCGTCGAGGAGCTGGAGGTGCGCCGCGCCTCGCTCGAGGACAGCTACATGACCCTGGTCCAGCGGTTCGAATCCGGCCAGGGCGACATCGAATTGCACAGCCTGGAAGAGGTGGCCCGATGAACCCGACGACCGTGGCGATCCGGGCCGGGCTCCGGCGCGGGCGCATCGAACTGGTGCAGACCCTCACCAACGGGATGGACATCTTCTCCCAGTTCTTCTGGCCGGTGGCCACCATGGTCGCGGTGTTCTTCATGCGCCACGGCGACTTCGAGGGCACCGGCGTCGGACTGGGCGCGCTGGCGTTGCCCAGTGTGCTCGGCATGCTGGTCGCCTTCACCGGCATGTTCGGCATCGCCCAGGGCCTGGCCATGGACCGCGAGGACGGGACCCTGTTGCGCGCCAAGGCCACTCCCAACGGGATGCTGGGCTATCTGATCGGCAAGGTCACCGCGGTCTCCGGCGTCACCGTGGTGCAGGTGGCCCTGATCCTCGGTTTCGGCCTGGTCGCCATCGGCGGGGTGAGCCTGGACAGCGTTGGCGCGTGGGCCACCCTGATCGGCGTCCTGGCGCTCGGCCTGCTGGCCTGCCTGCCGCTGGGCGCGATCATCGGCTCGGCGTTCGACAGCCCGCGCAGCATCGGCTTCGTGTCGTTCCCCATCATGGGTCTGGTGGCGATCTCCGGAATCTTCTACCCCATCACCGGCCTGCCCGGCTGGCTGCAGGCGGTGGCGCAGGTGTTCCCCATCTACTGGATGGGCCTGGGCATGCGCTCGGCCATGTTGCCCGACAGTGCTTCGGTGGTGGAGCTGACCCACTCGTGGCGGCACCTGGAAACCGTCGCGGTGCTGGGTGCGTGGGCGGTCGCGGGCGTCCTGATCGCGCCGATGGTGTTGCGCCGCATGGCCCGCCGCGAATCCGGTGCGGCCGTGGCGGCCCGCCGCGAGAGGGCCATGGCGCGTGCCTACTAACAGCGAGGTCATCTACAACCGGATCGCCATGTTGCGGGCCGAGCGGGGTATCTCGCGGCGGGAACTGGCCGAGGCCCTGGGCGTGCACTACCAGACGGTCGGCTATCTGGAGCGCGGCGAGTACAGCCCGAGCCTGCATCTGGCGCTGCGGCTGGCGACCTACTTCGAGGTGCCGGTGGAGGTCATCTTCTCCACCGCCCCGTTCCCGCGCATCGGCTCCGAAACCGCCTGAGCCATCAGCTGGTAGGTCGAGATCGGGCTCCCGGCCGCCAGGCTGGCGGCCACCGCCCGGCGCCAGAACGCCTGGGCGGTGTGCGAGAGCGTGGCGTCGACGCCGGCCTCCTCGCTGGCGTCGATGACGTGCTGCGCGCCCGCGTCCATCATGCGCAGACCTGCCAGGTCGGCCCAGCCGCCGCTCGCGTTCCGCACCGAGAACTGCTCCATGAAGTACGGGAAGGCGGCATTGGAGCGGATCGCGAACGGCACGAACTGCTCGATGTCGTGGCCAGCCCGGGCGATCATGGCCGTGGCCTGGTCGAAGGCCAGCAGCCAGGGATGGAAGATGGTGAGCAGGCCCTGGTAGAAGACCTGCGCCAGACCGTCGTCCGCGCCCAGGTACTCCTGCGGGCTGAGCGGGCGCAGCAGCTCGGCGTGGGCGTCGAACACCGCGCGCGGGCCGCTGTAGAAGATGTACGACGCCGGGTGCTCGATATTGTTGCCCGCCGACATGACGCCGCCGGACAGGAATTCGGCGCCGCGCTCCCGCACCCACGCCGCGCCCCGGCGCGCCTGCTCGGGCGAATCCGAGGACAGGTTGGCGATCACCCTGCCGCGCAGGCGATCCGCGGCCGGGCCGAGCACGTCGTACATGGCGGCGTAGTGGGTGAGGCTGAGCACCACCACCTCGTTGGCGTCGAGCGCCTCGGCGACGGTGCCCGCGCGCGTCGCCCCGAGCTCGACCATGTCGTCCGCCTTCTCGGGGCTGCGGTTCCACACCGTCACCTCGACCCCGGCCTTCAGGAAGGCCTGCACCATGGCCCGGCCCATCGGGCCCAGGCCGATGACGGTGACGGAATTGCGCTGATCGGACATGCTGTACCCCTTCGATTTCGGCTGTTCTGCGGTGGCGCGCCGGAATCGATGGTGGTCCGGGATCGGTAGCCTCGGGAAGACCGCACTCGCGGGTGCGGTTGCTTACCTGGAGGTTGGCAATCTGGTCAGGAGGGCGCGATGACTACCGGCGGTGACGGGGATCACGAGGTGTGCGGCATGTCCATCGCCATCGGCGCGGTCGGCGGCAAATGGAAACTGCACCTGATGTGGGTGCTGGCCGAGGGCACGCAGCGTTTCGGGCAGATCCGGCAGCTGCTGACCGGCGTGAGCGAGAAGGTGCTCACCGAGAACCTGCGGCAGATGGAGGCGAGCGGCCTGGTGCACCGGGAGATCTTCCCGGAAATCCCACCGCGCGTGGAATATTCGCTCACCGAGCTGGGCCAGGAGCTCAGCGTGGCGCTGCGACCGCTGGAGGAGTGGGGCGACCGCAATCGGAACCGGATTCCCGGCCGCGCGCTCACCCCGTCCGCCTAGGCTCCGCCGATCCGCTCACCGATCCGTTCCAGCAGGTCCGCGGCGTCCGCCATGCTGCGGGCCGGGTCGGGCTCCAGTTCCGACAGGGCGTAGGCCGCCTCGAATCCGGCGTCCCGCACCTGGTCCGGGGTCAGTCGCACGCGGCCCGCGACCGCGATGACCGGCAGGTCGGCCCCCCGGGCCGCCCGGCAGACCCCGATCGGGGCCTTGCCGGACAGACTCTGGGCGTCCAGCGAGCCCTCCCCCGTGACGACCAGGTCGGCGTCCTTCAGCTGGGCCGGGAAGTCGATGAGGTCGAGGATCAACTCGATGCCGGGGCGCAGCCGCGCGCCGAGGGCGGCCAGCGCCCCGAATCCGGCGCCGCCCGCCGCGCCCGCGCCCGCCCGGTCCGCCCATTCCGGACCGAGCACGGCGGCCCAATTCTTCAGTGCCGCTTCGAGAGTGGCGACCTGCTCGGCGTCCGCGCCCTTCTGCGGGGCGTAGATGGCGGCCGCGCCGTCGGGACCGAGCAGCGGGTTGTCCACATCGCTGGCCAGGGTCACGGTCGCATCGGCCAGTCCGGGATGCAGATCGCCGCGGTCCACCCGCACGGCGCGCGCGAGCGCCGCTCCCCCGCAGGGCAATTCGTTGCCGTCGACGTCGAGGATGCGCAGGCCGAGCGCTTGCAGCAGGCCCGCGCCGCCATCGGTGGAGGCGCTGCCGCCCAATCCGAGCACGATGTCGCGGGCACCCCGGTCGAGCGCGTCGCCGATCACGTCACCGACGCCGTAGGTGCTGGCGTGCAGGGGATCCGGTTGCCCGTCCGGTAGTTTCGCGAACCCGCTCACCGCGGCCAGCTCCACCACGGCGGTCCGCCCGCGCACCGCGTAGGAGGTGGTCACCGGTGCGAGGGTGGGCCCGAAGCTCTCGACCTCGACCCGCTCCCAGCCCGCCGCCACGAAGGCGTCCACGGTCCCGTCGCCGCCGTCGGCCACCGGTGAGCGCCGCACCTCGGCACCCGGGTCGGCGCGGGTGATTCCCGCCGCGAGTGCGTCCGCCACCTGCGCGGCGGTCAGTGAGCCCTTGAATTTGTCCGGGGCGAGCAGCACCCGGCGCGGCCGTGGGTCCGTCATGCGTCCAGTGTGATCGCTGCGCCGGAAAGCGACACGCCAGGCGGTGCCGTTCGGTCAAAGGGACAAATTGCCAGGGCCGGGGAACTAGCGTCGCAAGCATGCCGAGTCAGTCGATCGAGGTCCGTAAGAATTCCGCGCTGGAGCGGTTCGAGTTGTACATCGACGATTACCTCGCGGGGGTCGCGGCGTATCAGGACACCGCCAACGAGCGGGCCTTCGTGCACACCGAGATCTATCCCCAGTTCGAGGGGCAGGGGTACGGGCGCAAGCTGGTGCAGGGCGCGCTCGATCAGACCCGGGACGCGGGGTTCGGGATCCTGCCGCTGTGCCCGATGGTGCACCACTTCGTCGAATCCCGGCCCGAATACCTGGCTTTGGTGCCGCACTGGTCCCGGGAACGGCTCAACCTGCCGCAGCACTGACGACTAGTACGCCTTCACCGCTCCGTCCAGCGCGACCTGCAGTTCGTCACGGACCACCCGGGTGATCTCGGCGGGTTTGGCGGGCAGTTCGGCGACCGGCACCCCGAAGTGGAAGCTGGCCGAGTACGCCTCCTCCTTGGTGGGTTCCACCGCCGGATCCAGACGTGGTCCGTAGCTGAGCCCGAGGCTCACCAGCGCCGGTTCGGCGCCGAGCTTCTTGGCCCGGAAGGCGATGTGCCCGATGCCGCTTCCGATGGTCTGCACCTGGGAGGGGTCGACATCGTTGCAGGTCCCCTCCGGGAACACCGCGATCCCGTCCCCGCGCGCCATGCGCTCGGCGCAGATGTCGATCATGCGCTGCCCGGCCGCGTTGACCGCGCGCAGCCCGTGGTCCTTGCCGCGGAAGACCGGGATCCCGCCCATCATGTCGATGCGTTCGCGCAGCTTGGGCTCGATGAACAGCTCGTCCTTGGCCAGCACCCGGGTGCGCCCGATCACCGGCCGCAGGGCGCTGCGCCAGGCCGCGGCGGCGACCGTGTACGGATCCAGCTGGGAGAGGTGGTTCACCGCGATGAGCAGCGGACGCCGCTGGGAGATCAACTCGCGCAACTTCTCCCGCGCCCCGGCCGCGTAGGTGACCCGGGGCCGGTAGCGACGACCGAGCAGCCAGTAGGCCGCCTTCGCCTTCAGCAGGTTCTGCTGATGATCGCGGTAGAAGTCGTACACGGTGTCGGCGTTCTCGAGGATGACCTCGGGGCGTTCCATAGCGCCCACCCTAGCTACCAACCGCAAGGTATGCGGGACAAGTTCTTCCGCCCCCGACGGCACAAAAGGGTAACCGGCAAATTAAGCAACGCAATTACCGTGTCTCAGTGCGATGATGACTGAGTGGCACGTGCAGAGGAACACGGTGACCGATCTCGACGCGAATTCCGGCATGAGGACCAGGTGGTTCGGCCAGGAACTCTGCTGGTGTCGGCAACCGATCTGACCGAGCCGTCCTTCCGGCGCTCGGTGGTCTACATCCTCGAGCACAATGACGGCGGCACCTGGGGTGTGGTGCTCAACAAGCCCAGCGACACCGCCCTGCACGATGTGCTCCCCAACTGGTCCGAACTCGCCGCCGGGCCGCGCGCCCTGTACATCGGCGGCCCCGTGAAACGCGATGCGGCACTCTGCCTGGCCACCATCAAGGTGGGCGCGTCCATCGCCGGGGTGGCCGGCGTGCGGCGGGTCGACGGCCGGGTGGCCCTGGTGGACCTGGATTCCGACCCCGACCAGATCGAAGGACTGGTCGACGGCATCCGGGTCTTCGCGGGCTACGCGGGCTGGACCTTCGGCCAGCTGCAAGGCGAACTGGACCGCGGCGACTGGATCGTCCTCTCGGCCCTGCCCACCGACCCCCTGGCGGGCCGCGTCGACCTCTGGGCCCACGTCCTGCGCCGCCAACCCCTCCCCCTCGCCCTCCTCGCCACGCACCCGATCGAGCTCGAGCGCAACTGAACCGTCTGCACGCCTGTGTCGTGATCGATGCGGAGGTGACATGCCGGAGGACCAGGCCGCCTTGCTCCGCGCGCTGTACGAGGAGCACGCGGCGGCATTGTGGCGCTACACCTACGGGTTGGTCGGGGATCCCGGCCGGGCCGAGGACATCGTGCAGGAGACCCTGCTGCGCGCCTGGCAGCGGCCCCATGTGCTCGATCAGTCCACCAGTTCCGCGCGGGCGTGGCTGTTCACAGTCGCCCGTAACCTGGCGGTGGACGAGCATCGCAGCGCGCGCAGCCGGCGCGAGTTCCGCACCGATCACCCGCCGGAGGTGCCCGAACCGGACAAGACCGATCGGGCGCTGGACGGCTGGCTGGTGGCGGACGCGCTGGCGCGGCTGAGCGTCGATCACCGCGAGGTGATCGTGCGCGCCTACTACCGGGGTCTGTCCACGCATCAGATCGCGGGGGAACTGGAGATCCCGGAGGGCACGGTCAAGTCGCGCATGCACTACGGCATGCGGGCGTTGCGGTTGGTGCTGCAGGAGATGGGGGTGACGAGATGACCGAGGGCCATGAGCTGTGCGATGGCTACACCACGTGGGACGGCGCGTATGTGCTCGGCGCTCTCGCCCGGGACGACCGCCGCGAGTACGAGGAGCATCTGACCGGATGCGATTCCTGCCGCGCGGCCGTGTCGAAATTGGCGGGACTGCCCGGCCTGCTGGCCCTGGTCGACGCGGAGACCGCGCTGTCGATTGCGGCGCAGGAGGATCCGGCCGCGAGCGTGCCGCCGCCGCCCGAACGCCTGCTGCCCGCCCTGGCGGACCGGGCGCTGGCGAGCCGCCGGCGCGGCCGCCGGTGGTCGATCGGCGCGGCGGTGGCGGCGGCCGCCGCGGCGGTGGCGATCGCGGTGCCGGTGACCGCCACCGTCGACCGCTCCGACCGTCCGGCGGTGGTGCAGCAGGTGGTGGCGCAGGGACCGCTGAAGCCGCAGACCGACACCCCGATCCAGGCCACCTTCAAGGTGGTGTCGATCAACGGCCAGACCCGGGTCGACATGTGGTGCACCTACCCGCCGTCCGACGAGAAGTACGAGTCCTACACCTGGACATTGTCGATGTGGGTGACCCGCGACGACGGCGTGCAGTCCAAACTCGCCGAATGGACGGTCAAGGCGGGCCAGACCCTCACCCTGGACGGCACCGCGTCGGCCTCACCGGAGCAGTTGAAGACCGTGGAGATCCGCAATATGTCCGGCAAGGTCCTGCTGGCGGCCGGGCTCTAGGCGGTCTTGCGCCGGAAAGTCGTGGTGGCCCAGACGTATCCGACGACGGTGATCACCACGCACCAGCCGATGGCGAGCGGCCCGTTGTGCCCGATCGGCCCGCCCATCAGCAGCCCGCGCAGCGTTTCGGTGATCGGCGTGAACGGCTGGTACTCGGCGAACTGCTTCACCCCGGCGGGCATGGTGTCGGTGGGCACCAGCCCGCTGCCGAGGAACGGCAGCAGCATGATCGGCATGGGCAGGTTGGAGGCGCTCTCCGGGGTCTGGGCGACCAGGCCGAAGCCCGCCCCGAGCCAGTTCACCGCGAACACCATCAGCCCGAGCAGCCCGAACGCCGCCAGCCATTCCAGCGCGTTCGCGTGCGGCCGGAAGCCGATGGCGAGCGCGGCCAGCGTCATCACGACCACCCCGGCCATGCCCTGGATCCAGGTGCCCACCACGTGCCCGGTCAGCACCGACGGATGCGAGAAGTGCATGGTGCGAAAGCGATTGATGATGCCCTTGGTCATATCGGTGGACACCCCGACGGCGATGCCCGCGACCATGTAGGCCGGGATCAGCAGCATCATGCCGGGTGTCAGGTAGTCGATGTACCGGCCGCCGGTGGCGGACTTCAGCGCGCCGCCGAACACGAAGTTGAACAACAGCAGCAGCACCACCGGCATGATGACCAGCGCGAAGGTCATGCCCGGATACCGCTTGGCGTGCACCAGATTCCGCCGCAGCATCGTCTTGGAATCGGCGAACGACGTGGTGAGAGTGCTCATTTCAGGTTCTCCTTGGCGGGAGTGTGGCCACCGGTGAGGGCGAGGAAGACATCGTCGAGATCGGGGGTGTGCACGGACAGTCCCGCGGGCTCCACCCGCGCGGCGTCCAGCCGGTCGAGCACCTCGCGGACCGAGCGCACCGCGCCGTCGCTCGGAATGGCCAGGGTGAGATCGCCGTTGACCTGCGCCGAGTCGTCGAACAACTGTGCGGCGGAGTCGAATTCACCGCGTTCGAGGAAGTCGAGCCGGATGTATCCGCCCGGCACCATGCGCTTGAGCTGGTCCGCCGTGCCCTCGGCCACCAGCCGCCCCTGATGCAGCACGGCGATGCGATCGGCCAGCTGGTCGGCTTCTTCGAGGTACTGGGTGGTGAGGAAGATGGTGACGCCGCGTGCGGTGAGGTCGCGAATGATGTCCCACATGGCCCGGCGGCTGCGCGGATCCAATCCGACGGTGGGTTCGTCGAGGAAGATGATGCGCGGATCGCCGACCAGCGTCATGGCCAGATCGAGTCGCCGCGTCATGCCGCCGGAGTAGCTGGACGCGATCTTGTCGGCGGACTCCTCCAGATCGAAGGTGGCCAGCAGTTCCGCTGCGAGCCTGCGGTTCTCGGCGCGCGGCAGATGGTGCAGGTCGCCCATCAGCAGGAGATTCTCCCGCCCGGTGAGCAGTTCGTCGACGGCCGAGAACTGGCCGGTGACCCCGATGACCGACCGCACCCCGTCGGCATCGGTGACCGGATCGTGCCCGCCGACCCTGATCTCGCCGCCGTCGGGCCGCTTCAGCGTGGACAGGATCTCCACGGTGGTGGTCTTGCCCGCGCCATTGGGTCCGAGCAGCGAGAACACGCTGCCCGCGGGCACGGTGAAGTCGATGCGGTCGAGCACGATCTGCTCGCCGAAGGATTTGCACAGGCCGGTGACGCTGATGGCCGCCGGACCGGGGTCGACGTTCATGTCTCCCTCTCATCAATTAATAGGCATGAATGCATGGGTTATCTACACCGTGACCGCCGAGGCTTGCGGTCAAGGTTGCCGGTTACAGCTGTTCGGTTGTGCTACAAGGATTGTCGGATCAGATGTCGAGGTCCTCGACGTTCGGATGTTCGGTTGCGTCGATGACGCGGGCGTAGAGCCGATCCGGGATCTTGCCCTTCAGCTCCGGCACGGTGTCGAAGACCTCGAGGGTGAAATCCCCCCAATTCTGTTCCCCCACACCGAGGAAGCGCCGCCACTGCCGCCAGTCCTTGAGGATGTTGGTGTCGGCCGGGAATTCCGACCAGTTGGAGAAGTGGCTGTGTACCGCGTACGCGCCTTTGCGTGTGCGGTACACCCGGATGTCCTCGATGCGCTCATTGGTCACCTGGTGCCAGTCGGTCAGCAGGGTGGCGGAGAATCGAACCTGTCGGATCCCGTCCTTGCCGACCTTGAGGACCACCTCGTCGTAGCCCTGCCGGCGGCCCTCCTCGAGCTCGATGAAGCGCCGCAATGCCGTGACGATCGCCCCCGAGAGATTGCCCCCGACCAGCTCCTGAGCCCGCTGAAAGAGTGTGAGGTCGTCATCGGAAACGTAGATCGTCTTGTTCGGCATGACCCAACTATACGTAGACGTATACATACACGGCAAGGTTTGCCGAACTCTCGGGACTTTCAGGGGCTTCGCCCCTGAAACCCCAGGAACACCGGCGCTCACACAGTGGCATTGAACCGCTGACTGCCCGGATTACGTATCCCGAGTGAGCGGTACTCGGTCACCGGTGGCGACCACCGAAAGGAATCGCCCATGCATAGCGGTACACGGGTCGCGGACCGGCTGGTCCAGGCGATCTCGACGCTGGGCGTCCGGCACCTGTTCGGGGTCGGCGGCGCGAATATCGAGGATCTGTACGACGCGGCCTACGAACAGCGCGATCTCATCACCGCGGTGGTCGCCGCGCACGAGTTCGGCGCGGCCACCATGGCCGACGGCTACGCGCGCTCCACCTCTGGCCTCGGGGTGGTCTGCGCGACCTCCGGCGGCGGGGCCGTGAACCTGGTCGCGGGGCTCGCCGAATCCTTCGCCTCCCGGGTGCCGGTGCTGGCCCTGATCGGCCAGCCCCCGACCGCGTTGGAGGGCAAGGGCGCGTTCCAGGACTCCAGCGGGCAGGCGGGCAGCTTCGACGCGGTCGCGCTGTACTCGCCGATCTCGCGGTACTGCGCGCGCGTGGCGGCCCCCGCCGACCTGCCCGCGCACCTGGCCCGCGCCGTCACCGCCGCCCGCCGCGGCGGCCCCGCGGTGCTGTTGCTGCCCAAGGACATTCAGCAGGCCGACCTGGTCACCCCGGATTTCGCGCCGCCCGCGCGCGCCTACCGCCGGGAGATCGAGAGCCTGTGGCGAGTGGTGCACATCGTGCGCGGCGCCCGTGCCCTCGGCAAGATCGTGATCATCGCCGGGGACCAGGTGGCCCGCGACGACGCCCGCGACGAACTGGCCCGCTTCGCCGCCCGGCTGGACGCGGCCGTCGGGGTCGCGCCCGACGCCAAGGACGTCTACCACCACGCCGACCCGGGGTTCTGCGGCGTCTCCGGCAGCATGGGCAATCCGGAACTGCTCGACGCGCTGCAGGGCGCCGCCCTGTGCCTGTTGATCGGCACCCGCATGCCGGTCACCGCGCGGGCGGGTATGGAGGACGCGCTCGCGGCCGTGCCGCTGGCGAGCGTCGGCGCGCTGCCGCCGTTCCTGCCCGCCGCCCACGCCCACAGCAACGATCTGGCCAAGACGCTCGACGAGCTGACCGCCGAATTGGATTCCGGCCCGGCCGAGGACACGGCCCGGATCATTCCGCTGCGACCGCACCCGCACCGCGAGCCCGCCCTCACGCCGCTGCCCGTGCCGCCCTCACACGGTCCCGGACTGCGGTATCGCGAGGTGGTCGAGATCATCAATGACGCGCTGCCGCCGGGCGCGGACGTGTTCGCCGACGCGGGCAATACCGGTGCGGCCGTGGTGCATCACCTGCGGCTGCCGCGCGGCGGCCGGTTCACGGTGGCGCTCGGCATGGGCGGCATGGGGTACGCGTTCGGGGCGGGCATCGGATCCGCGTTCGCCCGCCACCGCCGCCCCGACGGCGGCGCGCGGCGCACCTTCGTGATCGCCGGGGACGGGGCGTTCTTCATGCACGGCATGGAGATTCACACCGCCGTCGAGCACCGGCTGCCGATCACCTTCATCGTCCTCAACAACAACGCGCACGCCATGTGCGTCACGCGCGAACAGCTGTACTACGGGGATCGGTACAGCTTCAACCGATTTCGTCCCGCGTATCCGGGCGCGGGGATTGCCGCCATGTTCCCGGATCTGTGCACCCACGCACCGGAGAACCGGGCCGAGCTCGCCGCGGCGCTGCGGCACTGCCTCGACCGCCCGGGTCCGTCGTTCGTCGCGATCGACTGCGATCCCGACGAAATCCCGCCGTTCACACCGTTCCTGACGCCACCCGGGAGGTAATCCGTGACCACCAGTGCTCTGCCCGCCCTCAGTGACATTCCGGACGGAGTCGTGCCCGGCGTGCTGCGGATCGAGAACTCCGATCGCGACGCCACCACCCCGATCATCCTGGACATGCTCCGCTCGGTGTATCCCCACGACCAGATCTTCGGCGACTTCTGCCCGGTGCAGGGCTATATCGACGCCCCGCCCCGGGACCTGTACGAGTACCTCGCCGACACCCGATGCCTGGAGGAGTGGACCTACAGCCTGCGCGGATTCACCGAGACCGAGGAACCCGGACTGTGGGAGTCCTACGACCGGCTGGGCGACAGCACCCGGATCTACACCCGCACGGTGGCCAATCCCGAGGCCATGACCGTGGACTACCACTGCGCCTGGGATCAGCGCGAGCACCTGTGGATGGTCTATCTGATGCGGGTGGTCGACGCCCAGGTGGTGTTCGACAAGCCGGGCTCGGTGGTGTTGTGGACGAACTGCCATCACCCGTTCTACGACAAGAACCCCTACAAGGACACCGCGCCGGACAAGCGCAAGGTGTGGGTGGGCGACTTCTGGGAGATGTTCTCCGCCGGGCACCAATTGGAGCTCGACAACCTCCGGGTCATCGCGGAGTACCGGGCCTCGCACGGACTGCCCATCAAGCCCGCCTGGATGAAGTGAGGATGCGCCATGGACTTCACCGATCCCGCCCTGCGGATGCCGCCGGCGGTCAGTCTGGTCGACGTCGCCGGGTACCTGCCCGGTGATCCGGTCGGCACCGAGTACTTCACGCAGTTCTCGCGCTCGGACCGGATGGCCAAGAACGTCATGTTCCGCGCTCCCCGCGGTCGCCACCACGTGAGCCGTGACGAGACCGCCGTGGACATGGTCGAGCAGGCTGTCGCCCCGCTCATCGAACGCCATGGCGCACAGGAGATCTCGAACGTCGACGTGCTGCTCACCCACACCCAGCTGCCCGACAATCCGGTGCTGGGGGCGGGGCCGGAGGTGGCGCGGCGGCTGAACATGAAGCCGCGCTGGGTCTTCGACATCCACAACGGCGGCTGTGCGGCGTTCGTGCACATGATGTGGACCGCCCGCATGATCCTGCAGACCACCGACGCCCGCACCGCGCTCATCGCCTGCACCCAGAACTGCGCGGGCCCGGTGTTCACCCAGCCCGATATCCGCGGGCTCGCGCAGGCCCCCGTCCCCGGCGACGGCTGCGGGGTCGGGCTGCTGGTGAAGGACAGCTCCGCGCCCATTCTCGACATCGAATGCCGGACCTATCCCGAGTTCGCGGGCGATATGGAATTCAGTACCAACGGCGACCGCAAGTACTGGGAGCCGGGCGAGGGCCAGGGCTGCGTCAGCTTCACCGAATCCAAAGTGGCCAAGGTGATGACGCGCGGCAATCGGCTGGTGCCGGAGGTCGCGCAGGCGGTGTGCAAGCGGATCGGCGTGAAGTCCAGCGATCTCGACACCTTCGTCACCAACCAGCCCAACCGGCTGTTCCTGCGCAACTGGAACGAGGCCATGGAACTGCCGCCCGAACGCCATCCCGACACCTTCGACAGCTGCGGAAACCTGTTCGCCGCGGGCATTCCGGTGACCCTCGACGCCGAGAACCGGGCGGGACGGCTACGCAACGGATCGGTGGTGCTGATGGCCGCCTTCGCGCACGCGGGCGACTTCGCGGGGGCCGCCGCCGTGCGCTGGGGAGCCGCCCGATGACGCGCCCGGTGCCGTGGCCGACGGGCTTGCGCGGCGACTCGGGCGCCGTCCGCTTCGACCTGAGCCTGAGCGAGAATCCCTTTCCGCCACTGCCTTCCGTCATCGCCGCGATCGACACCAGTCTCGGCGGGGCCAATCGGTACCCGGAATTCCTGCCGCAGCGGCTACCCCGGCTGATCGGCGAGCATCTCGGGGTGGACGCCGACCGGATCGTGGTGGGGGCGGGCGCGACCGGGGTCGCCATGCAGATCATGCAGACCCTCCCCCGTCGCGGTTCCGAATTCGTCTACGCCACACCGACCTTCGACGGCTATCCGATCATGGCGAACATGGTGGGACTGCGGCCGGTGGCGGTGCCGCTGGACGCCAACGGCCGTCAGGACCTGTGGGGCATGGCGAGAGCGGTCGGCGACCGCACCGGGCTGATCGCGGTGTGCCGCCCGCACAATCCGACCGGCACCGTGGTCGGGGCCAGCGAGCTGAAGGCGTTCCTGTGCTCGATCCCGGCCCGGGTGCCGGTGATCCTCGACGAGGCGTACGTCGAATTCCTCGGCGCGGCCGACGCGATGGACCCCCTCGAACTTATCCACAGGCATCCCAATGTGCTGGTCCTGCGCACTTTCTCCAAGGCGTACGGGCTGGCCGGGCTGCGGATCGGCTACGCCTTCGGCGCGCCGGAGCCGGTGCGGCGGGTGCGGCGGCTGCAACTGCCGTTCGGGGTGCCCGGCCCGGCGGTGGCGGCGGTGCGGGCCTCCTATGCCGCGGAAGCCGAACTGGGCGAACGGATTCTGCGCATCACGACCGAACGCGAGCTGCTCCGGATCGACCTGCGCCGCGCGGGCATCCGGGTGCCGCGCTCGAGCGCCAACTTCCTGTACCTGCCCGGTCGCGACGTCGCGCCCGCGCTGGCCCGTGCCGGGATCGCGGCCAAGTGCTACCCGGACGGCAGCGCCCGCATCGCGGTGGGCGACCCGGGCGCGCACCGCGCCGTCCTGCACGCCCTGGCCGACCGGCCCGCCGCCGGTCTGCGGCGCGCGCTGCGGCGGGAGGACAGCCGGCTGCTCTCGCTCACGGCGCGGTACGAGCCCAGCGTCCTGCGAGAGCGGCACAGGTGATCAGCTGAATCTGGTGGAACATCATGAGCGGCAGCACGACCAGGCCCACCGAGTGACCGGCGAACAGCACCGTCGCCATGGGCAGCCCGGTGGCCAGGCTCTTCTTGGAACCGCAGAACACCACCACGATCCGGTCGGCGCGATCGAACCGCACCGCCTCGCCGAGGAAACCGGTGGCCGCCAGCACGATCGCCAGGATCACGCAGCACACCACAGCCAGCCCCAGAATCCGCCACGGCGACATGGCGTGCCAGATGCCCTCCACCATGCCCGCGCTGAACGCGCTGTAGACCACCAGCAGAATGGACCCGCGATCCACCAGCTTGGTCGGCTCGGCGTAGCGGGACAGGAAGCCCTTCACCTTGGGCCGGATCAACTGGCCCACGAAGAACGGCACCAGCAGCTGCAGCACGATGTCCACCACCGCGGACGGGTCCACACTCGCCTGGCCGGTGGTGTTCATGAGCAGGATCACCAGCGCGGGGGTCAGGAACACGCCCAGCAGGTTCGACACCGTGGCGCTCACGATCGCGCCCGCCACATTGCCCTTGGCGATGGAGGTGAACGCGATCGAGGACTGCACCGTCGACGGCACCAGGCACAGGAACAGCACACCGGTGTAGAGGTCGGGGGTGAGGATGTGCGGCACCAGCACCCGCGCGGCCAGGCCGATCAGCGGGAACACGATGAACGTGCAGGCCAGCACCGTCAAGTGGAGTCGCCAGTGCTTGAGACCATCGATCGCCTCGTGCGGCGCCAGGCGGGTGCCGTAGAGCAGGAACAGCAGCGCGATGGCTATCTTCGTCAGCCAGTTCACGACCTCGGCGGCATCGCCCCGGGCCGGGAGGATGCTGGCCAGGACGACCATGCCGAGGATCGACAGAATGAACCCATCGATGTAGAACTTGCTGAGAAATCGCACCGGATCAGGCTAATCACCGAAAGTTTCCGCGGATGACCACCCCGCGGTCGCTCGGATAACACGGCACCCGCGCAGCCGCGATACTGGAGTTGATCGACTGTCACGACGACTCCCGAGGGGAATCGCCATGGTCCATGGGACCGTCACGGCCGCGGCCGCGACCAACACCTGGGGGATATCCGGCCCGGCCTTCCTCTTGCTCTATGTCCTCGCCGGATTGCTGGCGATCGCCGCGGGATTCGCGATCCGGGCGAGCGTGCTGCGGCGGATCGACCCGGCCTGGCCGCCCGCGGGACCCCTGACGCCCAGTGAGACCGCCCTGCTCGTCGACGACCGGCGGCCGGTGCTGGCGGCGCTCGCACAGCTGCGCGGCCACGGGATCATCGATTCCAGCGGCAGACCGGTCCGGCCCTACAGCGCCGGCGAGGCCTCGGACCTGGATCAGATCTCCCGCACCCTGTGGGCGAGCCTGAGCCGGTCGGACCAGCTGAACATGACATCGATGCTGGTCGCGACCGCCGGCGTCACCGACCGGATGCGCAAGGATCTCAGCTACCGCGGCTATCTCTGCGGCGACCAGCAGCGAAAAGCGCTGCGGACGGCCCGGTTTCCGCTCTTCGCCGTGCTGCTGCTCGGACTGGCCCGGCTGATCGCCGGTGTGGCGAGCCATCATTCGGTGGGCTTCCTGGTGGTCGTCATGATCGTGCTGAGCGTCGTCACCGTCGTGGTGGGTCGCGCGCCGCGGCTGACCCGACGCGGCCGCGACACCATCGAGCACGCCCGCAACAGCAACCTGCATCTGCGACCCGCCAACGCGCCCGCCTACGCGGCGTACGGCGCCGGTAGCGCCGCCCTCGCGGTCGCGCTCTACGGCTCGCTCGTGTTGTGGACCCTGGACCCGGCGCTCGCCGGGGCCGCCGATCTCGCGGCCGGAGCCAGTGGCGGCGGAAGCAGTTCGTGCGGCAGCGGATCCAGCTGCGGCACCAGCGACAGCGGAGGTGGCAGCAGTTGCGGAAGTAGCAGCAGTTGCGGCAGCAGCTGCGGCGGAGGAGGCTGCGGCGGATGACCGGATCACCGCTTCCCGAGGGCGCGCTGGGCATCGGCTGGCGGCGCGAGATCTGCGGCATGGTCGCCGCGCTGGACGGTATCGGCTTCTGCGAGGTCATCGCGGAGACGTTGGCGCCGAGCGGTTCCGGGCGCCGGCGCGGGCGGAGCGCCGTGGTGCCGGAGGAACTCGCCGCGCTGGTGGCGCGCGGGATACCGGCTGTTCCACACGGTGTTTCACTGTCCCTGGGCGGCGCGGAAGCGGTGGACGACCGCCGGGTCGGGCATCTGGCCGACTGCGCGCGGGCCCTGGGTTCGCCGTTGGTGAGCGAGCACATCGCCTTCGTGCGCGCGGGCGGATTGGAAGCCGGTCACCTGCTGCCGGTGCCTCGCACCCGGGAGGCGCTGGATGCCTTGGAGCGCAATATCTTCCGTGCGAACCGGCAGCTGGACGTGCCGCTGGCGGTGGAGAACATCGCGGCGCTGTTCGAATGGCCGGACGCCGACTACACCGAGGCGGAATTCCTGCAGGAGCTGGTCGAGCGCACCGGCGTCTATCTGCTGCTCGATATCGCGAATGTCTATGCCAATGCCCGCAATACGTCACGTGACCCGCTGACCGAGCTGTTGCGACTGCCCGCCGAACGGGTCGCCTACTGCCACGTGGCGGGCGGCCACGAGTCGGACGGGCGCTACATCGACACGCACGTGCACAGCGTCCCCGCCGAGGTCCTGGACCTGGTGGCCGAGTTCGCCACCGGGCGATCGGTCCCGCTCATGCTGGAACGCGACGGAAACTACCCGCCCGCAACCGAACTCGCCGCCGAACTGAACGCCATCGCCACGGCTTCCGGCCGCGCTCCGATCACCCTGCGCCCGGAGGCGATTCCGGCATGACCATCGAATCGGAGCGCGCCGCGGGCACCCTCGCCGAACAGCAGGCCGCGATCGTGCGTGCCCTGGTCGCCGGGGACAGTCCGCCGCCCGGCTTCGACACCGGCGACCTGGCGGCCACCGCCCACGGCCTGCTGCACAAGCGGGCCGACGAGGTCGCGCGGCGCTTCCCGGGACTGGCCGTCGCCGCCGGACCCAACTTCCGCGCCCGGTATCTGGAGTGGGCGCGCACCCGGCCGAAGACCAGCACCCCCGAGGACGCGGCCGCCTTCGCCGCATCCGCCGGCCTGCCCGACCCGCGCCCGCGCCGCGGCCTGCGGGCGCGATTGCTCGGCCGCGGTCGGCGCTGACGCCGATCGGATCGGCAATGATGGATCGTGGTCTTCTTCCGGCGTGATCCGCGACACGGCTTCCGGCCCAATCCCGCACCGGCGGCCGGGACGGCCAGTCGGGTGCTGTTCCGATTCGGTGTGGCGCGGTGGGAATTCGTGCTGCGACAGACGATCCTCCAGCCGGGCGGCCGGACCGGTTGGCACTACCACGACGGAACCCTGTTCGTTCTGGTCACCGGTGGTGCACTCGACCATCCGCGGGCGGATTGCACGCCCGTCACGGTGCGGCCGTGGCGAGTCTTCCGGGAACCCAGCGGTGCCGCGCACGCGCATCTGGCGCGCAACAGCGGCGGGCGGCCCGTCATGCTGACCGTGTTCTACGTGAATCCGAAGGGCAGCCCGCTCTCGCGGGGCATTCCGACCCCGCCCTGCGCGGGCGAACCCTCGGCGAGCGATCCGGCGCACTGAGGCATGCTGGGTTCATGATCGAGGTCGTCACCGTCAGCACCGAGCGGGAACTCGCCGACGCCTACGCCGTGCGGTTGAAGGTCTTCGTCGCCGAGCAGGGCGTGCCGGAGGAGATCGAGATCGACGAGCTCGACGAGGTCGCCGATCATTTCCTGGGACTGCTGGACGGCCGGCCTGCGGGGGCCGGGCGGCTCATCGTGCGCGATGGGATCGGGATCCTCGGGCGGCTGGCCGTGCTGGCCGAGACCCGCGGCACCGGACTCGGCGCGGCCCTGGTCCGGGCCATCGAGGAGCGGGCGCGGGCCCGCGGACTGGTCGCGATCGAACTGCACTCGCAGACCCACGCCACCGGCTTCTACGAGAAGCTGGGCTACCGGCGGTTCGGGGAGATCGGCATGGACGCGGGCATCCCGCACATCTGGATGCGGCGCTCGCTCACCGACTGAGTCAGGCGGTCTCGCAGGTGTCGCGCAGCGAGCACCCGCCACAGGCGCTGCCGCACCCGCCGACCTTCTCCTCCGGGAACGCGTTCGCGATGGCCTTCTCCGCCGCCGCCGCGCCCGCACCCATGGTGAACAGCGCGATCACCAGGGCGACCGCCGCGAGCACCAGGGCCGGGACGCCCCCGGACACCAGCGCCACCGCGCCGCTCGCCGCGAGCAGCAGACCCGCGACGATGGAGGTCGGCCCCGCCACCTTGTTGGCCAGCTTGAAGGCCTCCTCGGTCTTCAGCGCCGCGTCGGAGTGCACCCCGAAATAGCGGTTGCCGGGCAGGGTGCCGGTGAGTCCGAGCACGCCCGTGACCACGGCCACAGCCGCGAGGACAAAGAGGATCAGCGCCACGACGAACACCCCGCCACGGTACCTGTCAGGCCGGTGGGGACCCGCCGCGGGCCTGCTCCGGACACCGGTGGCGGGAGCAGCCTCGACCCTTTTTGGGGCCCGAGGTACCGACGTTTTACCCTGGTGAGCGACCTTTATCGGGGATTGGCTGGACAAGCGAAGGCAGGACCGTGCAGGACACCCGTGCAACCGAAACACCCACCGCGACCGCGGCGGGGGGCGGCGACGTTCCCGCACACCGCTACAACGCCGACCTCGCCGGCCGCGTCGAACGCAAGTGGCAGCGCAACTGGGAGGAGCGCGGCACCTTCTTCGCGCCCAACCCGGTGGGCCCGCTGGCCGCCGGCGTTCCCGCCGACAAGCTGTTCATCCAGGACATGTTCCCGTACCCGTCTGGCGCGGGCCTGCACGTCGGGCACCCGCTGGGCTACATCGCCACCGACGTGTTCGCCCGCTACCACCGCATGCACGGCCGGAATGTGCTGCACGCGCTGGGTTATGACGCCTTCGGCCTGCCCGCCGAGCAGTACGCGGTGCAGACCGGCGCGCACCCGCGCGACACCACCATGTCGAATATCGCGACCATGCAGCGGCAGCTGGACCGGCTGGGCCTGGGCCACGACCGCCGCCGGTCGTTCGCGACCACCGACCCCGAGTACTACAAGTGGACGCAGTGGATCTTCCTGCGCATCTACAACGCCTGGTACGACGAGGGCCTGAACAAGGCGCGCCCGATCACCGAGCTGATCGCCGAATTCGATTCCGGCAAGCGGTCGCCCGCCGACGGCCGGGCCTGGGCCGACCTGTCCCCGGTCGAGCGCAACGCCGTGGTCGACTCCCATCGCCTGGTGTACCAGACCGATTCGATGGTCAACTGGTGCCCGGGCCTGGGCACCGTGCTGTCCAACGAGGAGGTCACCGCCGACGGCCGCTCCGAACGCGGCAACTTCCCGGTGTTCCGCAAGCGCCTGTGGCAGTGGATGATGCGCATCACCGCCTACTCCGATCGCCTGGTCGACGACCTGGACGAGCTGGACTGGCCGGAGAACGTGAAGTCCATGCAGCGCAACTGGATCGGCCGCTCGCGGGGCGCGCAGGTCAAGTTCGAGGCCGGCTCGGACATCATCGAGGTCTTCACCACCCGCCCCGACACCCTGTTCGGCGCCACCTACGTGGTGGTCGCGCCCGAGCACGAGCTGGTGGACCGGCTGACCGGCAACACCTGGCCGTCCGGCACCCAGGCCCGCTGGACCTTCGGCAATGCCGACACCCCGGCCGAAGCCGTTGCGGCGTACCGCAAGTCGATCGCCGCCAAGTCGGATCTGGAGCGCCAGGAGAACAAGGAGAAGACCGGCGTCTTCCTGGGCACCTACGCCACCAACCCGGTGAACGGCGCCCGCGTCCCGATCTTCATCGCCGACTATGTGCTGTCCGGCTACGGCACCGGCGCCATCATGGCCGTCCCCGGCCACGACCCGCGCGACTGGGAGTTCGCCACCGCCTTCGGCCTGCCCATCGTGGAAGTCGTGGCGGGCGGCGACATCTCGCAGGCCGCCTACTCCGGTGACGGCACCCTGGTGAACTCCGGATACCTGGACGGCCTGGACATCGACACCGCCAAGGCCAAGGTGATCACCCAGCTGGAGTCCGACGGCCACGGCAGGGGCACCGTCCAGTACAAGCTGCGCGACTGGCTGTTCGCCCGCCAGCGCTACTGGGGCGAGCCCTTCCCGATCGTCTACGACGAGGACGGCGCGCCGCACGCGCTGCCGGAATCCATGCTGCCGGTGACGCTGCCGGAGATGGACGACTTCGCGCCGGTCACCTTCGACGCGGACGACGCCGGCTCCGAGCCGTCCCCGCCGCTGGCCAAGGCCACCGAATGGGTGCACGTCGAGCTGGATCTGGGCGACGGCCCCAAGAAGTACCGCCGCGACACCAATGTCATGCCCAACTGGGCGGGCAGCTCCTGGTACCAGCTGCGCTACGCGGACCCGACCAACACCGAGGCCTTCTGCGCCCCCGAGAACGAGAAGTACTGGCTGGGCCCCCGGACCGCCGAGCACGGTCCGAAGGATCCGGGCGGCGTGGACCTGTACGTCGGCGGCGTGGAGCACGCGGTGCTGCATCTGCTGTACGCGCGCTTCTGGCAGAAGGTGCTGTTCGACCTGGGTGACGTGTCCGGCTTCGAGCCCTACCGCCGCCTGTTCAACCAGGGCTACATCCAGGGCTTCGCCTACACCGACGAGCGCGGTGCCTACGTGCCCGCCGCCGAGGTCGTGGAGCGGGACGGAAAGTTCTTCTGGACCAATGCCTCCGGCACCGAGGAGGGGGTGTTCCAGGAGTACGGCAAGATCGGCAAGTCGCTGAAGAACGCCATCTCCCCCGACGAGATGTGCGACCTGTACGGCGCGGACACCTTCCGCTTCTACGAGATGTCGATGGGTCCGCTGGACACCTCGCGCCCGTGGGCGACCAAGGACGTCGTCGGCGCGCACCGCTTCCTGCAGCGCGTGTGGCGACTGACCGTGGACGAGGAGACCGGCGCGCTGAAGGTCACCGACGCCGAGCCCTCGGCCGAGGCGCTGCGCCTGCTGCACAAGACCATCGCCGGAGTCGACGACGACTACGCCAACCTGCGCGACAACACCGCGGGCGCGAAGCTGATCGAGCTGACCAACTACCTGACCAAGAACTACGGGGACGGCGCTCCCCGCCGGCTGGTCGAGCCGCTGGTCTTGATGCTGGCCCCGATGTCCCCGCACGTGGCCGAGGAACTGTGGGAACGCCTGGGCCACCACACCGCCCTGGCCCACGGCCCCTTCCCGAAGGCGGATCCCGCACTGCTGGTGGAGGATTCGGTCGAGTACCCGATCCAGGTCAACGGCAAGGTCCGCAGCCGGATCAGCGTCCCTGCCGACGCCGATCAGGCCGCGGTCCAGGCTGCCGCCCTGGCCGACGAGAAGATCGCCGAGCTGCTGGGCGGCAAGCCGCCGCGCAAGATCATCGTCGTGCCCGGCCGCCTGGTGAACATCGTCGCCTGACCCGACTCCCGAACATTTCGGGCCCGCATGCGCAGTGCGCATGCGGGCCTGACTTTTTCGGGGGTTCGGGGGCGAAGCCCCTGAGAGCCTCCGAGAGTTGGAGCTACCGCGGCGGGATCAGAACGTCGTTGAGGGTGACCAGTTGCAGGTTGCGCTCACGGACGATGTCCATGAGCTGGTCGTAGATGTGGGTGACGGTCGGCCGGTTGGCGTGGCCGATGACGATGGACTGCGCCCGGAACCACTGGTGGGCGGCGTCGAGCAGCATGCCCTCGTTGATCACCGTATTGGTGTCGCTCAGGCTGCCGTACCACATGGTCGGGACGGTGTAGCCGCAGTCCGCGGCCACCGCGTCGACGCCGGCATTGTGCCTGCCGAAGGGCGGGCGGTAGTACGGCGTGGTGTCCACACCGTACTGATCCCAGAGGAAGTCCTTGCACCGGTTCAGCTGGTCGGCGATCGCGCCGCCGGACAGCCGGGTCAGGTCCGGATGGTCCCAGGTGTGGTTGCCGAGCTGGATCTGCCCGGAATCGACCATGGGGCGCAACGCATCCCGGTGATCGAGCCAGCCCGGGTAGTACGCGGTGACGAAGAAGGTGAGCCGCGCGCCGGTATTGCGCGCGAAATCGATGAATCCGCCGATGGTTTCGGAGCTGGCGCCGTCATCGATGGTGAGCGCCATATGGTTTCCGTCGCCGGGCAGCGCCTGGATGGTGCCCCGCCCGATCGGCGTCTTGGGCCCGAAATCCGGTGTCACCCCGGGCAATGGCGGCACGATCCCGGAAGACCCGGTATCGAAGGGGAATTCGGCGCGGGCCTCCCCCGCTCCCAGCAATCCGGCGACCCCACCCGCAGCCAGCAACGTCAACAGCCGACGTCTGTCCATCTCGACCTTCAATCACTCTTCCGAACGAAACTCCCGCGCCCCCCGGCGCAGCCGTCAGGCCGGTGACACCAGCACGTCGTTGAGCGTCACCAGCGAAAGGTTGCGCGCACGGATGATCTCGACCAGACGGTCGTAGCAGTGCGTCACGGCGGGGGCGTTGGCGTGGCCGATCACGATGGCCTGCGCGTTGAAGTACTTCTGCGCGCACTCGATCAGATAGTCCTCGGTGATGACACCGGAGTCGGACAGCGAGCCGTACCACATGGTGGGGACGGTGTAACCGAGATCGGCTGCCACCTTGTCGACGGTAGCATCGTGGCGGCCGAAGGGGGGCCGGAAATAGGGAGTCCCGTCCACGCCGAAGTTGTTGTGCAGGAAGGACTTCGTCTTGGTCAGCTGGGCGGCGATCTCGGTCGTGGACAGCTTGGTCAGGTCCGGGTGGTCCCAGGTGTGATTGCCCAGCTGGATCTGACCGGACTCCACCAGCGGCCGCAGGGCGGCCTTGTGGGTGGTCCACGAGTCGTAGTACGCGGTGACGAAGAAGGTGAAGCGAGCCCCGGTGTCCTTGGCGAACTTCACGTAGGCCCCGACCACCTCGGGGCTGGCGCCGTCGTCGACGGTGAGGGCCAGGCTGTTGCCGTGTCCGGGCAGCGCCGTGATCGTGCCCGCGGGAATCGCGGACTTCTGGGCGGCGGGCGGCCCGGCGATCGACTTCGGCGCCGCGGACGGCGTAGGCGTCGCGACGGGTCCACTGATCCGCGGGGTCACCTTCGGGGTGGGGCCCTCCGAAGAGCACCCGGTCAAGGCGGCCGCAGTGCCCGCGGCGAGCATCGCGAGCAGCTGTCGTCTGTCCATCGCGTTCGTTATATCCATAGGGCGTGAACCGGGCACGAATTCTGTGCGAAATGATCGCAATTCAGCGCGTAAATTCAGGTTCCTCTCAGCGGGCGATGGGACGCAGCACGATCTCGGTCGGATGGGCGTCGCGCGGGGTCTCCACGGCATTGCGGACCGCTCGCGCCACCGTCTCCGCGGTGAGGAACTCGTTCGGGTCGTAGTCGCGGCCCTCCCCCGCGATGATCTCGCGCTGCATGTCGGTGTCGATCCGCCCCGGATGCACCGAGGTCACCCGCAAGGCCGTTTCCTCCAGCCGCAGCGCGTCACCGAAGGCGCGCAAACCGAATTTGCTGGCCGCGTACACGCCCCAGCCCGGATTGGCCCGCAGGCCGGCGCCCGAATTGATCAGCACCACATGGCCATTGGCGGCGCGCAGCGCGGGCAGCAACAGTCTGGTCAACTCCGCGACCGCGATCAGGTTGGCTTCCAACGTATTCCGCCACTGCGCCACCGACGAATCGGCTATCGTTCCCAGGTCGGCGATCCCGGCATTGTGCACCAGGACATCCAGCCGTTCGATGCCGTCCACCGCGCGCGCCACCGCCGCGTAATCGGTGAGATCGACCGGCCATCCGGCGCTGCCGGGCAGCTCGCGCAGCACCGGTTCCAGGGCCTGCTGCGTGCGCGCGCCCAGCAATAATCGATGTGCCGGAGCCAGTTCCCGCGCAATCGCCGCCCCCAGCCCCCGGCTGGCCCCGGTGATCAACGCTGTCGGCCGGTCGGATTCGGGCCTCGCGGAATTCGCCATGTGATCACCGTAACCGGCCGCGCCGGTCCGGCGATGCTCCGGACGGGCACACCACCGCTAGCTGATTCATGAGAAGGCGAACGAAGTGCAATCTGGCGATCCGGAGTCGTCCACGGGCGACCCAGCGCAGTCCACTGTCCACGCGTCATCCACGATCCACCGAGCGTCGAGCCACACCGCCTCGCCCTATCGCGCATACCTACGGGTACCGGCGCAGAATAGGGCGATGACACACCCGGGATTCACGCCCACCCAGCTCGCGGCCCGCGCGGCCTACCTGCTGCGCGGCAACGACCTGGGCACCATGACCAGCGCCGCGCCCAAGCTGTATCCACACATGTGGAGTTGGGACGCGGCATTCGTAGCGGTCGGTCTGGCGCCGCTCAGCGTCGAACGCGCGGCCCTGGAACTGGACACCCTGTTGTCGGCGCAGTGGCGCAACGGGATGATCCCGCACATCGTCTTCGCCAATGGGGTGGACGGCTACTTCCCCGGGCCCGCCCGCTGGGAATGCCGCCGCCTCGCCGCCGACGCGCCCGACGGCCCCGACACGTCGGGAATCACCCAGCCCCCCGTGCATGCCATTGCGGTGCAACGGATTCTGGACCACTCGCGCCGGCACGGGCGCAGTACCCGTGCGGTCGCCGAGGACTTCCTGAACCGGCGCTGGCCCGACCTGATGCGCTGGCACCGCTGGCTGGCCTACGCGCGAGATCCCAAGCAGCACGGGCGAATCACGCTCTACCACGGCTGGGAATCCGGCATGGACAACTCGCCGCGCTGGGATCGCGCCTACGAGAACGTGATTCCCGGTCCGGACCTGCCGCCGTACCAGCGCGCCGACACCCAGGTGGTGGGCGATCCCACCCAGCGTCCCTCCGACCGCGAGTACGACCGGTACCTGTGGCTGGTCGAGCAGATGCGCCGCGCCGGGTACGACGACTACCAGCTGGCCTCCACCATGAGCTTCGCGGTCGAGGACGTATTCGTGACCGCCATCTTCGCGCTGGCCTGCGACGTGCTCGCCAATATCGGCGAGGACTACAAGCAGCCGCACGCGGACGTGCGCGAACTCTACGAGTGGGCCGACTACTTCCGCGCGGGCGTGATCGCCACCACCGACGCGCGCACCGGCGTGGCCCGGGACTTCGACGTGCGCGCGGACAAATGGATCGAGACCGAGACCCTCGCGAGCTTCGCGCCGCTGCTCAGCGGCGGACTCCCCCGCGACGCCGAACGGCGGCTGCTGCGGCTGTTCGAGGGCCCGCGCTGGTGCGGGCACCCCGATCTGCGCTACGCGCTGCCGCCGTCGACCTCCCCGGTGGCGCGGGACTTCCGGTCCCGCGAGTACTGGCGCGGGCCAGTGTGGCCGGTGATCAGCTGGCTGTTCTCCTGGGTGTTCGCCCGCCGCGGCTGGGCCGAGCGCTCGTTCATGCTGCGCGCGGAGGGACTGCGCCAGGCCAGTGACGGCAGCTTCGCCGAGTACTACGAGCCGTTCACCGGTGAGCCCCTGGGCAGCATGCAGCAGTCCTGGACCGCGGCGTCGGTGCTGGACTGGCTCGGCTGACCAACGCACGAATCGGCTAACGATTGGCGAATTAGACAGTCGCGCCTTCACCGCTCCGGCGGCGGTTCGGCCTAGCGTTTTCACGCATGACCGGACGCACACTGATGAAAGTGCTAACTGTCGCGGCTACAGGCATCCTCATGGCTACCCCCGCCGGGGTGGCTGCCGCCGATATCGAGGGCCCGGACGTGGCCTCATGGCAGCACCCCGGCGGCGGCAGCATCAACTGGTTCGGTGTGCGCGCCGCCGGATACTCGTTCGCCATGCTCAAGGCGACCGAGGGCCTCAACTACGTGAACCCGTACTTCGTGCAGGACAGCCTGTCCATGCGGGTGGCCGGCGTCGCGCGCGGCACCTACCACTTCGCGCGCCCGAACCTGCTCCCCGAGGCGCAGGCCGCGTTCTACTCGGCCCTGGTGCTGGGCCAGAACGGGCCCATGGACCTGCCGCCGGTGCTGGACCTCGAGGACTCCGGCGGTCTGCCCCCGGCCGCGCTCATCGACTGGACCCACCGCTACCTCAACACGGTCCGCGCCCTGACCGGCCGGATGCCGATCATCTACACCTATCCGCGCTTCTGGCAGACGGCCATGGCCGACTCCAACGAGTTCACCGCCTACCCGCTGTGGATCGCCGACTACCGCGGCAACGACCAGCCCGAGGTCCCGGGCGGCTGGCCGCACTGGACGTTCTGGCAGACCACCGACGCCGGCCGGATCCCCGGCATCGCCGCGGGCGTGGACATGAACATCTACAGCGGAGCCCAGGGCGACTTCGCCCGCTACGCGAACCTGCCCTTCGCGGGCAGCAGCTGACCGACCGAGAGCCGGTCACAGCACCTGGGACAGGAACTGGCGCAGCCGAGGGGTTTCCGCGTTCTCGAAGAGCGCCTCGGGTGTGCCGGTTTCCACCACCCGGCCGTGATCCATGAACACGACCTGGTCGGACACCGAACGCGCGAAGCTCATTTCGTGGGTGACCACGATCATCGACATGCCGCCGCTCGCCAGCTCCGACATGAGCGCGAGCACGCCCTTCACCAGCTCCGGATCCAGCGCCGAGGTGGCCTCGTCGAAGAACATGATGTCCGGCTTCATCGCCAGGGCCCGGGCGATGGCGACCCGCTGCTGCTGACCGCCGGACAGCGACGAGGGGCGCGCGTCCGCCTTCCCCGCCAGCCCGACCGCCTCCAGCTGCTGCAGAGCCAGCGTCCGCGCCTGTTCCTTGGACAGCCCGTGCAGTTTGCGCGGACCGAGCGCCACATTGTCGGCGACGGTCCGGTGCGGGAACAGGTTGAAGTGCTGGAACACCATCCCGATCCGCTGCCGCAGCCGGTCCGGGTTCTCACCCAGCACCGACGCGCCGTCCAGCAGGATGTCGCCGGAGTCGGGTTCGTGCAGCCGGTTCAGCACCCGCAGCAACGTCGACTTGCCGGACCCCGACGGCCCGATCACCGTGGTGGTCTTGCCCGCGTCCACGTGCACGTCCACGCCGCGCAGGATCTCGGTGCCGCCCAGCGTAAATCGCAGGCCGGTGCCGGTGAGGGAGGCACTCATGCTCCACGCCCTTCCGTGATGACGGCCTGTTCGACCGGTTCGGCGGGATCGCCGCCGGCGGGGCGGCCGTCGCGCATGCGCTTGTCGATGTAGTTGACCAGGTGCGTGAGCGGAACCGTCAGCAGCAGGTACACCAGGCCCGCGGCCACCAGCGGCGACAGATTCCCGGTCTGCGCGTTGAGATCCCGGCCCACCGCGAACAGTTCGCGCTGGGAGGCCAGCAGGCCCAGGAAGTAGATCAGCGAGGAGTCCTTGATCAACGCGATGAACTGGTTCATCAGCGCCGGCAGCACCCGGCGCACGCCCTGCGGGATCACGACCAGCGTCATGGCCTGCCGGTAGCCGAATCCGATGGCGCGGGCCGCCTCCAGCTGCCCGGCCTCCACCGACTGGATGCCGGACCGGAAGATCTCACCGATGTAGGCCGAGGCCAGCAGCGCCAGCGCCACCGCGCCCAGCCAGTACGGGTTGTTGCCGGTGATGCCCTTGACCACCGGTCCCACGCCCAGACCGATGAGCAGGATGATCACCACGGCGGGCAGGCCGCGGAAGATATCGGTGTAAACCCGTGCGGGCCAGCGCAGCCAGCGGGTGCGGGAGATCCCCGCCACCGCGAGCAGCATGCCGAGCACGGTGCCCAGCAGGCCCGAAACCAGCGCCAGGATCAAGGTATTGGGCAGACCCGTCTTGATCAGGTCCGGGAACGCCTTGCGATACAACGACCAATCGAAGAACGTGTCCTTCAGCTGCCGCAGCGTCGACTTCGGCTGCGCCGTGCCCGCACCGGACCGGTCGCCCGCGTGTTCGGCCGCGATCTTCGCGAAGTCCGGAAGCTGCGGTGCGGCCGCGGCTTTGGAGCCCGGCTTCCAGCCCGGCGGCAGTTCGCGCGGCACCCAGTTCTCGTACAGCTTCGCGTAGGTGCCGTCCGCGATCACCGCGTCCAGGCCCGCGTTGAGCGCGTCGGTGAGCGGCTGATGCCCCTTGCGCACCGCCCAGGCGGTGAAGTTGTTGACGCTGAACGTGTTCTGCGTGATCGAGGTCGGGTCGCCCGGCTTGATCGCGCCGATGGCCTGCTGCGAGGGCGCCACCCAGGCATCGATCTGCCCGGACTTCAGGTTCGCGTAGGCGGTGTTGTAGTCGGGGAACTTCACCGGATCCAGGTGCAGTTCGTTGACCACGTACTCGTCCTGCACGGTGCCCTGCACCACGCCGATCCGCTTGCCCCGGTTCAGGTCCCCGAAGCCGTGGATGGCGCTGCCGTTCGGCACCACCAGGGAGAAGTAGCCGAAGTCGTAGCCATTGGTGAAGTCGACCAGCTGCCGCCGCGCGTCGGTGGTGGTGATGCTGGACGAGCCGATGTCGAAGCGGCCGTTGGCGACCTGGGCCAGCAGGCCCGCGAACTCGGTGCCGGTGAACTCCACCTGCAGGCCGAGTTTCGCGCCGATCGCCTTCAGCAGCTCGTTGTCGAAGCCGGTGAACGTGCCCTTGGAGTTCACGCAGATGCTCGGCGGGGCGTCCGAGAGGGTTCCGACGCTCAGTTTGCCGGGCGTGAGCAGCCCCAGCTTGGTGACGTCGATCGTGTTCAGCGGCACCGTGGCAGGCGTCGTGAACCGGTCCGCGCTCCGGTTCTGCTGCCCCGCGGCCAGGTTGGTCGGCGCCGCGCTGGCCGCCGCCGGACCGGGCGGCGAACACAGATCACGGTCGTCGGCCGCCGCGCCGCCCACGCCGAGCGTGGCGACGCCGACCAGCCCTATCAGCAGGACACCCGCCAGGTGCCGCAAGGAAACCATGGCAAATCACCCTAGTGCCGGATGTTTGCCACTCCAGGTTTAGCCTCACGCCGATTCGGAAGAGTCACCCTCCGCGCCCGATCTACCCCTGATTGACGCGGTCGCGCCAGGCCACCGCCTCCTGGATCCGTGCGGTGTCGTAGTCGGGTCCGCCGGAGCTCACGGTGAACAGGGTCACGCCCGCCGCGTGATAGTCGCCGGCCTGGTCCAGGCCCGGCCAGGACACCGACTTCTCGATTGCCGCGGCGTCGGTGCCGACCTCGGCGCAGTGCTCGTCCAGGATGCCGGTCTTGCGCCGCAGCACGTCGAGGTCGGAGAAGCTGTGCCAGATGTCGGCGTACTGGGCGACCAGGCGCAGCGTCTTCCGCTCACCGCCGCCGCCGATCAGGATGGGGATATCGCGCACCGGCTGCGGATTCAGCTTGGCCAGCCGGTCGGTGATGCGGGCCATCGACTCCTTGAACAGCGCGAGACGGCTTCCGGCCGTGCCGAATTCGTACCCGTACTGGTCGTAGTCCTTCTCGAACCAGCCCGCGCCGACACCGAGCACGAGCCGCCCGTTGCTGATGTGGTCCACGGTGCGCGCCATATCGGCGAGCAGGTCCGGATTGCGGTAGCCGCCGCCGGTGACCAGCGCGCCGAGCTCCACCCGCTCGGTCTGCTCGGCGATCGCGCCCAGCATGGTCCAGCACTCGAAGTGCGCGCCCTCGGGATCGCCGTACAGCGGATAGAAGTGGTCCCAGTTGAAGACGATGTCCACCCCGATGTCCTCACATCGGCGCACCGCGTCCCGGATCAACCCGTAGTCGGGCGCGTGCTGCGGCTGAAGCTGGACTCCGATACGAACCGGTCGGCTCATGAATGCTCCTGGTCTCAGTGATCACTGCCGCCCATTCTGCCCTCGGCTACGCTCTGGGGCCGACCCTCGAACTCGGATCGTCCGGCACGTTCCTGCCGGTGAAGGGAAGTGTTAACCGTGGCAACGGTGACTTTCGACCAGGCCACCCGGCTGTACCCCGGCTCGGGCAAGCCCGCCGTCGACGCATTGAACCTGGAGATCGCCGACGGCGAGTTCCTGGTGCTCGTCGGCCCCTCGGGCTGCGGCAAATCCACCTCGCTGCGCATGCTCGCGGGGCTCGAGGAGGTGAGCGACGGCAGAATCCTGATCGGGGACAAGGACGTCACGCACGCCGAGCCCAAGGAACGCGATATCGCCATGGTGTTCCAGAACTACGCGCTGTACCCGCACATGAGCGTGGCCGAGAACATGGGCTTCGCGCTGAAGATGGCCAAGGTCTCCAAGGAAGAGCGGCAGCAGCGTGTGCTCGAGGCCGCCAAGCTGCTGGACCTGGAGCCCTACCTGGACCGCAAGCCCAAGGCCCTGTCCGGCGGTCAGCGCCAGCGTGTCGCCATGGGCCGCGCCATCGTGCGGTCCCCGCAGGTGTTCCTGATGGACGAGCCGCTGTCGAACCTGGACGCCAAGCTGCGCGTGCAGACCCGCACCCAGATCGCCCAGTTGCAGCGCCGGCTCGGCACCACCACCGTCTACGTCACCCACGACCAGGTCGAGGCCATGACCATGGGCGACCGGGTGGCGGTGCTCAAGGACGGGCTGCTGCAGCAGTGCGCGTCCCCGCGCGACCTGTACCGGGATCCGGCCAACCTGTTCGTCGCGGGCTTCATGGGCTCGCCCGCCATGAACCTGTTCACACTGCCGGTCGGCAACGGCTCGGTGACGCTGGGCGGCTGCCCGCTGCCGCTGCCGCGCTCGGTGGCGGCGGCCACCGGCGAGCGGGTCGTGGTCGGCGTCCGGCCCGAGCACCTGGACCTGGTCGGCACCGGAGCGGGCATCGCCATGGAGGTGGACGTGGTCGAGGAGCTGGGCTCCGACGCCTACATCTACGGCCGCACCTTCGGTGAGGGGGAATCGATTGTGGCGCGCGCGGATTGGCGCAACCCGCCGACCAAGGGCGCACAGCTCTCGCTGGTCGCGGACCCGGCGCACACCTACTTCTTCCACCCGGAGGACGGCAGCCGGCTGCACTGACCGGTCAGGTTCGCACCGACGGTTCAGGTTTCAGGAATGGCGGCGGGCTTTCCGCCGCCATTCGTCGTTCACCCGGATGCGCAGGTTCTCCAGCGGCACTTCGTTGCCGGAGGCGCTGCGCAGTTCGGCGCGGACCGGCTCGCCGCTGGAGTCCTCCAGACGTTCCAGCGGCGCGGGCCCGTCCTGCAGGTATTTGTCACCCCACTGCCAGAGCGCGACCACGGCGGGCAGCAGGTCCCGTCCCATCTGGGTGAGCACGTATTCGTTGCGGGTGCGCTTGCCCTCTTCCTGGTAGGGCCGTTTCGCCAGTAGTCCGGCATCGACGAGTTTGCGCAGGGCGCTGGAGGCCGCCGCGTCGGTGATCCCCACCCGCGCCGCAAAGCCGTCGAAGCGCGTGGTGCCGTAGTACGACTCCCGCAGGATGAGCACGGCCGAGCGGGTGCCGACGATGTCCATCGCTTTGGCGATCGAACACTCCTCGGGCTGCCACGAGCTCAGGTCGCTGAGTTTTCCCTCCAGTACTGCCGACATGGCGTACATCATACCTTGCTGACTTGCCCCCACTATGGCCAGCTCCTACCCTGGCTTTAGAGACATCTAGTTAGGTGTCACCTCGGAAGGGAACGTCAATGAGAGACGCAGTCATCGTCGAAGCCGTCCGCACTCCCATCGGCAAGGGCAAGGCCACCGGCGCCCTGCACGGCGTGCACCCCGCCGACCTGCTCGCGCACAGCCTGCGGGAAGTGGTGCGGCGCTCCGAGATCGATCCGGCGCTGATCGACGATGTGATCGGCGGCGTGGTCACCCAGGTCGGCGAACAGGGCTCCAACCTGACCCGCCGCGCCGCCCTGGCCGCCGGATATCCCGAATCGGTCCCGGCCACCACCGTGGACCGGCAGTGCGGCAGCAGCCAGCAGGCCATCCACTTCGCCGCCCAGGGCGTGATCGCGGGGGCCTACGACATCGTGGTGGCCGCGGGCGTGGAGTCCATGAGCCGGGTTCCCATGGGGGCCAACCTGATCGGAGCCGAGGACATCGCCGGGGTCGGCTTCGCCGAACGGTATCCCGAGGGCCTGGTACCGCAGGGCATCAGCGCCGAGCTCATCGCCGCCGAGTGGGGATTGACCCGCACCCAGCTCGACGAGTTCGCCCTGGCCAGCCACGAGAAGGCCGCCGCCGCAACCAAGAACGGGGCCTTCGAGGCCCAGCTGTCGCCCTTCAACGGACTGACCGAGGACGAGGGCATCCGCCTGGGCAGCACCCTCGAGACCCTGGCCGCGCTGCGCCCCGCGTATTACAGCGAGGAGATGGCGGCCCGCTTCCCGCAGATCGGGTGGAACATCACCGCCGCCAACGCCAGCCAGATCAACGACGGCAGCGCCGCCACCCTCATCATGACCAGCGAACGCGCCGCCCAGCTGGGCCTGCGCCCGCTGGCCCGGGTGCACAGCTTCGCCGTCGCGGGCGACGACCCGCTGCTCATGCTCACCGCGGTCATCCCCGCGACCCGGAAGGTGTTGCAGCGCTCCGGACTCGACCTCGCCGACATCGACCTGTTCGAGGTCAACGAGGCCTTCTCCTCCGTCGTCCTGGCCTGGGCCCGGGAAACCGGAGCCGACCTGTCCAAGGTCAATGTGAACGGCGGCGCCATCGCCCTCGGCCACCCGCTGGGCGCCTCCGGAGCCCGGCTGGCGACCACCCTCGTCCACGCCATGCACGACCGCGGCGCCCGCTACGGCCTGCAAACCATGTGCGAGGCGGGCGGTCTCGCCAACGCCACCATCTACGAACGCCTCTGAATCCGAACGCCGCCCCGCCAACCGCCGGGGCGGCGACTCACCCGAGCGCGGCGCACTCAGCTGATGGCCGTGGCCACCAGGACATGCCCCGCACCGCCCGCGACGAGGATCACCGGCAGCGCGACGGCCGTCCAGATCCACGCGCGACGACCGGTCATGGCCGCCACCGAGGCGAGCACCATGGCCCCCACCAGCGCCAGGAACATGCCGCCCCCGCCGATCAGCAAGCCCCACAGGGCCGAGGCGGGCGGGCGGATCACGATGCACTGCACGGAGAAGTCCCGCTTCGCGGTGCAGCGGTTGTGGACCAGGTCGAACAACTTCGCGAACAGGTCGTAGGCCCATCCGAAGGCCGCGATGACGCTGACCAGATAGAGTCCGGCCGTTACCGCGATGTCCCTGCGGTTCAAGGGTTTACGGTCCGATCCCGCTGCGGGCGAGTCGGATATCGCGACCGCCGACGGCGGCAACGGCGCGGGCATTGTCGCATCCTCCGACAGTCCCGGACCGCTCGCGACATGACTCTGCGCACCCGAAGTCCAAGGCTCGGGCGCGATCTCGGCGTGTATCGGCTGTGCGGGTCCGCCGGGAGGCGGCGGGGCGAAGTTCGGGCCGCCGCCTCGCAGCGACTGTTGCTGTGGCCCAGCTGAGCTCGCGGGCGGCTGGCCCGGCTGTCCGAAACCGGCGGGGGACCGAGGTGCGGCACCCGGAGCCTGCGGGGGCACCCGGGGTGGCGGGGGCTGGTTGCCGCCCTTCGGCAGGGTCGGCGCGGCCTGATCGACCTGGCCCGGGCGGGGTCCAGCGGGCGCCTGGGGTGGCGGCGGCGGGGGAGCCTGCCGTCCGGGGCCCGGCAGCGTCGGGCCTTCCGGTCCCGCCAGGTCGGACGGGCCGCCCGGGAACGGTCCGGCGGGCCCGGGCGGGTGCGGGCGCTGCGGCGGCATCGCGCGCGGCGGTCCGGCCGGCGGATTCCGGCGACCGTCCGGTCCGCCGAAACCCGCGGGCGGATGGTTGTCCGGCGCGGGGCGACGGGGCTCGTTGGGCGGGTTCATGATTGCGGTCTCCCCCGGGCGCAGGTCCACGAAGCCGAGAATGGCTTCATTTCGCATTGTCGCCGGGGGCGGGCCGCGCCGCCACCCTCGGGTCGCCGTGCGCGGTGGGTAGGGTGCCGGGAGTGAACGAGAGCGCGGTGGATTTCGAGTCGGCGGTGGTGTACGCGATTCCGATGCGAACCCGGTTCCGGGGGATCACCGTTCGCGAGGGAATGCTGATTCCCGGAGCCGCCGGGTGGGGCGAGTTCTGCGCGTTCCCGGAGTACGACGATCGCGAGGCGGCGTCGTGGCTGGCCACGGCGGTGGAGCAGGCCACGGTGGGATGGCCGGAGGCGGTGCGGGATCGGGTGCCGGTCAACTGCATCGTGCCGGCCGTCGGGCCCGAGCGGGCGCACGAGATCGTGACGGCGTCGGGGTGCCGGACCGCGAAGGTCAAGGTCGCCGACCATCCGGAATCGCTCGGTGAGGATCTGGAACGGGTGGCGGCGGTCCGCGACGCGCTCGGACCGGACGGAGCCGTGCGCGTCGACGCCAATGGCCTCTGGGACGTGGACACCGCGATCGACCGGATCGGGCGGATCGACCGGGCCGCAGGCGGTTTGGAATACGTCGAGCAGCCTTGCCGGACCATCGAGGAACTGGCCGCCGTGCGCAAGCGGGTGGAGGTCCGCATCGCCGCCGACGAGTCCATCCGACGCGCCGAGGACCCGCTGCGAGTGGCGGTGGCGGGCGCCGCTGATGTGGCGGTGCTGAAATGCACTCCGCTGGGCGGGGTGCGGCGCGCGCTCGAGGTCGCCGAGGCGGCCGGGCTGCCGTGCCTGGTGTCGTCGGCGCTGGAGACCAGCGTCGGACTGGCCGCGCAGATCGCGCTGGCCGGCGCCCTCCCCCACCTCGATTTCGCCTGCGGCCTCGACACTTTGTCACTGCTCACCGGCGATGTGGTCACCACACCGCTGCGGCCGGTCGACGGCTGGCTGGACGTGCCGCGCACTCCCCCGGCCCCGGATCCCGAACTCCTGGACCGGTACCGCCACCCCGACGCCGAACGCACCGAGTGGTGGCGTCAGCGCCTGGCCCGAGTCCGGAAAATGCTGCCCTAGCGCGCCGCTCAGGCGATCCGAACGCCGCACGAGTACATCGTGGTGCGCAACAGCAGTGCGGCTTCGGGCCCGATGACACCGTCCACCAACTCCACATACCGGGCGCAGAACGCGGGGCCGTGCGGCGCGGCCTCGGTCAGCTCCGGGTCCAGATGGTGCGCGAGCTCGTGCAGGATCACCAATTCGCGCAGCGCCCAGGCACTTCCACCGGCGTGCAGCGGCACCGCGAGCACGGCTCCGGCCGACTCGTAGTGCGCGGCCTTGGTCCCGGCCCGGGCGCGCACCGTCACCGGCACCCCCGCCCGATCCCACCGGGCACGCACCCAGTTCAGCGCCAACACCCGGTCCGCGTAGCTCTGCACCGATTCCACCGACCCGAACCGCCGCTCGACGGGCAGCGTCAGATGCGATCCGTGCACCTCGACCGTCCGCGTCCCGAATTCGTCGGCGCGGTCGAACATTCCGCGCACCAGCCCCTCGGCGTCGTACACCTGGGACCGCTGCGCATCCCGGACAGCCATGCGCGCGTTCGCTATTCGACCGAACCGCGCGGCAGCTGCCCGCGCGCGCCACCGAGTTCGGCGGCCCCGCCCAGTCGCGCGGCCTTGCCCGCCCGGTCCCCGGCCCGACGGGCGGCCGCCGAGTACCCGGCCGAGGCCTGCGGGCCCCGCCAGGTGCCGCGCGCTTCCGACGTGCGGGAGTAGTAGTCGGTGAGCGCGAGTTCCTTGTCCCGCAACGCGAGCGCGGTGCCCGTGGGCGCGGCTCCGGCGGCATCGGCCCGCACCGCTTCCTTCTCGACCTCCGCCTTCACCTCGCCGAGGCGGCGGCCGATCCGCGCGGCGAAGGCCATCTGGAAGTTCAGGCGGGCCGTCACCGCCGCAACCGGCACCTCCACCGGATGGTGGTAGACACGGCCGTATTTTCGTTCGACGACGACCTTCTGCGCGGTGGCCGTCTTGTACGCGCCCGACTTGATGTAGTGGTCGGAGGCCCGCACCATCTGCACCAGCAGGCTGGTGTACAGCGCCGAACAGGTGTCGATATCGGTGTCGAAACCGTAGGCGTACACCGTCGTCGAACTGCGGGCCACGTCACAGCGCACGTCATTGGCGGCGGCGATGGCCACGAACAGCTGAACATACGTGCGCAGACCACGTTTTCCGGGTTCCCCGATCGGGATCACCCGCTGCGTCGGCGTGGGGCGTCGTTCCCGGTTCGCGATATGCGCCCGCGCCACCGCCAGATCCACCGACGAGCCGGTCGCGAGCCGTTGCGCGGCCGCGAGGAAGGCCTCGGCTTCATGCTCGTTATCGGTCGATTCGGCCTGCCGCAGCAGCCCCCCGATCCGCGTGAGCATCTTGTCCTGTGAAGACATCGCGACCCAGCGTAGCGGTATCGGTGATCGCCGTGGTCACGCGCGATCGGACCAGGTACTCCCGGCACGGGGAACGGCCACCATGTATCTTCCCTTGTGCAACCGGCTGGGTGTGCCGCCGCTCACGTCTCGACCCTGGAGTATCCGCGATGGCTTTGAAGAAGGTGTCCTCTCTACGTTCGACGTTGGTGCCGCGTGCCGTGCTGGCCGTCACCTCGGCGGCGTTGCTGACCGCGACGTTCGCCAGCGGCTGCTCGAGCAGCTCCAGCGGCAACGGATCGATCGGTGAGAACCTCACCGGCCGTGGCCCGATCACCTATGTGGAGGGCAAGGACACCACCGAGACCGGTGCGGTGAAGCAGCTGGTCGAGCGCTGGAACGCCGCCCACCCGGACGAGAAGGTGACGTTCAAGGAGCAGTCCAACGACGCCTCCCAGCAGTACGACGACCTGAAGCAGCACATGCAGGCCAAGGCGTCGGACTACGACGTGGTCGCGCTGGACGTGCCGTGGACCGCGGAGTTCGCCGCCAAGGGCTGGATCCAGCCGCTGAAGGACTCCTTCCAGATCGACACCTCCACCCTGCTGTCGCCGCCGGTCGCCTCGGCCACCTACAACGGCACCCTGTACGCGGCGCCCCGCAACACCAACGGCGGCCTGCTGTTCTACCGCAAGGACCTGGCGCCGGAGCCGCCCAAGACCTGGGCCGAGATGATCTCCATGTGCCCGAAGGCCCGGGACGCCGGAATCGGTTGCTACGCAGGCCAGCTGGCCCCCTACGAGGGTCTGACGGTGAACACCGCCGAGGTCATCAACGCCTTCGGCGGCAGCTTCGTCGGCGCCGACGGCAAGACCCCGACCGTGAACAGCGCGCAGTCCAAGGCCGGTCTGCAGACCCTGGTCGACGCGTACAAGAACGGCGACATCCCGAAGGAGGGCATCTCCTTCAAGGAGCCGGAGTCGCAGAACGCCTTCGTCACCGGCAAGCTCATGTTCATGCGCGGCTGGCCGTCCACCTTCGGTGACGCCGGTTCCGACGCCTCCGCCGTGAAGGACAAGTTCAGCGTCGCCCCGCTGCCCGGCAAGGACGGCGTCGGCGCCTCCACCCTCGGTGGCTACAACGCCGCGATCAGCGCCTTCTCCAAGAACAAGGCCACCGCGCTGGACTTCCTGCGTTTCCTGATCAGCGAGGACGCCCAGCACATCGTGGCCTCCGGCGCGCTGCCGTCGGTCCGCGCCTCGGTCTACGACGACCCGGCGCTGATCGCCAAGATGCCGTATCTTCCCGCACTGAAGGAATCCATCGCCTCCGCGGTGCCGCGGCCGGTGACTCCCTTCTACCCCGCGGTGTCGAAGGCCATCCAGGACAACGCCTATGCTGCATTGACCGGAAACAAGTCGGTCGACGATGCCATCGCGGGCATGCAGAAGGGCATCGAGACCGCCGGATCGTAGGGCGTGCTCGACGGCGAAGCCCCGGAGAACGATCAAGGGCTGAGTCCCGTAGGAGAAGAGAACAGGTGTCACGTCCTTCGGGAGCGACCGATATCGAGTCGCCCGACCGTACGGAGCCGAGCGTGAAATCCGTAGCGCCACAGAACAACGCGCCGCAGACCAAGCGCCGGGGTGATCGGCTGGGCGTCTCCGCCCGGGCATGGGTGTTCGTCACGCCGGTGCTGCTCGCCCTGGCCGTGGTCATCGGCTATCCGGTGGTCCGGGCCCTGATCATGTCCTTCCAGAAGGACTCCGGCCTGGACAAGTCCACCGGCATGTTCGTCGAGGGCGGCGGCGCGGGCTTCAGCAACTACACCCACTGGCTGCTGCAGCAGTGCACCAACTCGCTCGGCGAGACGGTGGACTGCCCGACCGGCAACCTGGGTTCGCAGTTCTGGGCCGCCATCGGCGTCACCCTGCTGTTCACCGTCGTGACCGTCGCGCTGGAGGCCACCATCGGCCTCGGCATGGCGGTCATCATGGGCAAGACCTTCAAGGGCCGCGCCCTGCTGCGCGCCGCCGTGCTCATCCCGTGGGCCATCCCGACCGCCGTCACGGCGCGGTTGTGGGAGTTCATGTTCCAGTACGACGGCGTGGTGAACCGCATCTTCGGCACCCACATCCTGTGGACCGCCGACCCGTGGCCCGCCCGCTTCGCGGTCATCGCCGCCGACGTGTGGAAGACCACCCCGTTCATGGCGCTGCTGATCCTCGCCGGCCTGCAGGTGATTCCGGAAGACGTGTACGAGGCCGCGCGCGTGGACGGCGCGTCCGCGTGGCAGCGCTTCCGGCACATCACCCTGCCGCTGCTGAAGCCGGCGCTGCTGGTGGCGGTGCTGTTCCGCACCATGGACGCGCTGCGCATGTACGACCTGCCCGCGATCATGACCCAGTCCAACCCGGCCACCCGCACCATCTCCATGCTGGTGGTGGATCAGGTGCGCCAGGGCCCGAACAGCGCGTCGGCGCTGTCGGTGATCACCTTCCTGCTCATCTTCACCGTGGCGTTCTTCCTGGTGAAGGTGTTGGGCGCGAACGCCGTTCGCACCCAGGAAGAACAGCGGGAGGCCCACTGATGAGCACCAACGTCGTCGAGCGGGCCGCGAACAAGCCCGCGCCGCAAGCGGTTCCGTGGAGCAAGCGACTCGCGTCCGGCCGCGTCTACCTGGGCGCGCTGATCGTGCTGGTGTGGGGTCTGGGACCGTTCTACTGGATGGTCGTGACCGCGCTGCGCGATCCGGCCTACACCTTCGACAACACGCCGTGGCCCACCCACGTCACGTTCGAGAACTTCCGCAACGCCTTCGACACCAGCCGCGGCAACAACTTCGGCCGGGCACTGGGCAACAGCGTGATCATCGGCGCGGCCACCACGGTGGTGGCGCTGCTGATCGGCATCATGGCCGCCTACGCGCTGGCGCGGCTCACCTTCAAGGGCAAGTACCTGGTGTCCGGACTCATCCTGTCCGCCTCCATGTTCCCCGTGGTGGTGCTGGTGACCCCGCTGTTCCAGCTGTTCACCGACCTCGGCTGGATCGGCCACTACCAGGCCATGATCATCCCGAACATCTCGTTCGTGCTGCCCATGACCGTGTACATCCTGGCGTCCTTCTTCGCCGAACTCCCCTGGGAACTCGAAGAAGCCGCGCGGATCGACGGCGCGTCGCGGTTCCAGGCGTTCCGCCTGATCATGCTGCCGCTGGCCGCGCCCGCCGTGTTCACCACCGCCATCCTCGCGTTCATCGCGGCGGTCAACGAATACCTGCTGGCGCGACTGCTCTCCAGTGACAAGACCGAACCGGTGACCGTCGCGGTGGCCCGCTTCTCGGGCAACAACCCGCTGGTCCAGCCGTACACGGCGATCATGGCGGCGGGCACCATCGTCACCATTCCGCTGGTCATCATGGTGCTGCTCTTCCAGCGCCGCATCATCTCCGGCCTCACCGCGGGCGGCGTCAAGAGCTAGGCAAATGGGCGGAGCCGCGGGGGACGTCGATTAGCATGAGTCCCACCGCGGCCGGTGCTGCGGGGTTTTCGTGTGCTCCCCACCCGGGTGGGGTCGAACCGCGCTTTGTCGACGCTCCGGAAGGAGATGCTCGTGAGCTCGTCCCACGACCGGCAGGCAGGAGAACCGGAGGCGTCCGTCACCCGGGCGGAGTGGAACGAGCTGGCGGCCAGCGCATCCCATCGGCAGCGGTATCCCTCGCCGAGCCGCCCACGGCGGCGGGCCAAGCCGCCCGTCAACCCCGATCAACCGGGCGCTCCGACACAGCGCACTCGCGGACAACAGATCCGGCGACTAGCCCTCGCACTGTTCCTGGTCCTGGTGGTCATGCCGACCACCCTGCTGGGCGTCGCCTACTGGAGCGCCGAGATCCCGGACCCGAACGCGGTGCAGACCAACCAGATCGCCACCATCTTCACCTCCGACGGCGCGACCGTCATCGCGAAGGTCGTTCCGCCGGACGGTAATCGAATGCCGGTACCGCTCACCGATGTGCCGCTACCGGTGCGCCAGGCCGTGCTCTCGGCGGAGGACCGCAACTTCTACTCCAATCCCGGCTACTCCACCTCGGCGTTCCTGCGCGCGGCCCGCGACAACCTGCTGGGCCGCGACGACGCGGGCGGCGGATCCACCATCACCCAGCAATACGTGAAGAACGCCTTCCTGAGTTCGGAACGCACCCTGAGCCGGAAGATGCGCGAGCTCATCATCTCCGCCAAGATGGCCCGCGAATGGAGCAAGGACGAGATCCTCGCCGCCTACCTCAACACCATCTATTACGGTCGCGGCGCGTACGGCATCTCCGCCGCCGCCCACGCCTACTTCGGCAAGTCCGCCCCCGAACTCACCCTGGCCGAAGGCGCGGTGCTGGCCTCGGTCATCCGCACCCCCTCGCTGCTGGACCCGGAGACCCACCTCGACCACCTGCGCGCCCGCTGGGCCTACGTGCTCGACGGCATGGTCGAGATGGGCACGCTGACCCGCGACGACCGCGCCGCCACCCAGTTCCCGATCGTCATCCCGGCCACGGCGGTGGACGACGGCGCCTCGCGCGGACCCGAGGGCCTGATCCGCGCCCAGGTGCTGCGCGAACTGCGCGCCTCCGGGATCAGCGAGCGCGAACTGAATACCGGCGCCCTGCAGATCACCACGACCATCGACGCCAAGGCCCAGCAGGGCGCGCTGACCGCGGTCGGCAGAGCGCTGGCCGGGCAGCCGGGCGAACTGCGCTCGGCGGTGGTGTCGGTCGATCCGCGCACGGGCGCGGTGCGCGCCTACTACGGCGGCCCCGACGGCATCGGCTTCGATTTCGCGCAGGCCCCGCTGCAAACCGGTTCCGCCTTCAAGACTTTCGCGGTGGTCGCCGCGCTGGAACAGGGAATTCCACTGAGCTACCAGCTCGACAGCGCGCCACTCACCGTCAATGGCGAGAAGATCCAGAACGTCGACGGCGAATCCTGCGGCACCTGCTCGCTCGGGGAAGCGTTCAAACGCTCGCTCAACACCAGCTTCTACCGGCTGTCCGGAACCCTGTTCGAGGGTCCGAAGGCGATCGCCGACGCGGCCCACCAGGCCGGCATCCCCGACCAGATCCCCGGCGTGTCCGGCAAGACCCTGGCCGAGGACGGCGGCGGCCCGCCGCTGCCCGCCATCGTGCTGGGCGCGTACTCGGTGCGCCCGATCGACATGGCCTCGGCCTACGCCACCCTGGCCGCCTCCGGCGCCTACCGCGCACCCCATTTCGTACAGAAGGTCGTGACCGGCGACGGCCGGGTGCTGCTCGACCGCGACGCCGCGCCCGGCCCGTCCGAGCAGCGCATCCAGGCCGGCGTCGCCGACTCCGTCGCCCAGGCCATGCTCCCCATCGCCGCCTACTCCAACGGCCACGGCCTGGCAGGCCGCCCGTCCGCGGCCAAGACCGGCACCACCCAGCTCGGCACGACCGGCCAGAACAAGGACGCCTGGATGGTCGGCTTCACCCCGGCCCTGTCCACCGCGGTCTGGGTGGGAACCGAACAGCCCCAACCGATCCGGACCGCCCGCGGCGCCGCCATCTACGGTTCCGGCATGCCGGCCGACATCTGGAAGCAGACCATGGACGCCGCGCTGGCCGGAACGCCGGTCGACCAGTTCCCCGGTCCGGCGCCGGTCGCCGGAAATCCCCCGGCCAACAGCAATTACGACATCCTGAACCCGCCGACCCCGGCCCCCGCGCCGGGACCGGTCCTGGTCATCCCGCCCGCTCCCACGCCCCGCGAGGTCGAGATCTTCCCCGGCATCAACGTCCCGGTCCCCGGGTAGCGTTCATAACATTCATGTCCTGTTGATCATGTTTCGTGCCTACTGCTCCATCCGCGCGCGGCCGCGGATATTGTGGAACCCGCTACCGGATTCAGCGACTCCGAATGCCGGTGGCAGGATGCGGGTTGGGAGCAGGGTGGGGTCGGAGACAGCACGAGACATTAGGGGCGACGCCGGTGGAATTCAATGTTGTTGAACGCCACGAAACGCTGGTAGCCGGAACGGTGCTACGCAGCCCGGCACTCGCGGTCGAAGGGCCGCGCCGCGCGAAGGTCGAGGAGGCCTGGAAAAGAACGATCGCCCGCGATCTGCCGGGCCCGCCCGCGACCGCGTACGTGGATCACGCACCCGAGATCGGTTCGTATCTGACCCATATCGTCGGCTACGAATGCAAGAATCCGGACGACCTATTGCCCGGCGATGTACTGGCGCGTATCCCGGGCGGCGTTTTCGCCCGCTTCATTCGCAGCGGCGACAATCTCGGCGACGTGATCGTGTCGATCTGGCGGACGGTCTGGGACCTCGAGGCGGCCGGCAGCCTGGTGCGCGCCTACACCGGGGATTTCGAGCACTATCCGGACAACCGGACGGTGGAGGTTTTCGTCGCGCTGAATCCGAGCGCGGAGGGGTAGGGGAGCAGTGGACTTCGAAATCGTCACCCTGGAGGAATTCCTGGTCGGCGGACTGACCATCCCCCTGGCGGGCCGCGAGGTCACCGCCCGCGACCTGGACCTGGTGAACTTCACCTGGGACCGCTACCTGGCCCGGGAGAAGAAGGCCGAACGCGTCGCCGCCTACATCGGTCAGAACGATCACGCGGTAGCCGTTCTCGGATACGAGCTTTCGGGCCTGCCCGACCTGGACACCGGCGACGTGATGACCCGCATCCCCTCGGGCCGCTACGCGAAATTCGTTGTCTCGGACAAGCCTTACGACCTGCTCCGCACCGCCTGGGCCCAGGTCGCCAAGGCCGAGAACGCGGGCACCATCACCCGCTCCCACGCCGCGGAGATCGAGCGCTATACCGGCCCCACATCCGTCGAGGTCTACGTCTCCCTCGACTGACGTCGGAAAGCAAATAAAGGGCGGCATCGCGATTGCGATGCCGCCCTTTATGTTCGGGGGTGTGGGGGCGGAGCCCCCACGTCTCCCATCGGGGGTTCGGGGGGCGAAGCCCCCTGAGAGCGATGAGAGTTATTCAGCGTCGATGATGAAGGCCTCGAGCTGGGCGCGGGCGACGTCGTCGGCCAACTGCTTGGGCGGCGACTTCATCAGGTAGGCCGAGGCCGGGAGGACGGGTCCGCCGATGCCGCGATCCTTGGCGATCTTGGCGGCGCGGACGGCGTCGATGATGATGCCGGCCGAGTTCGGCGAGTCCCACACCTCGAGCTTGTACTCCAGGTTCAGCGGCACGTCACCGAAGGCGCGACCCTCGAGCCGGACGTAGGCCCACTTGCGGTCGTCGAGCCACTCGACGTAGTCCGACGGGCCGATGTGCACGTTGCGGTCGTACACCTTGCCCGAGAGCGGGCCCTCGAGGTTGGAGGTCACGGCCTGGGTCTTGGAGACCTTCTTCGACTCCAGGCGCTCACGCTCGAGCATGTTCTTGAAGTCCATATTGCCGCCGACGTTGAGCTGGTAGGTGCGGTCCAGCACGACGCCGCGGTCCTCGAACAGCTTGGCCATCACGCGGTGGGTGATGGTCGCGCCGACCTGCGACTTGATGTCGTCGCCGACGATCGGCACGCCGGCGTCGATGAACTTCTGGGCCCAGACCGGGTCGGAGGCGATGAACACGGGCAGCGCGTTGACGAAGGCCACGCCCGCGTCGATGGCGCACTGCGCGTAGAACTTGTCGGCCTCTTCCGAACCGACCGGGAGGTAGGAGACGAGGACGTCGACCTTGGCATCCTTCAACGCCTGGACGACGTCGACCGGCTCGGCCTCGGACAGCTCGATGGTCTGCGCGTAGTACTTGCCGATGCCGTCCAGCGTCGGTCCACGCTGCACGGTCAGACCCGACGGCGGCACGTCGGAGATCTTGATGGTGTTGTTCTCGCTGGCGAAGATCGCGTCGGACAGGTCGAAGCCGACCTTCTTGGCGTCGACGTCGAACGCGGCGACGAACTTCACATCACGGACGTGGTACGGACCGAACTTCACGTGCATGAGTCCGGGGACGGTCGAATTCTCGTCGGCGTCCTTGTAGTACTGCACGCCCTGAACCAGGGAAGATGCGCAGTTACCCACGCCGACGATGGCCACCCGAACTTCGGTGTTGATCTCACTCATGGCCGATATTTCCCTCTTTCTGTGGTGCCGCCTTCGTCGATTGCTCCGCAGCAATCAACTCGTTGAGCCAGCGCACTTCGCGCTCGCTTGATTCGAGACCGAGTTGATGGAGCTGGCGGGTATAGCGGTCCAGTTGCCCACTGGCTCGCTTTATCGCTTCCCGCAGTCCTTCTCGGCGCTCCTCGACCTGCCTCCGCCGCCCCTCCAGGATTCGCATCCGCGCTTCCGCGGGGGTGCGGCCGAAGAAGGCCAGATGAACGCCGAAGCCGTCGTCGGTGTAGTTCTGGGGTCCGGTGTCGGCGAGCAGTTCCGCGAACCGCTCCCGTCCCGGGTCAGTCAGGTTGTAGACCCGCCGCGCACGGCGCGTTGCCAAGCCCTGCGGACTCTCCTCCGCGATGAGGCCGTCGGCCTGCATGCGCCGCAGGGTCGGATACAGCGACCCGTAGGAGAAGGCCCGGAACGGGCCCAGCAGACCGGTGAGCCGCTTGCGCAGCTCGTAGCCGTGCATCGGCGACTCGAGGAGCAGCCCGAGGATTGCCAACTCCAGCACCGGGCTTCACCCCCTGACTGTTGTGTTCAGACCTAACCGATGGATGCAGTTACAAACTATATCGCGCCGATATAAACGGCGCACCGAACCACCGCGATGCGGCGTGCGGTGAGCCGCGTTACGCCGTGTGGCGAATTGATCAGAGTCCGTCCGGGGCGTGCGGGCCGAGGGCCACCGCAAGTACTCTGGGTCGCGTGCGAATACAGCGGCAGGTAGTGGACTATGCGCTTCGGCGCCGGTCCCTGCTGGCCGACGTCTACGCGGGACGGGTGGACGTCGCGGATGTGTGCGATGCCAATCCGTACCTCCTGCGGGCGGCGAAGTTCCACGGGCGGGGAAGCGAGGTCACATGCCCTATCTGCAGGAAAGAGCAGTTGACACTCGTCTCGTGGGTCTACGGCGACGGCCTGGGTGCCGTGGCGGGCTCCGCTCGCGCGCCGGAGGAACTGGTCCGGTTGGCCGAGACTCGGGAAGAGTTCTCGGTGCATGTGGTCGAGGTGTGCCGGACCTGTAGTTGGAACCATCTGGTGCAGTCCTATGTGCTGGGCCTAGCCCCGGCGCCGACGGGCCGACGCCGCACCGGCACCCGTCGTACGGCCGCCGAGTGAGAGGCCACGTCGACTGCTGATCCGCGGGCACCCATGCCCGCCGCGGTACACCGACAGTGACCGCATCGAGCCCTGCCCGGGGACCCGGACCGTATCGAGAAGTAATTGGAGAGCCAGGCTGTGACATCGCCCTATGACGACGGACCGCACGGCGGCCGCCCCCGTGGCGGTTCGCAACCCGGCCCCGGTGGTTACCCGCCGCCGGCCCAGGGAGGACGGCCCGCGGGGCCGCCGCCCGGGGCGCGTCAGCCCATGGGGCCCGGTGGCCCGCAGCGCGGCAACGGCGGCGGTCCCGGCGGGATGCCGCCGCGCGGACCGAACGGCCAGCCGCAGCGCGGGGGCGCGCCGCAGGGCGGGCAGCCGGCCCGTCGGCCCGGATCGCCCGGGTCGCCGCCGCCCAGATCCGGCAATCCGGATGCGACCCGGAAGCTTCCGAACCCCGCCGCCGATCAGCGCGTGAACACCGGCGCGCGACAGGCGGTTCCGAATCACATCTCCCGGGGCGCCGCCTCGGACCGCACCCAGCGGGTCGCCGATCACGGGGTCCGCGCGGGCGCCGCGGCGGGCGCGGGCGCGGCGACGCGGACCCGCCCGGCCGAGGGCAATCGACCGCCGACCGGCGGCCAGCCCGCCACCCGGCGTCCCCAGGGCGGCACCCCGCCCGGCCCGCCGCCGCGGCGGCCGGGCGGCAACGGTTCCGGGGGCGGCAAGGGCGGCGGCAAGGGCACGCCCCGCAAGACCTCCATCTGGCGGATCATCCGCCGGACCATCTACGTGGGCATGGCGCTGGTGCTGGGCCTGGGCAGCACGGTCTTCCTGTACGCCTATTCGACGGTGAACGTGCCGCAGCCCGGCGACCTGAAGAACAATCAGGTGGCCACCATCTACATGGCCGACGGCAACTCGGTGCTGGCGAAGATCATTCCGCCGGAGGGCAACCGGACCGATGTGACGATCGACCAGATCCCGCCGCACGTCCGCAACGCGGTCATCGCGGCCGAGGACCGGTCGTTCTACACCAACCCGGGCTTCTCGATCCAGGGCTTCGGCCGCGCGTTCGTCGGTCAGCTGACCGGCAATTCGAGCGCCGGTGGTGGTTCGACGATCACCCAGCAGTACGTGAAGAACGCGATGGTCGGCAACGAGCACTCGCTCACCCGAAAGCTGCGTGAGCTGGTGATCTCGGCCAAGATGGCCAAGCAGTGGTCCAAGGACCAGATCCTGGCCGCCTACCTGAACACCATCTACTTCGGCCGCGGCGCGTACGGCATCGACGCGGCGTCCAAGGCGTACTTCAACAAGCCGGTGCAGGATCTGAGCGTGGCCGAGGGCGCGGTCCTGGCTGCCACCATCCAGCAGCCGTCGAACCTGGACCCGGAGAAGAATCCGCAGGGCGCGCAGACCCGCTGGAAGTACGTGCTGGACGGCATGGTCGACGGCGGCAACCTGCCCGCCGCGGACCGCGCCAACATGCAGTACCCGCCGGTGATCACGGCCGCCGAGGCGCAGCACGACAAGACCCTGGACTCGGGCCCGGAGGGCCTGATCAAGACCCAGGTGCTCAAAGAGCTGGAAGCCGCGGGCATCTCGGAGCACGACCTGAACACCCAGGGCCTGCAGATCACCACCACGATCGACCAGAAGGCCCAGGACGCCGCCGTCAACGCGGTGAACAAGGTGATGGACGGCGAGCCGGAGAAGCTGAAGGCCGCGGTGGTGTCGGTGGATCCCAAGACCGGTGCGGTGCGCGCCTACTACGGCGGTTCCGACGGCCAGGGCTTCGACTTCGCCAATGCCGGTCTGCAGCCGGGCTCCTCGTTCAAGGTGTTCGGCCTGGCCGAGAACCTGGAACTGGGCAAGCCGCTCTCGACCATGTACGACAGCTCCTCGCCGTTCAAGGTCAACGGCATCGAGATCCACAATGTCGCCGACGAGAACTGCGGCATGTGCACCATCGCCGAGGCCACCAAGCGGTCCTACAACACCAGCTTCTACCGGATGATGCTGGACATGCCGGGCAACGGCCCACAGAAAATCGCCGACATGGCGCACCGGCTCGGCATCCCCGCGAACGTCGACGGCATCGGCAAGACGCTGGTGGAGCCGGACGGCTCGTCGCCGAACAACGGTATCGTGCTGGGCCAGTACAACGTTCGCGTGCTGGACATGGCCTCGGCCTACGCCACGCTGGCCGCGTCGGGCATGTACCACGCGCCGCACTTCGTGACCAAGGTGGTCGCCTCCGACGGCACCGTGCTGATGGACCGCGGCGACGTGGCCGGTGAGCGCAAAGTCGCGGCGGCGGTGGCCGACAACGTGACCGACGCGATGAAGCCGATCGCGCAGTACTCGAACAAGCACCAGCTCGCGGGTGACCGCCAGTCGGCGTCCAAGACCGGTACCGCCCAGCTGGGCGACACCATCGAGAACAAGGACGCCTGGATGGTCGGCTACACGCCGTCGCTGTCCACCGCGGTGTGGATCGGCACAGCCGCCGGAAACGAGAAGCTGCGCAACGTCAATGGCGGCATGATCTACGGTTCGGGCCTGCCGTCCGACATCTGGAAGTCGACCATGGACGGCGCGCTCAAGGGCACGACGAACGAGTCCTTCCCGAAGCCGGGCAATATCGGCAGCTCGCAGGGTGGTGTGCCGTCCTGGTCGGCGCCGTACACCGCGCCCTCGACCACCGAGGCGCCGCTGCCGCCGGTCGTCACCACCAGCCAGATGCCGATCCCGGGTCTGCCCGGGTTCTCCATCCCGGTGCCGGGCCTGGCGCCGAACCCGCAGAACCAGCGGCAGCAGACCCAGCCCGAGCCCACCCAGGAACAGCAGGGCGGCGGCACCGGTCCGATGTCCGGGCAACCGGTCGCGCCCGCGGACGGGGGCGCCACGACCACGGCTCCGAACAGCGGTGGCGGTACCGGCAACGGCAATGGGCGGCCGAATCGGTAGCCTGCTGGCGTGATCGAGCAGCAACTGGCGCACCGGTCGGCCGCCGCGAGCGGACCGGCCGGCGCGGCGCCGGAGCCGGGGGAGGCAGCAGGAGTGGAACAGGCTCGCGCGCAGCGTGATACGCCGGTCGGCTACGAGTCGCCGGCGCCGCTGGCGGACCATCTGCGGTCGGTCGACGACCGGGACAAGCCGAGTCGCACCGACACGCTGACCGCGCAGCTGTGCGATCCGCTGGGCGGCCCGGTGGGCGACCACGCCGTGATCGGCCGGGTCCGCTTCTGGACCCCGATGCGGGTGCTGATGGCGTTCGCGGTGCTGTTCCTGGCATTCGGCTGGTTCGGCAAGGCGGGCTGTATCCAGCAGCGGCCGGACTCCTCGGGAGTCATGGGCCTGGACTGGAACAACGGCCGCCAGTACCTGGCCATGTGCTACTCGGACACGGTGCCGCTGTACGGCGCCGAGCATCTCAACGAGGGCGCGTTCCCGTACAAGAAGCAGTGGGTCGAGTTCAGCGACGGCAAGCCGCAGGTCCGCTACATGGAGTACCCGGTGCTGTCCGGGATGTACCAGTACATCTCCATGGGAATCGCCAAGGCGTGGAAGGTCTCTCCGCTGCCGGGCAGCGGCGCGCTCGAGGTGGTCATCTACTTCAATGTGGTGGCGATCGGCCTGGCGATGGCCTGGCTGGTGACCATCTGGGCGACCGCGCTGTCGGCGGGACGGCGGATCTGGGATGCCGCGCTGGTCGCGTTGTCGCCGCTGGTGGCGGTGCACGCGTTCACCAACTTCGATTTGCTGGCAACGGCTTTCGCGGCGGGCGGCCTGCTGGCCTGGGGCAACCGCCGCCCGGTGCTGGCGGGCATCCTGCTGGGCTTGGGCGGTGCGGCGAAGCTGTATCCGCTGCTGCTCCTGGGCCCGATCCTGATCCTGTGCGTCCGCGCCGATCGCCGCGACGAGGACGACGCGGCCTTCGGCGGTCTGCCGCCGATGCGGGCCGCGGGCGCGGCGGTGGCGTCGGCCGCGATCACCTGGCTGGCGGTGAACGCGCCGATCGCGGCGCTGTACCCGAACGGCTGGTGGGAGTTCTTCCGGCTCAACACCGAACGGCACGCGGACCCGGATTCGATCTACAACGTGATCACCTCGTTCACCGGCTGGGCCGGATTCGACGGGGTGCTCGGCCCGCAGGACGTGCCGACCGTGCTGAACTCGGTGTCGCTGCTGCTGTTCATCGCGGCGTGCGCGGGCATCGGCTGGATCGGCCTGACCGCCGCGCGGCGGCCGCGGCTGGCGCAGCTGGCCTTCCTGGTGGTGGCGGCGTTCCTGCTGACCAACAAGGTGTGGAGCCCGCAGTATTCGATCTGGCTGGTGCCGCTGGCCGTGCTGGCGCTGCCGCACCGGCGGATCCTGTTGGCGTGGATGACGATCGACGCCCTGGTGTGGGTGCCGCGCATGTACTACTACCTGGGCCCGGATCACAAGGGCCTGCCCGAGCAGTGGTTCACCGGGACCGTGGTGCTGCGCGATCTGGCGGTGATCGCGTTGTGCGTCCTGGTGATCCGCCAGATCTACCGTCCCGCCGAGGATCCGGTGCGCCGCGACGGCGCCGACGATCCGGGCGGCGGTGTGCTCGACCGCGCCCCGGATCCCCAGGATCCGTGGCTGCCGTCCTGGCTGTGGCCGCGGCGGCCGGAACCCGTGCCCTGAGCCGTCGCTCAGGGCCGGGGCCCGCTCACCGCGTCAGAGGAAGCGGGCCAGCTGCGGTACGGCTTCGCCCGGGTGCTTGGCCTGGAAGCCCTCGCCGAGGGCCTGGAACTTCCAGTCCGCGCCGGGGGCCGGGCGGAACATCTTGCCCATGGCCATGCCGGTGAACGGCATGCCGCCGGTGAGGGTGAAGCGCGCCATCTCGGCATTGGTGGCGCTGTCCACCAGGCGGCAGTAGGCATTGGCGAGCTGTTCGAAGGTGTGGCCCTTGTAGGAGGTCACGATGAACAGCAGGGTGGTGACCGACGGCGAGATGCGCGACAGGTCGACGCTGATCTCCTCGTCGTCGCCCTCGCCCTCACCGGTCAGATTGTCGCCCTGGTGGCGGATCGACCCGTCCTTGGAGCTGAGGCTGCCGTAGTACACGACGTCCACCGGGCCGTGTCCGGCGAACATCACCACCGAGGCGTCCAGGTCCACGTCCACGGCCTTGTTGCCGAAGATGCCGCCGCGCTTGACCGGGTCCCAGCCCAGCCCCATCTTCACGTAACTCAGTGCGGCGCCGCCCTCCTTGCGCAGGTTGATGCGCTGGCCCTTGACCAGGCTGACGACATGGCCGGTGGGCAGATCGCGATCGGCCTGCGGCGCGGGCGGCGGCGGTGGCGGAGGCGGGTAGCCCCCGGTGGGCTGGCCCTGCGGGGGCGGCGGCGGGAAGCCGCCGGCGGGCGCGGGCGGCGGCGGGTAGCCGCCAGTGGGCTCGAATTGCGCGGGCGGGGGCGGATATCCGCCGGTGGCGGGGGCGAACTGCTCGGGTGCGGGCGCGGACACGGGAGCGGGCTGCGGCGCGTCGTCGACGCGCACGCCGTGGTCGGTGACCAGCGCGGCGAAGCCGCCCGCGTACCCCTGCCCGACCGCGCGGGCCTTCCAGCTGCCCTGGCGGCGGTACAACTCCAGTGCGATGACGATGGATTCGGTGCTCAGGCCCTCGATCCGGTACTCGTACAGCGAGTTTCCGGCGGTGTCGGAGACCCGGGCCACGGGTGCGGACAGCTGCCCGAAACTGCCGTTGGCGTCGTCGAGGGTGATGACGGCCCGAAGCTGTTCGATATCAGCGGGAATGGCGTCCAGCGATACCGCCAGCACGGCGGGCGTGCCCGGCGCGCCGGGGCGCAGCGTCACTCCCGGCCCCGAGGGCTGGTTGAAGAAGACGAAATCGGCGTCGGTGCGCACCGTGCCCGCCGGGGTGACGAGTAGCGCGGACAGATCGGCCGGTGCGGCCACCTCCACGCTGATCACCAGTTCGTGGACACTCAGCGGACCGTTCTGGCCCTTCACCAAAACTGCGGACACGATCGACCCTTCGCTTGACGGTGCGGTCGCTGCCACTCTACGAGAACGCGGCGACACGGGCCGGAGGCGTGGTGGCCGAGTATGCCGGGAACGCGTGGCAGTATCGGCACCGTGAGCGACGGTGAGGTGGAACCCGCGGAAGCGCACGAACAGTACCTACGAGCCTTCCGGCACCCGGCCGTGTCCCGTGACCAGCTGCGTGACCTGCTCGACGCGGTGAACGCCTTCCTGGACACCATCACTCCCAAGGAGGGCGAGTGCACTCCGCGCGGCGGCTGGGCCCCGGAATCCACGGCCATGGCCTTCCAGATCGGGCGCGCCGTCGAGCAGGTGCTGTCCGAGCGCGAGGACGCCGATCGGGAGCTGGTGCGCCGCCGCGATATTCGGGACCGCCTGGTGGCGGCGCTGGACGCGGTGCTGGACTGCTTGCGCACCCTGCCGGAGCTGGCCGAGGCCGAGGTGTCGCTGGGCACCCTCTGCGTGAACGAGGGCTTCCAGGTCTTCGACGACGGTTCGGTCCGCACCACTCCGGAACAGGAGGCGAAGGCGGACGCGGGTCTGCTGGAGCGCCGCCGGATCGAATTGGACGAGCAGATGACGGCCGCGGTGGCCGCGCGCACCGCCCTGGTGGAGGACACCACCGATCTGATCCGGGAACGTCTCGGCGTGGCCGAGGTGGGGATTCCGTGGGTGATCCTGGCCGCCACCCAGGGCGGCCTGGACGTCTCCGAACCGTTCGAATTCGCCGCCGACCATCTGCCCGACGGTGAACTGCGGGATCTGATGGTGCAGCTGGTCACCGATATCGAGCTGGCCCGCACCCTCGAGGAAACCGCGGAACCGCTGGCTTAGCCCGGATCCCGTCGCAAAAGCCCGAAACCACGTCGCCGCCGGACCGGTGGTGCGAGTCTGACTCACAGGGACCCGAACCGGCCTTCCGACGGGAGATTTCGGTGAAGAAGCTCATCAACGATCCGGCCGACGTGGTGGACGCCGCCCTGGCCGGGATGGCCGCGGCGCATCCGGAGCTGCGGGTGGACTCCGAACAACGCATCGTGGTGCGCGCCGACGCGCCGCGCCCGGGCAAGGTCGGCCTGGTCTCGGGCGGCGGTTCGGGTCACGAGCCCCTGCACGGCGGCTTCGTCGGCCTCGGCATGCTGGACGCGGCCTGTCCCGGCGAGATCTTCACGTCCCCGGTGCCCGATCAGATCCAGGCCGCCACCGCGGCCGTGGACTCCGGGGCGGGCGTGCTGCACATCGTGAAGAACTACACCGGCGACGTGATGAATTTCGAGATGGCCGCCGAACTGGCCGCCGCCGAATCCGGTGCGCAGGTCCGCGCGGTCGTGGTGAACGACGATGTGGCGGTGCAGGACAGCACCTACACCGCCGGGCGGCGCGGTGTCGGCGCGACGGTGATCCTGGAGAAGATGGCGGGCGCGGCCGCCGAACAGGGCCGGCCGCTCGACGAGGTGGCGCGCGTCGCGGAAACGGTGAACGCGTGCTCGCGCAGCATGGGGATGGCGTTGACCTCCTGCACGGTCCCCTCGGTCGGGCACCCCACCTTCGAGCTCGGCGACGCCGAGATGGAGATCGGCATCGGCATCCACGGCGAGCCCGGCCGGGAGCGGGTGCCGCTGGCCCCGGCCCGCGAGGTGGCGGGGATGCTGCTGGAGCCGATTCTCGCGGATCTGCCGTTCGCGGCGGGTGATCGGGTGCTGTGCTTCGTCAACGGCATGGGCGGGACGCCCCTCATCGAGCTGTACCTCATGTTCGACGAGGTGGCGCGGATCCTGCGCGGGCGCGGGATCCACGTCGAGCGCTCGCTGGTCGGGCCGTACATCACGTCACTCGACATGGCGGGCTGCTCGGTCACGGTGACCCGGCTGGACGAGGAGTTGACGGCACTGTGGGACGCGCCGGTGCGGACTCCGGCGCTGCGGTGGGGCATCTGATGGCGACGGTCGACGTGTCCGCGTGGGTGCGCGGATTCGCGGCGCTGGTGGACGAACACGCCACCGAGTTGACCGCGCTGGACGCCGCCATCGGCGACGCGGATCACGGGACGAACATGCAGCGAGGAACGAAGGTGGCCGTTGCGGCACTCGATGATTCGTCGTCACCGGCCGAGACCACGAAGCAGACCGCCCTGGTACTGATCCGCACCATCGGCGGCGCCAGTGGTCCGCTGTTCGGCACGTTCTTCCTGCGCTTCGCCGGCTCCATCGGGAGCGGTTCGGAGATCGGTGATTTCGCGCGGGCGTTCCGGGCGGGTCTGGACGGTGTGATCGCCCGCGGGAAGGCCGAGCCCGGGGACAAGACCATGGTGGATGCCCTCGGTCCCGCGGCCGACGTCCTGGACAAGCAAGTCGCGGGCGGCGCCGCGGCCGAGGTCGCGCTGGACGCCGCGGTCGCCGCGGCCGAAGCCGGTCGCGATGCCACGACGCCGCTGGTGGCGCGCAAGGGCCGGGCGTCGTATCTGGGTGAACGCAGTGCGGGACACCAGGATCCGGGTGCGACCAGTGCCGCCCTGCTGGTGCGGGCGGCACGGCAGGCCCTGCGATGATCGGACTGGTGGTGGTCTCGCACAGCCGCGCGCTGGCCGAGGCCGCGGTGGCGCTGGCCGCCGGCCTGTTACCCGATCAGGGTGTGGCGGTGCGGATCGCGGCGGGACTGTCCGCGGAGGAATTCGGCACCGACGCGGTCGCGGTCGCCGACGCTGTCCGGGAGGCCGATTCCGGGGACGGCGTGCTGGTGTTGATGGATCTGGGGAGCGCCGTGCTGTCCGCCGAGACCGCGCTCGATCTGCTCGAATCCCCAGTGCGGGTGCACCTCTCGGCAGCTCCGCTGGTCGAGGGTCTGGTCGCGGCGCTGGCCGTGGCGGGTGGGGGTGCTGATCTGGAGGCCGTCGCCCGCGAAGCCGACGGCGCGCTCACCGCGAAGCGGTCGCAGCTCGGCTCATCCACAGAACCGGGGGTCGCGATCGATCCACATCCATCCACAGGTAGTGCACCTGTGGATGACTCGGCCGTCACCGAGATATTCGAGGTGACCGGTCGGCACGGATTGCATGCCCGCCCCGCAGCCGAGTTGGTCTCGGCCCTGCGGGATTTGGACGCACACGTCGAACTCCGCAATGCCACCACCGGCATCGGACCGGTACCCGGCGACAGCCTGACCCGGGTCCTCACCCTCGGCGTCGTGCCCGGGCATCGGCTGGAAGTGCGCGCGACCGGACCCGACGCGGCCCTGGCCGTCTCGAAAGTTCGTACCCTGACCGCGAATTGACGCCTACCGCAGCGCCCGCACGCCGAGGAAGAAGTCGACGATCTCCTCGGAAGCCCGGATACCCGACGCCCCGGTGACCGCCACGCGGGGATGACGCCAGTTCCGCTGCTCCAGCTCACCGTGTCGCGGCCGGATGGCGGCGTCGGCGCCGATCAGCATCTCCGCGTCGAGTGAGCCGTCGCCCGCGGCCAGCAGCGGCGACCCGGCGCGCAGTTCGCCCGAGTCGAGCATGCGGCGCCGAACTTCGCGCACCGCATCGCTTTTGCACACCGGGGTCGGCATGGCGTAGATCTTTCGGCCCTGCTGCGAGGCCGACCAGCCGCGCGGGCGGCACCAGGCGTCCAAGTCGGCGAGGAATCCGGCGGGCAGCCGCTCCTGGTCCACGACCAGGTAGCAGAACAGGTCGTCGGCCTCGCGCAGTCGCAGCGCGAACGATTCGTCCACGCGGGCCCGCAATTCCGCGCGCACCTCGACGAGGGTGGCGCATTCGGCGCGCACCCGGGCGTCGAGGGCGGAACGCCAGCGCCGGTCCGGCAGCCCGTTGCGCAGGATGCTGCCGCCATTGCTGGTGACGGCGTAGGGCCACGGCCCACCGGGCAGGCGGATGCGCTGGAACTGCTCGATGGTGCGGGTGGTGACCGGTACCACGGCGGCGGTCTCGGCCAGGATCTTCAGCCGTTCGGCCGCCGTCGCCGTCATGTACGAGAGCGGCTGTCCCTCATACTCTTCCACGCACACGGTGTCGGGGTTCGCGTTCCCGAAGGCCGCTCGCGTATAGATCAGCGTCCGATCGAGATCGGTCGCCACCATCACCTCGCGCTGCTGCACTGGCTATCCCTTCACTTCCTTGATCAAGCCCATACAGGCGTACGCCAAATCCGGCACGACTTCGACCGGCACGCCGCGTGCCGCGGCGAGGAGCCGGATGTGCGCGTGCTCACCCGCGTCCGGATCACGCACCAGCACCCGCCACGGCACGCGCCGCAGCAGCACCCGGGTGGTCTCCCCCACACCGGGTTTCACGAAGTTCACGCTCGAGATCCCGTACTCGGCCCGCACCCGCTCCACCGAGGCCCAGCCGGCCCAGGTGGGGGTCCGGTCGGCGGCCAGCAGCTCGCGCACCCGCGCGTCCACCTGCGGGCGCACCCGGTCGAAGCAGTCGCTCACGGCGTCCAGCAGGCGGTTGGACTGGTCCTCGCCCGCGAGGTCGCGGTAGAACTTGGCGCCGTGGAACTGTCCGGGCGCGAGCAGCCGGTCATTGAGCACCGTGCGTGAAATCAGGCCCGACACTGTCGAATTCAAGCACGCGGAGGCGATCAGGAAATCGTCCCTGGTGCCGAAGGTCCGCGCGCAGCCGCCCGGATCGGCCAGGACCGCCAGGTCCGGGTCGAACCGGGCCCCGCCCGCCGCGTGATACGCCGCCAGCGCCGCGTCGAGCTCGCGGGTGATGGCCCCCTTGCCGGTCCATCCGTCCACGAACACCACCCGTGCCGGATCGTGGTTGCGGGCTAGGTGATCCAGTGCGGCCGAGTCGATTCCGCGATCCCGCACGATCGACACCGCGTAGTGCGGGGCGTCGATCCCCCCGCGGCCCAGCCACCGCCGCATCAGCACGCCCACCGGTGTCCCGGCCCGCGCCAGCGAGGCCAGCACGATATCGGGCCCGCGCTCGGCGACCACCAGTTCCGCCAGTGTCGCCACGGCCAGTGCCAGCCGCTCCGCGCTCTCGGCCAGCACCTTGTCGAACAGCTCGCGGTAGGCGGCATCCGGCTGGTACTCGACCGGCAGCGATTCCGCGTAGTGCGCCACCCCGGCTTGGATCCGCCGTTCGCGTTCCGCGACATCGGCTTCCAGCTCCGCGCCGGACAGGTCCGTCAGTAGCCAGGCCACCTCATCCGGCGCGTACGAGCCGAACTCCGGCCCGCGCAACGGTTCCAGGTGCACGGCGACGTCCGCCACAACCGTGGCCACGGCATCCGCGGCCTCGGTCCGACCGCTGGTCCCGCGCCGCAGCGCCGGCCGGGAACGAGCGGTGGCCAGTGCGCGCGGATCGGCCTCGGGCAGTACGGCGATCAGCACGTCGGCGCCCGAGGCGGTGAGGACATCGACCAGTCCGCCGGCGGCCAGGAGCCGTTCGCCGTCGGCGGGACGATCGATCACGACGAGCAGCAGCGGATCGATCGGGTCCGGCACCCCGAACGCGTCCGGCCACCGCGCGTTGTACAGATAGCGCGGGGCGTCCTCGTCCGGTTCCGGTGCGGCGAAACGGAATCCGCGCCGCAACGGGTAACCCGGTTCGTCCAGCACGTAGGCGGGGGAGCGGGTCGTGGTCTGATATCGGGTGGGAATGCCGTTGTCGGACAAGGCCGCCGCGATGCGCAGCGGCAGATACATCAACTCCTCGTGGGCGATGACGATGACCGGCCGAGGTCCGGCCGCGCGGCGCCCGGCCAGGGTGTCCAGTTCGCGGGAGAGGGTCTCGGTAGCACGGGTGAGGGCCGCCTCGAACGGCTCGGCGTCCGAGCCGAGGAAGCCGTGACGGCCGCCCTCGGGAACATCGTGGGGCCACGGTATCTCGACCCGGGTGCTGGTGCCGCGGCGTTCCGAGATCGGGTTCAGCGCGGGTTCGGGCAAGGCCGCGACCGCGTCGACCAGGTCCGTGGGCAGCACGGTGCTGCCGCCCGCCAGGCAGACGGTGTCGATGCGCGCGCCGAGCTCGGCGGCCGCCCGCTCGAAGGCGCGGCGGTCGGCGTCGGTCCGCATGTCCACCAACGACGCCAGCACGTAGTGCGTGCGCGGGGTCAGGGCGTGCAGGGCGCGGACGGCGTCCAGCGCCGTTGCGCCGGTGGAGATCTCGTCGTCGACCAGCACCATGGGCAGGTCGTTGTGGAAGACCGCGGCGGGCATGGGTTGCAGCAGGTGGGAGGTGGCGTGCGAGTGGCCCTCCTCGAAGCCCGCGAGGGTGTCGGCGGTCGGCACGTCGCGGCGGGTGGAGTGCAGGTAGCACTGTGCGCCGATCCGCGCGGCAACGGTGTGCCCCAGCCCCGTGGCCGTTTCCGCGAACCCGAGCACGACCGCCGACGGTCGCGGCGTGGCATCGCCCTCGACTGTCGCCGCCCCGGCCGCCGTGATCAGCGCCTCGAGGACGAGATCGCCCAGTCGGTTGCCCGCGTCGAGGACCCGATGCGGGTCGGTGGGCAGATGTTTGCCGAGCACCGTCGAAACCAGCAGGTGGGCGCGGCGGGGATTGCGGCGCAGACCCGGCTCGACCAGGGTGTCGACGCGCCAATCCGGCTCACACAGGACCGACTCGGTGTGGTGCAGGGTGAGGCCGAGTTCCCGGGTGGCCCAGGGGAGTTCGCGGGTGGCCGCGGGTAGGGCGGGGTCGGCGGTCACGATTCGACCAGGGCCTTGAGCAGGTCCACGAAGGAGACTCCTTTGTTGGCGACGCCGAAGACCCGGGCGCGCAGCATGATCTGGTGGGCCCAGCTGCGGTGCGGGCGCATCTCGTTCATCTTGTTGCGGTACTCGGAGGCGGCGACCCCGCCTGCGCCGGTGCTGAGAATGTCGGCGGCGTCGGCGTATTCCTCGTGGGTCACGATGGACAGCGCGTGCACGACCGCGACGTGGGTGGGGTGGATGACGGTCTTGCCCTGGATGCCGTTGGCGCGGTCCAGGGTGATCTCCCGCAGCAGCCCGTCCATGTCCCGGCTGACCAGCGACTGCCGGAACGGGACGGCGTCCACCTCGGCGAAGGGGGCGGTGCGCAGCAGCGGCCGGAACATGCGGGTGTGGTCGGCGAAGTACTCCCAGACCGGTCCGGTGATGGTGAATCCGGTGCCGTCGGCGCGGCCCAGATAGTTGACGATGTCGGCGATGACGTCGGCGACCACGCGCACGTCGTAGATGGTGAGGTCGCGGTCGCGGCGAATCCCGAAGGTGGAGCACATGTCCGTGGCCCCGATGCGGACGGCGAGGATGCGGTCCCGGTGCGCGGTGAGCAGCTCCCCGATGCGGCCCAGTTCCCGGTCGCGGGTCTCGCGGTGCACCAGGGCGGGGGATTCCAGCACGGGCATGCCGAAGACGGTGCGGCCCAGCCGTTCCGACGCGAGTTCCAGCGCGTCCAGGTAGTCGGCGGCGCAGGCGCTGTCGAACTTGGGCAGCACGAAGCCGGTGAGCGCCGTCGCGCCCGCCCCGAGTCGTCCGGCGATCTCGCCGATGCTCTGCGGGTCGCGCACCCGCACGAACAGCAGCGGGTAGGCCTCGCCGCTGGCCGCCAGTTCGTCGAGGGTGGCGGCGGCCTGCCATTTCCCGTATTCGACGGCATGGTCGGCGACCGCGTCCTCGAGGTCGATGACCATCGAGCACACGCCGCGTTCGGCGCGGCGCAGGATGGTGGCGGTGAGGTCGGCCCGGGTGGCGGGCACGTACAGGGTCGCGCCCAGCGCCATGGCCAGCAGGTCGCGATCGCGGGAGCCGCCGAAGGCCTCCGGCAGGCGGTGGAACAGCCGCCGCAGCTCCGGGCCCGGCACCTGCCGGAAATGCCGCAGCGGGAAGCGCTTCCGCAAGGAGACCGGTGCGACGTCCGGGTCGCTGGTGATCATCGCGGTCATCGTCGCGGACGTCCTCCTGGTGACTTTCGGTCTATCTGTCGGTATTTCGCATGCGTTCGACGACTCCGGCGACGAACGCGGTGATCGCGTCGAGTTCGGACACGTACGCCCAATAGTCGGGATGGCGGCCGGTCAGGCCCGCGGTGGCCCGGTCCAGGCGTTCGGCCTGGGCGTCGAGCACCGAACCCCATTGCGGGACGACGCCCTTGTTGACCGCCAGCATCTGCGCGTCGCGCAGTTTGAAGCGAACGGACTTGGCGCGCTCGGCCGGTTGTTCCCGGACCGCGCGTAGCTGGGCGAGCCGGTCGGTGACGGCCTCGGCGCTCTCCTCGGCGGCGGCGAGGCGGGCACGGGCGGTGGTGGTCAGGTCGAGCGCGTCCTCCGGGTCGTGGGCGGCCAGGGCGGCCCGGGCGCGGGCCAGGTCCGCGTCGGCGGCCTCGACGGCCTCCCGGGCTTGTCGCTCATTGTTGGCCAAATCGTTCGATGACGCAGCCGCGAATTCCCGCAGCAGCGCGGACATGGCCGGAGCGACACGGTCGAGCCGGTTGCGGGCGGCATCGAGCCGGGTGACCGCCGACGCCAGCGCGGTGGTGGCCGAATGCTGTTTGCCGGGAGCGGCTTCCAGGGCACTGGACAGCTCGCGGGTACGCGAGTCGAGCCGGGTCGCGGCGTCACGGGCGGGGGCCCCGGCGCCGCCGATCGCGGCGGCCTCGAGTGTGAGCAGCGCCTCATCCAGAGCCGCCGCGCATTGCCGCACCGAGGGGTAGGCGGCGTACGGGGAGGCGTCGGCCTGCTGCCGGATCCGCTGCGCGTCGGCGCGGGTCTGCGAGACCAGTTGCGGCACCGACCCGAACACCGCGACCGCGTGCTCAAGGTGGGCCTGATCACCGCGGTAGTAGTCGTCGACCGCCCGCGCGGCGTCGGTGAGCCGCCGGACCACGCCGTCGATCTCGGGCTGCGGGATCATGCCCGTGCCCTCGCGTTCGACCTGCTCGAGGCGTTCATCGAGGGCCAGGTAGGCGCCGGACGCGTCGTAGCAGCGGGCCCGCACCGGTTCCCAGCGCGCGGCCGCGCCACGTTCGGGGAACAGCGCGGCGGACGCGGCGACGGCGGCCTCGGCGATGCTCTGCCGCCGATCCATATCGAGGAAGGCCGCCGTCAGCATCGACCGGGCCTGTTGCACCCATTCGTTGTTCCGGGGTGCCCGGAACCATCCGCTTCGACGGCCTGCCACGCCACGATCGTAGGCAACCCTGGACGATCACGGCGACCGTGCGTCGGCGAACATCTCGGCCGCGCGTTGACGATTGCCGCGACCGCGGCGATGGAGTGTGTGACCCTGTCCTGTGACAGGCTGTCGTCGCACGGTTGCCTTGACCCATTCCTACCCATGGCTTGGGGAAACCATTACTGTCGACGTCGGCGGAACCTGGACAGTGGGCGAAGCCGTTAGACAAGAAACGCTTCGAACGCTTAACAACGGAAGGATCCCCGCAATGGGTGTCAGTTTGTCCAAGGGCGGTAACGTTTCACTGACCAAGGCGGCGCCGAACCTGACTCAGGTCGCCGTCGGCCTGGGCTGGGACGTGCGCACCACCACCGGCACCGACTTCGACCTCGACGCCAGCGCCATCGCGACCGGCGTCGACAAGAAGGCGCTGTCGGACAAGCACTTCGTGTTCTTCAACAACCTGCAGTCCCCGGAGGGCACCATCGTGCACGCCGGCGACAACCTCACCGGTGAGGGCGAGGGCGACGACGAGGTCATCAACATCGACCTGGCCAACACCCCGCCGGCCGTGGAGTCCGTCTTCTTCCCGGTCTCGATCTACGACGCCGACTCGCGCGGCCAGAGCTTCGGCCAGGTCCGCAACGCCTACATCCGGGTCGTGGACCGCTCCAACGGAACCGAGCTGGCCCGCTACGACCTGTCCGAGGACGCGTCCACCGAAACCGCCATGGTGTTCGGTGAGCTCTACCGCAACAATGGTGAGTGGAAGTTCCGGGCCATCGGCCAGGGCTACGCCTCGGGCCTCTCGGGCATCGCCCGGGACTTCGGCGTCAACGTCTGACCAGCTCGCGACGGCGCGAAGTACCAGCGTCTCAATAGAACACACGGCGACACGTCGAGGGCTCGATCGCACGAGCCCTCGACGTGTGTCCGCTCGACCGGCATGTCACCCGACCCCGGCACAACGAAAGGCCCACTGCGGTGCGAATATTCGGCCTCTCCATCATCGTCACCGTACTGTCGCTGATCGCGGCGCTGGTGTACGGCGGACCCACAGCCCTGGTGCTGTGCGCCATCCTGGGCATCCTCGAGGTGTCCCTATCCTTCGACAACGCGGTCATCAACGCCAGCATCCTGCAGCGGATGAGCGAGTTCTGGCAGCGCATCTTCCTGACCATCGGCGTCGTCATCGCCGTCTTCGGTATGCGCCTGGTGTTCCCGCTGGCCATCGTGTGGATCACGGCCGGGCTCAGCCCCGTTCGCGCCTTCGACCTGGCCATGAACCCGCCCGCGGACGGCGCGCTCAGCTTCCCGGACGGCAGCCCGTCCTACGAGAAGCTGCTCACCGACGCGCACCCGCAGATCGCGGCCTTCGGCGGCGCGTTCCTGCTGCTGCTGTTCTTCAACTTCATCCTCGAGGAGCACGAGGTCACCTGGCTGGGCTGGATCGAACGCCCGCTGGCCAAGCTCGGCAAGCTGGACATGCTCGCGGTGGTGCTCACCCTGGCGGGCATCGTCATCGCGGCGGAGTTCATCGCCCATGACGACGACCGCGGCACCGTGCTGCTGGCCGGCATCCTCGGCACCATCACCTACATCGTGGTCGACGGACTCGGATCACTGTTCCACGCTGAGGAACACGCGAACGGCGAAGGCGGACCCTCCGAAGTCGTCAAGGCGACCGGCAAGGCGGCGTTCTTCCTGTTCCTGTACCTGGAAGTGCTCGACGCCTCGTTCTCCTTCGACGGCGTGATCGGCGCGTTCGCCATCACCTCCGACCCGATCCTGATCGCCCTGGGCCTCGGCCTGATCGGCGCCATGTTCGTCCGCTCGATCACCGTGTACCTGGTGCGCAAGGGCACCCTCTCGGAGTACGTGTACCTCGAGCACGGCGCGTTCTGGGCCATCGGCGCGCTGGCGGTCATCCTGCTCATCACCATCGGCGTGCACGTCAACGAGGTGATCAGCGGTCTGGTCGGCGTGGCGTTCATCGGCGCGGCGTTCGTCACCAGCATCATTCGCAACCGGCGCGAGGAAGCGGAAGCCGACGATGCGGAACCCGAACTGGAGAAGTCGCCCAGCCTGAGCTGATCCGCACACGAAACACGAAGCCCGCCGTCCGATTTCGGACGGCGGGCTTTTCTGTTCACACCCTGCGGCTCTGGTCACACCATGCGACGCGGGACGACCAGATGCTTGGCGCGCCGCACCGACACCCGCGACCACAGCACCTGTTGCAGGAGCAGGGTCAGCCACCCCGCGATCGCCATGCCCGCGATATTGATCAGCAACTGCGCCAGACTGCCCCACACCGTCGAGCCGTCGGCGATCGCCACGCCGAGCGCGATATTGCCCGCGGCGGGCACCGTCGTCACCGAGATGAAAACCCCGGCCAGGCCCAGGGATTTGGCCGAGGTGATGGCCAGCACCCCCGCCGCCCCCGCGATCACCGCGACGATGAACGACCACTTGTCCGGGGTGTAGATGAAGGCGGTGGCCGGCCGCGGGCCGGTCACCTGCGCCGTGGTGATCCAACCCAGCGCTCGCGCGATCAGCGCCAGCACGATGGTGACGCCGATGGCCGCCACGAAGCCGAACACCAAGGTGCGCGAGGCCAGCCGGAACAGCACGAACCGCCGGCGGACCAAGGCGACGCCCAAGGCCGCGACGGGTCCGAACTCCGGTCCCAGCACCATGGCGCCGACGGTGAGGATCTGGGAGTCGGTGACGATGGCGATGCTCGCGATGACGATGGCCAGCGTCAGGAAGCTCAGGTAGGTCCAGTTCAGTTCGGATTCGTCGTAGGCCCGCTGCGCCACCTGCGCCCACACCACCGAATCCGAACTGCTGCCCGGGGTGCGCACCTCCGCCTCGAAACCGCTGCGCGACAGCCAGGTTCCGACCTGCTCGACCTCGATGCTGCCCTCCTGGTGCACCCGCAGGTCGCGCAGCCGCTGGATGACATCGTTGGCGGCCTCGCGGGCGAGCTGCGCGGTGATCAGGTCGCCCGCGGGGCGCACCGCCGCGCCGCGCAGGACCACCAGGCCCGTCACCGCGTCGTCGTCGAGTACCTCGAGTACCGGGTCGGTCAGGGTGGCGGGGGCCAGGATCCGCAGGTGCAGCATGCGCCCAGTCTGCCGTGCCCGGGTGTCCGGAACCGTCAGGCCCGCACGGGCTGTCGCCCGGCGACACCGGGTCGTTCGGCGGTGGCGGGCGCGGCCGGCGACCGGCGCGACGCCAGGACCAGGCCGACCAGTCCGACGCCCAGGCCCGCGATCGTCAAGGGCCGCAACGGCTGATCGATCACCAGCCAGGCCATCACCGCGGTGACCGCCGGAATCGCGAAGAAGAAGCGGCCGACCCGGGTGGTGTCCCAGCGCTGCAGCATGGTGTTCAACAGCAGGAACGCGCCCATCGAGTTCACCAGCACCATCCACACCATGGAACCGGCGAAGCGGGACGGGTCAGCGATGTGGAATTCCCCACCGGCCCAGGCCATCACGCCCGCGAAGGGCGCGCTCACCGCCACGTGCAGGGCGGTGCCCGTGCGCGGATCGAGCGCCGGGGTGAAGCGCTTCTGATAGACGGTGCCCAGGCTCAGGCCGAGCAGCCCGACCACGCACAGCAGCAGGCCGGGCAGCGAGAAGGCCGGTTGATCCAGCACTGCGAGGCCCACGCCCACCCCGCCCACGCCGAAGCCCAGCCACTGCCGCGCGCTCACCGATTCGCCCAGGGCCCCGGCGAATACCGCGATCACCACCGGACTCAGGCCCTGGACCAGGGAGATGACCGCGGCGGTGACGTGCTCGTGCATGGCGGTGTAGAACGCGCCGAACTGGACCATCTGCATGAGCAGGCCCGCGACCAGGGTGTGCGCGAGCACCTTGCCGCGCGGCCAGACCGCGCGGGACAGCAGCGCGAACACGATGAGCAGCGCGCCCGCGATGCCGAAGCGGGCGAAGAGCACCAGCATCGGCGGGGCCGCGCCGACGCCGATGATCCCGGCGATGAAGGCGCTGCTCCACATGAGGATCAGGGCCGGTGGGCCCGCCACGTCCAAGAGCCGGTTCTCCATGATCCCTCCAAGCACTAACCCGTTCAGGTGGTTATCACCGTCGCACCGCAGTGAGTAACCTGTCAAGGGGGTTATGATCGGGACATGTCATCGTTCGCCGACCCGCACCTGTTCGTCAGCGGCAATCTCGCGCTGAACTTCATCGGCACGGTGGGGGAACGGCGCACCACCTTCATCGAACGGATCACCAGCGCCGCCGACCTGGGCGAATGGACCGTCGCGGCCGGAATCCTCGACACCGCGCCCGACTGCGGAGACGCCCTCGAACCCGCGCGCCGGCTGCGCGAGGCGGCCTGGCGGCTCATGCAGGCCACCTTGCACGGCAAACCCCTCGCCGACGCCGACCGCAGGCTGCTCAACCGGCACGCACACGGCGACCTGCCCGAACTCACGCTGCGCGCGGACGGTTCGGTCACCCGCGGCGGGACGATCGAATCCGCGCTCACCGCCATCGCCCGCTCGGCCGTCGAACTACTCGGCGGCCCGGAACGCGAACGGCTCAAGGAATGCGGGCGAGACGCCTGCACCCGCCTCTACCTGGACACCTCACGCGGCGGTTCGCGCCGGTGGTGCGATATGGCGGTCTGCGGAAACCGGGCCAAGGGCAAGGCTTTCCGCGCCCGGAACGCCGATGCGGAAGGGTGATCGCTCCGAGGCGGACACGAACACGAAGAAGAACACCAGCAGCAGCACCGCCCGGCCCCACACGCCGATCTGCACCAGATACTGCTCGACCTCGTACGGGTGACCCGACCCGAGCTCGTAGAAGTAGCGGAAGACGCCGACGCCGATGCACAGGTCCGCCAGCAGATAGGCGATCACCAGACTCCACGGCACTCGCAGCAGCACCAGGAACGGGATCAGCCACAGTGTGTACTGCGGCGAATGCACCTTGTGGAACAACAGGAATCCACACAGCATGGCGCCGCTGACCCCGATCCACGGATACACCCCGGCCAGCCGATACCGGCGCACGCCCAGCCAGCAGGCCAGCACGAACGACGCCACCACCAGCGTCGGCGAGAGCACCGACACCAGGTGCTGGAAGGCCGATTCCGACTCCTGCGACGGACCGAACAGCGGGCGCAATCCCCAGTACCAGATGGAATTCGTGGTGATATCGGCGTGCCGCAATTGCTGGAAGGTGATCGACGCGCGCCAGCCGTCGTAACCCGCGAGCGCGAACGGCAGATTGATCGCGACCACCGTGCCGATCGCGGTCGCGGCCACCATCAGCGCGCCGCGCACATCGAATCGCCGCTCCCGCAAAGGATGTTCACCGAGCAGCACATAGATCAGCAACGGCAGCACGAAGATGCCGGGATACAACTTGAAACAGAAGCCGATCGCCAGGAATACCGCGGCGGCGATCGCGCGATCCCGCAGTGAATACCGGGTCAGCGTCGTCATCACATAGAACGCGGCGACCGCGGTCGCGACCACCGGCAGTTCCCAATTGTGAAAGGCGTAGAGCACCAACGGCGGCGCGGCCGCCCACAACAATGCCGCCGGGCCGGCCATGCGGGCCAGCAGATACGCGGTCAGCAGAGCGAACGGGGCCAGCAGCAGCGCCGAATGCCACAGGAAGGCCGCGTCGGTGTGCGCGCCGATGCCGCCGATCCACATGAACAGGCCACTGAGCACCGGATACTCCACCGCGCCGCCGGTCAGCTGACCGTCCGGGGTGATGCCGCCGGTTATATAAGGAAAGACGTGGTGATCGATGCCGCGACCCAGCCACAGGAACTGGATGTCGGAATAACAGACATCCGAATCTTTGATCACGTCGAAGAGCACGCTGCGCCCGGATTCGTCGTACGGGCCGACCGCGCAGCGCGCCTTGTTCACGAACGCGATCAACAATGTGACCCCGCACACCAGCGTCGAGATGATCGCGATCATCGACCCGCGCGCATCGCGACGGCGGGGAACGGCCGCAACGCTGACGACCGGTCGATTCTGCATGCGCATCACCCTAGGTGGCTGGTCGGCGTGTTCGCCTGTTCAAAATATGGACTGGCCCGATTTCGCAGGCCACGCCTTGGTTATCTACCCCGGATCCGGCGCCGTGAACGCCGTCCGGACCCCTTTTCGGTTCGTGGTGGCCGCTCATGTAGCCTTGTCGGGTTGCTGACGCAACGAACCCTCCTGCCCACGGACAGTCCGTGGGCCGTACACAGTCCACAGGAGGTGATGGTTACGTGCGTCATTATGAAGTGATGGTCATCCTCGATCCCGCAATGGACGAGCGCACCGTTGGCCCGAATCTGAACACCATGCTCGGTGTCATCGGGACCGAAGGCGGCAAGGTCGACAACGTCGACATCTGGGGTCGCCGTCGTCTCGCCTACGAGATCAACAAGCAGGCCGAGGGCATCTACGCGGTCGTCACCCTGACCGCCGAGTCCGCGACCGTGAGTGAGCTCGATCGCCAGCTGGGGCTGAACGAGTCGGTGCTGCGCACCAAGGTGCTGCGTACCGACAAGAAGTAAGACCCAGTCCTCCCGCGACGTCGCTCGTAACCGTCGGTCCCTGTCTCTAGGCTGACCGGTGAACGCGAGCGCATTGCGGACTGCACCGGAAAGCAGGAGGAACCATGGCCCAGGGCGACACGGTCATCACCGTCATCGGCAACTTGACGGCTGACCCCGAGCTTCGATTCACGCCCGCGGGAGCGGCCGTCGCGAACTTCACCGTCGCGTCGACTCCCCGTGTGTTCGACCGTAATACCAATGAATGGAAAGACGGCGAAGCGCTTTTCTTGCGCTGCAACATTTGGCGAGAAGCTGCGGAGAACGTTGCCGAGAGCCTGACCCGTGGCTCGCGAGTGATCGTGAGCGGACGACTGAAGCAGCGCTCCTACGAAACCCGCGAGGGTGAGAAGCGCACGGTCGTCGAACTCGAAGTCGACGAGGTGGGTCCCTCCCTGCGGTACGCGACCGCGAAAGTCAACAAGACCACCCGTGGCGGTGGTGGCGGTGGCTTCGGCGGCGGCGGCCAGGGCGGCGGCCAGCAGAACGCTGGCGGCGGCGGCTTCTCCGGTGGTGGCAGTGGCGGGGGTCGTGGCGGCCAGAGCGCCGGCGACGACCCGTGGGGCAGTGCCCCCGCGGCCGGCTCCTTCGGGGGCGGGCCCATGGACGACGAACCGCCGTTCTAGACAACGGCTTTCCCCGGAACCGCCCCGATGGGCAGCGTTCCCAAAATTACGGAGTTGAAAGACCATGGCCAAAGCACCGGCACGCGAAAAGGTGCTGAAGAAGAAGGCTTGCACCTTCTGCAAGGAAGACAAGGCCGGCAAGAAGAACAACACGGCCGGCGCGAAGATCGACTACAAGGACACCGCGCTGCTGCGCAAGTACGTGTCCGACCGTGGCAAGATCCGCGCGCGCCGGGTGACGGGCAACTGCGTCCAGCACCAGCGCGATATCGCTGTCGCCGTGAAGAACTCGCGTGAGGTCGCTCTGCTGCCTTACGTGTCCACCGCTCGCTGAGAAGGGAAGGCACAGAGATGAAGCTCATCCTCACCGCTGATGTCGACAACCTCGGTGCGCCCGGCGACACCGTGGAGGTCAAGGACGGCTACGGCCGTAACTTCCTGCTCCCGCGCGGCCTGGCGATCGTCGCCACCCGTGGCGCGGAGAAGCAGGTCGCCGGCATTCGCCGGGCACAGGATGCCCGCCGCGTGCGCGACCTGGACCACGCCAACGAGCTGAAGCAGGCCATCGAGGGCCTGACCGGCGTGTCGCTCGCGGTCAAGACCGCCGGCACCGGCAAGCTCTTCGGTTCGGTCACCGCGGCCGATGTCGCCTCGGCGATCAAGACCGCCGGCGGCCCGGTCGTCGACAAGCGCAGCATCGAGCTGCCGAAGGCCCACATCAAGAGCACCGGCAAGCACGGTGTCGTGGTGCATCTGCACCCGGATGTGGTCGCCAAGGTCGACCTGCAGGTCACTGCCGCCGAGTAATTCGGTTGATCGGAGGCCGCCTCACCCGTGGGGGCGGCCTCCGATTTCTTTTGTTTGCTCAGGAATCGCCGGATTTCGGATCGGTTGTGGATTGCCCAGCAAACCAACCGTTTTCGTTGTGTGACCGGTCACATCCGTGTGACCGTTCGTTAACCCAACACGCCCGGCCGTTGCCGTCCAGCGACACGCCGCACGAAATTGATCCACAGTTGCGAACAATGAGAATTCCGCCACTACCAGGGCTTTGAGCAGCGGCATCGACTGTTGTCCCCAAGTTTTCCACAGGGGGTGCACAACAGGCGGTGAACAATACCCACGTTATCCACAGGTGTGTACACAGTTCGGTTTGGCGGGTCACCGCCCGGTCGCCTAGGTTCGCCTTCGAGGTCGTGACCACGGCTCGAGCGTGGCGGTCCCAACATGTCGGTGCGCCGGCGTACAACGGGTCTTGCACGCCGTTGCGGCGCGAGCAGAGAGGACGGTCGAGCCCATGGCAGTCGTCGACGATCGCGGCCGCGACGATCACGGGCCCTCCGACTATCCCGACGCTCCCGGTGAGGATTTCGGCCGTCAGCCGCCCCATGACATGGCGGCGGAACAGTCCGTTCTCGGCGGCATGCTGCTGTCCAAGGACGCCATCGCCGACGTCGTCGAAGTCATCCGCCCCGGCGACTTCTACCGCCCCGCGCACCAGGCCGTCTACGACGCCATCCTCGACCTCTACGGCCGCGGCGAACCCGCCGACCCGGTCACCGTCGCCGCCACCCTGGACCGCAAGGGCGAACTCAAGCGCATCGGCGGCGCACCGTATCTCGTCACCCTGACCCAAACGGTCCCCACCGCCGCCAACGCCGGCTACTACGCCGAGATCGTCGCGGAGAAGTCGGTGCTGCGCCGCCTGGTCGAAGCGGGCACCCGCATCGTCCAGTACGGCTACGCGGGCGCCGACGGCCAGGACGTGGCCGAGGTCGTGGACCGCGCCCAGGCCGAGCTCTACGACGTCACCGAACGCCGCTCCAGCGAGGACTTCGCCCCCCTCACCGACATCCTCCAGCCGACGATGGACGAACTCGACTCCATCGCCTCCCGAGGCGGCATCTCCCTCGGCGTCCCCACCGGTTTCACCGAACTCGACGAGATCACCAACGGCCTGCACCCCGGCCAGATGGTCATCGTCGCGGCTCGACCCGGTGTTGGAAAGAGCACGCTCGGTATGGATTTCATGCGCAGCTGCTCCATCAAGCACGGCATGGCCAGCGTCATCTTCTCCCTGGAAATGAGCCGCACCGAAATCGTCATGCGTCTCCTCTCCGCGGAGGCGAAGATCAAACTGGGCGATATGCGTTCCGGCCGCATGAGCGACGATGACTGGACCAAACTCGCCCGCCGCATGAGTGAGATCAGCGAAGCCCCACTCTTCGTGGACGATTCGCCGAACCTCACCATGATGGAAATCCGAGCGAAAGCCCGCCGCCTCAAGCAACGCCACGACCTCCGCCTCATCGTCGTCGACTATCTCCAGCTGATGAGCTCCGGCAAGAAGGTCGAATCCCGCCAGCAGGAAGTCTCGGAATTCTCCCGAAGCCTCAAACTGATGGCCAAGGAACTCGAGGTCCCCGTCATCGCGATCTCGCAGCTCAACCGTGGTCCGGAACAGCGAACTGATAAGCGGCCGATGGTTAGTGACCTTCGCGAAAGTGGCAGTCTAGAACAGGATGCCGATATGGTTATCCTGTTGCATCGCCCAGACGCCTTCGAACGGGATGACCCTCGCGGTGGTGAAGCAGACCTCATTCTTGGCAAGCACCGAAACGGCCCGACGGCAACCATTACCGTTGCGCACCAATTGCATCTGAGTCGGTTCGTCGATATGGCTCGAGGATAGCGCCGCACCGAACACAGTTTCGATCTATTGTTTCGGCATGCAGCCAAAACAGTCTGTCGAGGAGTCGAACTGTAAGGGCATCAACACCTTTGAAACCCACGGTGCTGCCTGGTTAACTGCCACTACGCCAATTATCCGGGCGGACACCGGAGTCGCGGTGCCGCTGGAGACCCTGATCCAGGACGAGCTGCGTCCGCCTGTTTGGTCCCTCGATCCGCAGATGCGCTTCACCGCCCGTCCGCTGGGCTACGTGCGCCCAAGTGGCAGTTGCACGATCGCCCGAGTGCAGTTGGCTTCCGGCCGGTCGATAGACGCCGCCACAGAAGCACGGCTGCTGACCATCGGCGGATGGCGCAAGCTGGGGGAGCTGGGAATCGGCGATCGCTTCGCTATCCCCCGGTGGATTCCAGCGCCTGTCCGAACCGAGGAGATGCCCGATCCTGAGGTTGTCATGCTTGCGCACATGATCGGTGACGGGTCCTGCGTTCGCCGGCAGCCGATCCGATACGCGAGTATCGACGAGGAGAATCTCGCCGCCGTAACCGATGCCGCCACGCACTTCGGTATCACAGCGATCCGCGACGAGTACGCGGCTGCGCGGGTCACAACCCTGAGATTGCCTGCGCCCTACCGGCTTACCCACGGTAGACGCAATCCAATCGCCAAGTGGCTCGACGAGCTCGGACTCTTCGGCCTCCGTAGCTACGAGAAGTTCGTCCCCGAGCGAGTTTTCGGGATGCCCACCGACCAGGTCGCGATCTTCCTTCGGCATCTCTGGGCCACCGATGGTTCGGCACGCTGGGACCGGATCGGGAAGCAAGCCCGCATCTACTACACGTCGACCAGTCGGCGGCTCATCAACGACGTGTCCGATCTCTTGCTCCGGCTGGGCGTCCACGGACGGATCCGGCTCGTACCCAAGGCCGGCTATCGGGACTGTTGGCACCTCACAATCGACGGCGGGGACAACCAGATCACCTTCCTCGAGGACATCGGGGTCCATGGAGCGCGTGGTTCCACCGCTGCGGAATGTCTGGCCGAGCTCGACACGATGACTTCGAATCCCAATGTGGACACCGTCCCCATGGAGGTATGGAATACCGTCCGTGCGCTTCTGTCCGTCCGGAACATGACCCATCGCGAGTTCCAGGCGGCGATGGGGACCAGGTTCTGCGGATCCACGATGTGGAAGCACTCGCCGAGCCGCGCGCGCCTGGCTCGCGCCGCCGACGTTCTCGACGCCCCCGAGCTGGCAATGCTCTGCACCAACGATGTCTTCTGGGACCGGATCACCAACGTCACCGATCTGGGAGAACAGGCCGTGTTCTCGGTGACCGTCCCAGGCACTGAGAACCTCATTGCCCAGGGGGTTTCGGTCTACGCCGGCCGGTGAGAACCACTGGGGTGCTGCCGCCGGTCCATTCGCGGGAGTCCTGTTCGTCGGTTCGGTAGAACCCTCGGAAAGGACCTCGCGTGGATATCACCGACAGGCCGGCGGCGGCCACCGCGAAGCGGCGGGAGTGGTTTGGGCTGGGCGTGCTGGCCTTGCCCATCCTGTTGATATCGGTCGACTTCAGTGTGTTGAATCTGGCGTTGCCGACGCTGGCGGTGGAGCTGAAACCCAGTGGTACACAGCAGTTGTGGATTCTGGATGTCTATGGATTCATGATCGCTGGGTTTCTTGTCACCATGGGGACGCTTGGGGATCGGATCGGGCGGAGGCGGCTGCTGCTCTGGGGCGCCGCGGCTTTCGGGGCGGGTTCGGTGCTCGCCGCGTATGCGGATAGTGCGGGGATGCTGATTGCGGCTCGGGCGGTGATGGGTGTCGCGGCGGCGACGCTCGCGCCGTCGGGGTTGGCGTTGATCGGGGCGATGTTCGCCGATCCGAAGGAGCGGGCGGTGGCGGTGGCGGCGTTCACCGGGTGTTTCATGGGTGGGGCGATCGTCGGGCCGATCGCTGGTGGGGTGCTGTTGGCGCATTTCTGGTGGGGGTCGGTGTTCCTGCTGGCGGTTCCGGTGATGGTGCTGCTGTTGGTGGCGGGTCCGGTGCTGCTGCCGGAGCATCGCGATCCCGAGGCGCCGCGGCTCGATGGGCTCAGTGTCGCACTGTCTTTGGCGGGAATCCTGCCGGTTGTCTACGGCATCACGGAGCTCGCCCGGGACAGTGGGCGGGTTCTCGCGTGGACGGCGCTACTGGTGGGTGTGGTCGCGTTCGCCGCGTTTCTGGTGCGGCAGCGTGTAATTCGCTATCCGGTGCTGGAGTTGCGGCTCTTCCGAGCAAAGGTCTTTCGGGGCGCGTTCACCCTGAGTCTGCTGGTGGGCGCGGTGCAGGGCGGGACGATCCTGATGATCAATCTGTACCTGCAATCGGTGCTCGGATATTCGACGTTGCGGGCGGGATTGTGGATGGTGCTTCCAGCCGTGGCCATGCTGTTCACGATCGGCCTCGGTCCGGCCCTGGCCCGCACCATTCGTCCGGCGTACATCACCGCGGCGGGTCTGCTGGTCGCCGCGTTCGGCTACGCCGCCGTCACCGTCGTGGGTGACGGAACCGGGCTGTGGCCCTTGACCGTTGGTTTCGCGGTGGCGATGGCGGGCATCGGCCCCGGCATATCGCTGGGATACAACCTGGTCCTGGACGCGGCACCGCCCGATATCGCGGGTGCCGCGTCGGCGACCGCGGAGGCTGGCGGGCAGTTCGGGGTGGCGGCGGGGGTGGCGATTCTCGGCAGTATCGGCACCGCGCGCACCCTCGCCTCCGGCCTGCACACCGTGGCGGGTCTCGGGGCGGTCCTGTTCGTGGCGTTGGCGGTGCTGGCGGTCGTCGAGCTGCGGCAGGCTCCGCCCACCGGTGCGGTTTGAGCGAATGTCGGCCGGTCGGGGCGGGCGCGGCGTTACCGTCGATTCATGACCCGGAGTGGGCGACGGCGTGGCCGGATCGCACAGGTGGGAGCGGTGGTCGGCGTGGTCGCGCTGATCGCCGCCGGGTGCGGCAGCGGCGGGGGCGGGTCGGGGCCGCAGGACGCGGCGAGCTGGCCGCCCGCGGGTGGACGCGGGGCGTGCGCGGTCGACAAACAGGAGAACGTGCCGGCGACCATGCGGGACGGGGTGGTGTTGAAGGCCGACGTGTATCGGCCGAAGACCGGCGATGCGGTGCCGGTGGTGCTGATGCGGACGCAGTACGGGAAGGCGGCGGCGCAGATCCAGCCGTACCGGTATCGGACGCCGGAATGGTTCGCTTCGCACTGTTATCTCGTGGTGGTGCAGGACATTCGCGGCCAGGGCCAGTCGGCCGGGGTGTTCACCGAATTCGGGAACGACATCACCGACGGCTACGACTCGGTGGAGTGGGCGGCCGCGCTGCCGGGGACGAACGGCAAGGTCGGCATGTACGGGTCCTCGTATGTCGGTGCGACGCAGTGGCTCGCGGCGATCAGCACGCCACCGCATCTGACCACGATCGTCCCGGCCAATACCGCGTCGGACTACTACGACGGGTGGACCTACGAGGGCGGCGCGTTCCGGTTGGGGTTCGTGGAGCCGTGGGCCATGGAGACGATCGGGGCGGGCGCGGCCGCGAATCGCGGTGACACCGGCACCGCCAAGCAGCTGGCGGCCGACGGCACGAACTACACCCGGTGGCTGGGTTTCCGCCCCTATCAACAGTTTCCGCCGCTGCACCCGGGTGATCCGGTGATCGCGCCGTGGTTCTACGACTGGGTGCGGCATTCCACCCGCGACGACTACTGGAAGCAGTGGAGCATTCGGGACAGCTACGCGAAGGTCAAGGTCCCCGTCCTGAATTTCGAGGGCTGGTACGACGCGTTCCTGGCCGGCGGGGTGGAGAATTTCACGGGGATGGTGGCCGGGGGCGGTTCGCCGGAAGCGCGGGCCGGGCAGCGGTTGGTGCTGGGGCCCTGGGATCACCTGGGCTGGGGTCGGCCCGGGAGCGGGGTCACGACGCCCATGCTGGCCGCGACCGGGGAGGCGGGCGACAGTCCGATCAATGAGCTGATGCTGGCCTGGTTCGACCATTTCCTGAAGGGCGTGGACAACAAGGTTTCCGGGCAGCCGGTGGTCGACTATTTCGTGATGGGCGCGAACAAGTGGAAGTCGGCGTCGGCGTGGCCGTTGCCGAATACCCGCTGGACCACCTACTACCTGTCCGGGAACGGCGGCACTTCGATGCTGGGGCGGACGGGCGCGCTGACCACCGACGCGCCGAAGGATCCGCAGCAGCCGGATCGGTACGAGTACGACCCCTCGAATCCGGTGCCGAGTGCGGGCGGGCATTCGTGTTGCGGGGCGTCGTCGGGGCCGCAGGGGCCGGTGGATCAGTTCGTGGTGGAGCAGCGGTCGGATGTGCTGACCTATACGACCGCCCCGATGCCGGGCGATACCGAGATCACCGGGCCGGTTCGAATGACGTTGTGGGCGGCGTCGAGTGCGCCGGATACCGATTTCACGGCGAAGCTGGTGGCGGTCGCGCCGGACGGGTCCACGGTGAACCTCAACAATGGGATCATCCGGGCGGCATTCCGGGATTCGCTGGAGCATCCGACACCGCTCGTGCCGGGGCAGCCGTACAAGTTCTCGATCGATATCTGGCCGACGAGTTATCTGGTGAAAGCCGGATACAAGATCCGGGTGGAGGTGTCGAGCAGCGATTTCCCGCAGTTCGCGCCGAATCCGAATACCGGGGATCCGCTCGGGGAGAACACGAATACGCAGGTCGCGACGCAAACCGTCTATCACGACCCGGACCATCCGTCGGCGCTGGTGCTGCCGATCATTCCGGCGGGCGACGCGGGAAGTGCGCGATTCCCGACCGAGCATTGAAGACCGTGGCCGGGCTTCCCGTGAGTTGTCCGCCCCGTGGGAAGCGCCGGCCGATCACATAATAGTCGCGGCGGGGAAGTTTCCCGGCATGGCCGGGCCGGGGTTAGTGTCGCGGGGTGGGATTCGAGGTACGGGTCGATATCGCGGGTGCGGTCGAGATCGTCGGTGCGGCCGCGGGGTTCGGCTGGCGTTGGGGTTCCGGGAATGTCACGGAATTCGCCCGACTGGTCGGTTGGACCGGGCCGCAACCGGTCGGCACCCTCCGCAACGGTCCGGTCTTCTCGCGCACGGGCCTGCCGGTGTGGTGGGACTCGGCCATGTTCTGGGGCAGTGACCGCGGCCTGGACCATGTGCGCGTGGCCATCTCCGACTGCCCGGATCCCGCGGACCCCGGCAGCCGGGACCTGCTCGCCGCCGCCATGGCCCGCGCCGCCGCGGAGTTCACCACCCGCTGGGGCGATCCGGAGACCACCGCCGCGGGTCCCGCCGAGGGCCTGGCCTGGCGTTTCCCGAATGTCTTCGCGGGCCTCACGATCGGCGCGGACACCGTGGACCTGCTGCTGGTGAACCCGACCGCGCAACGGTATTGGATGGAGCGCCGGCACGAGGCCGCCCGCCGCCGCGCCGCCGCGGGCCCCTGGATCCGGTTCGCCGAGAGCCTGGCCGGATTCCTGGAGACGCTGCCCATCGACGGGCGACTGCTGGTCACCGCGCCCGGTGGGCGTTTCGTGCAGTTCGCGGCCGGGCCGGAGCAGCTGGCGGGGGAGCTGGCCCGCAGCGAATTCATCGATCCCGCCTGGTATTACGGCTCCGACCTGGAACGACAGCTCATCGCGCTGGGCTGGACGCCGCCCCGCGAGGGCAATTGGACGCGCGGCCTCTCCCGGCGGGCGGGCACCGTCGCCATGAGCGGGCTGGCCCTGCGCACCACCGACACCCTGCGCGCGGTCGGGGTCGCCGCGCCGACCGAACTGGTGGCCGACGCCTGGGTGGAGGGCGGCGCCGATCTGGAGGTGACCGCGCTCGGCATTCCGCCGCACCCGACCTCCCGCACCCAGCGCGCGGAATTCCTGCGCCGCCACGCCGTCTCCGATTTCGACGCCGGACCGCTGCGCGTGGATGTGCCGGCCGGGGTCGAGATCGCCCGCGCCGCCCGCGCTTTCGCGTGGACCTGGACCCGCGCCGATCTGGATGGTTTCGCCGCCGCCGTGGGCTGGAAACCGGTGCACGACACCGATGTCGGGGTGCGCACGGTGTGGGCCGACACCGAACTCCACGTGGACGATCCGCGCGCCCGCTTCTGCTTCGACGGCGACCGGCTCGAGGCGGTCTGCGTCACGCTCAGCGACAGCATCGAGTCCTTCCTCTACGACGAGGGCCTGCCCGCCGAGGTCGCGGCGCAGCGCACCGCCGCCCAGGCCCGCGCGCTGGACGGGTTCCGCGCCGAGTTCGGGGCGCCCCGGCACGCGGTGCTGGGCCAGGCGTACGGACCGGCCTGGCCGGAGGACCGCCTCACCCTGGGCCTGGTTCCGGAGGCCGACACGGTGGAGCTGTATCTGGTGCGGCCGGGCGAACGCGACCGCCGCCTCATCATCGAGCAGCAGCGGGCCGCGCATCGCGCGCACGATCGCGAATGGGAGCAGTGCTACGAGGAATTGGCCGCTCTCATCACCGATCTGGCGGACTCCGGCCAGCTCACCGTGGATGCCGGGGACCCGCATCGGGCCCGGGTCGACCGGGACGGCGACCTGCTGCGCCTGGAACTGGCCACCGCCACCGCCCGCGAACTGTCCCCGCGCGTCCTGAAGTTCATGCTGCGCGACGGCTGGCAGCATCCCGATCACCGATACCCGCTGTGGCACATCGACCTTCCACTGCCCGCGCTGCCCCGGGACCTGCGCCGCCTGGCCCGCCTGGCCATCCTGCCGCTGCGCACGCTGATGCCGCCGCAGGCCCGGCTGCGGGTGCTTTTGAACGGGGAATACCTGCCGGTTCGGGCCCCGTCCACGGGCGCGATCGGGGCACTGCCGACGGAGGCCTAGAGTCGAAACATGGTGGACAGTGCGGACATAACGGTTACCCGGGACGCGTACGACGAGGTCGCGGAGCTGTATTCCGATCTGTTCCGGCGGCAGCTGCAGGACAACCCGTTCGACGCCGTGATGTTGGACGCGTTCGCGCACACGGTGCGGGAGCACGGAGCGGGCCCGGTCGCCGATATCGGCTGCGGTCCGGGCCGGGTCACCACGCATCTGGCGGCGGCCGGCCTGGAGGTGTCCGGCATCGACCTGTCGCCGGAGATGATCCGGATCGCCCGCGAGCAGTACCCCGACCTGTCCTTCGAGGTCGGCCCGATGGAGCGGCTGCGGTTCGAGGACGAGTCGCTGGCCGGAATCGTGGCCTGGTACTCCATCATTCACACCCCGCCGGCCCGGGTTCCGGACGTACTGACCGAGTTCGCCCGGGTGCTGCGGCCGGGCGGGTACGCGCTGTTCGGCTTCCAGGCCGCCGACGAGGCGACCGGCGTGCACGCCTACGACCACAAGGTCGCCCCCGCCTACCGCTGGGCGCCGGTCACATTCGCCGAAGTGCTGGCCGCGCACGGCTTTCGCGCCACCGCGACGCTGGCCCGGGAGGCCCGCCCCGACGAGCGCACCCCGCAGGCCACCGTGCTGGCGGTCAAGGTGTGACCGACTCCGGGTTCAGGAGCTGATCGGTTCCGGCGCGCGGGCGGCCCGTTCGTCGAAAGCCGTTCGGGCGACGGCGATCTCATCGGCGTGCCGCAGCGCCCACTGTCCCATGGCGTGGGTGATGTGCCCGAGGTCCGCGCCGAGCTCGGTCAGCGCGTACTCGACTCGCGGCGGCACGGTCGGATACACGGTCCGCCGGACCAGCCCGTCGCGTTCCAGGTCCCGCAGCGTGCGGGTGAGCACCTTCTGGGTGATGCCGTCGAGGCGGCGGCGCAGTTCGTTGAACCGGATCGGGCCGCCCTCCTTGCGCAGCGTGCCCAGCACCAGCAGCACCCATTTGTCGGCGAGCACCGCGAGCACGTCGCGGGCGGGGCAGCGTCGCAGGTAGCTGTCGACCAGATTTCCGGTTGGCTCCCAGTCGGAGACGGTATCCATGAGGTACCTCGGGTTCGAATTAGTGCCTTCTTCCCGACGGAGACTATCCCGCGCAGGATCGAGATCATGAAAGCGATCAGTCAGCGCACCCTCGGCGGACCCGGCGTGCTGGAGACGGTGGAGGTCGAACGGCCGCGGCCCGGCGCGCGCGAGGTGCTGGTGCGGGTGGCGGCCACCTCGATCAATGCCGCCGATTGGAAACTGCGCTCCGGTGCGATCACCAAACTGGGCCCGCCGCCGTTCACCTTGGGCCTGGACCTGTCCGGCGAGGTGGCCGAGGTCGGGGCAGAAGTCACCGAATTCCGGCCCGGGGATGAGGTTTTCGGCAATGTGGTCAGCCGCTCGGGCGCGAACGCCGAATACACGGTGACCCCCGCGGAATTCCTCGCCGCCAAACCCGCCGGACTCGATCACCTCCGAGCCGCCGCGCTGCCGACCGCGGCACTCACGGCGTGGCAGGCCCTCACCGAAGTCGCACCCGGACAACGGGTGCTGGTGCACGCGGCAGCGGGCGGCGTCGGCCATCTGGCGGTGCAGATCGCGAAGGCGCGCGGCGCGTACGTGATCGGCACGGCCCGCACCACCAACCACGCATTCCTGCGCGACCTGGGCGCCGACGAGCTGATCGATTACACGACAACCGATTTCACCACCGCCGCGCGCGACGTGGACCTGGCATTCGATCTGGTCGGCGGCGACTACGCGGCCCGATCACTGCGCGTGCTCACCCCGCACGGCCGCGTGATCGACGCCCAGGGCGAGGAGGCGCTCGACGATCCCCGCTACCACCGCCACTACTTCACCCCGTCCGGCGCGGACCTCGCCCGGGTGGCGGAGCTGGTGGTGGCCGGTCGCCTGCGCGCGGTGATCGACCGGGTGCTGCCGCTCGCCGACGCGGTGGCGGCGCACGCGCTGGGCGAGTCCGGGCGGGTGCGCGGCAAAATCGTGCTGACCTCCTGGAACCGATCGGCTATCCGGCCATTGGGATAGTTGATGCGCCGGGCGCGCCCGGCCGCATACCGTCGCGCGAAGAGACCGCGTCGATCAGGGAGCAAACGGTGACGGACTGGAACGAAGAAGTCGATGTCCTGGTGGCAGGGTCGGGCGGCGGCCTGGCCGGGGCCTACACGGCCGCCCGTGAGGGGCTGAGCGTGGCGGTGGTCGAGGCCACCGAGAAGTTCGGCGGCACCACCTCGTTCTCCGGTGGCGGCGGCGTCTGGTTCCCCTGCAACCCGGTGCTGCGGCGCGAGGGCGTGGACGACACCGTCGAGGACGCGCTCACCTACTTCCGCGCGGTGGTCGGCGACCGCACCCCGGCGGACCTGCAGGAAACCTACATCCGCAATGGCGCGAAGGTCATCGAGTACCTGGAGCAGGACGAGGCGTTCAAGTTCCAGGTCTTCCCGTGGCCGGACTACTTCGGCAAGGCCCCGAAGGCGCGCCTGGACGGCAAGCGGCACATCGTGCCCGCGCCGCTGAAGGCCGCCAAGCTCGGTGAGCTGGGCGAGTCCGTGCGCGGACCGCTGGCCACCGAACGGCACGGCGACCCGCAGCCGGACTATCTGATCGGCGGGCGCGCCCTGGTCGGCCGGTTCCTGCTGGGCCTGTCGAAGTACCCGAACGTGGCGCTGCACCTGAACACCGCGCTGGTCGAGCTGGTGACCGAGGACGGCGCGGTGACCGGTGCGATCGTGGAGCGGGACGGGCAGCGGATCGCCATCCGGGCTCGGAAGGGCGTGCTGCTGGCGGCCGGTGGTTTCGAGGGCAACGATGAGCTGCGGCAGCGCTACGGCGTGCCGGGCGTGGCCCGGGACACCATGGGGCCGTGGGGCAATCAGGGCAAGGCGCACGTGGCGGGCATCGCGGCGGGCGCGGACACCGACCTGATGGATCAGGCGTGGTGGTCGCCGGGCCTCATCCATCCCGACGGGCGCGCGGCGTTCGCGCTGTGGTTCACCGGCGGCATCTTCGTCAACCAGGCGGGTGCACGGTTCGTCAACGAGTCCGCGCCCTACGACCGGCTCGGCCGCGACATCATCGAGCATCTGGACGACGGGTCGGCGACCCTCCCGTTCTGGATGATCTACGACGACGCCGAGGGCGTGGTGCCGCCGATCAAGGCCAGCAATGTGCCGATGGTCGAGGCGGAACGCTTCATCGAGGCGGGCCTGTGGAAGACCGCCGACACCCTGGAGGGCCTGGCCGCGGAGATCGGCGTCCCCGCCGACGCGCTGGTCGCCACCGTGGCCCGCTTCAACGAATTCGTGACCGAGGGTGTCGATCCGGACTTCGGCCGCGGCGACGAGGCCTATGACCGCGCCTTCTCCAATGGCGAACCGCCGCTGGCCCCGATCGTGCAGGGCCCGTTCCACGCGGCCGCCTTCGGCATCTCCGATCTGGGCACCAAGGGCGGTCTGCGCACCGACACCGCGGCCCGCGTCCTGAACGAGGCGGGCGACCCCATCCCGGGTCTGTACGCCGCGGGCAACACCATGGCCGCGGTCAGCGGCACCGTCTACCCCGGTGGCGGCAACCCGATCGGCGCGTCGGTGCTGTTCAGCTACCTCGCCGCGCTCGACATGAGCTCCCGCTAGAACACCCCCGGAGGTTCGCGGCGCGTCTCGTTCTGGACTGAGTGGAGCGGGGGAGCGAAGCGGAGGAGCGGAGGGAGGGAAGAACGAGACCTCCAGCGCCGCGAGGT